>NZ_JADPCJ010000009.1 GCF_015670795.1 Collinsella aerofaciens | reverse complement strand
CCTCTCGGCGGCCTTGCGAAAAACAAATCCAAGTTAGACCATTTCAAATGGTTCGATGTCTGCCCGGATGCGACACTGAAGTAAGTGTCCATCCTCGCAGTATCCGGTTCTCAAGGTGCACGCCTGCGCGGCTGAACCGGTTCCACCGGGCCGCGCGGCAAGGAGATATATTGCCAGACCGCGAAGCCCTGTGGGACGTCAATTCCACTCTTCACAAGTCCTACACAATATATTGCTTCCTATATAAGTCATAGAAAGGCTGGTGCAGAAATACTGCACGTATCAGATGATGACCCTTTGGTTCAGGAATATATAGAGATCGGTCACCTGTAAGTGTTTATCTACCCGCGCTTTTAGCAATGTAAACCGCGCTTCAGATAAAAAGAGGGAGCGCCGCGCACAACGCGACACTCCCCTAGCGATTCAAGAGAATCTATTAGGCCTCGAGAGCCTTCTTGGCGATGGTAGCCAGCTCGTTGAAGGACTCGATGTCCTCGTAAGCCATCTGAGCCAGGACCTTGCGGTCGAGCTCGATGCCGGCAACCTTCAGGCCGTGCATGAACTGAGAGTAAGAGATGTCGTTCAGGCGAGCAGCAGCGTTGATACGGGTGATCCAGAGAGAACGAATCTCGCGCTTCTTGTTGCGGCGATCACGATACTGATACTGCAGGGAGTGCTGGACCTGCTCTTTTGCATGCTTGTAAGTACGCGAAGCGGCACCGTAGTAACCCTTCGCACGGTGCATAACGGTACGGCGCTTCTTCTTGGCGGCAACAGCGCGCTTAATACGTGCCATGTTCTATCAACTCCTAGACGGTAAAACGAAAAACGGGAACTCGAACTTAGGCGAGACGCGACTTGATGACCTTGCGGTCGGCAGCGGCGATCTCGGTCTCCTGACGGAAGCCACGCTTACGCTTGGTGGACTTCTTGCTCAGGATGTGGCTCTTGAAAGCCTTGGCGCGCATAAGCTTGCCGGTACCAGTCTTGCGGAAACGCTTCTTGGTGCCGCTGTGGGACTTCATCTTAGGCATGAAATACTCCTTAATCGGTTACAGAACACTAGTTACTTGGTATCGCTTGCCGCTTTATCCTCATCGAAGGCGCCCTTAATCGGGGCGAGCAGCATAAGCATGTTACGGCCTTCCATCTTAGGCTTGGACTCGACCGTAGCGTAAGGCTTGAGATCCTCGGCGAGACGCTCGAGAACGTTAAGGCCCTGCTCCGGGTGAGCCATCTCACGGCCGCGGAACATGATGGTGATCTTAACGCGTGCGCCCTTCTTGAGGAAACGCAGAACGTGGCCCTTCTTGGTCTCGTAGTCGCCAACGTCGATCTTGGGTCGGAACTTCATTTCCTTGACCTCGACCTTGGACTGGTTCTTACGAGCAGCCTTGGCCTTCATGGCCTGCTGGTACTTGAACTTACCGTAGTCCATGACCTTGCAGACCGGCGGCTCCGCGTTGGGAGCGATCTCGACCAGGTCGAGACCCTGATCGTCGGCGACGCGCTGGGCATCGCGGATGGCGAACAGGCCGAGCTGAGAGCCATCGACGCCAATCAAACGGCACGAAGATGCAGTGATCTCGTCGTTGATGCGGGTGTCATCAGACTTAGCTATTTTCCCTACCTCCATTCATAAAAAAATAACCCGGCGCTTCTCAGCAACTAGGTCGTACACATAGGCTTCCTCGATTTGAGGAAGGGAATCTAAGTTGTATGACCAGTCAGCTGCTCATTGGCGCCAAAAGGTGGGAACCCTCGGGTTCCTCTTTAGGGCATTGCGGGAACAACGCCTTGCGAATAATAACACGTACAGCGCGTTATCACATTACGTACACGAAAAAGGGGCCTTGACCCCCTTGAACGCTCGCTTGCATGTATGGTGCCCGAGGCGAGACTCGAAGGGCCTTCGCTTCGCGAAGCCCCGGGCTTCGGACGCGCGGCGCCCTCGCCACGCTCCGCTACAAACAGGCCGCAGGCCTGTTTGCATAACGCTTCGCGCGCTCACGCGAGTTCGGCACGAAAAAGGGGGCCGCAACCCCCTTGAACGCTCACTTGCATGTATGGTGCCCGAGGCGAGACTCGAACTCGCACGTTGTTGCCAACGGTGGATTTTGAGTCCACTGCGTCTGCCAATTCCGCCACTCGGGCACGTAATGCGTGAGTTAGTTTATCACAGCTTTCTACCGATTAGTCCGAAAATGGAACTTCGAACATTTCGATGAGTTCGACCGAACGGAGCATCTCGCGCTGGCGGCACCCGCGTCCGTTAACCAAGACTTCGCCCATCTGATTGTCATAGGGATCCTCACGCATGCCATCGAAAGCGGGCACAAACTCGGCCTGGAATCGATCGTTGGCCACCATACGCCACGGGTCGAGATTGCCAAAGTAGTGACGACGACGCCACTCCTCCCCCATCCTGCGCGCCGAGGAGCCAAACGATACGTCGGCGTTAAGCCAACCGGTCTGTGGCGTATAGAACTCAGCCCAATCGTGCGGCCCCACCGAATCGGGCGCAACATACAGGCCGCTCTGCCAACGGGCGGGCACACCCGCGATGCGGCACATGGTGATAAACGTAAGTGCCATAACGCCACAATCACCGCGGAGCAAGTGTGCACAGTCATCGGCAATAGATCCCAAAAGCAGGTACGGTGGCTGATAGCGATAGTCGATATGCTGTGTCAGATAATCATAGATAGCACGAGCGCGATCGAGCGGATCCTCGAGCCCGTCAATAACACGCTCCGTCAGCTGTCGCAGGTACGGCGTAAACGCAATGTGCGGACGGTCCTCGGAAGTCTCCTCGGGCAGAGGCGCGTCCATACAGGGATGCGATGGGAGCGCGCCACCATAGATATCGCAATAGGCGGCATCGATGTGATAGCGATAGGTCACCGAGAATGAGCGATCGGTCGAGGAGACCCACGAGGCAGTGCGCGCCGAGGCGTTTGCGGGAGCAACGACCCCCTCCGGCGTCATATCAAGCATCTCGACCTGAGACTGCTGGCGGCAGGCGGCGGCAATGGGAAGCCACGCGCGAACGGTCTCCCCCTCCAAAGCACCGGGGACAGACACGCATGCCTTAAGCGTAATGGTGCGAGACAGCCCGCCCTGCGACTCCATCTCCTCGAGCATCTGGTTGCGCAGCGCAATTCCATCCGCAGAATCGGGACGCAGACCCGGAACCTCCTTGGGATACACGCGCAAAGAATCAAGGAAGTTATCGAGAACGAACAGCTGACCATCGATAAAGCGCCAGTCAATACGTTTGCGATCGATCAGGTCGTCAAACTGCTCTTCGGTAAACTCAGGCCACTCCTCGCGGATCATCTCGATAGCCCGATCACGCGACACCGAAAAATAAAGCGGCGTCTCGATCATGCGATACCGCTCGGCGCGAACGCAGGCAGCCAGCGAAGGCTCAGGGTTCTGCTCCAAAAGGCGATCGCAGGCGGCAACAGCCTGCGTCAAATACCCGGCATCCTTAAGACGAAGAATCTCGGGCGGCAGTCCAATATCGAGATGGCGAAAGTCATCGCAGCAAACATCAACAGAGCAACCAACAGGACCCTCGTCAATAACCTTCCCATCCGAAGGCAGCACATCAATAACAGCCATACCAAACTCCAAGTCATTAGAACTCTCGAAGCCCATTGTAGCGAGATAAAAAAGAAAGCCCCAACAAAGGGGCTTTCAATACCGATAAACGGTACCTATAAAAATGAATTCAGCCCAGTAACCCTGTAGCGAGTTAACGAAGGAGGCCCCGTTCACCCGGAGCTTTTCCCATTGCGTGACTTCTGGCAAAGCCAGTAGCCCTCTTAATTCAGACTCGTAACCCTGCGGCGGTAAACGAAGGAAGCCCCGTCCCCCGGAACTGTTTCCTTGGCGCGACTTCTAGCGAAGCCAGGTGAGCGCAAAGGAAACAGTGTAGGGAGACGGGGCTTCCGGCGGGAAGTTTAGCGACGCTTACGCCTTGTTGACGGAGCCAAACTCCTCCATGAGCTCCTTGGTGCGAGCAACGATGTTGTCGCGACCAGGCTTGAGGAGCTTGCGGGGGTCAAAGCCCTTGCCCTGCTGATCCTTGCCAGCCTCGATGTACTCGCGGACGCCCTTGGCGAAGACGAGCTGCAGGTCGGTGTTGACGTTGATCTTGGAGATGCCCAGGGAAATGGCCTTCTTGATCTGATCCTCGGGGATGCCGGTGCCACCGTGCAGGACGAGGGGCAGGTCACCGGTCTGGGCCTTGATCTCGCCCAGGCGCTCGAAGGAAAGGCCAGCCCAGTCGGCAGGGTACACGCCGTGGATGTTGCCGATGCCGCAGGCGAGGAAGTCGACGCCCAGGTCAGCGATCTGCTTGCACTCAGCAGGATCAGCGAGCTCGCCGCTGGAGGTCACGCCGTCCTCGGTGCCGCCGATGCCGCCGACCTCGGCCTCGATGGACATGCCCTTGGAGTGGGCAAGCTCAACGAGCTCCTTGGTGCGGTCAAGGTTAAGCTGGAAGGTCTCCTCGTGAGAGCCGTCATACATGATGGACGTGAAGCCGGCCTCGATGCACTTGAAGCAGTCCTCGTAAGAACCGTGATCGAGGTGAAGGGCGACGGGAACGGTAACGCCCGTGGCCTCGACGGCAGCCTTGACCATGTCGGCGCAGACCTTGAAACCGCCCATCCACTTAGCGGCACCAGCGGTGCACTGAAGGATCAGCGGAGACTTGGCCTCCTCGGCGGCCTGGAGAATAGCCAGGGTCCACTCGAGGTTGTTGGTGTTGAAGGCACCGAGACCGTACTTGCCGGCCTCGGCCTTCTTGAGCATGTCTGCTGCGTTGACGAGCATAAAAGAAACCTCCTGTAAGGTTGCTCCGATAACGCCTGTGATTTTACCACGGCGTATCCGAGCATAAACGTTCGTTTGTTCACGAATATCGTCCAAACAGACTTTTTTTGACCGTTTGCCCTACGGAATCGACCCGTTGGGGAAAATATCTTGACGTTTGGACGCTTCTCATGCTTCAGAAGCTGACTGCAAAGCTACATCTGCATGAAAGGGTTCTGCATAAGCTCGCGTGCCACAGTGGTCGAATCGCCATGGCCGGTTAGGCAAACGGTATCGGGCGGGAGAAGCCGGGCGAGCTTGGAGAGCGAGCGCAGAATCGCCGCCTCGTCTCCGCCGGAAAGGTCGGTACGGCCGTGGCTGCCCGGGAATAGTGTATCGCCCACAAAGGCAATGTTCCCCTGCTCGGTGGCAGCAAACAAGACAATGCCACCCGGCGTATGCCCGGGCGCCTCGATAACCTGCAGGCAAATGTCGCCTAGCTCAATGGTATCGCCCTCGGCAAGCAGCCGCGTCGGCTCGCCCGGATCGGGCGTCTCGATGCCCCACATCACTCGCTGCTCCTCTATATTCGCATGCGGCACAGTCGCATCCTTAACACACAGCTCGTACAAGGCGTCAGCGCCAACGGCGGCCCGAACTCCGGCTACACCGCCAACATGGTCGGCATGACCGTGCGTGCAGACGGAACCGAGCACATGCACGCCAGGGTGTTCGGCTCGGATGTGCGCAACGAGGTTTTCGCCTTCCCAAGCGGGATCGATAATCAAGCATTCGCCACTCGAAATAACGACGTAACTGTTGGTCTGGATGGGCCCGTTTACAAGCACCTCAATCGAAGCCGTACCCCGAGGGGTTAAGTCCAAAGCCGCAGCGTCCATGCGTGCGCCCTCCTTCTATAAACGTCGAGGCATCAAACGATGCCCCGAACGTAACCAATATCATTACTGTCGCGCGCTCGTCACGCCTATACGCGACGCTTGAGCTGAGCCCCACCCTCGCCAGGCATCAAACGGCGTGCATCGTAGACCGAGTCGACGCTGCTAATCGATGCCAGCAGCGGATCCAGACCACTCGCGTCCGAGATCTCGACCATAAAACGCAGGGTCGCAATGCCCTCGCGGTTGGTCGAGGTGGCGGCGGAAAGGATATTGCCGCCTGCATCGCCAATGGCGATGGTGACGTCCTTGAGCAGGCCCATACGATCCAGGCACTCGACCACAATCTCGACCTGGAAAAGCGTATCGGCAGCACCATCCCACTCTACGTCAATCATGCGCTCGGGGTGCTCCATGAGGCCCTTGACGTTGGGGCAGTTGGCACGATGCACCGAGACACCTCGGCCGCGCGTGATGAAGCCGACGATATCGTCGCCCGTCACCGGATTGCAGCAATGCGCCAGACGGACCAGCAGACCGCTGTTGCTCTCGCCCTTGACGATAATGCCGTTGCTCGCGCTCTTGCCGCGCTTTTGCGGCTTGCGGTTGGAGCCGCGGGCAGGCTGCTTGACGACCTCGGCGATAGCCTCGGCCTTGGTGAGCTGTTCCTCGGGCTTGGGGTCCAAGATTTGCTCGACCTTATTGCCCACAGCGCGCGGGGCGACCTTGCCCGCGCCAACGGCTGCAAAAAGGTCCTCGAGCTGCTTGAAGTTAAACTGCTCCGCCACGGCGTTGAGCGCACGCGTGGATCGCGGCGTAGAGATGCCATACCCGCGCTTGCGCAGGTCCTTAGCCAGTATATCGCGGCCGGCAGCAGCGTCATCGTCTTTGGTCGCGGCGGCGAAGTAACGGCGAATCTTTGACTTGGCCGAAGGCGTCTTGACGATCTTGAGCCAATCGCGCGACGGCTTAGAGCTCTTGTTGGTCAGGATCTCGACACGGTCACCCGTCTTGATCTCGTGCGTGAGCGGCGCCACCGCACCGTTGATCTTGGCGCCGACACAGTGGTTACCGACCTCGGTATGAACGGCGTAGGCAAAGTCGAGCGGTGTAGAGCCGGCACGAAGCGCCATGACCTCGCCCTTGGGCGTAAAGACAAAAATCTCCTGGTCAAACAAGTCGACCTTCAGCGAGTGCAAGTATTCCTTGGCATCGGTGATCTCGTCAGACGCCGCCCAATCGAGTGAATGCTTAAGCCAGTTAATCTGGTCGTCTAGACGCTGGGCATCATTGGTCTTAGACGCAGACGATCCGCCCGACTTCTTATAGAGCCAGTGGGCGGCAATGCCGTACTCGGCCTGCTCGTGCATCTCATAGGTTCGAATCTGAATCTCGAGCGGGCGGGCCGTGGGGCCGATAACCGTCGTATGGAGCGACTGGTAGTTATTGACCTTGGGCATGGCGATATAGTCTTTAAAGCGACCGGGCATGGGATGCCACAAGGTATGCACGGCACCAAGCGTGGAATAGCAATCGCGCACCGAATGAGTGATGACGCGCAGCGCCACCAGGTCGTAAATCTCGGAGAACTCCTTGCCCTTGCGCTTCATCTTTTGATAGATGGACCAATAGTGCTTGGAACGACCGTTGATCTGAAAGCCCTCAAGACCAATGCGATTGAGCTCATCGGTGAGCGTCTTGATGGTCTCGGCCAGATAACGCTCGCGAACCTCGCGCGACTCGGCTACCATGCGCGCGATGCGCTGGTAGGCATCGGGCTCCAAGTAGAAGAAGGACAGGTCCTCGAGCTCCCACTTGATAGAGCTCATGCCCAGGCGGTCGGCCAGAGGCGCGTATACGTCCATGGTCTCGCGCGCCTTAAACAGACGGCGGTCCTCGCGCAGGGCGGCAAGCGTGCGCATGTTATGCAGGCGGTCGGCGAGTTTGACGATGATGACGCGGATGTCCTTGGACATGGCAAGGAACATCTTGCGCAGCGTGAGGGCCTGCTTCTCGTCCATGCTGTCGACTTCGATGTTGGTGAGCTTGGTCACGCCATCGACGAGCTCGGCCACCGTATCGCCAAACAGGCCGGAAACATCGGTAAGCGAGGTCTCGGTATCCTCGACGGTATCGTGCAACAGCGCGGCGCACACCACATCGCAGTCCATCTTGAGGTCGGCTAGAATGATAGCTACCTCGACGGGATGGTTAATGTACATCTCGCCCGAGCGCCGCTTTTGGTTGCAGTGCTTCTCGGCAGCAAAGCAGTAGGCCTGCTCCACCTTGGAGAAGTCGTCCGCGTTCATATATTTGAGGCACAGACGCTCCAGCTTGTCGTAGCTATCCGCCATAATCTCGGGCGGCAGCTCATCGGCATGCTTATAGTGCTCCATCTCCGAAAACGGCTGGAGGGTGGAATCATGGGCGGTACGGGCTGCGGCGTCCATCGAGGTCCCCTTCCCCTAGGCCCGCGGTACGATCGGGCGGTTAACTTTGGCTAGCATATCAGAAGCGCACGAATCGAGTGCCCAACTCCGAAAAGCCGTGAACTCCATGCGCGAGCGCAAGCCCTCCAAATAGCGAATTGACCTGCTTAATTGCACGCGACCGGGGTTTTCCGCCATCGCGATGCGACGCGTATCGTCAAACCCCGAAACGCGGCAGAAACCGAGTTCTTCGAAGATTCCCAGGCCGCTTTCCACCGAGCGCTCGTCGACCGGCGTGCGGGCATCGATGGCAAGACACATCTGCGCAATGTCGATATCGCTTGCGCAGAATGAATCGTCCCCCGTCTTGCCACGGTTGGAGCGCCACATGGTCTGCAGCGCTCGATAGAGCGTGACAAGCTCATCGCGCTCGGGCGCGTAACAATCGAGCAGGCGCTCATTAATACGAGCGTCACGCGACGAATAGAGCAGGTGAATCACGGCGGGCTGTCCATCGCGGCCGGCACGGCCGCTCATCTGGTTAAACTCAATCGCGCCAAACGGCATGTGGTAGAGCACGACATGACGGATATCGGGCAGGTTGACGCCCTCACCGAAGGCCGAGGTTGAAACGATGCAGCTGAGACTTCCGTCTCTAAAGGCTTCCTCAACACGGCGGCGATCGGAGCGCGCAAGCCCGGCGTTATAGAACGCGATCTGGGTCGCACAGTCGGGCACGCGTTTGCGCAACGTCTTGGCAAGCGCCACGGACTGGTCGCGTGAGTTCACATAGATAACGGTCTTCTCCCCCGTCGCCACGATCGACACCAGGCGATTTTCGCGGCTCGCAAGGTCTCGGTCATCCTCGAGCTGCAAGTTCTCGCGCACCGTCTCGTCAACCACCGTGCGGGTAATCGGTAGCACGCGGGCGAGCTCGGCCACAACCGGAGCCGTTGCGGTGGCAGTCGCGGCCATGACAACGGGGTTGCCCAGGGCCTTGAGAATATCGGGCATGTCGAGGTATGCGCTCCGGTCACCGCCCTTGGCAAGGCCGGCATGGTGTGCCTCATCGATAACGACAAAGCCGATACGTCCAGAACGCGCAAAGCGATCGCGATGGATGGAAAGGAACTCAGGCGTCGTGAGAACGATGCCGGTGCGACCCGAAGCCAGGCCGGCAAACACGTCATCGCGCGCGGCTTCCACGGTCTCGCCGGTCAGCACGCCTACGCCAATGCCGAGCGCGGCCATCGTCGACGAGAGGTGATAGGCCTGGTCGGCAACGAGCGCGCGCAGCGGATAGACAAAGATACTCGCACGCCCGCGAAGAACCGCCTCGCGCGCGGCATGCACATGGAAGATAAGAGACTTGCCGCGCCCCGTTCCCATAACGGCCAGAACACTTTGGTGATCGGCCAGGGCATCGAGCGCCTCGACCTGCGCGCGGTGCGGCTGGTTCGATCCGATAAAGCTGTGAATGAGTGAGCGCGTGAGCTCGGTATAGGAAAGCTGGGCAAGCGTCTCGCGTTTACGCGACTCCAGGCGCAGTCCAGAATCCGCCGGTTGTACGCCGCGGCGAAGCTCACATGCCGGGTCGTCAACGCTGGGCGCCGTGGTATCGCGGACCAAGACATCCTTAATCATGAGCTTTGGCTTTACGCGACCTTGCCAATGCTCGGCAACGGCCTCGAACACCAAGTCGACAGCGCTGTCGCAATTGATAAGCCTATCGATCTGCGGCACACGAAACATGATGGCCGGCACGCTCGCGGCGCCATCCGTCGCCACGAAGCGCATATGCTCGCCGGTCTTGCCCACCACGGCGCGATCGCACATCGTCACGCCCTCGGCAGCCAGCAGCGGCACCTTATTACCCTGGCCAAACGGCTCAAGGCGGGAAATCTGCTCGATGGTCTCGATATTCAATTCGGAAAGGTCAACCGTGGCGGCAACCTCGTCGGTGTCCTCAAAGTCCTCGGCGGGAAGCTCGGACAACACGGCGGAAAGGCGACGACGAAACTCATCGAGCTTAGACGCCTCGATGGTCACGCCCACCGCACCGGCATGTCCGCCGCGGCGAATCAGCAGGTCGGAGCAGCGCTCGACGGCTTCGAACAGGTTGACCTTGCCCACCGAGCGACCCGAGCCACGTGCTATACCGTCCTCGATAGAGAAGAGCAACGCCGGCACGTGATATCGGTTGGTAAGGCGGCTCGCCACGATGCCTTTAACGCCCTCGTGCCAGCCCTCGCCACCCACGACGATTGCGCGACCGCCATCATAGGTCTCCTCGACCTTTGCCATGGCATCACGCGTGAGCTCCGCCTCAATCTCGCGACGCTGACGGTTGATCTCCTCGAGCTCGGCCGCCAGTGCACTTGCCTCGATAGGATCGCGGGCAAGCAGCAGGTCGAGCGCCAGCTTGGGATCGGCCATGCGGCCGGCGGCGTTTAAGCGGGGAATGAGCGAGAACGATAGACCGTCCGCCGTAATGGTAGAAAGGTCGGCCTTGGCGAGCGCTGCAAGCGCAATGTAGCCGGGACGAGCCGTCACGCGCATCTGTTGGATGCCCTCGGCGACCAACGCGCGGTTCTCGGCCGTCAATGGCATCATGTCAGACACGGTGCCCAGCGCCGCAACCTCAATCAGCGAACGCCAATACGACGGCTTACCCAGACGCTCGCCCAAAACCTGCACCAGCTTGAGCGCCACACCGGCACCGGCAAGTTCGCGTGAGGGGCCCTCATCCTCGAGTTTGGGATCGGTCAAGGGCACGCCCTGCGGCACCTGATCGGACGGCTCGTGATGGTCCGTGACCACCAAATCGATTCCCAAGCTCTCCAGATAGGAAACCTCTTCCTTGGCAGCGATACCGTTATCGACGGTCACGATCAGGTTGGGTTGAGCGAGCTCGTTGACGCGGTCGAGCGCCGCACGCGACAGGCCGTAGCCCTCGTCAAAGCGGTGCGGAATAAACGGCGTGACGTTGGCGCCAAACGAACGCAACGCCTCGGTCAACAGACAAGTCGACGTAATGCCGTCGACGTCAAAATCGCCAAAGACGGCGATGCGCTCGTGGCTGCGAATAGCACGCTCAACGCGGTCGGCGACGACCGCCATGCCCGGAATAACGAGTGGGTCCGCCCAGTCGCGATCGAGCGAAGGCGTCAAAAAAAGCTGGCCTTCCTCGATGGATGTAATGCCGTGCGCAACCATAATGCGCGCCACCAGCCCGGGTATGCCCAGACCAGCCGAAAGCTCCTTTTCGAGCTCGGGCTTTTGCTGAGCGACCGCCCAGCGATGCGTCGTCTTAAGCGATGACATAGGCGCCCACCCCCGATAGGGGCAGGTCGCCGCGATACCTCTCACGGTTCATAGCGATGAGTCCTCTGTGTATACCCGCTTCGGCAGGCAGATCTGTTGAACAGATTTATTATACCGTGCAGCGCGGACGCAAATCGCCGCAGCACACCGCGGTTTCGGTAAACGATGTCGGTAATAGCCTCGAAATAATCGGGCGTTTCAGCCGCACGGACGCATGCGAGCGTCTAGCATATCCATTCAAACGGATTCACGGGCATAGGGAGTCACAAGAGCATATGAAGCAATGGGTTGGACTGGGCAAGTTTCTCGCGGGGTACATGCAGATCATCGTTCCGATTTGCGTGGCGCTCGGCGTGCTCTTTCCTCAGCAGATCGGCGTTCTCAAGCCCATCGTTCCCACCTTGTTTGCCTTTATGACGTTTCAGGGTGCACTCAGTAACACCTTTCACCAGGTGGCCGAGGTGTTCCGCCGTCCCCTTCATCTGATTTTGGCGTTATTTGTCTCGGCCGTGCTCATCCCCATCGCGGCATATGTCATGGGCTCACTGTTCTTTGGCTCCAACCCCAACCTTGTCTGCGGCATCGTGATCGAGTACAGCGTACCCGTGGCAGTCACTGCCTTTATGTGGATCAGCATGTTCGGCGGCAACGGCCCGCTCGCACTCACCATCATCCTGACGTCCTCGGTTATATCGCCCGTGACGATTCCGCTCACGCTCAAGCTCCTGCTGGGTGCCACCGTCGCAATCGATGTTCCGAGCATGATGCAGAACATGGCCTTTATGATTGCCATCCCCGCCATCCTTGGCATCGTAATCAACGAACTTACGCGCGGCTGGGGCCACGAGAAGCTCTCCCCCGCGCTCTCGCCCGCCTGCAAATTTATGATGATGGGCGTCATCGCGTCCAACTCCACCGCCATGAGCGAGTACGTGCTGCACATGAACGCGGTGCGCCTGGAAGTCGCCCTCTTTATTTTGGTCTTCGCCATCAGCGGTTTTGTCGTGGGCATTCTGGTCGCCCGCGCGTTGCACCTGCCGTATAGCGAGACGACCACCATGTGCTTTACCTGCGGCATGCGCAATATCTCTTCGGGCGCCGTCATCGCCACGCAATACTTTCCGGGCGAAGTTGTGTTTCCCGTCATGTGTGGAACGTTGTTTCAGCAGGTGCTCGCCTCGCTTATCGGACACTTCTTTGAGCGTCTGACCGGCGAGGAGCGCGCCGCCCAGCGCAAGCGGGTCGAGGCCGGCCGCGATGCAATGGCGCGCTAAACCGTCCGCAGTGTGCGGGCGCTCACTTTACGATGTGAGCGCCTCCAGATGTGCGCGGAATCGCTCCGCATCGACATCGAGCGTGGTCTCAGCATTGACCTGAGCCAGCCGATACCCGACAAAGTAGGGTGAAACCACCCAGCGCGGAAGCGCCTTGGCAATGGTCCGGCCGTCCATGTGGTAGAAGAACAAGTTGTACGACTCTGCGCGACCACCATGGTGCTCGTTCAGGATATAGCGCAGAGCTACCTGAATCGCATCGGCGAAGAGGTCCGTCTCGGCTTGGTCTCGCGCGCCATCGCTGGCGGCGATTCCCTGCGGGGCTGAAACATTGACCTCAAAGAACCCCATAATCGGTTCGGTTGAGATGTTGACCGCAACCCTTCCCCTCTGCCAAACATCGATGCCTTCAAAGTTGGCTGAGGTCAGCGCCGCATAGCCGTCCTCCTGTTCCAGGCCCACAATCTGCATGTGTGGATGGACGAGGCTGCCGCCCGAAAGTGGGCCTTTGTTCTTGTACATGAGCACACTGCGGTACTGTTGGGAATCGATCATCTGCTGCCAACAGCCCAGGGCAAACCGCATCACATGATGCAGCTCATCCGGTTCATAGGTCACCAGGTCGGCGTCGTGATTGGCAGACTCGATCAATACGGTCTGACGTGTGGCCCGCAAGGTCTTGAACTTATTCTCGAGCCAGATACAGTCACCATCGCGCTGGATGATGTTGGCAAGTCCCTCCGTGTCGCAAAAGGGGCACGCGGTGCCAGGGCGACGATTATCGTCGGGCTTACCGCTCGCCTGCTGAACGTCAAATACCAGCGCCACGGGTTATACCTCCAGCGGCACGATCTTGGTGCCATGGAGCTCGGAGACGCCTAGCGCCGCCGCGACCGCGTCGCGATTTGCCGTAGTGATGCCGCCGCCGGGAAGGATGGTCAAACGATCGCCCGCATACTCGATTAAACGAGCCAGGTAATCGAAATTATCCTCGATCGACGTACCGGCAGCGCCGCCATGCGTGAGGATGCGCGTAACGCCGCAGTCGGCAAGTGTATCAATCGCATCGAGCTGAGCCTCGGGCGAGAGCTGGTCAAATGACATGTGGAAGGTGATGTCGATGGGATCACGCTTACATTCCTCGGTCGCGCAGCCCGCAGCCATCACGAGGGCGCCAAGCGTAAGTTCGTCGAGCGCCCATCCGCCAGCGCAGGGTTTGCAGCAGCCAAAGACCAAGCCGTCAACGCCCGCACTCACGGCAAGGCCCAAGTCCATCTCCATCATGCGCAGCTCATCCTGGTTGTAGTGAAAGTCGCCGCCACGCGGACGGATCATGCACATCACCCGTGCATCGTGTTCGTGGGCATAGTTGGTCGTAGCGCTGATAACGCCGGCCGAGGGCGTGGTACCACCGACGGCAAGGTTATCGCACAGCTCGATGCGCCTTGCACCGGCCTCGATAGCCGCCGGCACCCGCTCAAAGTTCTCGGCACAAAACTCGTACAGCATAGATAGACCCCCAAAGACAGCAGATGTTTTCCGACGGGCATTGTCACACATCCCCATGAAGTTGCGGTGGAATAGGGACTGTTTTGGCGTCTAGCGCCCCCATTTAGTCCCTATTTCACCGCAACTTAAAAGGGGGCGCTGACCGGGTTGGTCAGCGCCCCCTTTGTTGAATGGATTAACCGCCCAGATAGGCCTTGCGGACGTTATCGTCGTGCAGCAGCTCTTGACCGGTGCCGGTCATGGTGATCTTGCCGGTCTCGAGTACATAGCCGCGTGTAGCGATGGAAAGTGCCATCTGCGCGTTCTGCTCGACCAGAAGCACCGTGGTGCCGGCCTTGTGCAGGTCCTCGACGATCTGGAAGATCTGCTTAATCAGAATCGGCGCCAGACCCATGGAGGGCTCATCGAGCATGAGCAGCTTAGGGTTGCTCATAAGGGCGCGGCCCATAACGAGCATCTGCTGCTCGCCGCCCGAAAGGGTGCCGGCGACCTGGCGACGGCGCTCCTTTAGGCGCGGGAACTGCTCGTAGACGCGCTCGAGGCCCGGAGCCACCGTGGACTTGGGCTGCGTATAGGCACCCATTTCCAGGTTCTCCTCGACCGTCATCTGCAAAAAGGCGCGACGGCCCTCGGGAACCTGAGCCAGGCCCTTGCCCACCAGCTTGTCGGCAGGCGTATGGGTAATGTCCTCGCCCATAAACTTGATGGAGCCGGTCTTGGAACGCAGCAGGCCCGAGACGGTCTTAAGCGTCGTGGACTTGCCGGCGCCGTTGGCACCAATCAAGGCCACGATCTCGCCCTCGTTGACGTTAAAGGAGATGTCCTTGATGGCGTGGATGGCGCCGTACCAGACGTTGATGTTGTAGACGGAAAGCATCGGCTCTGCCATTTAGTTCTCCCCCTTATCCTGCTTGCCCAGATATGCCTCGATAACGGCGTCGTTGTTCTGGATCTCCTCGGCCGTACCCTTGGCAATGACCTTGCCAAAGTTGAGCACGCAGATGCCCTCGCAGATGTTCATAACGAGCGACATATCATGCTCGATAAGCATGATGGCGATGCCGAAGGTGTCACGAATCTTGACGATGTTCTCCATAAGCTCCGCGGTCTCGGACGGGTTCATGCCGGCGGCAGGCTCATCGAGCAGCAGCAGCTTGGGGTTGGTGGCAAGCGCGCGGACGATCTCCAGACGACGCTGTGCGCCGTAAGGCAGCGATCCGGCCTGCTCGTTTGCCAGATGCTCCATATCAAAGATGGACAGCAGCTCCATGGCGCGCTCGTGCGCGGCCTTCTCGTGCTTCCAATACGTCGGCAGGCGCAGCACGCCCTCAAAGCCGGAGTAACGCTCCTGGTTGTGCAGGCCGACCTTGACGTTATCCTCCACCGTCATGGTGTTGAACAGGCGAATGTTCTGGAATGTACGGGCAATACCCATGCGGTTGACCTGATAGACCGACTTGCCCGAGGTGTCCTCGCCGTCGAGCAGGATGGTGCCGTGCGTGGGCTGATACACCTTGGTGAGCAGGTTGAAAACCGTGGTTTTACCGGCACCGTTGGGGCCGATCAGACCGGCGATCTCGGTCTTGCCGATGGTCAGGCTAAAGTCGTCGACTGCCTTAAGGCCACCGAACTCAATGCCCAGGTGGATGCACTCGAGTGCAGGGCGCTCGCCCAGGTCACGATCGGGAACGATGGCGCCAGAAGGATACGGGACCATCTTGCCCTTCTTGAACTCAAATTTACTGGGCATCGGCTGCCACCTCCTTCTTGGAAGCAAAGCGGTCCTTGACGCGACCGAAGAACGCCTTGAGCTGCGGGTTGTTGGTAAAAATCATGACCAGGATCAGCACGATGGCATAGATGAGCATGCGGTAGTCCGAGAACTGACGAAGCAGCTCGGGAAGCACCGTGAGCAACGCCGCCGCGATGACGGAACCGCGCATGTTGCCCAGGCCGCCCAGGACCACGAACACCAGGATGAGGATCGACGTGTTGAAGTCGAACTTGGTGGCGGAGAGCTGCGAGAAGTTGCCGCCGAAGAGAGCTCCGGCAGCACCGGCGAGGGCAGCGGAAACCACGAAGGCAATCATGCGGTACTCCGTGACGGAGATGCCTACGGACTCGGCTGCAATCTTGTTATCGCGCACGGCCATAATGGCACGGCCGGTACGGCTGCGGACCAGGTTGAGCACGATCACGAGTGCGACCATGACCAGGATGGCACCGGCGAGGAAGGTCGAGTACGTCGACACGCCCGAGGCGCCCTGGGCGCCCTTGATGATGGCGGTGCCGTCCTCGAGCAGGTGCAGGTCGTCGATCGTAGAGTTGCCCGTGATGTTAAAAATCACGTGCAGGCCGCGGGAGTCGACGCCCACAATGAGGCAGGTGACGATCTCTTTGATGATCTCGCCAAAAGCCAGGGTCACGATGGCCAGATAGTCGCCGCTCAGGCGCAGGACCGGGATACCAATCAAGAAGCCCAAGATGGCAGCGGCGATAGCGCCGACCACAATGCTGATGATCAGACGCATCGGATCGGACGGAACGGCGCTCTCCAGCGCGACGGCGGTGACGATGCCCGTGTAGGCACCGACGCTCATAAAGCCCGCGTGGCCCAGCGACAAGTCGCCCGCGATGCCGACGACGAGGTTGAGGGAAATGGCCATGACGATATAGGCCGTGATGGGAACCAGCTGACCGGCGATCATGCGCGGAATCATGTGGTTAGACTGCATAAAGAACACGATGGCGAAGGCCACGATGCACATGGCGTACGTGACAAAGTCGTGACGCGTCTGCTTGTCTTTAAGAAACTTCATAACGCTCACCTACACCTTCTCGGGGACGTACTTGCCCAAGAGGCCGGCAGGCTTGACGAGCAGGACGATGATCAAAACACCAAAGACGATGGAGTTGGCAAGGCTCGTGGAAATGTAAGCCTGCACCATCGCCTCGATGATGCCGATGAGAATGCCACCGACAAAGGCACCGGGGATGGAGCCGATGCCGCCGAAGACGGCGGCGTCGAAGGCCTTGATGCCAGGCATGGCACCCGTCGTGGGCTGCAGCACCGGCGAGTAGGAGCACAGGAGCACGCCGGCGATGGCGGCAAGCGCCGAGCCGATGGCAAACGTCATCGAGATGGTGCGGTTGACGTTGATGCCCATGAGCTGAGCGGCGGCCTTGTCCTCGGACACGGCGCGCATGGCCTTGCCCATCTTGGTCTTACCTGTAAAGAACATCAGGCCGGCCATGATAACCAGGCAGGCGACGATGGTGACGAGCGAGACGGCGCTTACGTTGAACTTGGCCAAGAACTCCGGCACCTGGAAGGTGACGAGCGAAGTGAAGTTCTTGGGCGTGGCGCCCCACAGAAGCTGCGCGGCGTTCTGCAGGAAGTAAGACACGCCGATAGCCGTGATCAGAACGGCCAGCGGGCCTGCTTGGCGCAGCGGCTTATAGGCCAGACCCTCGATGAGAACGCCGAGAACCGTGCAGACCACACAAGAAAGAATTACAGATACCCAGCCCGGGAGGCCGAGATACGACGTGGCGCAGAACGAGACATAGGCACCGACCATGATGACGTCGCCGTGAGCGAAGTTCAGCATCTTGGCGATACCGTAGACCATGGTGTAGCCCAACGCGATGATGGCGTAGACGCTGCCCATGGACAGGCCGTTGACCAGGTATTGGATAAAGACCGTCATGTTCCACATCCCCCTTTCGAATAGGTTTCCAGTTGATGTATGAAACAGGGACGTTACATCGTCCCTAGATACCAAGCAAGCAGGGAAGGCCAAAACCTCCCCTGCTTGGGATCAAAACCGCTCTATGTAAGGCGGCCAATTAGGCCTGTACGTACTTGCCGTCGGTGATGACGTACGCCGTGGGCTCCTTCTGAACCTGGCCCTTATCGTTCCAGGTGAGCTTGCCGGTCAGACCGTCAACGGTAATCTTGAGCATAGCCTTGGACAGCTTCTCGGCGACCTCGGTCGGGTCGGCGTCGACACCAAGACCGGCCTCCTTGACGGCCTCGGCCACCGCGTGCACGCCGTCGTAGGCGTCGGCGGCAAACTGGTCGGGGGTATCGCCGTACTTATCCTTGTAAGCGTTAACGAAGTCGGCGTTCTTCTCGTCGTCGGCGGAGAACGGGGTCATGAGCAGCAGACCCTCAGCAAGAGAGGTATCGAAGCCCTCAACGCCCAGGATACCGTCCATGCCGTCGCAGCCCATCATCTTGACATCGTAGCCCATGTCCTTGGCGTTCTTGAGCAGGACGGACGCCGGCGTATAGTAGATCGGCGCAAAAATCATGGTGGCGCCAGCCTGCTTGGCCTTGGTCAGCTGGTTGGTAAAGCTCGTGGCGGAGTCGTCCTTAAAGGTCTCCTCGTCAACAATCTCGAGCTTGGACTCAGCGGCCTGGGCCTTAAAGGAATCTGCGATGCCCGAAGAATAGGCGTCGCCGGAGTTATAGAACAGCACGAACTTCTCGTCCGCATACTTCTGCGCCAGGAACTTGGCAGCGTTGACACCCTGGTTGGGGTCGGTGAAGCAAACCTGGAAGACGCAATCCTTGCCGTCGGTGACGTCCTCGGAGGACGCGGACGGGGTTATCATGAACGTCTTGGGGTCGTTACCGCACTCGGCGGCAACGGCAACCGACGCACCCGTGGTGGTCGGGCCGACGAGGGCCTGCATGCCCCAGTCGAGCAGGGTATTGAAGGCGTTGACGGCCTTCTCGCCGTCGGCCTGGTCATCCTCGGCCTTGCTGGCAAGCGGCAGCTCCTTGGTCGAGAAATCCTTGCAGCCAAGCTCGACACCCTGGGTAACGGACTTGCCGTAGGACGCGTTGGCGCCGGTCAGCGGGCCGATGGTGCCGATCTTAAACGAAGCGTCGCCCGAAGCGGAACCGCTATCGCCGCCGTTGGAGGAGCAGCCGGCTAGAATGGACATCGCCCCCAGACCTGCTGCGCTCGCGATAACGCTCCTGCGATTCATAACAGGGTTCAATGACTTACCGGTGAGGCTCGACATGCGGCTCTCCTCTCAAATCTCGTCGGGTTTCGGTTACCCGACAGGCCATCCTTCGCCGTGTTCGGCGTTCGCAAAATACTAGACGCTTTAGTTAAGGAAAGTGGCGATTATTTCAACTTTTCTTTGGATTTGTTGATTTATCCATAATTCTGCGTATTTCTATTACTTTATACAGTATTGCCACTTTATTATGTAAAAGTAATGTTTCCGTTCTGTTACAAGCATACCTGCCTTAAATAAAACAGCCTCACCGGTCGTGCTTTATGCGCACTTAGGAAGCGATGTACTTGCCGTCCTGGATCACATAGGCTGTCCATGCCGTCGACACCCATTAGTGTCATGTCGTAGCTCATGTCCTTGGCGTTCTTGAGCAAAACGGACGCTGGGGTGTAATAGATCGGGGCAAAAATAAGCGTGGCTCCGACAAGGAAACTCCTGCGGTTAAGTACGTTGTTGATGCTAAACATGGTGTCCCCCTTTTCGCTGGCCGCGGTGCGGCCGTCTTGCGGTACAGGGCAAACCTTATGGTGCAAACGTTGACAGTTTGTTGCGGAAGTTCGTTTGTAGCGAGCATGTTTCCAATGTTTCCGCAGCGTTTCGTGGGTGCCGTTTTGTGCGACTCCTGTTGCCTGGCGAGCACGCGCCCTCGGTTCACGCTAGAATGCACTCAACCTTTAAGCGGTTAATCCATCCATAAGATGCACGAAGGAGCTATCTATGAGCGAACCCCTGCGCACCGTGAACGTCGGCCTCATCGGTCTGGGAACCGTCGGCGGCGGCGTGGCCCGCCTGATCAAGAGCCACCACGATGAGTACCTGGCAGCCTACGGCATCGACCTTAAGCTGACCCGCGCCTGCGCGCTTGCTTGGGAGCAAGCCGAGGCAGCCGGTATTGAGCGCGGGGCCTTTACGAGTGACTGGCATGACGTCGTCACCGACCCCGCCGTCGATATCGTCGTCGAGCTGATCGGCGGCGAGCATCCCGCAACCGAGATCTTCACCACTGCCTTTGAGCACGGCAAGCACGTCGTCTCTGCCAACAAGGCCCTGCTGGGCCGTCATGTCGAGACGCTCGCCGAGAAGGCGCGCGCGTGCGGCGTGCAGATTAAGTGCGAGGCCAGCTGTGGCGGTGGCATCCCCATCGTGAGCACGCTCGAGCACGACCTGGTGGGCAACAAGATCCTGACCATCGCCGGCATTCTCAACGGTACCACCAACTATATCCTGTCGCGCATGGACGCCGAGGGCGCCGATTACGCCGATGTGCTTGCCGACGCGCAGGCCAAGGGCTATGCCGAGGCCGACCCGTCCGCCGACGTCGACGGCTTCGACGCCGCCAGCAAGACGGCAATCCTCGCTTCCATCGGCTTTGGCACCCGCGTGACCACCGACGATGTCTACCAGCAGGGTATCCGTACCATCGGCGCCGAGGACATCGCCCAGGCCCGCGAGCTCGGCTACACCATCAAGCTGCTGGGCATCGCACGCAACACCGACGCCGGCGTCGACGTCCGCGTGCATCCCACGCTCATCCCGGCAGACCATATGCTCGCCAAGGTCAACGGCGCCATGAACGCCGTCTACGTGGTGGGTGACGCCGTGGGCGAAACCATGTTCTACGGTGCCGGCGCAGGCTCCTTCCCCACCGCGAGCGCCGTCGTGGGCGATATCCTGTCGCTCTCCGAGCAGATCAGCCGCGGCGTGGCTCCGCTGCCCGAGATTGAGCCCTATGGTCACAACCTCGCCTTTAAGCCCATGGACGAGCTCCAGACTAAGTACTATGTGCGCCTGAAGGTCGCCGACCGCGTGGGTGCCCTGTCCGAGACGGTCGACATCTTTGCCAAGCACAACATCTCGATCTCGCTCATCAACCAGGTCGAGGACGGCAAGTCGGGCGCCAGCGATACTTGCTCGGTCATCTTCCTGACGCACCGCGCGCTCGAGAAGGACGTCCAGGCTGCCACCGCCGAGCTTGCCAGCGTCGACTGCGTAGCCGAGGTCGCCAACGTCCTGCGCATCGAGGACGTTGAGGCTTGGACCGAAGGCGTCATGGCGAACTAGCTCAACGCTCGCCTAGCAATACACGCTTTGAGGGCTCCCGTCCGATGCGGGACGGGAGCCCTTTTGTCTCCTGCCCTAAGCACAACGGCAGAGCACATTTGCGCGAGCCGCTCATCGGTAACGCGGGCTACCGTTCACCGATATGCAAACACGGCCGATTCCAGTTACGGCTACGCTGTGCTGCGAATGTCCGCCCGCGATGAGAGGAAATACCATGTTGCTCGAGGGCAAGAAAGCAATCATCACCGGAGGCACGCGCGGTATCGGCTATGCCATCGCCTGCCGTTTTATCGAGGAAGGCGCCGCCGTCACCGTCTTTGGCTCGCGTCAGGAGACCGCCGATGCGGCCGTTGAGAAGCTGACAGCCGCCTATCCCGACGCCAAGGTCTGGGGCCGCTCCTGCGACCTCACCTCACTCGAAGCCGTGACCGAGGCCTTTACCCAGGCTGCAGCCGACATGGGCGGCTTGGACACGGTCGTCAACAATGCCGGTATCTCCCAGCGTTCACCCCTCTTGGACTACACGGCCGAGGAGTTCGCAAAGGTCATGGACCTTAACGTCGTCGCCGTCTTTAATGGCCACCAAGCTGCCGCCAAGATCATGACCGAGGCCGGCCACGGCGGCACCATCACCACCACGAGCTCGATGGTTGCCAAGTACGGCCAGCCCTCTGGCGTCGGCTATCCAACGTCCAAGTTTGCCGTCAACGGCATGGTCCAGTCGCTCTCGCGCGAGCTCGCCCCCATGGGCATTCGCGTCAATGCCGTAGCACCCGGTGTAACCAAAACCGACATGGTCGCCAACCTGCCTGAAGAGGTTATTAAGCCCATCGTCGCCACCATTCCGCTGGGTCGCATGGGCGAGCCCGAGGATGTCGCCAACGCCTTTGTTTTCCTGGCGAGCGACATGTCCTCCTACGTCACGGGCGCCGTGCTCCCCGTCGACGGAGCCGCCCGCTCTTAAGGGACCACAAGCCTCAGCTCCCAGCCTCAACATAGTCCAACAAAGAAGGCGCACCGTCTGCATCAACTGCAGGCAGCGCGCCTTCTTCTGTTTGAAAGGGAAGCTGTGTCCCGGAATTCCGACTCAGACCGGGACGCAGCTTCCCTCAGGGCCATGTTTCGGAAAGAGCGCCCCGTTTTGAACGCCGATTCTGGGATACCGTTTCCGCAACGGATCTCTCGCGGAAACTGCATCCCACTCTGAGCGCCCATTCCGGGACACAGTTTCCCAACGGCCCCCGTTTCGGAAATCACATCCCGTTCCGAGCCTTCAAAGCGGGACGCGGCTTCCCCGAGAGAGTATCGACTACTTGCCGTCGTCGTCCTCGGCTTCTTCTCTTGCATAGAGCTCCAACATGCGGCGGCGGTATTCGCGCACGGCGAGCTTGGCGCGCTCCAGGCGGCGACGCTCGCGCGGGGTCAGCTCGGACGGGTCGACCTCATCACCATAGGTCTTATCGGCAAGAAGATGCGCCGCGTCCACGATGCGGGCATCGATGTGGCCGCTCGCCGCCTCGGCGGAAAGACGCTCGGCAATCGTATCGAGCGTAGGCAAGCCCTCGAATACGCGACCATGGCCATGCGAAGTCAGCAGCTCGTGCTCACGTGCGAGCAGGCTCGCCAAATCGTGATGGGCGCGCAGGATGTCGAGCGCATCGGATGGATGCTCGGCAACTTCTGCCACGGCGGCGACCGGCGCGGCGTCGACCACGCGGTAGAAGAGCTGCGCGAGCAACGGCATCAAGAACACCGTGATGGCACCGGCAGCGACCATGACCGACGCAATATCTTGCGACAGCGCGCCCGCGTTGACGGCAACGCTTGTCACGGCAACGATGATCGGCAGGGCCGTGGTGCAGTACAGGGCCACGGTAATGCGACCATACGCCGACACATCGCGCGTCGCAGGACAAATGCTCATAGAAATAAGAATGGGCACGGCACGAATAATCAACAACGCCACGATAAAGCCCACGAGCAGACCCGGGCGCGACGCCACGGCCGTCAGATCGATCTTTGCGCCCGATACGGTAAAGAATACCGGAATCAAAAAGCCGTAGGCCAGGCCATCGAGCTTGGTCTCGAGCGTATGGTTGCCCTCGGGGATGATATAGCGCAAGACAAAGCCGGCGGCAAAAGAACCCAACACGATGTCGAGATCAAAGACGGCCGAGAACGCCACGAGTGTGACCAGGATGAGCACCGTCAGGCGCACGAAGGTCTGCGACGTGGTATCGGCGCGTTCCTCGACAAACGCAAAGAAGCGGCTGCCGACACGCTTGGAGCGGCTTGGGACCACAGCCAGCAACACGCAAACCACCGCAAACAAGCCAAGGATTACGAGCGTTTGGATGCCAGTGCGGGCAGACAGCAGCACCGACATGGCGAGCACAGGGCCGAGCTCACCCCAGGTGCCATACGCGAGAATCGAGTCGCCCACACGCGTGCCAGTGAGCGAGCGCTCACGCATGATGGGCACGAGCGTGCCGAGCGCCGTCGAAGTGAGGGCAAGCGTCACGGCGATACCGTCGAAATGACTGACTGAGAACCACGGGGTAAAGCGCACGGCAAGCCAGGCGATACCAAACGTGACGACCCACGTCGCCAAGCCGTAGCGCCCCTCGACGCCCGTGATGCTCTTGGGGTCGATCTCAAAGCCGGCAAGCAGGAACAAGAAGGCCAGGCCCAGCTCGGACACAAGCGAGACCTCAGCATCTACATGGATGACGCCGAGCATATGGGGTCCCAGCACCGCGCCGAGCACGAGCAAAAAGACCGTCTCGGGAACGGGTTTTCCGGGAATCGCCGAGGCGATAAAAGGACTCGCAAAGGCCACGAGTGCGATGATAGCGAGCGAAACGAATGCCATGTGATGCCTTTCTCTTGTTTGCGCTTCACTGTAGCACCCTCGCCGTCCTCAACGCGCCGCGAGCTGTCGTATCATAGTGAGGTTTACAAACATGTGGCTCAAGGCGACCGCAGGGCAGACCCCGCAAACCGACCGCTGCCGCATACCGTACCGTACGCCCAACCGATCAGGAAGGCAGGAACCAATGGTCTCTCGTATCTACGTGGAGAAGAAACCCGGGTTCGACGTCGAGGCTCAGCAGCTCAAGGGCGAGCTGACCGAAATTCTCGGCATCAAGGGCATCGAGGCCCTGAGGATCATCAACCGCTACGACGTCGAGGGCATCGACGAGGAGCTTTTCCGCTCCTGCGTGCCGACCGTCTTTAGCGAGCCCCAGGTCGATGTGACCTACGACGAGCTCCCCGCAAGCGATGGCGCCGTCTTTGCCGTCGAATTCCTGCCTGGCCAGTTTGACCAGCGCGCCGACTCCGCCAGCGAGTGCGTGCAGCTCATCAGCCAGGGCGAGCGCCCCGCCGTGCGCTCCGCCAAGGTCTATATCATCTCGGGCGCTCTGGACGAAGCCGCCATCGAGGCCATCAAGCACTACGTGGTGAACCCCGTCGAGGCGCGCATCGCCTCGCTCGACCTGCCCGAGACGCTGTACATGGAGACCCCCGAGTCCCAGCCCGTCGAGGTGCTCGACGGCTTCCGCGAGCTCGACGAGGCCGGCCTTGCCGCCTTTATCGCCGATCGCGGCCTTGCCATGGACGAGGCGGACATCGCCTTCTGCCAGCAGTACTTCCGCGATGAGGACCGCGACCCCACCATCACCGAGATCCGCGTGATCGACACCTACTGGTCCGACCACTGCCGCCACACCACCTTCGGCACCGTCCTGGACGACGTGACGATCGACGACGCCGTGGTGCAGCAGGCCTTCGACCGCTACATGGAGATGCGCCACGAACTCGGCCGCGACGCCAAGCCCGTCTGCCTCATGGACATGGGCACCATCGGCGCCAAGTACCTTAAGAAGACCGGCGTCATGACCGATGTCGACGAGTCCGAGGAGATCAACGCCTGCACCGTCAAGGTGAAGGTCGATGTCGACGGCGAGGACCAGGACTGGCTGTTCCTGTTTAAGAACGAGACCCACAACCACCCGACCGAGATCGAGCCCTTCGGCGGTGCCGCCACCTGCGTAGGCGGCGCCATCCGCGACCCGCTCTCGGGCCGCAGCTACGTGTACCAGGCCATGCGTGTCACCGGCGCCGGTGACCCCACCGTCCCGGTTTCCGAGACGCTCGAGGGCAAGCTGCCGCAGCGCAAGCTCGTGACCACTGCCGCCGCCGGCTACTCCAGCTACGGCAACCAGATCGGCCTTGCCACCGGTCAGGTCAACGAACTCTATCACCCCGGTTACGTGGCCAAGCGCATGGAGGTTGGCGCCGTCGTGGGCGCTACCCCGGCAAACCACGTTCGTCGCGAGTGCCCCGCCCCCACCGACAAGATCATCCTGCTGGGCGGCCGCACCGGCCGCGATGGCATCGGTGGCGCCACCGGCTCCTCCAAGACCCAGAACACCGAGTCCATCGAGACCTCGGGTGCCGAGGTCCAGAAGGGCAACGCCCCGGTCGAGCGCAAGCTGCAGCGCCTGTTCCGCCGCGGCGACGCCTGCCGTCTGATCAAGCGCTGCAACGACTTTGGCGCCGGCGGCGTCTCAGTCGCCGTGGGCGAGCTTGCCGACGGCCTGTATGTCGACCTGGACACCGTGACCAAGAAGTACGACGGCCTGGACGGCACCGAGCTCGCTATCTCTGAGTCCCAGGAGCGCATGGCCTGCGCCGTCGCCGACGGTGACGTCGAGGAGTTCATGGGCTACGCCGCCGAGGAGAACCTGGAGGCGACCGTTATCGCCGAGGTTACCGCTGAGCCGCGCATGCGCATGGCCTGGAACGGCGTCGCTATCGTCGACCTGTCCCGCGAGTTCCTCAACTCCAACGGCGCACCCAAGCACCAGGTCGCCCACGTGTGCGCCCGTAGCGTGTGGCAGCCCAGCTGGGCCGGCACCACGCTCGCCGAGCGCATGACCTCGCTCGTCACCGACCTCAACGTCGCTTCCAACAAGGGCCTTTCCGAGCGCTTCGACTCCACCATCGGCGCCGCGACCGTACTCATGCCCTTTGGCGGCAAGACGCAGCTCACCCCCAGCTCGGCCATGGTCGCCAAGTTCCCCGTGGACGGCGAGACCACCACGGCGAGTGCCATGGCATGGGGCTTCAACCCCTATCTGATGGAGGCCGACCAGTTTGCGGGCGCCTACCTGTCCGTGGTCGAGTCCATCGCCAAGCTCGTGGCTGCCGGCTTTGAGCACAAGCGCGCCTATCTCTCCTTCCAGGAGTACTTCGAGCGTCTGCGCACCGAGGCCGAGCGTTGGGGCAAGCCCATGGCTGCCGTCCTGGGTGCCCTCATGGCCCAAGTCGACCTGGGTGCCGGCGCCATCGGCGGCAAGGACTCCATGAGCGGTTCGTTTGAGGACGAGACCGGCGAGCTCAACGTTCCGCCGACCCTGATCAGCTTCGCCGTCGCCGTGGGCAAGGCCGCCCGCGCCGTCTCGCCCGAGTTCAAGGGCCTCACGCACCGCGTCGTCCGCATCGCCCCCGCCACCTATGGCGAGGACTACCGTCCCGACGCCCAGCAGTTGCTCGCCGCGTTTGACGCCGTCGAGGCGCTCACTGCTACCGGCAACGCCCTGGCCATATCCACGCCCGGCTACGGCTGCGGCGCCGAGAGCCTCTTTAAGATGTGCGTCGGTAACCAGATCGGTATCGAGCTTGCCGAGGATGTAGACGTGGAGAGCCTCTTCACCCCGCTCTACGGCAGTTTTATCGTCGAGCTCGCCGAGGACGCCGAGCTGCCCGAGGTCGCCGACGGCGTTGTCGTCGAGCCCCTGGGCACCACCGTCGAGGGCTATGTCATCGACACCGGCTCCGAGGTCATCGAGCTCGCCGAGCTCCAGGAGGCCTGGGAGAGCGGCATCGAGGGCGTCTTCGCCTACCGCAGCGCCGGCGAGACCCCCGAGGTCGAGACCATCGACTTCCGCGCCAAGGATATCCACGTGTACGGCGGCGCCAAGATCGCCCGCCCGCGCGTGGTTATCCCCGTGTTCCCCGGCAACAACTGCGAGTACGACAGCGCCCGCGCCTTCCGTGCCGCCGGTGCCGAGGCCGACACCTTCGTGATCAACAACCTCACGCCCGAGGCCGTCGCCGAGAGCACCCACGAGCTTGCCCGCCGCATCCGTGCAAGCCAGATCGTTATGATCCCCGGCGGCTTCTCGGGCGGCGACGAGCCCGACGGCTCTGCCAAGTTCATCACGGCGTTCTTCCGCGCTCCCGAGGTCACCGAGGCAGTCCGCGACCTGCTCAAGGCCCGCGATGGCCTGATGCTGGGCATCTGCAACGGCTTCCAGGCCCTGATCAAGCTCGGCCTGGTGCCCTACGGCGACATCGTCGACGCCACGCCCGATGCGCCCACGTTGACGTTCAACACCATCGGTCGCCACCAGAGCCGTCTGGTGCGCACCCGCATCTCGTCCAACTTGTCCCCGTGGCTGTCGCAGTGCAGCCTGGACGACCCCTATACCGTCGCCATCAGCCACGGCGAGGGCCGCTTTGTCGCCAATGACGAAGTGCTCGCCCAGCTGATCGCCAACGGCCAGGTCGCCACGCAGTACGTGGGCGAGAACGGCAAACCCAGCATGGACCTTTCCGTCAACCCCAACGGCTCCGCACTCGCCATCGAGGGCATCACGAGCCCCGACGGCCGTGTCCTGGGCAAGATGGGCCATGCCGAGCGTCGCGGCGACAACCTGTACTGCAACGTGCCCGAGCATGTCCCCGGCGACAAATTCATGCCGATCTTTGAGAGCGGCGTAGCCTACTTCGCTTAATACGTTTCCATCGGGTACAATCCCCTCGGGTAACAACACCCGCCACCGGCACCCCCGGTGGCGGGTTCTTTTTTGCTTTGCGCGTATAGGAGAAGGACATCATGGAAAGCCGCAAGCCGTATCTCGCCACCCTGCCCGGACTCATCCTGGGCTGTCTCGTTTGCTGCGCGCTCTGGGGCTCCGCCTTCCCCTGCATCAAGATCGGCTACGGCCTCTTTGGTATTCCCGCGCACGACAGCGCCTCGCAGCTGCTCTTCGCGGGCCTGCGCTTCACCCTTGCCGGCATGCTGGTCATTGTTGGCATGAGCGTGGCCCAGCGCCGACCGCTCGTTCCGCAAGCGCGCGATATCAAGCCCATCTGCATCTTGTCGCTCTTCCAGACTATCGGGCAGTACTTCTTTTTCTACCTGGGCCTCTCGCGCGCCAGCGCCATGTCGAGCTCCATCATCGAGGCCAGCGCCAACTTCCTCGCAATCCTCTTTGCCGCCCTGGCATTTCACACCGAGAAGCTCAATGCGGCCAAAGTGCTCGGCTGCGTACTGGGCTTTGCCGGCGTCGCGCTCGTCAACCTTTCGGGCGCGGACGGCACCTTTGGCTTTACGCTCGACGGCGAGGGTTTTATCCTAGCCTCCACCGTCGCGGGTGCCCTTTCGACCTGCCTGATCGGTATCTTCTCGCGTGAGCACGACGGCGTCTTGCTTGCCGGGTGGCAGTTCTTGGTCGGCGGCCTGGTCCTCACCGCCATCGGCTTTTTGATGGGTGGCGCGCTCTCCCCCACGGCGATTGCCCCCGCCATCGCGCTCATCATCTACATGGCGCTTATCTCCGCGGTCGCCTACTCGCTGTGGTCGCGCCTGCTTGCCGTCAACCCCGTCAGCCGCGTCTCGGTCTTTGGGTTTATGAACCCCGTCTTTGGTGTGCTGCTGAGCGCGCTGCTGCTCGGCGAGGGCGCTGGCACGAGCCCCATTACCGTCATCGTTGCCCTGCTGTTGGTCTGCGGCGGCATCATCATCGTCAACAAACCCAAAAAAGCCTAGCGAGCTCACCTTTTTAAAGAGGGCGTTCGCACACTTTAGCTCAATGGAGCACACTGATTCTCGTTGATTTCGTACCGAGCCGCGGCGGCAGACGCTCGTCTTGCCGCACCGCGCCTGGGCGTTATGGCCGGTGGCCCCCGCAAACGCAAAAAGGGCGCACGACCATCGCAACGGTCGTGCGCCCTTTTTTCTAGCGTATCTGGGCGCCGGCTTTCTTTTTCTCGGCCTTGACGCGGTAGAGTTCCGCGTCGGCAGCGCGAAGCAAGTCTTGCCAGGTATCGACGCCATCACCAACCCGTGCGTAGCCGATGGACATCCGCAACAGATACGGAACCTCGGCGCGCGCGAGCTCGTCGTTAATCGCCGAACACAGATCTATGATGTCCTGTTCCGCTGCTGCCTTTTGGAGCACCACGAACTCATCGCCACCATAACGTGCAATAAAGCCACCAGACGCCGAGCAGACTTCTTTGAGCGCAGCGGATATGACCTGAAGAGCGTGGTCGCCCTCCACATGCCCATAGCGATCGTTAATCTGCTTAAAGCCGTCGGCGTCCATCATGAGCAGATACACATCTTCGGCCTGATCCACATTTGAGAAGAGCGACAGCATATAGGTCTCAAAACGGTTGCGATTGTTGAGGCCAGTCAACGGGTCGGTCGAGATGAGTTGCTCCTGGCAGATAATGTAGAGCAGCAACATGCTAATCATTATGCCGACACAAAGGCCAGGCACCGAGTATACGATCTGAAAGGTACCGCCCACCAGGGCCGGAATGGCGAAAAATGCCAAGGTTCGATAGATAGCCTTCGTCTGCAGGCTCTCGACCCTGCGAGATTGCACAAACGCATGCAGGGACGTATGTATAACGTAACAGTAGCTGACAATGGGCTGGATCATATAGGCAAAGCCGCGACGATACACGCCCTGCGAATCGATATAGAACAAGGCGTGCGTCCAGTAACTGGTAAAAGCCAGCACGACCACCAGAGCCGTAGGCAACGTTACAAGCACCACCCTATAGCGCGAGGTCACAAGGCGAGAGCCCTGCATCGTCTCGGAATAGATAAACCAAATGAGACACGCGATGGCAAAGAGCGAAAACGAAACCGCGTTGGAAATCCAGTTGGCAGCAATACCCAACGTGCCGTCCGCACCATCCGAAAGCGTCCAGATCATATCGAATAATATGTACGCGGCAGAGGTGTAGCCAAGCATGCTAAACAATAGCTGCAGGGTGCTCGAGAACAAGGAGCGACGACTTCGCGCGGCAAGCCCGATAAGAACAATCATGCATAGCAGGAATATCTCAATCTTGAGTGCCTTAACCACTAGACGCCATCCCTTCAATATCCGAATGGTCAGAATCGCCCAATTCGAATCAGGGCAATAAACACCCCTTTACTCCGCAGGGGTAAAGGGAATCACAGCAAAGCGCCCGAACATCACTGCAAAACAGTTTCTGTTCGGGCGCTCGGACGGCGCGAATTGCACGCCGGAATCAATTATCGGTAACGGCCGTTACTCGCCATCGATGTCGGTCGCGACGGCCTCCTCGATGGCCTCGACACCGGCAGGCGACAGGTCCTCCTTGCCCTGGCAGAACTTCTTGTCGACCCAGCCGGTCAGAATCGGAGCCATGATTGCCGTGATGATAACGGCAGTGGCGATCTGGGCGTACGCGGTGGGCGCAAGCTCGGCGTAGCGCGGCGCGACCTCGGCGAGAGCAACCGGCGTGGTCATAGCCGTGCCGGCGATGGTGGAACAAGCCACGGCAGCCTTGCCGTTACCACCGCACAGGCGCTCGAACGCAAAGGTGATGGGACCGACGACAAACAGCGTGACAAGGCCCAGCAAGATGCCGGAAATACCACCGGCGATGAAGCTCGAAAGGCTCATGGACGCACCGAGCTGAAAACCAATTACAGCGATCGCGGGATTGGCGCCGGGAACCAGCAGGTTCTTGATAAACGGGAACAGGTTGCCCAGAACCATGCCGATAACGAGCGGCAAAATGGAGCCGATGATAGTACCGACAGGGATGTTGGCAAGACCCGAAACACCAAGGATGATCATCGTGACGGCGGGGCCGGCCGTAAAGAACAGGATACCGACGGCGCCCTGCTCGGACTCATCGCCGAACTCACCCATGATGCCCGTATAGAGCGCCATGTTGCAAAACGTGATGCCGCCGATGATAGACACGGAGCTCAGACCCAGGAAGTTGTCGTTAAAGAAATATGCCACGCCTAGGCCGAGAGCCGCTGCGACGACCAGCTTGGGAATCAGCACGACGATACCGGTCTTGATGGCGCCCGGCGTGGACTTAAAGCTGATGCCGGCGCCCACGAACAGCAGGATCGCGGCGACGATGGTATTGGAGCCACCGCGGCAGGCAGCCGTAAAGAAGCCGCCGATCTCAAAAACCTGCGGGCAGAAGGTGTTGAGCAAAAGACCGACGATCATCGGATAGATCATGATGTCGCCCGGGATGCGCGGAACCTTGAATTTCTTTTGCTCGTTGGCAGTCGCTTCCTGTGCCATGAAACCCCCATTTCCGCTGACGCGGAACAAAAGCCCACGTCATGCTTTGCTACAGTAAAGTTTGACCATGGTACCAGAAGAAATAGACCAGCTCGGTGAAAAATTCGACAAGTTGGGATGGAACGAGATTCGGCGCCCGCGACGCCACCCCTATATAAGGCTCAAGACGATATAGAGTACGATGCCCGAGACGCAGCACCACAGCATCGATTTTGTCTTGACCGCCACGACCACGACGCCGGCGGCCGCAATCCAGGGAACCAAGGCAGGCCAGAGTCCCGCGTCGAACGCGCCGGGGCTCACCAAGTCGTTGGCGACCAGCGCGGCAAAGGCAGCGGGCGGGATATAGCCCAGGGCCTCGGTAATACGGGGCGACAGGGTCCGCCCGCGCAAGGCGAACGCCGGCGCGATGCGAAAGAACGCGATAGCAGCCCACGACGACAGCCACAGAACCAAGAACTCGTTAACGGGCATCGCGGGCACCTCTTCCGTCAAATACAGCATCGCACGCCAACGCAATGGCAATGCCGGCCACGACGCTTGCCGGCACGGCAATATTCGTGAGGCCCAAGAACTTGCATATGGCGACAGACACCGCAGCCATAACAGCAGCCACGACATTGCCGCGCGACAGCCGCTGCGAAAAGAGCAGGCAGATAAAGAGTGAGGTGCAGACAAAGGCTGCAATGGCGGTGGGAACATCGACAACGGCGCCGACGATGGCGCCCGTCGTACACGAAACGCCCCATGTTGCGATAAGGATCACGTTGAGCACGAAGGACTCACGCGGGCCCCAATCCTCCCCTTCAACCAACTTGGCAAGCGAGATGCCGTATGCCTCCTCGGTAAGTGTCGCGGCAACAGCCAGCGTCTGACACTTCGAGGCACCCGTCAGATGCGGCGCGATCGATGCCGAGTAAAGCGCAAAACGCGAGGAGACGGCGGCGACGCTCGCGACGATCGATGCTGCAGGCACACCCGCCAGCCACAGGTTGCAGATCATAAACTGCCCGCTGCCCGTCACAAACGTGCTGCTCAGAGCAAAGACCATCCAGGGCTCCATTCCCGTCTGCCCCATGATCATTCCGCACGGCGCGCCTATTGCAACATAGGTAAGCATCACCGGCCAGACGGTTCTAACGATTTTGAGCACCATACGCTTCTCACCCTGACAAGGTCTCCGAGCCGCATGTAGCGATACGGCAGAATCATCATCCGGCAGCAACCGAGTTCACCTACAATTGCCACCGGATCGAAAGACACAACTTTTTAGGAAGTCATTATGACAGCTATCGATCGAGACCGGGCGCGCGCGGCCTTCAAAAGCTACACCGATGCCTACGACGCCACCAACCCACGCATCGCGCTCAAAATCGAGCATACGTACCACGTGGCCGAGGCATGCGATGCCGTAGCACGCGAGCAGGGCTGGTCGTCAGAAGATATTGACCTGGCATGGCTTTGCGGCCTGCTACACGATATGGGCCGCTTTGAGCAGCTGCGACGCTGGGACACCTTTAAGGACGCCGAGAGCATGAGCCATGCGGCGCTGGGCATCGAGGTCCTCTTTGGCGAGAATCCCGCCGATGCACCCGCCACGACAAACATCCGTGACTTTATCGAAACCGGTGCGCATGACGAGCTCATCCGAGCGAGCATCGCCTATCACAGCGACTTTCGCCTGCCGGCACTACTCGACGAGCGTACACGGTGCTTCTGCGATATCGTGCGCGATGGTGACAAGATCGACATTATGCGCACCATCGCCGACAGCACCGTCGACACCATCCTCAAGGTGGACGAGAAGACGTTTCTCGGCAGCCGTTTCTCGTCGCCGACACTTGCCGCCTTTGACGAGCACCGCTGCGTCGCACGCGATGAACGCAACGAGCCCGCAGACTACCTGGTGGGACTCATCTGCTTTATGTTTGAGCTCGTCTATCCAGCAAGCCGCGCGCTGGCGCGCGAACAGGGCGATATCCACCGCCTGCTCGACGCGCCCTTTGGCATTACGCGGCCCTTTACCGACCCCGCCACGCAGGCGACTTGGAGCCGCCTTAAGGACGAGATGCGCGACTGGCTGGCGCGCGCCTAGCGCTCAAGCTGGGCCAGCAGTTCCTCGACGACCTCGACGGCATCGCCGACAACCTTGTACTGGGCAGCACCAAAGATGGGGGCATCCGGGTCCTCGTTGATGGCGATAATGCACTCTGCCCCACCGATGCCGGCAAGATGCTGGATGGCGCCCGAAACACCGATACTCACGAGAAGCTTGGGCGAAACCGATACGCCGGTCTGGCCAATCTGATGGCGATACTCCAACCAGCCGGCCTCCACGACAGGTCGCGTGCAACCAAGCTCGGCTCCCAGAGCCTCGGCGAGCCTTCGCATCAGGGGCAGATTCTTCTTGGAGCCAATGCCGCGGCCCACCACGACCAAGCGTTCGGCATCGGCGATCGAGGCCTGCTGCCTCCACTCCTCGGCGGGAATCGAGATCTCGACACGAGCCTTAGCATCATCCGCAAGCGATATCTGGGTGATCGTGCCGGAGCGGTCGTAGTCAAAGTCGGGCGCCTTAAAGATGCCGGGACGAACCGTTGCCATCTGGGGACGATGATTGGGGCAGACGATGGTGGCCATCAGGTTGCCGCCAAACGCCGGACGCGTCTGTTGCAGCAGTCCCGTCTCCGTATCCATCGAAAGTACGGTGCAGTCAGCCGTAAGGCCCGTCTGCAAGCGCACGGCAACGCCGGGTGCCAGTTCGCGGCCAAAAGCGGTCGCACCGTATAGGATGGCCTCGGGTTTGCGTTCGGCTACCAAATCGCAGATCAAGCGGGCGTAGACCTCCGCATCGTTTTGGCGCAGGCGCTCGTCGCGACAGGCCAGGACTTCGTCGGCGCCCGCGCAAACCAGATGCTCCAGGTCGCCGAGAGAACCCTCGGGACCCATACCGATCAGTGCCACCAGACGGCAGTCGCGAGCATCGGCAAGCTCGCGGCCCTTGCCCATAAGCTCATAGGCAACGGGAGTCACCGTATCGTGCTCGTCGGTCTGCGCGAATACCCAAATGTCTCGATATGCATCAAGGTCCACCGCACCAGCGGCCTCGTCACGCTCGATCGAGATAGCGTTGACAGGGCAGGCGTCGACGCACCCACCGCATAGGATGCAGCCGTCGGTTACGCGGGCGCATCGGCTGGGTCGCTCGCCTTCCACTACGATGCCGCCCGAGGCACAGGCGCGAACGCAGCGACCGCAGCCGATACAGGCTTCGCTATCGATAATCAGTCCGCTCATCTATGCCATCCCCTCGATAATCTTGGCAAGCTTTGCCGCCTGCTCGGACGCCGTCCCCTCAACGGCCTCGCACGTTTGGTCACGGTCGGGCACAAACGAGCGCACGACCTGTGTCGGCGACCCGGCAAGACCGCAACGCGCGGGGTCGGCGTTCACGTCGGCGGCACTGACCACGCGCACGTCCGCCTCCTCCGCCGCGCGAATACCGGCAATACTCGGCATACGCAACTGGCCAATCTCCTTGGCAGTCGTCATCGCGCACGGCATCTCAAGATAGACCGTCTCCTCGCCGGCATCGCAACCGTGAACGAGCGAAAGCGCACCGCACGTCGTAAAACCTGCGCTCTGCACGCAGCTCACATCGGTCACGCAGGGAATCTCAAAGGCGCCGGCAAGCTCGGGGCCAATCTGGGCCGTATCGCCATCCACCGCCATCTTGCCGCAGATGAGCAGGTCGAAGTCCTCGTCGAGCGCTTCGATGCCGCACTTGAGGGCATAGGTGGTTGCCAGGGTATCGGCGCCCGCAAAGGCTCGGTCGGTCAGCAGCAGCGCGTCGTCGGCGCCTCGAGCGATGCAGTCGCGCAGCAGCGATTCGGTCGCGGGGATGCCCATCGACACCACCGTCACGCGCACGTCCATGCCAAAGCCGATAAAGTCGTCCTTCAGCGCCAGCGCGCATTCCAAAGCGCTCGCATCAAAGGGATTAATGACCGCCTGCTTGCCATCGCGCACGATGGTATTGGTCTTGGGGTCCATCTTGACCTCGGTGCTGCCCGGCACGGCCTTGACGCACACCACCATATGGAAATCGCTCATCTTCACGCGCCCCCTTTCTGGACGAGCTCATCCAAGAGCTTCTCCGAAAACAGGTTACCGCGACCCAGCTGCCCGGCAGGATCGAGCTGGAGCTTGAGCCGCGCCGACTCGACCATGGCCTCGTGACCGTACATCGTCTCCAAGAAGCCCGCCTTGATCTTGCCGACGCCGTGTTCTGCGGAGACGGCACCGCCCATGGCCGTGACCTCGGAAGCCCACTGGGCAAAGAGTTCTCCGCCGCGGCGATAATCCTGTGCATCGCGCGGCAGAATGTTCACATGCAGATGGTTGTTACCGATATGCCCCCAGGCGGCAGATTCAAGCCCACTTTCCGCCAGCGTGCGGCGATAGAGGGCGATAACATCGGCCAAGTGCGCGTTGGGCACCGACATGTCCGAACCCAGTTTGGTGATGGTGGGATCCATGCGGCGGCGCTCGTCGATGAGCATGTTGACGCTCTCGGGCACCGCATGGCGGAAGAATCGCTGACACTCGCGATCGACCTCGGCGCGCGCGACCCATGTCGCATCGTCACTGCCGCCCGCAAGCTCCAGTACCCACCCCAAGTGATACAGCTCCTCAATCGCCTGGGCTTCGTCGTCGCAGTCGAGCTCCACGTAGACACAGACCTTGGCGTCTTTGTCGAGCGCAGGCAGCGAGGCAAACGCCGTCGACTGCTCGCGCTGGCGACGTAGAATATCCAGGGCGCCAGCATCGAAGTACTCGATGGCAGCCGCATGGGACAGGACGGGACGCACAGAATCGGTGAAGGACACGGCCTTGTCTTCGCTGTCGAAGAAGCAGCTCACGCCCCAAACGACCGCGGGTGCCACCTGCAGGGCAATCTCGAGCTCGGTGATAACGCCGATTGTGCCACACGCACCGATAAACAGATCGATGGCATCCATATCGTCAGCAACGAAATAGCCCGAAGCATTTTTTGTCTTGGGCATGGTATAGCCGGGAAGATCGAGCTCGAGTGTACGGCCCGCTGCCGTCACGAGCGACAGGTGGCGGCCCTGGGCAAAAGCCTCGCCGCGCCGAAGCTCAAGCAAATCGCCATCAGCCAGCACGACGTGGAGTCCCGTGATATGTGGGCGCATGGGGCCGTAGGCGTAGCTGCGGGCACCGGAGGCGTTACATGCCGCCATGCCGCCCAGACAGGCAGACGCCTCGGTGGGATCGGTGGGAAAAAACTGCTCGGGAGCCTCTTGGAACTCCTCGTAGGCCTCAAGCGATGCCTGGTCCCAACCAGCGGTCGGCAGCACCTTCTTGCTCAGCTGCTTGCGCAGCTCCGAGAGCACAACGCCCGGCTCCACGCGCAGCAGAAATTGGCCTTGTTCATCGCGGCGAAGGCCCAAATAGCGATTCATACGGGAAGTATTGAGGATATGCCCGCCGTGGGGCACGGCGCCGGCGGCAAGGCCGGTTCGGGCGCCCTGAACCGTTACCGGAACACGCTCGGCATGGAGCTTTTCCAAAATGGCACGGACCTCGTTTTCCGTTGTCGGAAACGAGATGCTCGAGGCCTCGCCCGATGCGCGAGATTCATCGCGGCCATACTCTTCGAACTCGTCGGTGAAGGGTTTGATGGTTGCAGACACGCGAACTCCCCCTTTAGCTAACTACAGTGTTTGCAGGGAGATGTTACCGCATCGTTTCGTCGACGTGTTCGAGACCGTCTCCATAATTGGCGTTTTTTACGTTCGTGCAATTCGGCGAGCGGCTTGATTTCCTCGGCAGACGATGCTTTTGACACATATGGCCCCGCCGTCGCCGACCGCGCGATTGTCGCTCGAAAAAAGTTGGAGTATTTTTTGCCGCCTTTTACCTGCGGAGACGCCAATCCGTCAAGCATTTGGTCAGAAATTGGTCAAGTAGCGGCTGATAAGGTCGGCGTCGACAGCCAAAACCGATAGAAGTTTTGGCCCAGAAGCAGGGAGGTTCCCATGGCATATTACTGGCCCCAGTACGGCATCGCCATCGAAGTCGACGACGATCCCCATCTCCTGCCTTTCGACGAAGAGGCATTCCCCGATACGACGGTCTACCACGTTACCACCGATGTGATCTGCGACCCCGAGTCGTTCTCGGCGCTCGCCCACCACATCGCGCATATCCACGACATCGAGCTCCCTCCCGACTTCGACGAGCTCGTCTACTCGCGCCGTCTGATGCTTCACATGCTCTTTGGAGCGGACCCGTCCACCTTTGCGCGCGTCTATACCGCCAAGGATGCCGCATGAGCGCGAAGAAGCCACCCCACTTTGCAGGCCTGGGTCGTCGCAAGAAGCTCATCGTTGCCTGCTTGGCCATCGTCTGTGCCCTTGTCGCCGTAGGACTATACGTTTGGCAGTCGCAGCCCGTACCCGAGGCGGGCGCTTCGGTTACGACGGCCGAGGGCAAAACGCGCCAGGAAATCCAAGATGAGCTCGACGCCATCGTCCGCGACAACATGATGACGATTTCGGTCGCGCCGGTCGCTCAGCTGCAGGAGGACGGCAAACTGCGCGTCAACGTGCAAAACGTCCAAGACAATAAATTTCCCCAGCGATTCCGCGTCATCCAAAACGACGAGACCATGTACGAATCCGGTGTGGTCGAGACCGGCAAGACAATCGAGACGTGCCCCGCCGGCGACATCAAAGAAGGCGAGGCGTACATCGAGATCCAGGCACTCAATGCAAAGACCCTCGACAGCCACGGCAATCCGACACGTGTCAAGGTACGGGTTGAGCAAACCGAGAACTAGCCTTCCGGCCGACACGGCACCGCATGTAATTCACCAGCATTCGTCCAATCATCGCGGGGACGGCCCGCGGCGAATAGAAAGGAACGACCATGGACATCACCAGGAACATGAACGGAGTCAGAGCGCTCGTCGTGGGCACAGGGCTCGCGCTCGCGCTCGCAATGGGCGCCGCCCCGACGCCAGCTATGGCAGCCGGGCGCGTTGGAACCACGAAGGTAATGGTCAGGACCGAGATCGACAACGTTGAGTTCAAAGTTCCGACGGTTATTCCCTTCGTCGCCAAGGCCGACGGCACGCTTCAGGGCCCCTCAGAAGACGCGACCACCATCGACAATCATTCGGCCTACGGCATCCATGTCACCAACATGAAGATCGACGCCATGAACACCTGGACCATTGCTGCCGACGCCAAGGCCGGAACCGCGCAGAACTCCATCGACTTTAAGGTCGGCCCCGACGGCGCGCTCCAGAACGCCAGCGCCGCCGCGCAAGGGACGGGCCTCGATCTTTCCAAGAATGCAGCCTTCGACATGGGCTACCAGGGCATTGCCGGCGGCACGGACAAAATCAAGCTCAAGACAAGCGGAAACGTCGCCCGCGTCACGCGCGACATCTTCCGCGTAACCGGCGAAGGCGATCAGGTTGCGACGATCACCTGGACGGTCGAGCCCGGTGCGCACACGGCATAAGGCCGTCGCCCTGGCCGCCGCCGTCAGCATCCTAGCGTTTGGGCCAGCCATGGCCTTTGCCCAGCAAGAACAGGCGCAGGCCGCCACGCAAGTGACGGTCGACCTCTCGGAGCTCGACCGCGGCGACCGCGAGGAACCGTTGGCGCAGACAGGCGACAGACGATGGCTCTTGGCAGCAGGCGCCACAGCAGCAGGCGCGGGAACCGCCGGCCTCGGTCTGCACATCAAACGCAGCCAGAAACAAAACACGGACAGGCCGCACTAAATTAGCTAAGGAGACCCCATGGCATCGAAGAACCTTTTGCCCGTCGTCGCACTCTGCGGCGCGCTCGCAACCGGAACGCCTGTCGCCGCTTGGGCGACTCCCGTCATGGCAGACTCCTTACCAGTAGCCCTAAGTTCCGCACCAAATCCGTCGAGCGCCATTGCGTGCGAGCGTTTTTCGATCGCACAGGCCGTGATCTCAACCTCGGGATGCCTTCGTCGTAATACGGACGGCTCGATAGTCGTGGATATCAAGCGTTCGAACAAGGCAAACGGCTCCCAGGCGGGGTGCGCCGTCTGCACGTGGCGCTCGGTTGTGCTCGATGCAGATGGCGATCCATGCAATTTAGAGCTGCGCATCGACATCGCTTCGGTCGATGACTCGGCGAACGGAGCGAAGGTCGCCTTCGACGGTGCGTTTTTCGAGAAAGGAGGCGGTATATGTCTGGGCTGCGCCGCCGCGAATGCAGACGATGCGCAGCCCACCCTCTCATTCACGGCATCGTTGCGGCTGACCAAAGCCGGTACCGATGTTATCGCGGCGGGAGAAGCGTCCCTGCTGTTCTACGCCGTCAGCACCAAAGACACAGACGCTCATTTCGAGAAGCCAGCCGGATCACTCAGCCTTACACGAGGGATAGAGGCAGGCCCTATTGAAATCGATGCCCACGCGCAAAGCAGGCAACGCATTCTTGCCGACCCGGCGCTTCTCGAAATGGAGTGGAACGGATCCGGAGCCATCGGAATTCTCCCCTCCGCGTTTGACGCCAAGACGCTCCCCCCAAACGACGAACCCATCAACGCAACCATACAAGAAGAGAGCGCGGACAAAGAAGCAGGTGCGGGCGACACGCCGTCGCCGACAAACAGCGTCCCAGCTTCTTTCGAAGCGCCGAATGAGCCCGCTGCCGATCCAAACAATCCCGAGCTCGCGGACAGTCTGGGGCTTGCTGATCCTCAAGAGATCGATGAAGGTAACTGCTGCGTGCTTGCCGCGCTCGACCACACGGAGGTCATCGACGCTGCGAACATCGAAGTTGCCGCCGCCAATCAGCCCGTCCGCAAGTCGGCTATCATCGCATTTCCTGAATCCATCGAAGTCGTCTTTTTGCCATCGGGCGAGGTCGTGGCCCCAACACTGCTCACCTTGTTGGGCGCCAAGAATACTCGAAACGAAATTAAAAAGGTCACAGTTGTCGACCCTGCAACCACCGCCAAGCTGCGTCTATACGCCGTTGCCGCAAACGGAAGCAAGACCCTGGAATTCGATGGCGACACACTTCTAGCCTGGCGACGTCTGGACATTATGCAAGACGTCTCGTACCAGATCGAGCTCGAAGGGTTTGATCGTGCCCGCGATGCCAATATCATCGCCGCGGCTATTGAATCCCCACAGCGGCTTATGACACTGCGCTTTGAATACTATCCCTATGTCCCGACAACCACCTGAGGCTTAAATGCCGCGCATCATTCCTAATACCACTTATATAACGTATTAGATGAGTCGCGATGTACCTCGCATTTCGTTCTGCTACGATTGCCACGTTGGCATCAATACAGGAGGGCTCATGCCGGGCTTGGGAACAATCATCAACGTTGTGCTTTTAGTTGCGGGCGGTCTTTTGGGATTAGCGGGCGGCCGCTTCATTACACCGCGCATCCAAGACACGCTCATGAAAGCATCGGGGCTGTGCGTCCTGTTTATCGGCCTTGGCGGCACCATGCAAAAGATGCTCCTTATCGATGGGAAGGCGCTAGCGACCACCGGCACCACCATGCTCATCGTCTCGTTCGCCCTCGGCTCGCTCATCGGCGAGGCCATCAACTTGGAGGCCGCCATCGAGAACCTTGGCGAATGGCTCAAGCGCAAAACCGGCAGCGAGGGCGATAACGAGTTCACCAACGCTTTTGTCTCGACTTCACTCACCGTGTGTATCGGCGCCATGGCCATTGTGGGATCGATCCAGGACGGTCTGCTCGGTGACTGGTCAACGCTTGCCCTGAAAGGCGCATTGGACTGCATCATCGTCTGCACCATGACGGCGTCGCTTGGCCGCGGCTGCATTTTCTCCGCCCTGCCCGTCGCCGTGTTCCAGGGGACGATCACGCTGTTTGCCGGCGCACTCTCCCCCATCATGACTACGGCAGCCCTCGACAGCCTTTCGCTCGTAGGCTCCATGCTCATCTTCTGCGTCGGCGTCAACCTCATCCGTCCTCAGACCTTCCGCACGGCCAATATGCTCCCCTCCGTCGTCATCGCCGTCATCTACGCCCTCCTGTTCTAAATCTATCTACGCAGCAGTATCTCGAACACCTGTTTGATGCTGTGCTATGATATGAGGTCACCGAAGCTGCGTTAGGAGAGGAGAAGCGGTGGCCGACCAGGACATCAAGATGCTCATCGAGCGCATTATGGCCGAGGCCCGGACCCATCAGTCCGCCCGCTTCTCAAACGAAATCTACGCAGACGAGCCGATTCTCAAAACCGGCCGACAGATGCAGAACTTCCTCCCCGACCAGTACCGCAAGATGCGTGAGATATCGCGTTGGCAAGAAGACCCCAAGGGCGGCGCGGGCCGTTGGCTTTCGGAAGCCGAGCTTTTCTACCGCCAAGGCCTGCTGATGGCCGACTTTGAGGACGACTGCCCCTACAACGGCACCTTTAAGTCGTACTTTCCCACCTACAACGCCATGAGCGACCGGCAGTTGCGCGGCTACTTTACCTGGCGTGCCCAAGTGCGCCGCGGAACCGTCGAGGAAACGTCTACGTCCTTTGCCTTTCTGTATCTCTATGAGCTGATTTGCGGCATTGGCGTAGATGACCCGCTCGATGGTTTTAACAAGATCAAGGCTTTTTGGGATGTCTATCGCGCCTTTGAACCCGGCATCGACCGGTTCGCACGCGTGTGGCTGCAGGACTATGCCGTGTTCCATGAGCTCGACCCCAAGCTGCTTCGTGACTCTAAAACCGTCATGTTCGATAATGCCCTTATCGAGCTGCGACGCGCGGCACGAGACCTTGTACCAGCACCGGCACCGTCCGGCCAGACCCCCAAGCGTCGCAAAACCTCCGAACCCACGCTCCCCCTTCCGCCCGATGAGGTGCGCGAGGAGCGACTCATGGCCGCCATCAACGCCCTCTCCACGTACAACCTAAGTAACTCGCGGCTCGACCGCAGCCACCACCGCGATCTGCGCCACGTGGCGTGCGCCGTGTATGTCCGTATGGCGCGCTACTATGACACGCACCGAAAGACCGGCATCGTGGCGAGCTTATTTGGGGAGGAGACGGCCATGCCCTACACCATGTTTGCCTCGGCCGTATTCTTTGCGCCCGAGCGCCACGAGGACTGCGAATACCGCCTGGATCCCATCCATATCTACCGTTGCCAAAACGGCTTTTGGGAATGCATGCGTATCCACGGTAGTAGGCAAAAGAGCAGCAAGCTCGGTGAAATGATGCGCGCCTGCGACCAACGCCTGCGCCTGGCGCTGGACCCCGCCCATCCCCTTAAGGAAGAAAAGGTCCCCAAATATCTGGCCAAGATTATCGATGACGAGATTGTGGCATGGCTTTCGTGGGACGCCGCACACCAGCCCGTCAAGATCGATATCGATCTGAGTCAGCTGGGGCACATTCGGAGCGCCGCTGCGCAAACGCGCGAAGCGCTTTTGATCGACGAGGAACGCGAGGACGGCGCGTCCGCAGAAGCCGAGGCAGCGGACTCAGGGCAACCGGAAGCCGGGCCCGTAGCCGACGCGATTGTCGAGGCGGTCGTGGCACCCATTCGGCAGGACTTGACCGACGAGCCGACCATATCCACCGAACAGTTTGGTGTCGTGGCACCGCTTCTCGCGCCAACGTCAGCGTTCGCAGCCGCAGTGCCCGCTGACGCCACGAACGAACTCGCGCCCGCCGCAGACGCCTATCTCCGCGCGCTGCTCGAGCACAACGCAGTACAGGCGGACTCGGCGGTAGTGCAATCGGGGCAGAGCGAGAACATGCTCGTCGATACCATCAACGAGACGCTCTTTGACCTGGTGGGCGACACCGTAATTGAATTTAGCGCGGCAGGGCCGCAGATTATTGAGGACTACGAAGCAGACGTGAGAGGATACCTAGACCATGAGTGATACCGCATCCGCAGCGCCCCGTGTACCCAAACGCGTCGCCGCCGTTATCCTAAACTCGCTCAAGGGCGGCGTGGTCCCGCGCATCGGCCTTCCCTATATCACCGTGGGACGCGAGGTCGAGATTTGCGCCCTGCTCACCGATCTGAGTCTCATCTCCGACGGTGGCGCGAGCTTCCGTTTTTTAGTCGGTCGTTACGGCACCGGCAAGAGCTTTTTGCTCCAGACCATCCGCACGCACGCCATGGGCGAGGGATTCGTCGTCGCCGATGCCGACCTATCCCCTGAGCGCCGCCTGCAGGGCGGCCAGGGACAGGGCCTTGCCACCTACCGTGAGCTCATCCGCAACATATCGACTAAAACGCGCCCCGAGGGCGGTGCGCTCAACCTTATCCTGGATCGCTGGGTCGCCTCGTGTGCCGATGCCGATGAGTCTGCCGTCAATGCCCAACTGGCCCCGCTCGAGGAAATGGTCCACGGCTTCGACTTCGCCCGTATGCTCCGCCGCTACCGCGCGGCCGTATCCGAGGGCGACGAAGAAGCTATGAGCCGCGTGACCAAATGGATCCGCGGCGAGTACCGCACCAAGAGCGAGGCGCGCGCCGAGCTGGACTCCTCGACCATCATCAGCGATGACGATTGGTACGACTACGTCAAGCTCATCGCACGTTTTTTGGTCTGCAGCGGCTACAAGGGCATGCTGGTGCTCATTGACGAGCTCGTGAATCTGTACAAGATTCCCAACGCGATCACGCGCCAATATAACTACGAGAAGATCCTGACCATGTACAACGACACGCTCCAGGGCAAGGCGCAGTACCTGGGCATGATCATGGGCGGCACGCCAACCTCCATCGAAGACCGCCGCCGCGGCGTGTTCTCCTACGAGGCCCTTCGGAGCCGTCTCGCTCAGGGCCGTTTTGCGCGCGATGATCTCAAAGACATGCTCGCGCCCATCATCCGCCTGCAGCCACTCACCTATGAGGAGTTGCTGGTGCTAATCGAAAAACTCATGCAAATTCACGCCGGCTACTTTGGCTGGACGCCCACGCTTACCGAGAACGACTTGGTGGACTTCCTCAAGATTGAGTTTGGCCGCGTGGGAGCCGATACGCACTTGACGCCGCGTGAGGTCATCCGTGACTTTATCGAGCTGCTCGATATCCTGTGTCAGAATCCCGATGCAAACGTGGCTGAGTTGCTGCAAAGCGTCGGCGGCGTCACGCTGGCGCCGGCAACAGCAACAGGCGACACCGGAACCGCAGACGGCGACCGCAACTTCGCCGAATTCACCATCTAACCTGCCAAAAAGGGACAGGTTTATTTTGGTAGGTTTTATCTGGGCGAACGTTGAAGCAGTAATGCAGCAAGCCACTGCTCGCCACGTTGAGAGATTCGCTTTTGAAAGGAGGCCTCATGAACGCCTTTGACCGCTACGCCCCGTTTATCCAAGACTTCATCTACTCCCACGATTGGGAGAGCCTGCGCTCCATTCAGGTTGCAGCGGCAGATGCCATCTTTAATACGCAGGACAATGTGCTCCTGACGGCATCCACGGCTTCCGGCAAAACCGAGGCAGCCTTCTTTCCCATCCTGACCGAGTTTTGGGAGAACCCGCCCGCAAGCGTGGGCGCCCTCTACATCGGCCCCCTCAAGGCGCTCATCAACGACCAATTCGTCCGCCTCAACGACCTATGCGAAGAAGCCGATATCCCCGTCTGGCACTGGCATGGCGATGTCTCGCAGTCACACAAGGCCAAACTCATCAAAAAGCCGAGCGGCATCCTTCAGATTACGCCCGAATCGCTCGAGGCGCTCCTGATCCATAAGCACATGGCGATCCCGCGCATGTTTTGCGACCTGCGCTACGTCGTCATCGACGAGGTTCATTCGCTCATGCGCGGCGACCGCGGCGGGCAGACGCTCTGTCTTATCGAGCGCCTCTCGCGCATGGCAGGCGTGCAGCCCCGCCGCATTGGCCTTTCGGCCACCATCGGCGACCCCGAGCGCACGGGTGCCTTTCTCTCACAGGGAACGGGGCGCAACTGTGTTATCCCCCGCTTTGAAGAACCGCGCCGCGTATGGCGCATCTCCATGGAGCACTTCTACAACTCGGGTCCCCAGGCACAGCAGCGGGGATTCGTAGGCACAGGTCCGCAGGAAGCCGAAGTGCTCGCATGCGAGCGCATCGAGGCGGTGGCGCCCACGGCACTGCCCGCCGGCGCCCAAGACATGCGTCACAGCGGACAGCTCACACAAGAGGAGCGCCGTCAACGTCGTGAGCGGGCACGAGGCAAAGCCGCTCCCAAAGACCGTCGCACTTCCTCGGCCCCCGAGGGCGAAGTCGACATCCCACGAGCGACCGAGCAGGCGCTTCTCAACCCCACCGACACGGCGCCCGACAACGCCGACCCCGGTATGGGCTATATCTTTGAGCATACGCGCGGCCGCAAGTGCCTGGTCTTTGCCAACTCGCGCGAGGAGGCAGAGGCCGTGTGCTCCATGCTGCGTAGCTACTGCGAGAACCGGCACGAGCCCGACCGTTTCCTCATTCATCACGGCAATCTTTCGGCATCGTTGCGCGAGACGGCCGAGGAACTCATGCGCGATGAGGAGCAGGCACAGACAACCGTCACCACCTCTACGCTGGAGCTCGGTATCGATATCGGCCGCTTGGAGCGTGCCTTCCAGATCGACGCGCCGTTTACCGTCAGCTCCTTTTTGCAGCGAATGGGCCGCACGGGACGCCGCGATCTTCCGCCCGAGATGTGGTTTGTCATGCGCGAGGAAGAGCCCGAGCCGCGCACGATGATGCCCGAGACCATTCCGTGGAAGCTCCTGCAGGGCATCGCGCTCGTACAACTCTATCGCGAGGAAAAGTGGGTCGAGCCGCCCGAGCTCGATCGACTCCCTTACAGTCTGCTCTACCACCAGACTATGTCGACACTTGCCAGCACCGGCGAGCTCACGCCGGCAGAGCTTGCCCAGCGCGTGCTCACACTCAGCTATTTCCATCGCATCTCGGCCGATGACTATCGCGTATTGCTGCGTCACCTCATTAAGATCGACCATATCCAGGTCACCGAGGGCGGCGGACTCATCGTGGGTCTCGCGGGCGAGCGCATCATTAACAACTTTAAGTTCTACGCCGTATTCCAGGAAAACGAGGAGTTCACCGTTCGTAGCGAGTCGGCCGAATTGGGCACGATCGTCAACCCGCCACCGCCCGGTGAGCGCATCGCCATCGCCGGACACTGCTGGATTGTCGAGGAAGTGGACTGGAAGCGCCACACCGTCTTTGCCACGCAGGTCAAGGGTCGTGTGCCGGCCTACTTTGGCGACTGCCCCGGCGACATCAATACACACGTACTCGAGCGCATGCGCAAGGCGCTCAACGAGCACGCGGCATATCCGTATCTCATGGGCAACGCACGGGCACGCCTTGCACAGGCTCGTCATACCGCCGAGATTTCGGGCGCGGGAACCAAACCGCTCATTAACCTGGGTGGCGACACCTGGGTGCTCTTCCCCTGGTTGGGCAGCTATGCCTTTCTGGCGCTCGAACGTATGCTCAAGATTAAATGCGCCGCGGAGCTTGGCCTTCGCGGGCTCGATCCGTCGCGCCCGTACTTTATGCAGTTTAAGATGAAGGCCGACGAGGAGACGTTCTTTGAGGTGCTCGCCGCCGAGGCCGAGAAGGACTTCGGCCCCATCGACCTCGTCTATCCTGGCGAGGTGCCTTACTTTGATCGGTACGACGAGTTTGTTCCCGAAGAGCTCGTGCGCAAGGGTTTCGCCGAAGGCGTGCTCGACATCGATGGCATGAAGCAGCGTGTCCGCAGCTGGCGCGACCACGCCTAAGACCAGTCTTTTTGGGACGGGGAGACTTACTTGTCGTGAAGGACGGTGCCGAGGAAGTCGGCGTCGAAGGGCACGGCTTCGGCAAAGGCGTAGTCGCCGTCGCTGGCGATGAGCAGGTAGTTCTCCTCGCCGCCGAACTTCGCATCGCCACATGGGACCACCCAGGCGTGGGCGAATACCTCGAGTGCCGTGGCAGCGCAATCGCGCAGGAACGTCACATCGCTCCCCTCGCTTGCGCTCACGATATTGGCAACGTAGACGCCACCGACATTTAGGCTGCCCCGCACCAAACGCAACGCTTCAACCGTCGCCAGCTCGCGTACGGGCTCGGCACCGCCAAAGCAATCGCTCACGACCACGTCGTAGCGGCGATGGCCCACACTCGTCACACCCAGATACGAGCGAGCCTCAGCAGTAATCACCCGCAAGCGGTCGCCCACCGTGCGCTCCAGCTCGTCCAGATAGAACCAACGGCGCGCCAGGCGCGTAATCTCTCCGTCATACTCGATGACGTCCATGCGCAAGTCCTCGTGCGACATCAGAGCGAACTTAGAATAGGCAAACCCGCCGCCGCCCAGCATAAGCATGCGGTCGATGCCGTGGCCATAAGCGTCGCGCATCGCATCCTCGGCCTCAAACACACCGTCAAATGCACGATAGTACGCAAAGACCGGCTCCGCCCAACGATCGCCAACGTAACTCGCGCTTTGGTAGACGCCACCTTGCACCAATACACGGACTTCGTCGCCGCCCTCGTCGTGCACGCGCTTCACACGCGCCAACCCATTGCGGGTTCGCGCAACCTGCAGACAGGCAGCACGAACAGCGACAGCGGCCGCACCAAGCGCCGCGGCTCCCAGAGCAACGCCGGCAACGACGCCGGCAGAAACACTCGGCTTGTTCATCTAGAGCTCCTTTTGCAGATAAAGGCCATGGTCATAAAATCCAAGATGGCGATAGTACTCGCGTGTGCCAATCGCGCTAATCACGTTGATACGCGCATAACCCGCATCCCGGGCAATCTCGCACGCACGCCCTACGAGCAAACGCCCCAACCCGTGATGCTGCGCCGCCTGGCCCTGGTCGCCCACGCGTGCCGCCATGCCATACACGTGTACCTCGCGAATCATCGCCTCGTCCGGCGTCGTCGGCAACTCGTCCGCATGCGCGGCAACAAACGAATGGTCGGGCAGTGACAACCGCAAAAAGCCCGCGATCTTGCCCCGCGGCGTCACCCACTGCAAAAAGCGCTCGTAAGTCACCGGCGTCTCGTACGCCACTTCCTCATCAAGAGAAAGCTCATCCAAGTCGGCACCCGCGGTACTGATCTCGCGATAGCGAATCTCGCGCACCACTGCGCCTTCTCCACGAGCCGCCAAGCGATTCTCGACGAGCTGACGCAGGTTGGGCTTCTTGTTGCCCACCATAATGTCGTCGGAACTAAAGTCGCGGATCATGCGACTGATACGACAGAACGCCGGCGTCACCACGATGTCGTCGGCTAACACATCGAGCAGCTCTTCCTCGGTATAGGGACGCCACTCGCCGCGCTCATAGCAGCCCACCAGACGCGAGCCCTCGATGAGCGCACACGGGTAGACCTTGACCTCGTCGGGCATAAAGGCCCCCTCGGTCATAAAGCGCTCGTAGTCGCGCTTGTCCCCTTCGGGCGTGGCGCCCAGCAAGTTGAGCATAAAATGCGCGTGAATCTTAAAGCCAAACAGGCGCGCAAGCGAAAACGCCCGCTCGATCTGCGCCACCGAAATGCGACGCTCGTTGATATCGAGCAAATGCTGGTCGAGGCTCTGAATACCCATCTGGATCTTGGTGCAACCCAGGCGGCGGATGAGCGTGAGGGCCTGTGGCGTCACGGCATCGGGACGCGTCTCGATAACGAGCCCCACCACGCGATGCTTCGCCGTCTCGTTGATGCGCTGTTGGCGCTCAAGCTCCTCCATCGTGGCCGTCTGCCACTCGGCGACCTCGCCCCACGGCGTGCCGGGGCCGTACAGACGACGCACCGCGCGGTTATAGCCGCCCACGGCAGCATCCACACGCTCCTGCTCGTCGGCAACGCCGCTCGCAAGCTCAACCTCATCGGTCGCAATACCGACAGCGCGATAGCGTTCGCGTCGCTCCGCCACCACCGGCGGCAGCGCATTGGCAGGAGCATCGTCGAGCAGGCGCCCCGCCTCGGCACGGCTGATACCCGGACGCGCCAACATGGGGTTGGCCGCCACGCCGGCCACGGCATCGTCATTGAGCGCGCGGAAGAGCTCCGACATAAACCACATCTGATACCCTTGCGGATAGTCGCTCCAGGTACCGCCAAGCACAATGAGCTCGATCTTATCGGTCGCATGACCCATCTGCGAAAGCGCGGTCAAACGGGCGCTCACCTGCAGATATGGATCGAAGCAGTTTTGCTCTGCACGGGCACACGCCGGCTCGGCGTGCAGGTAGCTTTTGGGCATGCGCAGGTCGTTGGGGCAAAACAGGCAATCGCCCGAGCACGGCCACGGCTTGGTGATGACGGTAATGGTTGCCACGCCCGAAGCCGTGCGACGAGGCTTCATACGCAGCACCTGCAGCAGTTGACGTTCCAGCTCGGCATCGACATTCCACCCAGCCCAACGAGCCGGCTCCTCACGTTTAACCCGCTGGTAGAACGGCAGCAGACGGCGCTTGGCCAAATCGCGTTTGTCGGCACCCTCACGGCGCGCCTCGGCATGTATCAGTTTGACGAGCGCTTTGTCGTCCACGGTCTCGCCGCGACGCAGGGCCTCGAGTATGTTCAAGATAATCTGTTCCATGTCCCCATTGTAAAGGCAAAGGCGCCGGAGCCGATCTCGGCTTCGGCGCCTTCATCAAAGAGCATGCCTATATGTACCGATCTCCGAAAACCGCCCGTCACTCTGAATCAAATGACATGTCGCCCGAACCGACCTCAAAACGATACGTAGCAGACTTATCGCCGTTATCGAATTCAAGATTCAAAATGGTCTCGCCGTCGTAGCCAAGCGGAAGGAAATCGCTCTCGAAGTCGCCGCTGCCCAAGGTAAGGCTCGCCTTAAAGCCCGTCGAGTTCGGAACCATCATCTCCACATCGCCCGAGCCCACACTCACGTCCATCGACTTCGCGGGGGCCTGGTAGAGCTCGAATGTCACATCGCCCGAACCGACCTCAGCGCTGAGCGCATCAGTCACGCTGCCCGTAAACTCCACATCTCCCGCACCCAGGAAAAGGTCGAAACCATCACAGGTGACACCGGCAATCTGCAGATCACCCGAGCCCACGTGCGCGTTGACTCCCTTCAGATGTTCGGCAACACGGCGCGGCAGCTCAACCGTAACCGAGCGATCGATTGCCTTACCGTCATCACTTCCAAACTGGAAAACCTTGAGCGTCGAGTCCTCGACGGATGCGATGTTTTGCGTCGCGACCTTGGAGGCATCCATACCCTTGGCAACGCGCCCCCGCTCGATAACACGAGCCTTGTTGCCATCAACAACCTTGACGTCCACCGAAGCCGCATTGATATCGAAATCGAGGTAGCGGAACTCATCGGCATCAAAAGTCATGCTCGAAAGTTGCTGAGGCCGAGCGGAATAGCTGCCGTCGTCCAAGAGATCGTCATCGTCAAACATATCGTCAAAATCAGACAAATGGCCAGATAGAATACCGGTCGTACGTACCATATCGGAATGAGCCAATAGCCGCGAAGTGCCAAAGACAAGTCCGATGATAAGCGCAAACGCTCCTATGCCAATGCCCAAGCGTACCTTGGATTCATGCGAAAGCTTCATCATTCACCACCCTCTTTGGCAATCGGCTCAGCGGTAGTCGCGGTAGCCACGTCAGTATCAACCGGAGCGGAAACATTCTGAGCCCTAGCGACCGCCGGTGCCGGGCCAACCTGAATATCCCCACGCGCCCAATCACCATCGAGCGCACGTGCCACCCAGTGATAGATGGGAATCGTAAAGAAGATCAGTGCGGCAAAGGGGCCGGCACCAAACAGGAACATCAGCAAAAAGAACAGTAGCCAGCACACGGCCCAATACGGGAACGACTGGAACGGGCCCTTCACCGGAGTCGAGCCAACCGCGGTGCCACTCGTCGCCTGCGCCGTAGCGGCATTAGCGGCCTGTGCACTCCAGCTTGCCGCTTGCGCCGCCTTGGCGGCGGCGTCACTCGCCTGTGTTGCCGCCTCGGTAGCTCGTGCCGCCGCCTCATGGGTGCGTGCGCGCTCTGCTGCCTCGGCCTCGCGCTGACGAGCGCGGTCCTCGTTCTCAAACTCGATATCGTCCTCGATCTCGTCGCTCGGATTGAGCAGCTCGTCCAGGCTCACACCATAGAGTTTGGCGAGCGAGATCAGGTTCTCGGTATCGGGCGAGCTCTCCGCGCGCTCCCATTTACTGACCGCCTGGCGCGACAGTCCCAGCTTTCGTGCCAGCCCTTCTTGACTAAAGCCTTTGCTGCGGCGAAGGTCGGCGAGCCGCTGCGCAGTTTCTACATTCATGGTTCCTCCTATGTGATGCCAGCCGTACCGCCGGACCGCTTTTGTTCTTAAGGCGCCTTGCACAGTTAAAAATCTATCCGCCACCGCCAAAAGCATGCCACCTATTCTAGTGAGATTTTTGACAACCGGCGGTTGCGGGCGCATATGAGCTGCGGAAATGTGTCCAAACAAAGCAATGACCCGTAGCTTGGTTGTCCCCGTTGCGGCGTTAACGGTAGTATGGTCGTACTGTTTATTCCGCACCGCCAACGGAGGGAGTTCCGCGCCGTGAACCGCGATTTCGCCTCATCGCTCATCCAGCTCAACAACACGTTCTATCGCGAGCACTCCGCTTCCTTTTCCGATACGCGCCAGGCCCCGTGGCCCGGCTGGGTACGCACCATGGATATCGCGCTCGAACAGCTCGACGTCGCCACGATCGAGCATCCCGTCCGCGTCTTCGATCTTGCCTGTGGCAATATGCGATTCGAGAACTTTGCCGCCGGCGGCGCACTTGCCGCCAAGGGCGTCGATGGCGCAAACCCCTCGGCAGATGCCAGCTGCCCGTTTGAGTTCTATGGTGTCGACTCGTGCCAAGACCTGGCCATCGATGCACATGGCCACGCGCTGCGCATTCCCAACCTGCACTTCCAGGAACTCGACGTGCTCGACGCCCTTATGAAGCTCAACCCCGCCGAGACGCCCGACGTGCTTTTCGACGCCCCGCTCGCCGACATCTCGGTCTGCTTTGGCTTTATGCACCATGTGCCGTCGTGCGAGTACCGTGTACGCGTGCTCGACGCCCTGGTGCGCCAGACGCGCCCGGGCGGCATCATCGCCATCAGCTTTTGGGAGTTTATGAACGACGAGCGCATGGCGCGCAAGGCTGTTCGCGCCGAAGCCCGCGCCGAGCTCACCCCGCCGTTTGAGGGTTACGATTCCGCACAGTTTGAAGCCGGCGACCACCTCATCGGCTGGCAAAACGACCGCCACGCCTACCGCTATTGCCATCACTTTGACGATCAGCAGATCACCGACCTGGTGCGCGGCGTCCGTACGTTCTACAAAAGCGGCGAGGTCCCCGTGCGCGAGCTTGAGCGTTTCCATGCCGACGGTCGCAGCGGCGAGCTCAACCGTTATGTGATCCTCAAGCGCCTGTAGGCATCGACGACTCGCCGCCGAGCCGTGCCGCTTCTTTCGGGCAAACTATGCCCACCCTTTTCAACCCATTGACGGAACGCGCAGCTATGCGTTCCATATTTATGACCAAGGAGCCTCATGGGAGCCGTCCACGTTCGCACGCCTAAGAACTTTGTGCTCGAGGAGCGCTTGGAGCGCTACGCCGATGCGATTGAGACGAACCCCGAGGCCTATGCCGGAGATTGGCGTGAAGTCTGTGCGCCAGTTGGCAGCAAGCCATTCGAACACCTTCACCTGGATCTTGGCTGCGGCAAGGGAACGTATCTTGTAGAGCGCGCGGCCCACGAGCCAAACACGCTCTTTATCGGCATGGACCAAGAGCCCATCTGCATCGCCTATGCCGCACAGAAAATCTGCGAGCATGAACTGACCAACGCACTCGTTCTGCCTCGAGGCGCCGCATCGCTGCCGCAGCTATTTGCCACAGGCGAGCTCGATGCCATCACCATCAACTTTCCCACGCCGCAGCCCAAGGCCAAGTACGCCAAAAAGCGCCTCGTCCATGTCGACCATCTGATGCTCTATCGCCCGCTCTTTGCAGCCGGCGCCACCGTAACGCTGCGAACCGACAGCAAACCGTTGCGCGATTACGCCCTGGGACAGTTTGCCGCAGCCGGCTACGATACGCTTTGGGTAAGTGACGACGTCCGCCGCGACCATCCCGAGCATCCCGAGACCGAATATGAATGCCGCACGCGCGAGATGGGCGCCGCCGTCTATGGCATTTGCGCTACGCCCGGCGCGGAACCCATCGAAGAGCAGCTCGCGGCGGGCCGCGCGCAGGAGCAAAGCCTTGCCTGCTACCTGCCCGAAAACCTCGATGAGCTCACCTACGTGCCTCTCGGCATGGAAGAGGCCGTCGAGAACTTCAGAAACCGTGCCCGCAAGGGCAAGAAGCGCCTGCCGCAAGAGTCCTAGGGGCTTCTGATGGTCGCGGCGTCAGCAAATAAGCGCGAATAGGCGCCAGCAAACAACCCTCAAACCTAAGTGAGTAGACTTTTTTGCAATAGCCAAGCACAACCCGCATAACGAAAACTAAAACCGCAGATAGAACCCTTGTGCAAAATCCATGTGCTCGCGACATCGCAAAAAGTCTACTCACTTAGCTGGCAACTGCACCAAACGGCCGGGCAGAACGCCCATTTCCTGCATTTTCTTGCCTGCAAACGCATCGATGCGCCGCTACGCCATAATAGTTGGCGGACAATCGCGAGAGAAAGCAACCACATGGCACAGACCACGACAGATACCGCCGCCAGCACCGTCTCCGGCGCCGGCGCCGCCAGCTCATTCTCGGGCGGCACGGGAACCGAAGCCGAGTTTGGCTCGCTCGGCGCGCTCTCCCCCACCTGGTGGGAGCCCGAGGGCGGCAGCGAGCCCGAACCGTGGCTCACGCCCGATCAAGCCTTCGAACGCTTCTTTGAATGGACGAGCGATCGCGGCATTGAACTGTGGGATCACCAAGAAGAGGCCCTCATGGACCTGGCTGCCGGCGATCACGTCATTTTAGGCACACCGACCGGATCGGGTAAATCGCTCGTCGCGCTGGGCATGCTCTTTATGGGCATGGCGCAGGGCAAGCGCTGCTACTACACGGCTCCCATCAAGGCTCTGGTCAGCGAGAAGTTTTTCGACCTTGTGCAGGTGCTCGGCCGCGATAACGTAGGCATGATTACCGGCGACACGCATATCAACACCAAGGCACCCGTCATCTGCTGCACGGCAGAGATCCTTGCCAACGACGCACTGCGCGAGAGCGAAGATGCCGACGTGGGCTGCGTGGCCATGGACGAGTTCCACTACTTTGCCGACCCCGACCGCGGTTGGGCTTGGCAGGTGCCGCTGCTCACCCTGCCCCACACGCAATTCATGCTCATGAGCGCCACGCTCGGCGATGTCACTGCCATCGCCGCCTCACTCGAGGAACACACCGGTGCTACCTGCGACTTGGTCGTCGATGCCCCGCGCCCCGTGCCGCTGAGCTACGACTACGTGACGACCTCCCTCGAGGGCACGGTCGAGCTCGCCATGCGCCGCGGCGAGGCCCCGCTCTATATCGTGCACTTTAGCCAGGATGCCGCCCTTGCAACGGCACAGTCGCTCGCCAATTTTGGCATCGCCAGCAAGGAGCAGCGCGAGGCCATCAAAGAAGCGGCAAAGGGGACGAGCTTCTCCACGGCCTTTGGTAAGATTCTCAAACGCCTGCTTGGATGCGGCGTCGGCGTGCACCATGCCGGCATGTTGCCGCGCTATCGCCTGCTGGTGGAGCGCCTGGCGCAGCAGGGCCTGCTGCCCGTCATCTGCGGCACCGATACGCTCGGCGTCGGCATCAACGTACCCATCCACACCGTGGTACTCACCGCGCTCACCAAGTTCGACGGCTACAAGATGCGTCGCCTGCGCGCCCGCGAGTTCCATCAGATTGCCGGTCGCGCCGGCCGCTCGGGCTTCGATACCGAGGGCATGGTCATCGCCGAGGCCCCGGAGCACGAGATCGAGAACGCCAAACTCATGGCCAAGGCGGGCGACGACCCCAAGAAGCTCCGCAAGATTAAAAAGAAGAAGGCCCCCGAGGGCTTTGTCACCTGGAACAAGCAGACCTTTGAGCGCCTGATCGAGACGCAGCCCGAGACGCTCAAGCCGCGCCTTCGCATCACGCACTCCATGGTGATTAGCGTGGTCGAGCAGGGCGGCGATGCCCGAGTCCGCGTACACGACCTCATCGAGACGAGCTTGCAGACCCCCGAGGAAAAGGCCAAGCTCGAGGTTCGCGCCGACGAAATCTTCGCCACGCTCATCGATTCCGGCGTCGTCGTTCGCACCGAGGTGCCGCCCGCGCCCGACGCCCCGACTGACGCCGCGCCAGACATCGACTATGCACTGACGGTCGATCTGCCCGAGGACTTTGCGCTCGACCAGCCGCTCTCGCCGTTTTTGCTTGCCGCGCTGGAGCTGCTCGACCCCGAGAGTGAGACCTATACCATGGATCTGATCTCAATGGTCGAGGCTACGCTCGAGGATCCCAAGCAGGTGCTGCGCGCGCAGGAGCGCGCCGCGCGCGACCGCGCTATGGCCGAGATGAAAGCCGACGGCGTCGAATATGAGGAACGCTTGGAGCGCATCCAGGATGTCACCTACGAAAAGCCGCTCGAGGATTTGCTCGATGCCGCCTTCGACAAGTACTGCCAGGAAGTACCTTGGGCCAACGACTACCAGCTCTCGCCCAAGAGCGTCCTGCGCGACATGTTGGAGAGCGCGAGCGACTTTAAGGGCTATATCCAAAAGCTCGGCATCGCCCGCTCCGAGGGCATTCTGCTGCGCTACCTAGCCGAGGCCTACCGCTCCCTCGATCGCACCGTGCCCATTGAGAAGCGCGATGAGCGCTTGCGCGACATCATTTCGTGGCTCGGCTTTGTGGTGCGCTCGGTCGACTCGAGCCTGGTGGACGAGTGGGAGAACGCCGGCAACCCGGCGGCCCTCGACGCCGCGCCGCCGCAGGGCATCGACGAGGTCGTTGCGGACCGTCGCGGCTGCACGCTGCTGGTGCGCAACGCACTCTTCCGCCGCGTGACCCTTGCCGCCCGCGAGCACGTTCGCGACCTGGGCGAACTCGACGAGGACTGGGGCATGAGCGAGGTCCGCTGGCAAAAGGCGCTCGATGCCTACCATGAGCAGCACGAGGAAATCCTCACCGACGGAGATGCCCGCAGCGCCGCGATGTTTACCATCGACGGGAGCGACGAGAAGACCGATCACGTGTGGCACGTGCACCAGATTTTTGCCGACGAGGATGGCGACCACGACTTTGGCATCATGGGCGATGTCGACCTGGATGCCACGCAAGACGGCGGCGAGGTCATCTTCAAAAACTACCGCGTCGGCTTTATCGAGGACCTGCTCGAGGACTAGCCGTACATACTGGAACGAAGCGGGGCCGTTGGCAATATCGCCAGCGGCCCCGCTTTTGCACTATACGCTATCCCCTACTCGGCATCCTCGACCTCATACGAATCCGCCTCGGCGGGCTCATCGTTTGCCCCTGTCGCAGCCCCGCGCGCCTCGTCAAACGCCGCCTTCATGGTCTTGTTGCCCCAGGTGAGCTTGCGAATGGTAAGATCGTCGGCCTTCTTGTTGGCTAGACGTAAATTGTTCTCGGAGGACAGCAATGCCTCCTTGGTTTTCTGCAGATGGCTAATCGTCTTGTCAATCTCCTCGATCGCCGTCTGGAACTTACGGCTCGCAAGCTCATAGTTGCGGCCGAAATCGTTCTTGAACTTCTCCATCTTGGCCTCGAAGTTCGTGACGTCGATGTTCTGTTGCTTGTACTCCGCCAGCTCCTGCTTATAGCGCAGCGAACCCATGGCGGCGTTGCGCAGCAGCGTGATCATGGGAATGAAGAACTGCGGGCGGATCACGTACATCTTCTCATAGCGGTAACTCACGTCGACTATCCCTGCGTTATAGAGCTCGCTTTCGGGCTCGAGCAGTGTGCAGAGCACCGCGTACTCACAGCCTTTCTGGCGACGATCGTGATCGAGTTTCTTAAAGAAGTCCTCGTTTTTGTGCTTGGTCGCGGTCTCGTCGTTCTCGTTTTTCATCTCGAACATAATCGAAATGACCTCGTTACCGCTTGCGTCGCACTCGCGGAAGATAAAGTCGCCCTTGGTGCCCTCGGACGCATCGTTATCCTTCTCGAAGTACGCGTTAGGAAACGCCGTCATGCGCAGACGGTTAAACTCGGTCTCGCAGTGCTGCTCGAGCGACTCGCCCACCATCTTGGTGGACAGGCGGACCTTCATGTCCTTAAGGCGCTCAATCTCTTCGTCCTTGTAGCGAATCAGGTCATCGCTCGCGCGCTTGGCCTGCGCAAGCTCGAGCTCGTGTGCCGCCTTGACCTGTTCCTCGCGAGAATCGCGCACCGCCAGCTCGCTCGTCAGTTTGGCACGCGCCTCATCGCGCTCTCGCTCCGCCGCGGCGACCGCCTCTGACAGGTTCATTTTTGCCATCAGTTCCTGCTCGCGCAGCTGGGCACGCAGGCCCTCGGCCTCTTGCTCGGACTGAGCCTTTGCGGCGGAAAACTTCTCTTGCACCTTCGCGCGATAGTCAGCAAACGCGCGCTCGGCCTCGCTGCGAGCGGCATCGAGCTCACGCTGCGACTCTGCCGCGGCAGCGGCAAGCGCCATCTCCTGGGCCTTGTCCGCCGCGGCAAGCCTGGCCTGCAGCTCGGCAATCTGAGCGTCGCGTGCAGCTAAATCGTTTTGAGCAGCGTTGCGCGCCGCCGACTCGGCAAGCTTTGCTTCGTCATCTTTGCGCCCAAGCTGCGCACGCAGGCTATCAATCTCACGCTGGAGTTCGGCATTCTCTTTTTGAGCATTGGCTCGTGCCTCAACCGCCGCGCGCTGGCTTGCACTCTCGCGCTCTGCGGCAGCGCCCTCGAGCTTAGCGCGCAGCTCGGCAAGCTCAGCATCGCGCTTGGCAACCTCTTGCGCCAGTTTCTGATCCGCAGTGTTCTTCTGCTCGACAAGCTGAGCGTCGCGTTGAGACTCCGCCTCCTGCAGGGCAGACGCCGAACGCGAACGCTCAAGCTCCAGCGCCTGCTCGCCCTCGCGTCGAGCCGCCGCTATGCGCTCATCAAGATCGCGCGAGAACTCGGCATCGCGCACTTGCTTGACGATATCCGCATAGCCGGACGCATCGACCTTAAAAACTTCGCCGCAATGCGGGCACTTGATCTCGTTCATAGCAGCTCCTCGATGGACGCAAATTTCAACCGCCTACACTCTACCGCGCCACGCGGACAAAAAAGGCGCCGCCGCCATAATGGCAACGGCGCCAGAACCACCACAAAGGTGCCTGTCCCCTTTGTGGTGGTTCGAGAATTACAGTCCAAAGAAGCCCAGGATTTGATCGCGGCTTACGGGTCTGTAGTCGTTGGCATCAAGGCCAACGTCATAGCGCAGGATCGGGCGCTCGCGATCGCGGTTGCGTGCGTTGGTGCGGTCACCCCTGCTGTGGATATGCCCATGCAGCATAATGGCGCCACGTGCCTTGCCGTTCCAGCTGAGCATGGGGTAGTGGCTCATAACCAGACGATGGCCCTTGGCATAGCCGGGAGCAATCTCCAGGTAATCGCGCACGTCTTCCCAAATTTGCGGGGCGTCGGAATCTTCCCAGTCGCCGTCATGGTTACCGCGGATGAGCGTCGCATTCTTGCATTCGATACGCTCGCGCAGGCGCACCGCCTCCGCCATGGGCAAGCGATACGTAAAGTCTCCCAGGATATAGAGGCGGTCGTCCGCAGCCACGCACTCATTGATGGCATCGATGACCTTGTGGTTCATCTCCTCGACCGAATCAAACGGTCGATCCATGTCGTGCAAGATATTCGTATCGCCCAGGTGCAGGTCGGCGGTAAACCACATCATCGTCTATGCCCTCATTTCGCAATGCATCCAACTCGTGCTAAGTATACAGACACAGCGATGCGGCGGTTAGCCAAAGAGCCCGCCGAACAGTCCGCGGCGGCGCTTGTCTTGCTTTTTCGAAGCGTCACCCTGGGCGTTCTTGCCCTGCCGCTTCTTACGATCCCGCTCCAACTCATCGTCATCGAGTAGCGTATCCCACTCAAACGGATCGTCTGTCAGATCGAACAGGTCATCGTCATCAAACATGGCAGTCTCCCATACCGATTAGCGAGCATCCACCACATAGAGCCCAACGCGCACCTGATGCCACGGGCTGCGCTCGGGGGCAACCTGTTGCACGCGGGCCTCAAATACGTCCTCGTGGCCGTAATACATCATCAAGGACAGTGGGCCAACCTCGTTTCCCGGAACGTAGCCAAGTTTGGTCTTGCCATAGTAGATCGCAACTGCCTCGGGGTCATGGGGATTATCGCGCTCGGCACACAGCGTCAGTTTATCGCCCGCTTTAAGATCGCCCAAGACCAAGGCGCCATCGGTATACTGAAATCCTGCAATGTGAAATGACAGAAGAACACGCGAAGGCTCGTACATAGCAGCTCCTCTAACGGCCGGATAAACCGGTGTGTAACCTTATTGAGAAGTCTACGGTCCCGTGCGGACACAAATACATCCTGTCTGCGTCCTTCAATCGTTTGCCTCAACGCTTGCGCGACAGAACGCTTGCAGATAAGATAGGAACACGGATGGCACCCGTTGCCGCGGGTCTTGCCAACTCCGATACACGTTTTCATCGTGAGAAGTGGCCGTCTTCGCTTACGCGGGGGCGGCCATTTCATTCGGCCGATAAACAGACCGAGTTCGATAGCCGCAATCAACAACGCCAATAACGAAATAACATCGCTTACGTTCATACCAAATCCCTTCTAAAGGGAGTTGGCCCATCCGTGCTCCATAACAGTAGTCTAACGCAAAATGCAGGTAATAGGAACACTTGTTCGTATTACCTGCGCCCTTTTCTAATGCACAAACATGCGCACGAACTTGTGCTTCCAGCTTGCGTAAGGAGCATAGCGGAATGGCACGTCCAGCCACGTTGCCTTGTTCACGATGCTCTTCTTGTGGCTAAACGTATCGAAGCTCTCGCGTCCATGGTACTGCCCCATACCGCTCGCACCCATGCCACCAAAGCCCATATGGCTCGTAGCCAAGTGCATAATCGTGTCGTTGACGCAGCCGCCGCCAAAGGGCACGTAACGCACAAAGCGCTGCTGAACTGCGCGATCCTGGCTAAAGATATACAGAGCCAGCGGCGTCGGACGATCCGTAATAAACGTCTCGGCCTCGTCTAGGCTCTCAAACGTCAGCACCGGCAAGATGGGGCCGAAAATCTCCTCCTGCATCACGGCGTCATCGGGGGTCACGCCGTCCAAAATCGTCGGCTCAATCTTGAGCGATGACTCGCGCGCCGTGCCTCCAAGCACAACCTTATCGGGATCGATCAGCCCACGCACGCGCGCAAAATGCTTGGCGTTGACGATATGCCCATAATCCTCGTTATCGAGCGGATGCTCGCCAAACATACGGCGGGCCTCTTCCCTGATGAGGTCCAGCAGCTCGTCGTGCACGCGCGCATCGACCAGCAGGTAGTCGGGCGCCACGCAGGTCTGCCCCACGTTGAGCCATTTACCAAAGGCGATACGCCGCGCCGCAACCTTCAAGTTTGCCGTCGCATCCACGATGCAGGGGCTCTTTCCGCCCAGCTCAAGCGTCACGGGCGTAAGGTTTTTACTTGCGCGCTCCATGACGAGTTTGCCGACCGGAACGCTACCGGTAAAGAAGATCTTGTCCCAGCACTCATCGAGCAGCGCTTCGTTTTCGGCGCGCCCGCCCTCGACAACCGTCACCAGGCACGGATCAAATGCCTCTTCACAGATTTGCTTGAGCACCGCGCTCGATGCCGGAGCATAGGCACTCGGCTTGATGACCACGGTATTGCCCGCGGCAAGGGCGCCGGCGAGCGGCTCGAGTGTTAGCAAAAACGGGTAGTTCCACGGAGCCATGATGAGTGTGACGCCATAGGGCACGGCTTGCGTTTTGCACACGCTCACGGCGTTAGCGAGATCGCACGGACGCAGGCGCGGACGACTCCATCGAGCCACGTGAGCGATCTGATGTCGAATCTCGGAAAGCGACGTACCAATCTCGCACATATAGGCCTCGTCATGCGACTTCCCCAAATCGGTCTTGAGCGCATGGGCGATATCGGCCTCGTGGGCCCGCACCGCATCGCGTAAACTCACGAGCGCGCGACGTCGAGCATCGACATCAAACGTGGCGTGCGTCTTAAAGTAGGCGCGCTGATCGCCGACGATGCGCGCAATTTCCTCGGTGTTCATGGACCCTCCTAATTCTCGTCCTCAAACATACCACCTGCAACGACTTCGTACATATGCTCGAGCTCCAAGCGGTCCATTAGAAGCGGAACGGGGTATAGCGGATTGGCCTCGGCATCGGCATGCGCCGCCATCTCGGGAATGTCAGAGTGGCGAATGCCCAAAACATATTTGGGGATTCCCAGGGCCTCGTTCATGCGGTCGACCCAATCGATAAAGGCCTCGGCCGCAAGACTATCCTGCGCGGTAGCCGGCGCAATGCCCGCCATGTGAGCAAGATCGGCAAGCTTGGGGGCGGCGGCGTCACCATAAGCGCGAAGCATGTGCGGCAGGATGATCGCGTTGGCCAAACCGTGCGGAATTCCGTATCGGCCGCCCAAACTGTGCGCGATGGCATGCACATATCCGACATAGGAGCGGGTAAACGCAACGCCCGCCTTATACGCCGCCAAAAGCATATTGCGACGAGCGCACATGTCGTCACCATGCTCATAGGCCTCGAGCAAATTGTCGTGGATAAGCTGCACCGCCTGTCGCGCCATCTTGCGCGTATAGGGCGTGGTGCTTCGCCCGATAAAGGCCTCAACGGCATGCGTCAGGGCGTCCATGCCCGTCTGCCCCGTAATGGAAGCGGGCAAGCCGCACGCAAACTCGGGGTCGTGGACTGCAAAACGCGGGATGAGCACAAAGTCGTTAATGGGGTATTTGTAGTGCGTCCCGTCATCGGTAATTACCGCCGCAAGCGTGGCTTCGCTTCCCGTACCGGCGGTAGTGGGAACGGCGATGAGCAGCGGCAGGCGACGATGAATCCGCAGCAGGCCGCGCATCTTGTTGATTGGCTTGTTTGGCTGCGCAATGCGTGCGCCCACGCCCTTGGCACAGTCCATGGCCGAGCCACCGCCAAAGCCGATAATGGCCTGGCAGGCGCTCTCTCGATACAGGGACGCCGCTTCTTCCACGTTTGAAACCGTGGGGTTTGCACGCGTTTCGGCATAGACCGTAACGCCAATCCCCCTGGATGCGAGCGCCGTCTCGAGCGGTGCCGTGAGCCCCAGACGGGCAATGCCGGGATCCGTCACGATAAGGACCTTCTGGATCGAGCGCTTTTGAAGCACCGCGGGCACATCCTCGGCATGCTCTAAAATGCGCGGCTCGGTATAGGGCAGGATCGGCAATGCAATGCGAAAAACCGTCTGATATGTTCGGCACCAGGCACGACGGGCTAGATGCATAAAGGAAACTCCTTCATTTGTTGATAGGTCAACATTTGCTCGCCCGATTGTACTCAGCGGCGGTCAAAGACGGCCTGCCAATCGTTAATCAATCAACATCTTCATATCTCGAAATTGTTTTATTAAAAATCATTCCTAATAGGCTTCACATTTGGTTGCATTTATGGATAATAGAACTCGTCAAGACGCACGTCCGGAGAGGGCCCTTACGGGACCGGACGAGCGCACAATCGCCATCGATCGAAAGGATCGAATCATGAAGTTTGTTTGCCCCGTTTGCGGTTATGTGGAAGAGTTCGACGGCGACCAACTGCCCGAGGACTTCAAGTGCCCCCAGTGCGGCGTTCCCGGTTCTCGTTTCCTGAAGCAGGAGGAGGGTCAGCTCGAGTGGGCTGCCGAGCACGTCGTGGGCGTCGCCAAGATGGAGGGCGTCTCCGAGGACATCGTTGCCGACCTGCGCGCCAACTTTGAGGGCGAGTGCTCCGAGGTCGGTATGTACCTGGCCATGGCTCGCGTCGCTCATCGCGAGGGCTATCCCGAGATCGGCCTGTACTGGGAGAAGGCTGCCCACGAGGAGGCCGAGCATGCCGCCAAGTTCGCCGAGCTCCTGGGCGAGGTCGTGACCGACTCCACCAAGAAGAACCTCGAGATGCGCGTTGAGGCCGAGAACGGCGCCACCGCCGGCAAGACCGATCTTGCCAAGCGTGCCAAGGCCGCCGGCCTCGATGCCATCCACGACACCGTGCACGAGATGGCTCGCGACGAAGCTCGCCACGGCAAGGCTTTCGCCGGCCTGCTCAAGCGCTACTTCGGCTAAGCCAAACGCCTGAGAGATAATCTTTAGGTCGATAAGGCCCGGACCGCATGGTTCGGGCTTTTTTTGTGTCTCGAGAACTCGCAAACGCCCTGAAATAGGACCGCCTTCGACATCGGTTTCTCGTCAAAAACCAAGTGAGTAGACTTTTTGGAACTTGCCGAGCACGCCGTCCAAAATGCTTTATAAAGCCGCAGGTAAATGACTTGTTGCAAAACGGCCTGGTCGCCATCAAGCCAAAAGTCTACTCACTTAGTTCCCCAACCGTCCACGATCGAGTTGTTTTGTGTCTAACGGGCGTCTTTCCGTCAATTACTCCCAATTTTGTCCAGTCAACGAATAGTTCAGACCGGAGTAATGCCTCAGCCCTTTGCTCATCCGAGCTTTTATCACGATATTCAGCATCGAGCATCCTGCATACGGCCTTAACGATCGCGCGGAATCTATCCTCATCGGATATCTGTCTGTGTGTCAGGAGAAGTACATCATAGCCCATGGCCTGAAGGGCCGTCATGCGGTCAGCGTCACGCAAGCCATCCCCTGCGCGTCCGTGCGAGGCCTTTCCCTGACATTCAATGGCCACCTGTCGCCTGCCGTCCGGCGAAGACAGAAGTAGATCGATATACACACGGGACTTTCCCACAATCGCTCGAGCACTTGTGCTTAACGTCACTTCGACATTGAGCTCTATGCCGCAAAAACCTTCGCCTCCCAGGGCTCGCGGCAGTCCAAGCAACAAATACGCCTCGACCTCAAAAGGCGACGCGGCACCCAATGGAACGAGTTGCGATACCGCCATAAATCTATTGCCGTAACGCATCCCGCAAACATCTGAACAAAAACGGTCAAGGTCTCCGCCCAAAACCAAAGCGTCTCGACGCCATAAATTTGAGGCGGTGCCGTCCTCGGACGGGCAGCGCACCCAACCGACCGTTGTCGAAATCGCGCCCGAATCAATTGCACGCGAAAGCTCCGCCTCAAGTGCCGCCGGCAGGGCACACACCGCAAACAAGCCACACATCTCCGCCAATACCAAAAGAAGCTGAAGATCCGTCAGATGCCGCGACATGATGAATGTCGTCAGTAGAGGAGACGTAACCAAAAACCCATGCTCCGTTTCCAGCACGGATTCCCTGGGGAGCTCACCAAGAAACAGCCGCTGCCTAATGCTGGCAGGACAAGTCCGTTTGTTTCTCGTCCGAACCAATGTATACAACGGAAAACCGAGCGCGACCGCAGCCGTCGGGTTGCGGGCGAGATCATATCGCTGCCGGTCTTCTTCCGGTCGTGGAAGCGGCGGACACAAAGCGCGGACTTGAGGAGGCAAACGCCAGTACCTAAAAGCTGATATGTCACAAAGTAGATCCTTCATAGGCACAGGAAAACACGAATTTCAACCCAGTCAGTCACGCATTGGCGCGAACGCACCAAAAATGGCGCCGAACGGACTGCCAAGTTTTCAACAGCCCTCCCCAACTGGCCAAAAGTTTGCCAAGAGCTGGACGAAACCCTGTTGAAAACCTCATTTTTTCTCATGTAGAAGCTTTGCGCGGCAAGTGAGTAGACTTTTTTGAACATCCCGAGCAGGCCGGTCATCCTGCTTTTCAAAACCGCAGGTAGATAGCTTGTTACAAAACTGCCTGGTCGCCAAAGTGCTAAAAGTCTACTCACTTAGGTTGCAGAGTGCCCCCCATTAGCTGCAATTCCAAGGTTGTTAGTACTTTTGGACTCAGATCGTCATACTGAACAAGAATTTGAGTTGAGTTTTCAGGGACAGATGCGCCATCGGCACACCAATAACAGTCACTGATATCGATAAACGGGATACTCGAGCGCGTGAGGGCCCGTGCAAAAGTGCTTCCGCCCGTTCTACGCTCCGCAACCACGATACAGTAAAGGCCCGCGTCTGCATGCTCGATCGAGACTTCCCCTGCCGGAAATGCCTTCCGTACAAGCGCCACTAGGCCATCACGCGCCTCGCGGGCACGAACGCGCACGCGGTTCACATGACGCTCGTAATCACCCGATTCCAGCAAGCGAGCCAATGCAACTTGATCTATGGAGCTAACCGACGAGGCGTAAAAACCAAGGTCGCGCCTAAACCGCTCCATCAGCTCGTCGGGCAACACCATGTACGCTAGGCGCAACGCCGAAGACAGGCTCTTCGAAAACGTGTTGGTGTATATAACCGACTGGGCGGCATCGATCGACGCGAGCGCGGGAATCGGCTTCCCGGCAAGGCGAAACTCACAATCAAAGTCATCTTCGATGAGATACCGACCTGGTCGCTCGGCGGCCCAGCTCAGAAGCGCATAGCGACGCGCAATGCTCGTCACAAGGCCGGTCGGATACTGATGGGACGGCATCAGGTGAAGGACATCGGTCCCGCTTTTCTGCAGAGTGCTCAAGTCCACGCCCTCATCATCCAACGGGATATGTCGAACTTTGCAGCCCATAGCCTGATAGATACGCGTCAGACGCAAATAGCCCGGATCCTCAACCGCATACACCTTGTCCGCGCCAAGCAACTGAACCAACATGGTATCGAGCAGCTGGGCGCCCGCACCGATAACGATGTTGTTGGGGTCGACATTCATACCCCTTGTCCCGTGCAGATGGTGAGCAATTGCGCGTCGCAGCCGAGCAGTGCCCTGCGCCGGTGCGGGCGAAAAGATTTCGCGCTCGTCTTCGGATGCCAGCGTCGCCCGTAGCGCGCTTTGCCAAAGCCGCGCCGCCTCCAAAGCAGAAGGAGAAAGCGCATCGAATCGCTCGACCTGTCCGTTGACATCATGCACGCTGGGGCCCACAGAGACGGCATCTCGGTCGATGCCCTCCGCAGCCGAAGCCAAAACCGGTGCATCCGGAAGCTCGCAAGCGTAGTAGCCACGACGTGGTATTGAGCAAATATAGCCCTCAGCGAGTAACTGGCTATATGCATTCTCGATGGTAATAACACTGATTCCCAGATGACTGGCAAAGGCGCGCTTAGACGGCAAATGCTCCCCCGCCACAATGCGTCCAGCTACGATATCATCTCGAATTTGCTGGTAAACATACTCATAGAGCGATGCTTCGCCGCGTTTTTCCAAATTGTAGTCAAGCATGAGCCTATCACCTGACCTTATTAAGTCATTCAATCTGGTATTAGTCTGACCTTGTAATTATCTCGAAAACTGAGTATTTTGTCATACCCAGCTCCCCGATAGGATGTTCCGTCAAGCAATGCACATGCCAACCAAGGGAGCAACCATGGCAGAACAGAACAGCAAGGCCGACCGCGTCAAACTCAATCGCGAGCTCGCGCAGATGCTCAAGGGCGGCGTCATCATGGACGTTACCACGCCCGAGCAGGCACGCATCGCCGAGGAGGCAGGCGCCTGCGCCGTCATGGCCCTCGAGCGCATCCCGGCCGACATCCGTGCCGCAGGCGGCGTCTCGCGCATGAGCGACCCCAAGATGATCAAGGGCATCCAGGAGGCCGTCTCCATCCCCGTCATGGCCAAGTGCCGCATCGGTCACATCGTCGAGGCGCAGGTCCTGCAGGCCATCGAGATCGACTACATCGATGAGTCCGAGGTTCTCTCCCCTGCCGATGACGTCTATCACATCGACAAGACCCAGTTTGACGTGCCGTTTGTCTGCGGCGCCCGTGATCTGGGCGAGGCGCTGCGCCGTGTTGCCGAAGGCGCCACGATGATTCGCACCAAGGGTGAGCCGGGTACGGGCGACGTCGTTCAGGCCGTGCGTCACATGCGCAAGATCCAAAAGCAGATCCGTGACGTTGTTGCCCTGCGCAACGACGAGCTCTTTGAGGCAGCCAAGCAACTGCAGGTTCCGGTCGAGCTGGTGCGCGAGGTCCATGCCACGGGTAAGCTTCCCGTCGTGAACTTTGCCGCCGGCGGCGTAGCGACCCCCGCCGACGCCGCGCTGATGATGCAGCTGGGCGCCGAAGGCGTGTTTGTCGGCTCGGGCATCTTTAAGAGCGGCGACCCCGCCAAGCGCGCAGCCGCCATCGTCAAGGCCGTGGCAAACTTCACCGATGCCAAGCTCATTGCCGAGCTTTCAGAGGACCTGGGCGAGGCCATGGTGGGCATCAACGCCGACGAGATCGAGATTATCATGGAAGAGCGCGGGCGCTAGTCCAGCAGAAAGGATCGCACATGAGCGATTATGCAGACCAAACGGTCGCCGTGCTGGCGGTCCAAGGCGCTTTTGCCGAGCACGAGGCAAGACTATCCGGGCTTGGCGCACACTGTATTGAGCTGAGGCAGGCGGCTGATTTGAAGCAGGACTTTGACCGTCTGGTACTTCCCGGCGGCGAGTCCACCGTTCAAGGAAAGCTGCTTGCCGAGCTCGGCATGCTCGAGGAGCTTCGTGCCCGTATCGCTGAAGGCATGCCCGTCCTGGGCACCTGCGCCGGCTTGATTCTGCTGGCGCGCGACCTTGCCGCCCACGACGATAAGGGGACGCCGCGCCTGGCAACCATGGATGTGCTCGTCGAGCGCAATGCCTACGGCAGGCAGCTCGGCAGCTTTCGAACCAAGGGGCAGGTAACCGGCATCGACGGTGAAGTGCCGCTGACGTTTATCCGCGCCCCCCGCATCGTTGAGGTGCACGGCGATGCCGAGGCCCTGGCCGAAGTCGATGGCCGCATCGTCGCCGCCCGCCAAGACAACCAGCTCGGCGTAACCTTCCACCCCGAACTCGACGAAGACACCCGCCTCCACGAACTGTTCCTACAAATGTAGGCATCGAAATCAACAAACAAAATGAGAGTGGATAATCTCCCTCTTTAAGCTTGGATGCAGGCTCAAACCGGGAGATTATCCACTCTCATGCTATGTAGTCGTTGGGTGTTCTTAAACGACTAGTCAAACAAGAACGTCCCCAACGACCACCAAAATAAACCTGTCCCTTTTTGGCAGGCTTTGATCAGGACAACGCCGATGTTTTGGTACCGACAGACACTATGACCCAATCCGAGGGCACTAAAAAGATAGGAGCCCCGCTCGTGACCGCGGGTCGGGGCTGCGACAATGATGTTGAAGTGCCATAGGCGCAGCCGCGCCGCAACGAGGTT
>NZ_JADPCJ010000008.1 GCF_015670795.1 Collinsella aerofaciens | reverse complement strand
CATGAGGTGGTCCGGCGTTTGCCCCGTTTTGCTGGGGATATTTGTCGCTCAGTGCCCTTACTGGCCAATCCAGTGCTGCGCATAGCTCTTAATGTCCTCGGTAAAACCGTCAAGGTCGTCAAGGGTAATCACGCTGTCGATAAGCAAATTGGCTATCTCGCGGTGCATTGTGCTGCGGCGAATGTCGTTTGCAATTACGCCTGAGGACAGCTTGTTTCTATTGAGGCTCTCTTCTAGTGCCCAAAATCTACTGGACGCTTCGCTGTCGCCATTCAGTATCTCAACGTACTGGCCGATGAGCTTTTCCATATAACGTTCTTGCCATTGAGGAAGCATTTTCTTAAACAGCTTCCAGTCGCTTTCGGCTACGTCGCGCATATGTCCTCCGCTCGTCAAACGGGCTTTTCATTTGCCTTTCATTCTATTTGGTTTTCGCTCGCAAGCGTGGATGAGAGGCTCTCTTTAGCCTTCGAGATAGGGCTTGAATGGGTCGTATGCCACAAAATGGGCCTATCTACTATGTTTAATTGGATACCCTCAACCATGCCGGGAAAACAAAAAACAAAACCGCAGGTAGAAGGCCTGTCGATTTTCGAAAAGGCGGTCATGGTTGGCCCCATCGAGTTAAACGTAGTAGATGGCCCCATTTCGTGGCGGACCATCAAACGAACGCCGATGCTTGTGCTGTAGCCGCTCCGATCATACGTAAGTTGCGGTGGAATAGTTCCTAGATTCAGCCATTTGCGGGCTAAGCAGGAACTATTTCACCGCAACTGAATTTCAGGCCAGGCACCCGCAGCAAGAAGACGAATAACCTCGGCGAGTATGTAAACGCAGGGCCCTCCGACCCCGCCCGACGATTTCGATTGGCGACCTTTGACGGAGTCAAGGGAGGAGCCAAATCGAAATACGTCGGGCGGGGTCGGAGGGCCCGATGGGATGAATTTCGGCTGAGGCTATTCGTCGCCGAAGCTGATGCCCAACGCCTTGGCCTCGCGCACCAGGTCGCTCTGGGGATCGACATACTTGAGCTTGCCGGCGACCTCCTCGAGCGGCATGTGGCACATCTTGCCGTCGCGCAGGGCGATCATGTAGCCAAACTCGCCGCGTAGGCAGCCAAGTGCCGCCTCGACGCCGCACTGGGTCGCAAAGATGCGGTCCTGGGCGTCGGGCTGGCCGCCGCGTTGCGTGTGGCCGGGGATGGCGACGCGGGTCTCGCGACCAGTCTTGGCTTCGATCTCCTTGGCGATGTCGTAGACAATCGAGGGGCTCGTACGCTCGGCGAGCTTCTTCTTGTACTCCTTCTTGGACAGCGCCGCGTCCTCCTTGGAGATAGCGCCCTCGGCGACGGCTACAATCGTAAAGCGGCTGCCGGTCTCCATGCGATGCTCGATGGTCTTGATGACGTTATCCATGTCGTAGGGGATCTCGGGGATCAGGATGACGTCCGCACCGCCTGCGACGCCGGCGTACAGCGGGATCCAGCCAACCTTGTGGCCCATGATCTCGATGACAAACACGCGGCCGTGGCTCGACGCAGTGGTGTGGATGTCGTCGATGCACTTGGTGGCGACGTCGATGGCGCTTGTAAAGCCAAACGTCAGCTCGGTGCCCCAGGTGTCGTTATCGATGGTCTTGGGCAGGGCGATAACGTTGAGGCCCTCTTCGCGCAGGCGGTTGGCGGTCTTGGTGGAGCCGTTACCGCCCAGCATAAACAGGCAGTCGAGCTGCAGCTTATGATAGGTGTGGACCATTGCGGGTACCTTCTCGATGCCATCGGCCTCGGGAATATCCAGACGCTTGAACGGCGTGCGGCTCGTGCCCAGGATGGTGCCGCCGCGGGTGAGGATGCCGCTTAAATCGGCGGGCGACATGACGCGGAACCTGCTGTAGATAAGGCCCTGGTAGCCGTCCTCAAAACCATAGATCTCGATAGGTTCTTCGCTATTGGTCATAAGCGTTTTGACGATGCCGCGCATGGTGGCGTTGAGCGCCTGACAGTCGCCGCCACTGGTAAGAAGACCGATCCTGAGCATGATGAATCCTTCCGGGCAAGTTATAACATGCGCATAAGTTTACCCCCGCACACTGTTGATACGGGGGTAAAACGTGTTAGCTCAAGCGTATAGAAATGTAAGCAACGTCAGGCGAGCGTAAGGTCGACGGGCCTGGGTCCTTACAGTGCGAAGGCGTCGACGTCGCCCCAGTGGCGGCGCAGCGTAATGGCGGCGGCGGGTTCGGTATTGTCAAAGACGACCGACCATTGCGTATTGCTGGTGATGTCTTCCGGATTGGGCTCTTGCGCTGCGGCACGCAGGGCTTCCCAGACAATCGTTTCGTCCTGGGCACCGACATGGGTATCAAGGACATCGGCGATTGCAACGGCGCGCTCTTTACCATGGCCCAGCTCGCCATTCTTTTGGTTGGGCAGCACTTCGTCGCCATAGCAGGCGTAGAAGTTCGTAACCTGGCGTACAGGAGTCGCTTTGAAAGCGCGGTCCGGATCGCGCGGGTCCCACTCTACTACGCGCGCGTCACCGGCGGCGTCGTTGATAAAGAAGTGGTAATCGCGTCCTGCCATGGCGTGCATGTCGTAGGCGGAAAGCAGGTCGACTGCCTCTTGCGTGGTAGCCGCGCGGTCGAGCACCAGACGGATGGCGAGCGAAGTGTTGATGACGGGCCGTTGCGTGTCCTGGTCACAGGGCTGGGAATCCAGGGTGAGTACGGCAATGGACACGCCGCATTCGTTAACACCGTCGAGCTGGGCAAACGGGCCCATCAACGCCGCAGCGCGTCCGGTGACGGAGTCAAGCGGAGTGTTGGCGCCCAGGTTATTGAGGGCGGCAAAGCCGATGGAGGCATAGCCGCCGCGTGGGTGATTGCGCACCAGCAGCGCCGAGGTGTCGTCTTTAAAGTCGTAATTGCGACCGGTGCGCACGCGGCCTTCGGCATCTACGGCGACAAAAGCGCTGCAGGCAAACTGGGGCGCCTGGACATGTACCGGCACACCGGGCAGCACCTGCGCCACCACGGCATCGATGTAGGCCTGGTCGTCGCGCACGCCAGCGGCGATGATGCGATCAAGATCGTAGTCGTAGGCGATGTCGATTGCGTACAGGTCATAGCCATCCGCGTAGCCGGTCAAGCGTCTGAGCGACGCGGCGGACTTGATTTGCTTGCGGTAAACGATGCCGGCGGCAGCGGCAAAGCCGACGGCGACTCCCGCGCCACCGCAGGCGATGGCAATGTTACGTGGCTTCATGACGGTTCCTCTCGTCCTGTTAGCGCAATTGTCGCAAAAGGGGCGCGGGCATGATGGCTCAACTTGGTGAGCGGTGCGGAATTAAGCACGGAATGAAGAGTGCGGCGCTGGCGTGGCGGGGTATGCTGGAGGGGACCATCAACCCAGCGAAAGGGGAGAGCATGACGGATCAGGAAACGCCCGAGCGCGCGCACGTGACGGCCGATGATATCGAGGCCGCCAACGACCTTATCGACTTTATCGAGGCATGCCCCAGTATGTTCCATACGGCGGCGACCATTATGGCCGAGCTCGACGAGGCGGGCTTTACCTACCTGCCCGAGAATGCGGCGTGGGACATCGAACCGGGCGGGCGTTATTACACGCAGCGCAACACCTCGAGCGTTGTTGCCTTTAAGGTGGGCGAGGACCTGGCCGCGACGTGGGGCGAGGACGGCGTTGCCGGCGACTACCATTTTCAGCTGACGGCGTCGCACAGCGACTCGCCGACGTTTAAGGTTAAGGACGTGCCCGAGCTCGACGGCGCGGGCGAGACGCTGCGCCTGAACACCGAGGCCTACGGCGGCATGATCGACTACACCTGGTTCGACCGTCCGCTGGCACTCGCGGGCCGCGTGCTGGTACGCGAGGGCGACCGTATCGAGAGTCGTTTGCTCGCTACCGAGCGCGAAGTCGCCATCATCCCGAGCCTTGCCATCCACATGAACCGCGGCGTTAACGAGGGCTTTGCGCCTAATCGTGCTGTCGACCTGTGCCCGCTCATCAGCGCCGGTGACCTTAAGCAGGGCGACTTTGATGCTCTGATCGCCGACGAACTGGACGTTGAGCCCGAGCAAATTTTGGGCCGCGATCTGTTCCTGGTCAATCGTCAGGATGCGCGCATTTGGGGCTGGGCCGATGAGTTTATCTCGACGCCCAAGCTCGACGACCTGGCATGCGCCTACACCTCTCTGCAGGCATTTTTGGGTGCCGAGAACGCGCATGACGTCTCGGTCTTCTGCTGCTTTGATAACGAGGAGGTTGGCTCCGAGACCAAGCAGGGCGCCATGTCGACGTTCTTGGCGGACGCGTTGCGCCGCATTAACGGCTCGCTGGGCTTTGACGACGAATCGTACCACCGTGCGCTTGCTGCCTCGATGCTCGTGAGCTGCGACAATGCACATGCCGTGCACCCCAACCACGCCGAGAAGTGCGATGCCCGCAACCAGGTGGTGCTCAACGGTGGCATCGTCATCAAGGAGGCAGCCAACCAGCACTATTGCACCGATGCCTTTAGCCGCGCGGTGTTCCAAGCCATTTGCGATGACGCCGACGTGCCCACGCAGGCCTTCGCCAACAAGAGCGATATGGCTGGCGGTTCTACGCTGGGCAATCTGTCGAACATGCAGGCGAGCATGCATGCCGTGGACGTGGGCCTGCCGCAGCTTGCCATGCACTCGAGCTACGAGACCGGCGGCGTGCGCGACGTGATGTACGCCATCCGCGCCCTCACCGCCTTCTACGAGCGAAACCTAACCATCAACGGCGCCGAAAGCGTGGAACTCTAAACCTGCCAAAAAGGGACAGGTTTATTTTGGCAGGTTTTATCTGGGCAAATGCAAAGGATGAAACCGACCTAGATCGGTGGTACGTGGCCGCTGAGGTGCAGTGCACCTCGGCGGCTTTTTGTGCACAGAGTGCGGCTAATGCTAATAAATGCTATACGTGCTTTACGTATCTACCATTGTATTTTATGATTGGCATAGGAGATGATAAGGAGGAACCATGACTACGGCGTCAGCTCAGATCAACGTGCGTCTCAATGCCGATCTCAAGCGGAGCGGTGATGCTGCGCTCTCTAGCGCTGGCATGACACCGAGCCAAGCGGTGCGTGCGCTTTGGCAACTTGCGGCGTCTCTGGCTGATCGGCCCGGCGCGCTCCAGGACCTCCTTTCGCCCAGTCGTGCCCGGGCGGAACAGCGCGAGCGGGAGAAAGTCGCCAAGCACAAGTTCGAACTCATCGACCGGGGTTCGCAACTGTTCGCTGCTGCTTGCCGTGAATCGGAAATTGACTTGGCTAAGGTGCAGCCCTCGGGCGATGAAGAACTCAAACGGAACGCCTACGCGGATCGCTACGGCGAGGAGATGAGCTGGCTCTGTGAATGAGAATCCAAAGCGCATCTTGGTTGACACCAACGTGTGGCTCGATTACTTCATTCCCCGGCGACGCGGTCGTTCAGCGGCGATTGAGTTTCTACGTGATGCATGCGCGGCTCAAGTTGATTTGCTGTATGCGGCGACATCGTCCAAAGACCTGTTCTATTTGATTTCGAGCGAACATAAGGCGTGGTATCGGCGCGAGCATGGCTCGCTATCCCAAGATGCCTCCGTGGCGGCGACATCACTTGCATGGGATTGCCTCGACGTGTTGTCGCAACTTGCCACGCCGGTACCCTGCGACCTGAGTGACATATGGATGGCGAGCAAGCAGCGTAATCTCCATAGCGATTACGAAGACGATTTAATCATCGCGGCAGCGATGCGCGCAAAGGCAGACCTTCTGGTCACCAACGATGTCAAGCTCTGCTCGCACGCACCAGTCGCCGCAATGAGCGTAGAAGACGCAAAGAATTACTTAGCAACGCTCTAACAATTTGAAGACCTCACAGGTCGAATAAAAGTCAGCGAGAGTCCGCCGTTTGAGTCAAGGTGCCGCGAAATGAAAAGGCGCCGACCTTCTGGTCGCGCCTTTGAAATTGAACGGCAGATTGGCCAAACGGCGGGTTCGTAGCGTCGGCCGGTCCGCCGTTCGTTAGAACGGCGGAACCAATGGGGCTCGCAGCGTCGAGGGGTTCCGGCGTTTGGAAAACGCCGGAACAATCAGTGTTCGATCCAGCAGCGCAGGGTCTCGCCTGCCTGCAGGTGACGCAGATTCTCTGCGGCAATGTCGACCACATTGTCGAGCGTAGCCTCCAAGTGGAACCAGCCCGAGATATGCGGCGTAATGAGCATGTTAGGCGCATCCCACAGTGGGATTGTCTCGGGCAGCGGCTCGGGGTCGGTGACGTCGACCGCGGCACCGGCGAGATGACCCGACTCCAGGGCGGCAACCAAGTCGTCGGCGACCACAAGGTCGCCGCGGCCGCCGTTGGCAAAGAAGGCGCCCGGTTTCATCGCGGCGAAGAACTCGGCGTTCGCCAGGCCGCGGGTCTCGGGTGTGCTGGGCATAAAGGATGCGACGACATCGGCCTCGGCCAGGCGCTCAGACAGGGCATCCATGCCGTCCATGTCCTCAAATACAATGGGGTAGACGAGCGGATGGCGCTTGATGCCGCGGACGTGTGCGCCCATGCTGCGGCAGAGCGTGGCAAAGTGGCCGCCGATATCGCCTGCGCCCAGCACCAGCACGTTGGCATTTTTGAGCGAGGTAACCGGCCCCAAATCCTCCCAGCGATGCTCGCGCTGCAAGTCGTGATAGCCGGGCAGGCGCTTCATCATAGAAAGAACCATGGCAAACATGTGCTCGCTCACGGCCTGGCCATAGGCGCCCACCGAGCAAGACAGCTTGGCGTCGGCTGGCACGGTGCCGGCGGCAAGGTAGTCGTCATAGCCGGCGGTTTGCAATTGCAACAGCCGGAGATGCTCGCATGCCGTGAGCATGTCAGGGTCGATGTTGCCCAGGATCACGTCGGCATCGGCGACCTGCTCGCGCGTGACGGCATCGGCGCTCGTGTAGATAAAGTCCTCGCCCGGAGCACTCGACTCAAGAATTGCGCGATGGCGGTCGTTGACGGGCAACATAACCAGAATGTTCACAAGCAGTCCTCTCCGCTCGACCTGCCAAAAAGGGACAGGTTTATTTTGGCAGGTTATATCAGGCGAAACGTTCAAATAAAACGCCGGGCTTCGCGATGGTTAGCATATCCATCGCGTAGCCCGGCATATCTACAGCTACCAGCTCAGCAGCTCGTAACCATCCTCAGTCACCACGAGCTGTACCTCGCACTGGGCCGAATCGCTGCCGTCCTTGGTGCGCACGCACCAACCGTCACCCTTGCTAATCTTGATGTCGGGCGCTCCGGCATTGACCATGGGCTCGATGGTAAAGACCATGCCCGGGGCCATGATGGTGTCCACATCGGGTGCCTCGGTGGTAAAGCCCACAAACGGGTCCTCGTGGAACTCCTTGCCAATGCCGTGTCCGCCGTACTCGCGCACCACGCTAAAGCCGGCGTCCTCGACCGTCTTTTGCACGGCCTCGGCCATCACGGACAGCGGTAGCCATGGCTTGACGGCCGCCAGACCCGCCTCCACGCTGGCGCGGGTGACGTCGACCAGGCGCTGGCGCTCGGCAGAGACCTCGCCGATGCAGAACATGCGGCTCGAATCACTAAAGTAGCCGTCAAGAATCGTGGAGCAGTCGACGTTGATGATGTCGCCCTCGTGCAGCACGTCCGTATCGCAGGGGATGCCGTGACAGACCACGTCGTTGATCGAGGTGCAAACGCTCTTGGGATAGCCCTCGTAGTTGAGATCGGCCGGCGTGCCACCGTGCTCGACGGTGTAGTCATAGATCATCTGGTCGATCTGGTTGGTGGTCATGCCTGCGGCGATATGCTCGCCCACATAATCGAGCACGCCCACGTTGATAGCCGCCGATCGCTTGATACCCTCGATATCGGCGGGCGTCTTGTAGAGCGTGCGGGGCAGAACCTCCCAGCCCTCTTCCCACAAGCGTTCGAGACGCTCATCAAAGGCGCTATGGCATTTCTTGTATTTCTTGCCGCTGCCGCACCAGCAAGCGTCGTTGCGGCCGGGCACGGGTCCTTTGTCATACATGGCTAACTTCCTTTCATCCGCAGCTAGTATAGACCACTCGCAGAGCAGCTGCGTGCTAGTAGCTCACCTGGCAGGGAATGCCGAGGGCTTGGACGCGCGCAGCAATGGCGTCGAGCGCCTCAGGCGCCGCTTTGGCAAGGCCGGCGATCGGCGTCTCGCGCGCCACCGTGTAGATGGTCGCCTCCTGCGGGCGAATGCGCTCAAGCGCCGCGAGCCAGGGGGCAACGTACTCCTCGCCGGTGTTGTCGATGAGCTTGCCCTGATACTCGCCGGTCAAAAAGATCGTCTGGATAATAACGTGGCCGTCAAAGCTTGCGAACGTCTCGATCTGGTGCTCGACGTCGTAGGGGCCAACGGGCTGGTCGAGCAGCTGGATAAACGCCGGATCGACGGTATCGAGCTTAAGAATGTTGTCGTCGATCATCATGAGCGCGTCGTGCACCTCGGGGCGGTCGGCGCGCGTGCCATTGGAGAGCACGGCGATCTTGGAGTTTGGGGCAAGCTCGTCGCGCAGCGCGACGGCGCCGGCGATGGCCTGCGGAAACTCCGGCGCGGCGGTGGGCTCGCCGTTGCCGGCAAACGTGATTACATCGGGGAGCTCGCCCTCGGCTGCCATCTCGCGCAGCTTTGCCTCGAGCACGTCGAGTACCACGGCGGCTGTGTTGTACGGCTCATGGCAGGGGCGCTCGGCGTTGAGGCCGTTTTCGCAGTAAATGCAGTCGAACGTGCAGATTTTGCCGCTGGCCGGCATCATGTTGACGCCGAGCGAGAGACCAAGGCGACGGCTGCGAACGGGCCCAAAGATGGGGCTGGCATTTAAAAACGTAGACATAGGCATATGCTCCTCAAGACAATTGTGCCTAAGCATAGCATCGGCTCCAAAACAAGGTGCGGGCTCTTGCTTTACAAGTTTCGTTTTTTCACGTCGCTCATGATGCCGTGCCATGAAAAGCCTTGGGTCGGGTACAGTTAATCTGTTAACAAGGCGTAAGGCAATGCGGGTCCATCCAACCGTACTGACGTGCAACTGGATGGGCGTTGATGATGGGGGCACAACATGGATTTTACGGTCGAGAATGCGGGAGGCACGATCGCCTGTCGCGAATATGCCGGCCCGGATGTGTCGCCTGATACTCCTGCTTTGGTGTGCGTGCACGGAGCTTGTGTCGACGGCACATTTTTCGACGGCATCGCTTGTGAGCTCAGCCGCAACTACCGCGTAATTGCCTACGACCGCCGCGGCTGTGGTGACAGCAGCGAAGCGGCAGACGGCAGCTATGATCTTGCCGCCCAGGCCGCCGACCTGCAAGCTGTGATCGAACACGTTGGCGCTCCGACAAATGTGCTTGCGCACAGCGCCGGTACGTTGGTGGCGCTGGAGCTTCTTCGCACCAAACCCCATCTCGTCGCCCGTGCGATTCTGCACGAGCCAGCTGTGTCGGCCGAAGGCGTCGGCATGGGCGCAGCTCCGGTTTTGCTCGATATGATTGCGGCTGGAAAGGTTTCAAGGGCGCTCCGGCTTTTCTTGGGAGCCCTCGGCGACTTGGACCCCGAGGCCCCTGGGACGACCGAAGCGGAAGCCAAACATGCCCTGCGCAATGGCCGCTGCTTCATGGCCAATGAATACGAAACAAATATGACATATGCTCCCGACTGGGAGCGCGCCCGCGCGTCAAAGGCGGTGTCGGCCGTGTTTTTGGGCGAGCTTTCGGTCGGTACGCCCCGCGAGGCTGGTACGCGAGCGGCTGCCGAATATCTCGATTGCCCCCTCGTGACGATCCCGGGCGCGCATAACGGTCTGCGCGATCGCCCCGTTACGGCGGCAAACGCCGTTCGCGATGTCTTGGGGCGTTAGCTCGTTCGATGACCTGTGGGGAGGGGACTGTTAGCGTTTCTTCATTGTTAACGAATGCACCCATAACCGCGCGCTCGCGGCTCCATTACCGCCGTTTGCTAGGTCATAAAATGCAACGATAATCGCGCGTTTGCCTGCAGCTGTTAGATGTTGCCCTTGTACCATTTGGTATGCACCGTTGCCGTGTGTGACGATAGAAAGGGCCCCATATGCTCAATAATCACGAGGCAAATCTAACTGACGAGGAGGCTGCCGCCGAGGTCGCCCGCGTCGCGAAGACCTACCCCGTGGTGCGTTTGCTGTCGGTCGATCAGATTAAGAGCGAGCCTAACTGCCTGCTCGCCGGCGATCGGTGTCCTTGTTTGCGCCAGTCGAGTCTTGAGGCCTTGGCAGACTCCGATGAGGTGTCGGAGAAACTGCTCAGTGATGGTACTGAGTACCGCGCTCGCCTGCGCCCTCTGAAGGTCGAGGGCGAGCCTCACGTCCTGCTGATGGTGCGTCCGATCAATGAGCAAGAGGCTGCAGAAGAGGACCTTGTCTACACCGACGTGCTGACGAGTGTGCGCAATCGCCGATATTACGAGGAAAAGCTCCGCAACGCCCGCATGAATGCCGGCGTTGCGGTGATCGACCTTGATGATTTTAGGGTCTTCAACGATACGTGTGGCCGTCATGCCGGCGACCTTGCACTCGGTGCTGTGGCGACGGCCATACGCAGCGGAATTCGTTCGACTGACGAGCTTGTGCGCTATGGCTGCGACAAGTTTGTGGTCGTCATGCCCAATATTCCCTCCGATGACTTCACCCGTCGCCTGCATCAGGTATCCGACGCCGTTCATGCCACGATTATTCCGGGCCATGAGTACGTGAGATTGACGGCATGTGTTGGTGGCGTTCGCATTCATGGCGAGACGGTCGATGAGGGCGTTGGCCGCGCTGTCCAGTTACTGAGTCGCGCTAAGACAAAAGCCGGTACGGTCGTGAGCGATGCCGATTCCATCGAGGCCTTCCAAAGCGAAAAGCCTTTGGTGCTTATTATCGATGACTCCGAGATGAACCGGGTCATTCTCAACGAGATGCTCAAGGACGAGTATTGCATCCTCGAGGCCGATAACGGTCGTACGGCGCTCGACATGGTCGACCGCTATGGCGATGAGTTGTCGCTCGTGCTGCTGGATATTGTCATGCCGGGCATGAGCGGCTTTGAGGTGCTGGCCGATCTGTCGCGCCGATCGGTTAGTGACAATCTGCCTGTCATTATGATCTCGAGCGAAGATTCCGACGATGCGGTTCTGCGCGCGTACGAGCTGGGCGCCTCGGACTATATCAGCCGCCCGTTTGACTCCCGTGTCGTGCGCCGCCGTGTAAGCAACACCATCCGCCTATACGCCAAACAGCGCCGCCTGACGAACCTACTGTCCCAGCAGTACAACGAGCGCGTCAAGAACAGTCGCATGCTCATCGACATCATGGCCGGCGTCATGGAGCTTCGCAATGGCGAGAGCGGCAGGCACGTTACGAACATCGAGAAGCTGACCGAGCTGCTGCTTGGCTGTCTGGTCCAGCGTAGCGGCACGATCTCCCTCGACAATGAGGAACGCTCCACGATTGCCTTGGCTTCGGCGCTGCACGATATCGGCAAGATGTCGATTGACGATGCGATTCTCAACAAACCCGGGCGCCTTACGCCCGAGGAGTTCGAGATTATGAAGACGCATACCACGATGGGCGCCGACATGTTGCTTGAGCTGGGCCGCCATCACGTCGGCAATGCGCTTATGGAATATGCGTACCAGATTGCGCGTTGGCATCACGAGCGCTGGGACGGCAAGGGCTATCCCGATGGCCTTAAGGGCGACGAGATTCCCATTGCCGCGCAGGTGGTCTCGGTGGCCGACGTGTATGATGCGCTGACGAGCGTGCGCGTGTACAAGGACGCTATCCCGCACAAGGAGGCGATCCAGATGATCCTGGACGGTAAGTGCGGTACCTTTAACCCACTGTTGCTCGACTGCCTGCTCGAGGTACAAGACCGTATTGCCGAGACGTTGGCACGCCCCGCCGACGTTGTCGCGTTTCCCACGATTTAGTTTGAACAAAGGAGTTTTTAATCCATGATTTCCATGCGTGAGGCGTATGAGAAGATCGGCGCTAATTATGATGACGCGTGCGCTCGGCTGATGGGCGGGGAAATGCTTGCCCGCTTTGCCCTCAAGTTTTTGGATGACGAGAGCATGGACAAACTGGAGGCCGCCATGGCGGCAGGAGACGCCGAAGGTGCGTTTATGGCAGCGCACACGCTCAAGGGCGTGAGCCAGAACCTGGGATTCGATAATCTGTACGAGCCGGCGGTTGTGGTGACCGAAGCGCTGCGCGGCGCCGATGCTGTTGACGGCGCCCGCGAGGGGATGCATGCGTTGCAGCAGCAATATGCGGCTACGATGTCGGCCCTGCGCGAAGCGGCCGAATAAGAGCTTGCGAGCCTTGGACTGTGTGCCGGCAGCATATAGGTAATAGGGCGCCCCGTCGGACCATGTGGCCGGCGGGGCGCCCTTATCTGTTATGCGGTTGGCGAGCTAGCGGGTCTGCTTTACCTTGGCAGCAGCCTCGACAAACGACTTCCACAGGTTAAAGTCGGTCTCGAGCGTCTTCCACGTGTACTCAGGGTGCCATTGTACGCCCAGGCAGAACGGCTGGCCTTCGACTTCGATGCACTCGGGAACGCCGTCGGTTGCCTTGGCGACCAAGCGCGTGCTCTTACCCAGACGATCGACGCAGCAGTGATGTGCGGAGTTGGTCTGGATCAGCCTGTGCCCGCCAACCGCGCGCTCCAGCAGCGAGCCCGGCACGACCTCGACAGGATGCACAGGGTCGTTGAGCACGTGGGTATGGCGCCACTGCGTGCGGCCCTCGCGCGCGCCTAGGCTCGGCACGTCCATGCACAGGGTGCCGCCGGTGGCGACATTGAGCAGCTGCGTGCCTCGGCAGGTGGTAAAGAGCGGCTTCTTGGCGCGAAGTACCTCGTTAACCAGCTTAAACTCAAAACGGTCGCGAATCTCGCAGCACAGCGTGGGGTCGTAAGGACGCTCGTCGCCCCAGCGTTTGGGGTTGACGTCCGGGCCGCCGGGAATGGCGATGCCGTCAGCGATTTCCACGTAATGACGGATAACGTCGACGTCTTCGGTAATGGACATCTGCAGCGGCAGACCGCCGGCGGCAAGAATGGCGTCGACAAATACGCTCGCAATCTCCTCGTTGGGGGAGAGCGTCTCGCTCAAATAGGGCTTCGCTTCTTCCCAGCGTGGTGCTACCAGGATAAGCGGGCGGTCAGCGGGATCGACGTCGACGTGCGGAGTGTAGGACGATGAGGTGCGGGTTCCGATCATGGGTGCGGCTTTCGAATCCGGGTGGACATGGCACAGGGGTGGCGCGGGACAAACGTTACTGATGAATTTGCCCGCGTGGCAATTGGGTTAGTGGCCCTTGATGGAGTTGAGGAAGTCCTGGGCGCGCTTGGTCTGGGGGTGGTCGAAGAACTCGTCGGGTGTGCCGGTTTCCACGATCTGGCCGTCGGCCATAAACACGACGCGGTCGGCCACGCGGCGGGCGAAGTTCATCTCGTGCGTGATGACGATCATCGTCATGCCCTGCTGAGCCAGACGGACCATGACCTCGAGCACCTCGTTGATCATTTCGGGGTCAAGGGCGCTCGTGGGCTCGTCAAAAAGCATGGCCTTGGGTTGCATGGCAAGCGAGCGGGCGATGGCTACGCGCTGCTGCTGGCCGCCCGAGAGCTGTGCGGGCACCTTATCGGCCTGCTCGGCAACGCCCACGCGGCCCAGCAGGTCCATGGCGCGCTCACGAGCTTCCTCCTTGGAGACGCCCAGCACATCGACCGGTCCCAGCATGACGTTCTGCAGTACGGTCATATGTGCAAACAGGTTGAACTGCTGAAATACCATGCCCAACTCGGCACGCATGCGGGCAAGATCCTTGCCTTCCTGTGGCAGGGGCTCGCCCTCGATGAGGATCTCGCCTGAGTCGATGGTTTCCAGGCGATTGATGGTTCGGCACATGGTCGACTTGCCCGAGCCCGAGGGTCCGATCACAACGACGACCTCGCCGCGGTCGACCGAGAGATTGATGTCGTTGAGAACGTGCAGATCGCCGTAGTGCTTATCGACGTGCCTGAGCTCGATCAGCGGCTGATTGCCGGTGGAAGAGGTGCTCTGTGCCATGGTGCTCGGCTCCTTATGACTCGAAATGGTAAAGTGTTAGCGGATGATGGTCGCGCCGGTCTTGTGCGAAACGTAGACAGCGGCCTTGTTAATCGCGACGTTGATGAGGATGTAGATGACCGCGATAACCAGGTAGACCGACACGAGGGCGTCGTAGTTGGTAATGAGCACGCGGGCGTTTTGCATGAGGTCGGGGTAGCTCACCACGTAGGCGACGGTGGTGTCTTTGACTACGACTACAAGCTGCGAAATCAATGACGGAATGATAAACCGGATAGCCTGCGGCAACACGATTTTAAAGGTGATTTTAGCCTTGGAGAGACCGAGCGCCTGGGCCGCCTCGACCTGGCCGCGAGGCACGGCGTTGACGCCGGCACGGAAGATCTCGGCGAGTACGCCGGCGGCAGCGAGCGCGACGGGAAGCGTGAGCATCCAAAACGACGGCAGCGCGATCTTGTACTGGGGCAGCACCAAAAAGAAGAAGTAGATGAACAGCAGGCTCGGTACGCCGCGGAAGAAATCGGTGAGCACGCGACAGACCAGCTGCAGCGGCTTAATGTCGCTGGTACGGCCGAGCATAAGGGCTAAGCCCAGCACCAGCGCGATGGCGCCAGCGGTGAGTGCGACTTTAACGGTGCCCTCAAAGCCGGCAAGCAGGAACTTCCAGGTGGTGAGGTGCGTAAAGAAAAACCAATAGTGAACCGAAAGCTGGCCAGTCACATAAAAGCGCTGCAACACGAGGGCGACGAGCACGGCGACGGCAACAAGCGATATGGCGGTGCCGATGCGAATCTTGGCGCGCATCTTGGGGCCGGGAGCCTCGTAGAGCGCATCGCGCATGGTGAGCGCGGAGGTGGAATGCTTGCTCATCGGAGGATCCTCACCTTCTTATCAATGTAGTTGCCAATGTGGCTCACCACAAAGGCAGTGCCCAGGTAGCCGAGCGCCGAGATAAAGAACGCGGCGACGCCGCCGAGCGAGCGCGTGTTGATATAGCTCACCACGCCGGTGAGCTCCTGCGGCTTAAGCGGCACCTGACTGCCGAGCGCGGTGGTGAGCATGACGGCGATAAAGAGGTTGGTCATGGGCAGCACGCTCGAGCGCAACGCCTGCGGAATCACGATCTTGGCGAGGATACGGTTAAAGCTCATGCCGAGCGAACGGGCGGCTTCGACCTGGCCGACGCCGACGGTGTTGATGCCGCTCATAAAGTTCTCGGAGCCAAAGGCCGAGCCCAAAAGAACCGTGGCGACGATAACGCAGGTGCGGTAGGGTAGGACGACCTTGAGCGGCGGCAGCGCATAGACGACGATGATGAGCAGTGCGATGCCGGGGATGTTACGGAAGACCTGGACATACAGGTCGCCAAAGACGCGCAGCGGCTTGAGCGGCGACACGCGCATCACGGTGACGGCGACGGCCAGCACCATGGCGATGGCAAACGACTCAAGCGTCATGCCCCAGGTTGCTAGCAGCGCGTCGATATAGTTCTGGCCATAGAGCGACCAGAGCTCGGAGAGACTCATGCGGACCTCCCGCCGATAAGGAAAGGGGCTCCCGTGTGTACGGAAGCCCCGACAACTCAGTGAGGAAACAGTTTACCGCAATAAAGCGCATCATGCGTTTCCATATGGTTTCGTTGCGGCCGTTACCAGGCTCGCTGCCTAGGCGCCGATCTCGGGCAGCTCGGGAACATTGGTGTCGCCCGTACGGTCGCCGATGCAGATCTGCCACAGCTCAGTCCAGGTGCCGTCGTCCTCGATCTTCTTAAGGAAGTCGTTGACAAAGGCGACGCCGTCGGAATCGAGCGGCAGACCGATGCCATAGGGCTCTTTGCTGCCGAAGGGCTTGCCGGCGATCTTGTACTTACCGGGCTCGCGGACCAGGGCGCTCTGCTGCATGTTGTTATCGATGACGTAGGCGTCAACGCGGCCCTGCTGGAGTGCCTGGCGGGCCTCCTCGTCGGTCTTGAACTCCTGCTGGCTAGCCTTGGGGGCGAACTCCTCCAGGATGGCGGGGCCGTTGGAGCCGGACTGGACGGCGACGTTCTTGTCGACCAGGTCGTCGACGCTCTTGATGTCGTCGTTGTCGGCGAGCACCAGGATAGCCTGCTGCGTGTAGTAATAGGGACCGGCAAAGGAAACGAGTTTCTTGCGCTCGTCGGTAATGGTGTAGGTGGCAAAGACAGCGTCGACCTGGCCGTTCTGCAGGACGGACTCGCGCGTGTCCGAGGTCACCTGGGTGATCTCGACCTTGTTCTCGCCCAGAATGTAGTTGGACAGGAGCTGTGCGATACCGGCGTCGAAGCCGCGGGTCTGACCGTCTTTCTCGTTGAGGAGGGAGAAGAGCGTGGAGGTCTGAACGCCACCGATCTTAAAGACGCCGGCGTCCTTGACGGCCGTGGCCCAGGTGCTGGCGGCGATGGCGTCGTCATCGGCCTTGGGGCCGTTGTCGACGAGCTTGTCGAATGCCTTAGCGTCGAGCGTGGCGGAAACTTCGGTATCCTTGGAGCTCTTGGAGGAGCCGGCGGCGGAACCCTTGTCGGCCTCGGCGCTGGTGTCGGAGCAGCCGGCAAGACCAAGGCCGGCGAGGGTTGCGAAGGTGGCGGCAACGAAGCCGCGGCGGTCGAGAACGACCTGCTGGGAGAGGTTCTTGCTCATGGTAGAACACCTTTCTTAATAAAATCCCTAGCGGTTGAGTAGAGTTATACCCTATCCCGCTCAAATGGGTCAACACGAAATAACTCAGAAACATACTTGTCTTATGGGTAATTCTGCCTACCAAAAAGGGACAGGTTTATTATGGTAGGTTTTATCTGGGCAAACGTTGATTATTGTAGTTAAGAAAGCGTTTTGCGGACGTCGTGGTCGCTCGCTGCGGTCGTTATAATGGCGGCAACGCGACGCATATATAAGTAAGGAGATCGCGTATGAACGGCTATTCGTTTTTCGCACCGACCATGACTTAGAACCACCACAAAGGGGACAGGCACCTTTGTGGTGGTTCTTGCAGATGTGGCGGCCTGCCTCTCTGTTTTGTCTCAATCTGTAACAGGTAGACGAGGAAATGGGTTCTAGCTGTTACAGATCGAGATTATCTCTTCAGGGGATTCGAATGTCTCGATCTGTAACATCTGGACGGACAAAAGGTCTCTATCTGTTACAGATTGAGACAAAGGTCTGGGACTAAGACGTCTTGTCTAGATCTGTAACAGTTAGACGGGAATTCGGGCCCTAGATGTTACAGATTGAGATAATCGCGTCGCGAAAATAAAAACCTCCGCAGGGGTGCTTCCCTTGCGGAGGTTATTTACTCGTTGAGTAGCCTTACGGCTTCGGCGGCCATGTTCTCGACCGTCATGCCGTTCTGAGCGAGCAGCTCGTTGGGGTCGTAGCGGTCGGGGAAGCCCTTGGCGATACCAAAGGTGTGCGTGCGCACAGGCGTGCAGGCCAAGTAGCACGCGACACGCTCGCCCCACCCACCGTCCAAGATGCCGTCCTCGAGGGTGACGACAACGCGATGCTCGGCGGCAAGGCTGTCGAGAAACTTGCGGTCAAGCTCGGTTGCAAAGCGCGGGTTGACGAGCGTGGCCTCGATGCCGTACTCGGCAGCCAAGCGGTTTGCCACGTGCTCGCCCAGTTCAAAGAAGTCGCCAAGCGCAAGCACGGCTACATCGCGGCCCTGACGCGCGACGTTGTAGCGCACGACGCTGTAATCGGCGCCCTCGGCGGGCGCCAGATCGGGACGGCTTACCAGGCCGATGCCCGGTACGCGGATTGCCACGGGATGCTCGCGGTGGTCGAGCGACCAGCTCAGCATGGACAGGTATTCTTCCATGCAGGCCGGTGCCAGGTAGCGCATGTTGGGAAGTCCGCCCAGCATGGAAATATCAAAGAACGAGAGGTGCGTCTCGGACGTTGTGCCAAAGACCGAAGCGCCAAACACCAGGATGGTTGCGGGGGCGTCGTTGAGGCACAGGTCGTGCCACAGTTCATCGTAGGCGCGCTGCAAAAACGTGCCGTATGCGCCAAAGACCGGCTTGGCGCCGGCGCTGGCGAGCGCGGTGGCAAAGGTGACGGCGTGCTCTTCGGCAATGCCCACGTCGACAAACTGCTTGCCTGCCGCGGCGCGAAGCTCGGGCGTAAAGCCCATGATATAGGGCGTGGCAGCCGTGATAGCGACAACCTGCGGGTCGTTCGCGATAGCGGCGTTGAGTGCCTCGCTCGTAATATCGGCATAGGTGCGCGGTGCGGGCTCGCTCGGGTGGCCCGGGCAAAGTTTGCGACCGGTTGCCATATCGAAGGGCCCCACATGATGCCAGTGCTCGGGGTCGCTCTGGGCTGGCTCAAAGCCCTTGCCCTTGGCGGTGGAGACGTGCAGTACGATGGGATGATCGATATCGCGCAGCTCCTGCAGCGTATCGACCAGCGCTTGGACATCGTTACCGGCGTCCAGGTAGCGATAGTCGAGCCCCAGCGCGCGGAAAACGTTGCGCTCGCAGGTGCCGTTGCTGGCGCGCAGCTCGGCCAGATTGCGATACAGACCACCGTGGTTTTCGGCAATGGACTGGTCGTTATCGTTGACGATAATGATCAAGTTGCTGTCGAGATCGGCGGCATTGTTAAAGCCCTCAAACGCCAGACCGCCCGAAAGCGAGCCGTCGCCAATAACGGTAATGACGTTATACGTGTCACCCGCCAGGTCGCGCGCGTGGGCAAGACCGCAGCCCAAGCTCACCGAGGTCGAGGTGTGACCCATGGCAAACAGGTCATGCTCGGACTCGTCGGGATTGGCAAAGCCAGAGGCCTCGCCATAACGCTCCGGATCGATATAGGTGTACGCGCGCCCGGTCAGCGCCTTGTGGGCGTAGGTCTGGTGCGAAACGTCAAAGACAAGCTTGTCGATGGGGGAGTTAAACACGCGATGGAGTGCGACCGTGAGTTCAACGACGCCTAGGTTGGGGGCAACGTGTCCGCCGACAGCGGCGGAGCTTTCGAGGATGGCGTGGCGAATCTCGTCGCAGAGCTGCGGGAGCTCGGCGCGATTAAGAGCCTTGACGTCCTCGGGCGTTGTCGTTTGCGTAAGCAGCATCGTTGTGGGTTACTCCATGCGAATCGAGCGCCGGCGCTCCCTCGGCCGGCACAATTGCACAGAACAGTCTCGCACATTTTGGCGTTTGATATGTGACGGCGGCGCGGTAATTCGCCAACTGGCGGGGCAAAACGTTTTGTCCGATGCCATACTGGTAGATTCGATGATGATTTTATTCAATGCGTGCAGGCCGTGGCTTGCCGCCGTGAGCCGCTGGAAGGAGGCAGCATGTCTGATGCCGTTCGTGCCGAGAAAATCGCGCACGAGGTCGACTATGCCGCCCACCAGCTGGCCCAGGCGGGCCGCTTGGACCTGACGCACGAGTTTATCCAGCATGGCGACGTGACAGTCTATGCACATGTGACTTCGGTAGCGCGGGCGAGCCTGTCCTTTGCCGAGCGCTTGGGCCGTGCTGGCATTTCGGTCGACCGTGCATCGCTGTTGCGCGGAGCCTTGTTACACGATTACTTTCTCTACGATTGGCATGACCCCGATCCGAGCCATCGGCTGCATGGCTTTCGGCATCCATTTTTTGCCCTGGCACGTGCCGAAGAGGATTTTGAGCTGACGCCGCGCGAACGGAATATTATCGCGCGACATATGTTTCCGCTGGTGCCAGTGCCGCCGACGTGTCGCGAGGCATGGATTGTGTGCCTGGCTGATAAGTGGTGCGCGCTGCGCGAGACGGTCGCCGGCCGTCTGCCGCGCAAGGACGAGGCTGACGATGGCATGAGTAAAGCATCGAGCGAAAAGAGGAGAGGGTAGACGGTGGAAACCGCGATTGATATGGCGTTTGGCGGCGCGACGCTTGCCGCCTGTCCACTCTCGGCACTGGTGCTCTCGTTTGCCTTTTACGGGTTTTGCGGCTGGGCATGGGAGTCGACAGTATGCGCCATGCTTAACCAAGGACGCTTCGCCAACAGCGGATTCTTGCTGGGGCCGTGTTGTCCTATCTATGGTGTGGGCGGCATCGCCTGCTGGCTTTTGCTGCGCGGGATTCCGGATGCCTCGGGCCAGTTTGTCGCGGCGGCGCTTGTATGCAGCGTAATCGAGTACAGCGTGGGCCTTCTATTGGAAAAGACAACAGGTGCGCGCTTTTGGGATTACTCGCACCTGCCGTTTAATTTGCATGGACGCATCTGTCTGTACTGGGCCTGCGCGTTTGGCCTGGGTGCGCTGTGCATTTGCCGTTTAGTGGAGCCGGCATTGCTGGGGCTGCTCGGCCATCTGCCGGTGCTGATTGTGCGGCTGGCGGCCTTTATCGTTGCGGTCGCGATGATGGTCGATGCGGTGTGCTCTTTGGCCAGCTGGCGCCGTTTGTCCGATCAGCTGGAGCGTGTGCGCGCCGACCTTGCCGACCGCATCAACGAGTCGCTTGCCGACGCGTCTGACTCCATGCTCGAACGTATTCCCGATTCGGCGATCGACTCGGTGGCGCAGACGCATATCCGCAGCCGTGCCGTTAACGCGTGGCTGGCCGAGCTGGGCGACGCAACGCTCGATGCCCTGCGTGAGAAGGCTTCGATGCCGACGTTTATCTCGGACGGCGCTCATGGCCTGGCGCTTGCCGCCCGCCGCGTGGCCGATGCCGCGCCGAGCGTGCCCCATCCATCGCTCGCCCGTCTCCGTGCCGGCAGGCGCGCGAACCGTCCGGTGCCGAGTGTGTCGCTCAGTCGTCGCGATCTGCGCTTCTTTAATGCCTTCCCGCGCTTGCGCATCAACCGCTACGAGGGTGTCATTCGAGCAACTAATCTCCGCGACCGCGCTCACGAGCTGTTTCGGCGCTAAGAGCTGGAGTCGTAGAGGCGCCTTGCAAGCGCGTGTTTCCTAGGGAAGTCACCTTGTCGCTCTGCCCAATCGTGATTCCCCTAGGGAAAACACGCTGCTGCCGTCGCCGACTGTGATTCCCTTAGGGAAAACACGCTAAAGAGCTCCTAGCCGTGTTTTCCCTAGGGGAATCACGTTTGAACTGAGGCTACGAGGCGTCTTTGATGCCAGAGGGTCTAGAGGGGGCAAGGAAACTGCCGCCTGCACCTCGAGGACAACCGTTCACCGAGCGACGTAGTTGTGGTGCGCACCGGGATGACGTCTTTGACCTGCGGCGTCAAGCAGTACGTCAAGCTTTTGGTCAGTTAATGGCAAGAGATTGGCAAGGTGCTTTTTGGCTATGCTGCCTCTATTGGGAGGTGGCTTTCGTGAGGAATACCAGCGCACGGCAAAGGATTGAAGAACAGCTTGATGGGGCGGAGCGCTTGCAGCGTTGTCTAGTGCCCAAAACCAGGGCGGATCGCGAAGCACTTCGTCGCGCCGTAGCGGCAGGGGTGGCCGTGCGTCCGTTTAGCGGGATGTTCATGCGCGCTTCCACGTGGAATGCGCTCAAGACGAGTCCGCGCGTTCGTTGGCGCTATGTTCAAAATACGTTTCTCGACGAGCACCCTGACGAGGCCGTCTGCTCCTTTTCCGCTGCGCTTGACCATGGACTTTGGGTTTCGAAGAAATATCTGGACACAATTCATCTTGTAGCTAGCGGACGCTCGCATGGTAGGTGCGGCACGGGAATCCATCGGCATGAGTGCCCTCTAAATGAGATCGAGCTAAACGGCACCGTGAAACGAACGACGCTAGAACGGACGGTGCTCGACTGCTCACTTGTTGCTTCTTTTGAAGACGGTCTGGCTATAGCTGATAGCGCCCTGCGGTTCTGCAAGCTTGATATCCAAAAGTATCGCGACTATGTTGAAGCGCTGGCGCGATGTCGCTCTGGGGCCTTGTGCGCTGAGATGGTAGCACGCTATGCCGATGGCGCTTCGGAGAGCGGCGGCGAATCCATCGTGCGCGGATTGATTGTCGCGCTGGGTTACCTTCCTCCGACCATGCTGCAAGCCGAGTTTGTTGACCCGATCGATGGCGGTGCGATCCGTGCCGATATGTACTACGAGTTGCCGAATGGGCTTCGCTTAATTATTGAAGTCGATGGTTTTGGCAAATACGTTGGTGCGGACGGCCTGGGAAAAGAGATGCAAAGGCGCTTGGTTGCAGAGCGTCAACGAGAGTCGCACATTACGGCTCTGGGCATTCCGGTCATGAGGGTGCAATTTAGTCGAGTGTACGAGGACGGTTATCTCGAACATCTACTGAGGCGTTTCGGCGTGCCAAAAGTCGCTCCTCATATGTAGTGTTGGGCAGTGGAGGAGATGCTGATAAGGGTTTTTGCGTGGTATGGCTTTTGATATGGTCGTCAGCTTCTTAAGGGGGCGTTACCCTGCTCCGCCCAGTTGTGATCTCCCTAGGGAAAACACGTTACTGCCGACACCGACTGTGATTCCCCTAGGGAAAACACGCTAAAGAGCGCCTGGCCGTGTTTTCCCTAGGGGAATCACGGACGAATCTGATGCGGAGTCTGCCTTGGGATTGCCTTACCTCTGCATATAGCTGATTTGAAATGCGGGCATAGATGGCCTCTTGATTTACGCGTTTCCCATTGGTTTCGCGCCCGTTGCCGCGCCGTTTCCAAGATTGCGGCACCGTTTCCATTCGACAACGCGGCGTTTAACAACGCCGTATCTGGTCTACACCAGTTGCCCCTCGGCCGCATTATGGGCGCCGACAACGTTCATGCGACCAAGGGGGAGCGAATGTACGATACGGGATCGACAACGTTTATGCTCATCTGCACCATGCTCGTGTTTTTAATGACACCGGGCCTGGCGTTTTTCTATGGCGGCCTGTCCAGGCGCAAAAATGTCATCAACACCATGCTTATGTGCTTTGGCGCCATTGGCCTGGTTGGTGTGCTGTGGATTGTTGCCGGCTGGTCGCTGGCCTACGGCGGCGACGGTTCCAGCCCGTTTATTGGAGGCCTTGACCAGCTGCTGTGCCTGCCGGTACTCAACCAGGTGCTGCAGGCGGCCGAGGGCAATACCGCGGACGGTGCCGTCTACCCTCAGATCATCAACATCGCCTTCCAGATGGCGTTTGCCATGATCACGGCCGCTATCGTCACGGGCAGCCTGGCCGGCCGCGTTAAGTTTGGTGCCATGACGGCCTTCCTGGGCATTTGGCTGCTCGTGGTCTATGCGCCGCTCGCCCACATGGTCTGGGGCGGCGAGGGCTCCTTTATCGGCGACATCATCGGCGCGCTCGACTTTGCCGGCGGCGACGTGGTGCACATTTCGTCCGGTCTTACGGGCCTGATTCTCTGCTTAATGCTCGGCCGTCGTCGCGGTTTTGGCATGGTGAGCTATCGCCCGCATAACGTGCCGTTTGTGGCGCTCGGCGCCGGCCTGCTTTGGTTTGGATGGTTTGGCTTTAACGGCGGCAGTGAGTTTAAGGCCGATGCCGTGGCCGCGCTTGCCATCCTCAACACCGTGACGGCCAGCGCGGCGGGCATGGTCTCGTGGCTTGCCGTTGAGCGTGTGCATACCGGTCGCCCCACGCTGGTGGGCGCCAGCACCGGTCTGGTTGCGGGCCTCGTGGTGGTCACGCCCGGCGCAGGCTTTGTCGAGCCGCGGGCGGCACTGGTCATGGGCCTGATCGTCTCGCCTGTCTGCTACCTGGCTATCAGCCATCTTAAGACCAAGTTCGGCTACGACGATGCGCTCGATGCGTTCGGTTGCCACGGTATCGGCGGCATCTTGGGCGGCGTGCTCACGGGCCTGTTCTGCGTGCCGGAGCTTTCGTGGACCGGTAAGGGTGGCCTGTTCTACACGGGCGATGTGTCGCTGCTCGTCTCGCAGGTCCTGGGCATTGTGGTGACGGTCGCTATAGTGCTGGTGCTCGACTTGGTGATCGCCGCGGTGGTCAAGGCGCTGTTCCACGGCAGCCTGCGTGTGGACGAGGCCGACGAGGCGCTGGGCTTGGATGCGAGTCAGCACGGCGAGAGCGCGTATCCTTCTTTCTCCGGGCTCGATTAGCAGCACGGCTTTCCCAGGCACCCGACCTTGCCCCTCAAACCGTCGCTTGCGTACCGAAGTACGCGGCGCTCCTCTTTCGGGGCAATCTCGGGCACCTGGAAAACCCGTGCCATGTGAAGGACAATTCATTTCTTTTATTGAAGAGAGAAATTCACTATGAAGAAAATTACGGCTATTGTGCGCCAGGAAAAGCTTGAGGTTCTCAAAGATGCGCTGTTTGCTGCTGATGTTCGCGGTATGACCATCAACCAGGTGCAGGGCTGCGGCGCACAGCATGGCTGGAAGGAATACGTGCGCGGCAACGAGTTGCTCGTCAACACGATTCCCAAGGTACAGTTCACCCTTATCTGTGCCGACGAGCACGTTGACGGCATTGTCGACATCATCTGCAACGCTGCTCGCACCGGTGCCGTTGGAGACGGTAAGATTTGGGTCGAGCCGGTCGAGGAGGTCATCCGCATTCGCACCGGCGAACACGGCCCCGCCGCGGTATAGAATCGACCGCCTGCCATCCGCAACGTTAAAATGCTGCAATGAGGCACAAGACTTGCGTTGCGGATGGGCGGATTATGGGTCGCAATAAATATCCCGAGGAGACGGTCGCGAAGATTCTCGACGCGGCACTGGAGCTATTCTGTGCACAGGGTTATGAGGGGACGAGCATTCAAGATATCGTTGACCGTCTCGATGGCATGACCAAGGGCGCTGTCTATCATCACTTCAAGAGCAAAGAAGAGATTTTCAACGCCTCGTTTGATCGAGCGATGGCTCCGATTGTTGAGCACCGTCGCTCAATGCTTGGTATCGGTAATATGACCGGAGCCCAAAAGCTCAAGCGGCTGTACGCTCCCGAGTCCGTTGTTCCGCAAATTGAGCTATGGGCACGCATACATCCTGCGGCAGATCCGGTGAAAAGCTCGCGTCTGCTGGCGATGCAGTACCAGGGCTCGTTTGACGAGTCGACCGATGGCTATCTCTTGTCAGTGATCGAGGAGGGCATCGCCGACGGCTCCATTGCGTGCGAATGCCCGCGTGAAGCGGCGGAGGCCGTATCGTTGTTGGCGAATCTTTGGCTGCTGCCGCTGTTCCGTCCGCTTGAGACCAAGGATCGAATGCTCGCTCGCGCTCAATGTTTGGCGCAGATGGCTGCCGCGGTGGGACTCGATTTGGGGGAAGAAGTGCTTCAGACAACGGCGCAGATTTGGGACGTATGGGACCGCGCCGGGTGGTAATATAGATACCAACGGTATGTAATTGATTTGTGAGGGTAGCCACGGCTGCCCTTTTCAAGTCATTAAATACATACTAGCGGTATGTATAGGGGGTGGGCTTATGGCTGGAATGCGGAGGAGTAGCGTCTCGTTGACGCGAAAAACAGTGCGACCTATCAGGCTTTTTGGCCTTCTTGTTGCGCAGCTGTGCACGTATTCGATGCTGTCGGCGCTGTGCTTTGCGTATCCGCTTTACTTGTTTGATTGCAGCGGCTCGTCAACGTTATATGGCGCCGCCGCGGCGATAGCGTTCATACCAGGTGTGCTCGCGACTCCGGTTGGCGGGATTTTGGCGGATCGGGGAAGACATCGCGGGGTTCTTGTGGTACTCGGCATTGTTCTGATGGCTGCATCACTGTTGTTTATCCCCATGAAGCGTTCGCTGCCTCTTGCGGTTGTCGTGGCAGCAATGCTTTGCGTCCAATATGGCATCCAATCGCTGCTGAAACCGATGCTTCAAATTGAGACGGTGCGCATGACGGGCCAAGAAAAGGTTGAGCGTGCCACTGCGTTGGTCTCGCAGATAATCATGATGAGCAATATCTTGGGGCCTGTAGTCGGGACGGCAGTCTATGGGTGCTTTGGTATCGATACTCTATGCGAAACCGCGGCGTTGACGTTTACGATTTCAGCCCTGCTGTTCGGGGGCGCACTCAAGCAAAATGCCTCATCTGAAACGATGGGAGACGGCGCGACTCGTACGACATGCCGAAACGATTTTCGGGAATCGATTCGGTATCTGTTGCAAAATGCATCATTGGTTGCTGTGATTTTGCTTGCGGCAGTTTTGAACCTTGCGTTGGTTGGGCTAACGATTGGCGCTCCCGTTATTGTTGCAAAGCATCTCGGAATGCAGTCATCCTTTGTTGGGATTATTGAGGTGGCTATGGGCTTAGGTGGTCTTGTCGGCAGTGGTTTGGTCGGTATTTGGCCGCATCGTTTTTCTTTCAAGGGCATATGTCGATATGTTGCGATGATCTGTTTTGGAGTCGTACCGATTATTGTCATGCTACTGAGCGGTCCTGATGAATTGTCGTTTGCCGCGCTTGCGGCCGGCTCGGCATGGGTCATGGCGTGGGCAAGCATTACATCGGTCGAAATCGTTTCATTTGTTCAGCGGTCAGTGCCAAAGGAATTCTGCGGAAAAGTGCTGGCACTCGTTTATATGACGCTTTCCTGCGCAACACCTATCGGCCAATTGACGTACGGGGTTGCATATGATCGATGGACACCGGCGATTGTATTCGCAGGCATGCTGGCGGTGCTGACGTTGACGACGGCGCTGTTTTATCGGCTGAAAAATCGCTTGTGGCGATTGTCTTAACGCGCTGGGGCACCGTGAATTTGTGGAGGCGGTGGTACGCCGCGCCGGGACGGCATTGTTTGGGCATGCCTCTCCTTCGTCTACAATAACGTGCAGACGAAGGAGAGGCATGCCCATGATCAAGATGTTTGCGAGTGACTTAGACGGAACGCTGCTGAACGCCCTGCACGAGGCAGACGGGACCATCCGCCGTGCCATTCGTGAGCTGACCGAGGCTGGTCTGCATGTGGTTCCCGCGACCGGACGCTCGACGTTACCAATCGGCGAGCATGGTTTTACGGGGCTGGCGCTCGATGCCTGCTGCTCTAACGGCTCCATCGTGCGCGACAGCCATGGCGAGGTACTCAAAACCTGGACCATCGACCCACAGATCACCGAGGAGCTGCTCAAGGAGTTTCCGGATATCTGTTTTGACTGCTCCACGCCCGATGGCATGTTTTCGAGCGGATCGTTCGAGATGCACCAGGCGGGTTTTAAGAAGGACAGCCCTATCAAGCGCATCGTGATGCGCGGCATGCGTGCGCGTGGCGGGTACCACGAGGAGCAGTATTTCGACCAGTCGATCGGCGACATCCTGCGCCACGATGTGTGCAAGATCAACTGTCGCGTGACCTCGCCCGAGCTGGAGCGCGACCTTAAGGTATATCTTGCCGAGCGCTCGGACCGCGTTGTCAACGCGCCGTTCGATCCGGTGATGTTTGAGATCACGGACGTGGCGTGCAACAAGGGCGAGAGCGTGGCCTGGCTGGCGGGCTACTACGGTATTGCCGAGGACGAGGTCGCGGTTTATGGCGACGGCGGCAATGACATTGCCATGCTCAAACGCTTCCGCCACAGCTACGCGACCAAAAACGCAAGCGATGCAGCCAAGGCCGCCGCGAGCGCAACTATCGGCAGCTGCATGGCCCACGCCGTCCCCAAACACATGCTCGCCACCATGCGCAAGCAAAACTCCCGCACCGTCATCGAATAATGTGGCAAAGGGGCAGCGCCTTTGTCACATTCTAGAGTTCTCAATTAGCCAGTGCTCGTAGGCACGCTGCATGACCTCGGTTTTATCGGCTTTTTTGCGGCAGCCCTTCTGCTCCTCGATGGCAAGCTCATAGGCATCGCTCTGCTCAAAAGCGCTGGTATCCCAAGCACCGTGTTCAATGCGAGCCCATGTGGCATCGATGAGCTGCTCGAGTTCGGCAATGTCAACGGCGTTGGCGGTTGTCGCGAACGGCGGGCGGAGCTCGCCCGTCGTCTTGTCGGGTTCTACATAGTAGTCGCCCATGGAGGTGACGGTGTAGCCATAAAACTCGGGTGACGCTTCGACCAGCAGTTTGTAAAACTTGAGCTGACGATGGTAGCCTGCAGGGATTTCTTTGCCAAAGCCAGTCTTGTAGTCGACGATCTGCACCGTCTTAGCTGCATCGTCAACGAGGAGCAGGTCAAGAAAACCAAAGAGTGGAGTTCCACCGGCAGTTAGACACTGCATGTTCGCTTCCGTGATGCAACGGTAGCCACGTACGTGCTCGACAAGCCAAGGGACGAATGCATTACAAATGCGTTCGAAGCGGTCCGAATAGCGATGGACGTCCTCGGGGGCAAAATCGAGCCACGAAATCTGCTGGCGATACTCGGCCTCAATTGTCTCAATTGCCGCCGCGCCATCGGTTGCCATCCGATTAACGATTTCTTCGAACATCGCGTGAACGATAGTGCCGAATTCGGTTTGAATCGTGGGCGCAGTGGGTAGGCGCACAATCTGCTTCTCGGGGAAGTGCTGGCTATTTGCGCATCCAGGCTCGTACGTCACAAAGTTGTTGAGTGCCGTGGCAGAGAGGTGTTTTACGTCGGTGTGAGGATCCAAAAGCGCACGGAGCTCGGGCGTATCAAACACGTAGTTGTCGCGCCATTCGGTTTCGATGGCGGCACTGAGCTGGTCCGCTTTGGCAGAAACCTCGCAAGAGTCGATAAGCCCCGTGAGCTCCTGCAGCGCCGATCCTCCGGCGCGGTAGAGCTCGAGGTGTCGCTTAGCGCGTGTGATGGCTACAAACAGCAGACGGCGCGCATCGTCGTCATCCTTTTCGTCGCGAATAAGCAGGTTGGACGGGTACAGACTCATGCCGCCAGCACCTTTGTGCCAGGTGGAGTCGTCGGCGTCGAGCAGGTAGACGCAATCGAACTGCAGACCTTTCGAGCTGTGAGCGCTAGTAAGTCGAACGGCTCCCGGTGTGCCAAGATCGATCGATGCGTCGATGCTCACGCCAAACTTTTGCGCGGCGTCGAGTTTGTCGACAATATCGGGCAGGCGAAGCGTGCGTCCCATGCGGCGCGCGTCGCCCATTTCACCCTCAGCAAAGGTGAGTAGGGCGCGGATGCCGGCATTGAATTCGGCGGCGCCCAGCGGATCCTGTTTCTTATGATCCTGATAATAGTCAAGGCTGCGTTTGAGAATCTTAAAGAGCAACGCTCTGACCGGGGAGGCGCCGGCCTCGGCCGCCCACTGCATAAGGTCGTCGTACAGCTCTTTGACGCGGGCGCTATTACTCTCGCACATGGCGGCCATCCAGTCGCCGCGATGCTCGCGCTTGGCACTGAGCGCAAACGTCACGGACGATGGATGGTCGCCGCCCAGCTCGGCGGCACAGACAATCTGCGGAAGATAGCTGCTGGCGAGCTCCTTCTGCCCGCGAGCAAGCGCGGTAACGCAGCGCAACAGTGCCAGCATCGTCTGCATACGCTCGGAAGCAAAGAGATTCTGCCGCTCGCGATACGAAAAGGGTACCTTCTCCTTAACGAGGAAGGGAATCAGCGAGCGCAAGGCGGCGTGCTTGGCGGAGATGACTGCAATTCCTTCGTTGGGATCTTCGCATTCATCGAGATAGTGATTAACAAGCCGCTGCTTAATGCTCGCAGCGACAGCGGCGTATTCCTCGGCTTTGCCGGCGTAGACGTTCTCGCTAAAGCCGACCTGATCACCCTGAGGCTTGGAGGCTTCGATTGACTTATTCGAGCTGGCGTCGAGGCGATATTCAATTTGGCGTGCGATAGCTTGACCAAGCTCAACGATGGCGGGCGTGGAGCGATAGTTGGTCTTGAGCACGATGCTCCGGGGCGAGAACTCGGCTGCAAATTGGTTGGCGCACTCGATCGTGGCACCCTGAAAACGCATGATGGCCTGATCGTCATCGCCGACGGCCATGATATTGGGCGCATCAACGCCGTCGCAGAGCAGCTCGATGATGCGCATCTGGGCACCATTGGTGTCCTGGAACTCGTCAACTTGGATATAGGTATAGGTGTCCTGGAGTACTTGGCGCAACGCGTCATTGTGTTCGACGGCGTCAACAAAATCGCCAATCATGTCGTCGTAATCGTAGAGATGGTGCTGGTCGAGCTCGCTCTGGTAGCGACGCGCGACGTCGCAAGCGGTCTTAAGTCGCTCGCTCTGCTCCGCAATCTTAAAGGTGCGTCCCTGAGAGTTGCTGCCTCCAAAGAAGGCATCGCGCACCTTGGTGTATCCCGACGACTTTCCCTTCTCGTCAATAAGTTCGGTGCGGCGAACGGCGTCGCGCAACTCAAGAATGTACGGCACGTACGTACCGGCGGGACAGTCGATCGGGCGGGTGAGCGATGTGGGCGCCATGCCGCAGGCACGCTCGGCCTCTTCCTCAAAGCGTTCGGCCAACGCGGCGCTTGCCCTTTCGCAGGCGAGCGTAAGCAGCTCGGAATGTTCGGTGAGCCAGACAGCGGCGTCGATATTCTGCTGCGCGATGGCGCCCAGCGTGTCGTAGTCCAGGCCGCTGCGCTTAGCCTTGGAGACAAAGCTGATCATCTTGCCGATATTTTGCGCGGGCATATCAGGTGACCCTCCGTCTAACGGAGAACCAAAGGGAAGCGATTTGAGCAGGCGGTCAAAAATCTCTTGCTGGTGCAGGCTGGTGACGAGCGTGTCGGTCGCAGGGCGTGTGAAAAACTCGGGATAGCGCGACCTGATGCTGCTTGCAAATCCGTGGAACGTGCTGACTTCGATGCCGTAGGCGTCGCGCCCAATCAGCTCAATCAGGCGTTTGCGCATGGCCTCCGCGCCCGCCTCGGTATAGGTAAGGCAGAGGATGTTGCGCGGGGCGACATCGCGGTTGGCCAGGATGTTCGCCGCGCGCAGGCTCAGTAGCTGCGTCTTGCCGGTGCCGGGACCGGCAATGACGAGCAGCGGGCCATCTAGGCATTCGACGGCCTCGCGCTGTTCGGGGTTCAGGTTCTTAAACGATTCATCGAATTTAGGGGTTGTAGCCATGAAATATTACCTGTCTTCCTGGTAAAGTGCCCGAGTGTCGTCGAGATATTTGAGATACGTATCGATGGCGCTTTGGGGCTGAACGATCTTAATGAAGGTGCTGAGTTGCAGCAGCCAGCCAAAGAACTGCGGCGACAGCGGGGCTTTGACAGTTGCTAACAGGCGCCCATCCTGGTTTTCAAACACAACGGCGTCCAATCCGAACTTATCGATGAGCGGATTCATCGCGCGGTCGTCGAGTTCCAGCACCATGGTGGTTTTGTTGGCTGCATATACGCCGAATGATGGAGAGACGTGATCTTCGAGCACATAGCCCGCGATACGCGGATCTTTGGTCGCGGACTCTTCGGACACCGCAACGTCGAGCATGCGATCGACGCGGTAGGGCGTGAACGGCTGATGGCCCGAGCCGGCGTTGGCCCATTTATCTCTAAACCCAATCATGTAATAGAGTTCGTCGGAGTAGATAAGACGCACGGGTGTGAGCTCGTAGGTCTTTCCGTCATGATTAAGGGCCTTTTGCTTGGCGGCGTCGTAGTGGAAGTAACGAAACCGAATCTTGCGTTTTTCGCGCATAGCCTGCTGAATCAAGTCGATATTGTGCAGAGCATCGGAGTTTTGCATCTTCACACGCGAAGGCACGTCGACGCGCTTGTGCATCAGCTCGCGTTCGTCCAGGCTGGCGAGGCTCTGTAGTTTGCCGATGAGGTGGTCGGTCAGCTCATCGGTCAAAAACGGCGAACTCTGCACGGCGTCAACAAGCATGATGAGTTCTTGCAGGTCGAGCGGGCGTGAGACCAACGCCCATTCCTTGCCACCGCGCTGGTCGATGTCGAGCCCGAAGTCGCGAAGCGTTTGCAGGTCGCGATAGATGGCCTTTCGTTCGGCCTCGAGATCGTGATAGGCGAGCTCCTCGATGATCTGCTGCGTCGTGAGTCCGTGCGTGCTGTCGGTCTTTTCCATCAAGGTTTTAAGCAGGAACAGAAGCCTGAGCTTTTGGTTTGGTCTGTTCGCCACGTTGTCTCCTTTCGCCGGCAGGGTATCAGCCGGAGATGCAAAACAAGACCCGTTATTGGGACTCATTGTAGCCCGCGCGACCGTAGTATTCGCAGCAATAAGGGCCCGAATAGGGCGAAAGGTGGTTAAACGGAAATCGGCGGTTTGGCTGGTTGGTGTGACGTGCACTCTGTTGGCTTGGGGCCGGTTCCGGTTTACAAGGATCAGAACAGGAGAAATGCGATGGCAGACATCAAAGTCTTTGCCGAGAATCTTGAGGATTCAACCAGGGAGCAGATCGAGGAGATTTCCAGCTGCCCGGCGTTTGAAGGCGCCAAGATCCGCATCATGCCCGATGCCCATAAGGGCAAGGGCTGCGTGATTGGCTTTACGGCAAACTTGGGCGACAAGGTGATTCCCAACCTGGTTGGGGTCGACATCGGATGCGGGATGTACTGCGTGCCGCTTGCGGAAACCATCGCGCGCGACGACCTCATTCAGTTCAATCGCGATGTGAAGCGCGCGGTGCCCACGGGCTTTAGCCTTCATCGCGATCCTGCCTGCGCACTCGCGGACTTTGACATGGAGTCGCGCGATTGGCTGCAGGATAAACGCAAGGTTGAGCGCTCCATGGGTACGCTGGGCGGCGGCAACCACTTCATTGAACTCGACGAGGACGAGGATGGGTGCCAATATCTGGTCGTGCACACCGGCTCGCGCAACATGGGCAAGCAGACGGCGGAGCACCATCAGGCACTGGCGCAGAAGACGTGCGCGGCAGATATCCCCGACGAGCTTAAGTATCTCGTGGGAGATCTTTCTGCCGAGTATCTCGTCGATATGCATAACTGCCAACGCTTCTCGAATCAGAACCGCAAGGCGATTGTCGCACAGATTGTTGAGCGTACGGGAATTCGACTTGACGGAGACGGCTTTACCACCATGCACAACTACATCTCGGAAGATGGCATGATTCGCAAGGGCGCTATTAGCGCTCATGCGGGCGAGATGGTGCTGATTCCGTTCAACATGCGCGACGGTGCCGTTATTGCGCGCGGCAAGGGAAACGAGGACTGGAACTGCTCGGCGCCACACGGGACGGGTCGCGCGATGAGCCGCACAAAAGCGTTCCAAACGCTCGATACCAGGTCGTTCGTTAACGAGATGCGCGATGCCGGCATCTACTGTCCGAGCGCATGCGAGACGACGCTCGATGAGTCGCCCGAAGCGTATAAACCTGCGGATGATGTACTGAGACTCATGGACCCGACGGTTGATGTTATTCACCGACTCAAGCCGATTTGGAATTTTAAGGCTACTGGTAAGCGCGGTAGGCGTTAGGAGGGTTGCGATGACGCGAAAGATGGACTCCAGGGACAACCGAATTGGCCGTTCTGCGAGTTTGGGCGAGATGCTGGGCCTACCAGGCGTGATGCCGCCGTCCGCGAATCGGTGCGGCGGGAATCGTGGAGAGCGTGATGACGAGGCTTTTGACCTCAGCGGGTTTCACAATCGACTGGCTTCTGGACTCGACCGTGGTGTGGAAACGTCACTGTTCGCAGCTCCGCGCTTGTTGAAAGCCGGCATGTCGGCCGATGACGCCCTAGGTGGCGGCGTTGGGCTGGGCAAGCTCAGCGTGATTGGCGGTGCGCATGAAGACGTTTCGAACGTGCTGGCACACGCGGTGCTGCGCCTGAGTGAGCAGTGCGCCGTGCTTTACGTGCCGATTCGGGAGCGTGAAGAGGATGCGATTGCTCGGCTTATTCGTGCCGAGATGGGCGTCAAGCTGCCGGCGGATCTTGAGGAGCAACAGGTTGAGGCAATCCGCGCAACGATGCGCCTCAAGCAGCGCAACTTGGGCATCTTTGCCGAAGACAACATGACCATGGACCTTTTAACGAGCTGGTTGCTCGGCGACCAAACGTGGAACAGAGCAGTGCTAAAGGACATCGTAGTCGTAATCGACGGACTCGAAATGTTCGATGACAACCGCCCGGTAAATGCAATCCTGCGCGACCTGCGCAACATGCTCAGTCCAACATCCGCCATCCTGGTAGGCTGCTTCGCGGCGGAGGGCAGAGAGGACGACGCGGAATTCGCCGAGGCCCACTGCAACGCAGATGCCCTCGTCCGCATGAGTGCCGATGGCATGGAGCCTTTCTGCGCACGAGTCTTCGGTTGAGGTCATAGCAAGTAACAACTGCTCGGCCAGCAGTGCGTCTATCAGCAGAAAATGACCGCTCAACAGCCAAGAAGATACGTTTAAGCGGGTTAAGAATTACCATCAAATAGAGGACAAAGGCGAGCGGGCTTCTGCCAGATTCAGAAAGGAACGTCCAATGACAACACGTAAAGATCGGAACGTTAGGCGAATCGTTCCTTCCATTGAGGCTTCGCTTCATCCGGATAGGTATTACGAGTTTGATTTAGACCAGAACAGTTTTCCGGTTTTTAGCGATAAGAACATCGCCTTTGTGAACGGTCTCGTAAATAACGATTCGAATTACACATGGATTGATCAGGGCACAATTCACGACAAGTATGTGGATGCCTCGAACGGCGACGCCTGCGCCATCCGGGAGGCTGTTTATTTTACTAATAAAATGAATTCGACGCACTTGGCTGCAGTGACGGTAAAGGGTGACCAAGATAAGCTAATGGGCAAGACGAATGCCGAGCTCAAACGGCTTTGCGAAATCAAAGAGGATCCGCAAGGCGGTAGTGGTGAAAAGGGGGATGAGGGCGAAGCCGAGCTTACTGGCGGAACACTTATAACTGCCGCATATCTTGTGAGCCAGTATGCGAATAATAATAAACTGGGGTCTAGCCTGTTGGAAAAAGACTTTGAGTTCCGAGCGAATCTCGTTGCCAGCATCGCGCGCGCTACAACAAATATGACTTATAAACTATTGCCGGAAGAGGACCCTAGCGACCTTAAGTGCAATCGAAGTAATTTTTCCTTTGCAACAAAGTTTTGCCACCATGGTTGTCGCAATCTAAGCAGGCGTGAGGTGAACGGCTCTTATATCTATGATACGGACAACTTCTGCATCTATGACACGGTTGTCGGCACAATGCTTCCTTATTATGCGGATGCTTATATTGATTACGGTAGCAATGAGAGTGAGTGGCTTAACGAATGGTGTAAAAAATACAATGACACTCCATTGAGCCGCTATGGAAACCGATACGCATGGATTAGAGGCACGATTAATAAACTGGTTGCCACGCCCGATGAGGATGTTGAAAACGCTGACGCCCAGGTCGCTCGGGGCTACCTGGGATACCTCGACCTTTACAGCCATATCGTTGATGGTATCAATGAGTGGCGAAAGCAGGAAAACCAGACGGTTGGTTCAAATAACGGCTCCGCCCCAGATATTGGCTTCCATGAAGTCGACCTGATGATTTGGTATTTCTTCAAGGGCAGTCGTCTTGACAAGGCAAAGGATAAGATGAAATAAATCGTCGCAAAGATTAGCGTCGATTGGCAATGGGAAAGCCTCGCTCAAGTTCGACATAATGTGCAGAACTTGGGCGGCTCAAGATGCTTTCACTTCGCCCAAAGATATTCTGATTCACGTTCTTGGGCCGTGCCTGGTTTGGGCACGGCCTTTTTCGTATCTATGAAGATTCGAATGCTGAATTGAGATATGGGCAAGACCTGCTGATGGGGATCGCTGCGGTTTTCCGCATCTCCCGTCAACGCGAGCGATGCCGATATATATCCAACCAGCCGGGTTCTTCTTCTTTGTTGTCGGTGCACGTTTCTAGCAAGTCATCTATCCGGTCCAGTTTGATCTCTTGCAATGCCGTGCGTTCTTCCGGCAAGGGCTGCGTTACTTTCTTCGCTCTAAACACGGGCGACAGCATCAGGTTCGTGTGTGCCCATCCGGCAAAGCAGCTGCCGTAGGGGATAGAGCCACATCTGATCTGCCCATCGCCATCGGGATACAGACAGTCCAATTTCGAGTTTGCTACTAGGCAATAGCAAGGTCCCGGCGCCCATGGCCGGCAGTCGATCTCAAGAATGTCGCCCTTTCTGTACGGCGTGGGCAGGTCGACATATGCCCCCTTGAACCACGGGCCAAAGATTCCACCCACAATGCAGTCGAGCACCTCGCCACATTCGCCCTCTTCTTCCCTGCAGATGTACTGGATTTCACCGGAGGCGTTTGCGTAGTAAGTGAAGTCTGGCTGTAGAAAGCCGTCGTATGGATATGAACAGCTCGGGTCGTTGGCAAGGTTGAACAGCTCGATCATCCAGTATGAGGACGATAAGTCTGTCATTTCGCTCCACTTGTCTGCGTATGCCTTCATTGCCGCAAGGGCGGCCTGCCACGATGCCACGGGGAAGGGGCCATGCGTGATGGCGGATCCCACTTCGTCGTCGACAAAGCTAATTTCGCTAATAAGCAGCACCTTCCTGTTCCCGTCGACGGCCTTTAGCGCGTCCAAGCAGTCATCGATGTAGTCGATACAAATCTCTGGTCCGTACCAAGAAAAGATATCGTCTGACGAGCTGCGCTCGGCAGCAACCAGCCTGCTGAGCATCTCCCGTTTGCGGTTGATTTCTATCGACGCGCCACCGATGATTTGCGAGTAATGATCGCCACTCAGTAGCTGTGGATTATGCAGCAAATGCTCTCGCAGCTCCGGAGATTCGATAAGGTTGATTATTTCTTCGCGCGCGATTGCCTCCGAGTTATTGGTGCGACTTCTTGTGGATTCGGACATGGCGGCCTCTAATCAAATAGCTGCGGATACTTCTCCTTGAGCGGTGCCTGATCTAGACGTAGTTCTTCCAGGTTGCGCTTTGCCTTGGACTCCATCCTTATGGTGTCGATAAACGCGATGAGTGAGTCGACATACAGGTCGCCGCGCAGGTAGGCCTGGGCGGCGATTAAAATTCGCTGCTCGTCTTCGAGTGGTTTGCGATAGTACTCAAGATTTAGGTAAAGCGGGTCTGGCTCGCCGATGTAGAAGGGAAACGTCTCGTTGTAGGTAATCGAGCAACCAGTGGCACGCATGTTGCTGATATCCCCTGCATGGCGATAGTGCTCGAGGCGTTGCTGCGCATGATCAAGCCATTCGTCAGAACGGTCTGCCTGTCGAAGCTCTGCCTCAAGCTTTGTCCGGTCCCACGTGGGCAGATCGAACAACGTGAACGGCTCACGGTCACTGCCCTGCGGCGTCCAGACGATGTCGCCGGTGTGGAACGGCGTGGGGATATCGACCCAGATGAACTCGAATGCGATCTCCCAATCGTTCTCAACGGGGCCGGCTGAAGGGCAATAAACGGAAAGGGCCTCGCCTTTGCCGTTTGCCATGAGCCAATCTTCCTGGCGATGTTCTTTGTCGGCATCGAGTGGGTACCGGGTGATGCGTACGCGTGCCTCTGGACGGCTCGCAAGTTCATCATCACCGCGCAACGCCTCGGCACATTTCTCATAACAGCTGAATGGCGCGCCGAAGGCCCCACAAAGTTGCCCGTCGGGCACAATCTCCTCTTCATACTGATAAACGTAGCCCGTCCCACTCGCAAACGCATCGACGCACCGCTTGTTGTAATCGATTGTCCAGCGCAAAAAAGCATGGAAATCGGGGATGGCCGGCCTTCCAAGACCGGCATGGGTTGCCTCCAGCGAACAATTGGGCATGGTTTGCACGATCTCCTGCCAAGCTTCGCATTTCTGATCGAGCGTGGCGGTCTTCGAAAACCAAACCAGATAGGCGGCCTCGATGGTGTTGGGCTGGAAGTCGATACTGCGCAGGTGTTCCCGAATGTCCCGGGAGTCGACAAAATCCAAGATGTTCATGGTTAGCTCCTCTTTGTTTTGAATCGTGCCAGCGGGGCTATCGTGTCATCGAACAGCTCCGGATAGCAGCTCTTGAGCCTGCCGTCTTCCCTTTCAAACCACTCGACTTTTTTCTTGACCAGTGCCTGCAGCTCGTAAAGGCTCGATAGTGCAATAAGTGAGTCAAGACCCAGATAGCCGTCGAGATATGCCCGCACGCCGTACAGAATTCTCGCCTCCGGCTTGAGCGGGGTACGGCAGTATTCCATATCGAGAAGAAAACAACTCGGCTCTCCGATATAGACGGGGTACTCCAGGGGATATTCAATCTGGCAGCCGTAGGCGTACATGTCGCTCGCATCGCCATTTTGCCGATGGTGCCTGAGCAGGTCGTCGGCCTTTTTTGCGGCGCATTCCCTGTAAGTGGAAGGCGGAAGCTCATCCATGACCCGCTTCGTGGTCCATGTCTGCATATTGAGAAGCAGCATGGGGTCGCCAGGGTCGCCGTGACGACAAATGATGTCGCCGGCGTGGAATGGCGTCGGGATGTCAAACCACATCAACACAAAAGCGAAAGTGGGGTCTTCGCCCTCGCGTTCCTTGTCGATGCAGCGCAGTTGGCAGTCCATGATCTCGCCTTTCGCGTTGAGCATGAGTCTGTCGGCAGCATCGTGGTCTTCGTCCGGATCGATTGGGCGGCGTGTTATTTCAATCGAGGTAGGATTCTCCTCCTCAAGTTCATTCCAGATTGCTTTGAAACATTTTTCGTAGCTGGTGTAGGGGCCATAATTGCACCCGCTCTCATGGGGACTTCCCGTCTTGTCCTCAAAGAAATACATGTGCTTGCCAGGTTGTTTGAACCGGGCAATTATCTTGCGCTCCCATTTGATGACGTCGCGGAGAAAGACGTGGAAGTTGGGGATATTGAACGTGCCGTATCGCCTGTTCATCGCACAATTGGGCATGTTTTCGAGAATCTTTTGCCAAGTCTCGATCTTCTGTTGCAGCGTCTTTTCGCTCGAACGGTCGACGATGAACGCCGCCTCGGGCGTGGTGGGCTCGTAGCCGATGTCCTTTAAGTGTTCCTTGATGTCGGGTGAGTCGAGAAACTCGAGAATGTCCGAACGTATGGCGTTGGCGCCGGAGCCGGCCGATGTGCGGTATGGCTGCAGGCAGTCGTGTACGACCGATCCGTCCGACCATTGTTTGCCACAGCCGGGGTCATCGTGCAGCTTTTTCGAGAGTTCGAGCATAAAGGAACAATCATCGGGCAAGTCGCCGATATAGCGTTCGGCGGTGTAGAGCGCAGAGGGTGTGAAGTCGTCGAGGAAGCCGTCCGTGAAATCCCTCAAGCGGAGATTGCCTTCCTCAACGCCGTAGATTTTGCTCGGATAGGCGCACCAAACCTGGCCTTTGAACGAACTATCGTAGTCGTCTTCGAGCACGATGGCGAAACGGGGACCGTGGTCGAAGGGCCGACTATCGATCTTGATGATGTCGCCGGGGGACCAGGGAGTGTAGAAAACCTCACCATTGGCACAGAAGTGCTTGCTATTGTTCCACGGCAAGTGATCGATGCTTTGATGCGAAGTCCGCTGATTCCGGCGGTCGCTCAAAAAGACCAAATCGCCCGTCATGGTCGCGGCGAATATCAGCGAGACTTGAGCGCGCGGGCGGTCGTGTAAGTCTTCGGCGGTATAGAGCTTAATCTGCCAGAATGATTCGGACCAATCTTCATCGGGGTCGTCATCGACGTATTGCTTCATAAGGGTTTGAGCGGCATCCCAAGAGGCAACGGGGAAGGGGCCATCAAAGGTGTCGTGCCCGCGCTCCTCTTCACTGTAAAACACGGCGGAGACCAGCAAGATACCGCGGTCGCGGTCAACGTTGTAAAGCATATCGAGTGCAGTGTCGAGTTGTTCGAGGCCGGAGTCGATCGCCTCGGCGTAATCCGATGAGGCCTCTTTGCGAAGCTGCTCGAGCATGGTCCGTTTTTCGTCGAGCGTCTTGAGGGAGCCGCCGATGATTTTACAGAGGGAGCCATCTGCCATTCCCATGTGTTTGAACATATGAGCACGCAGCTCATCGTCCTTGATGCAACTGCAAACGAGCTCCCTGCCGGCATCGGTGATCACGGTATCTGCTTGGCTGTCCATAGCAATCTCCAATTCGGTCGTTGCCATTAGCATCCATCAGGGGTTGTGCTTTGTGGTCCCATTAACGGGTCTGATATGAATCTCGCGTCAAACATACTTCTGGAAACGCACTGGTACATGGGTGTGCGCGTATTGAATGAACAATTGGTAGTGGCGTTTCAAAACTAAGCGCAACTGCCGCAATCATCCTCTAAGAAAGGCTCAACCGTCGCATCGAACAGCTCTGGATAGCGGTCCTTGAGCCAACCGTCTGCGTCCTCGAAGCCGCGTGCCTTTTTCTCCGCCAGCGCCTGTAGCTCGCATGCGCTGACCATCGCGGCGAGCGAATCAACCGCCAGGTCGCCTTTGACATATGCCCTGACGCCGTAAAGGATTCGCTCCTCTGACTTGAGCGGCTTGCGGTAATAGTCGATGTCCAAAAGAAAGCCCTCAGGCTCCCCAATGTAGAAGGGGAAATGCAAGGCGGATGAGACTTGGCAGCCGTAGGCGTACATGTCGCTGGTGTCGCCGTCATATCGGTGCCAACGCAATAGCTTGTCGGCCTTTTGCACGAGGCGCTCTTTGTAGACGGAGGAGGCCAGCTCTTTGTCGACTCGTTCGGATCCCCAAGTTTGCAGGTCAAACAGCACCATCGGCTCGTCGGGGCGTTGGAGGTTGCAGACGATGTCTCCGGCATGGAAGGGCGTTGGGATATCAAACCACATGTCCTCGAAATCGCTTGTGGTTCCATCCTCGTCCCACTCGTTTTCGTTGCGGTAATCACAAGACATTACTTCGCCGTTCGCATTGAGTAAGACCATGTCGTCGGCATAGTGGTCTTCGTCTGGGTCGATGGGACGACGAGTGATCCTGATGGCTTTGGGATCGTCACCGTCGAACTCTTTCCAGATTGCATCGAAGCACTTTTGATAACTGCTGTACGGGCCGTAAAGACAGCCGCCTTGCCCGCGCCGGTCCCATGAGTAGTCATCAAAGAAAAACAGGCTTTGACCGTCCGTCCTTTTAAAGTGTGCGAGCTTTCTGTGCTCCTGCTTAATGACATTGCGCAGAAAGGCATGGAAGTCCGGGATGTTGATCGTGTCATTTCTGCGGCTCATGGCGCAATTGGGCATGGTGTCGATGATCTTTTGCCAGCCTTCAAGCTTTTGCTGCAATGTCGCTTTATGCGAGCGGTCGACGATAAAAGCCGCTACGGGCGTGGTGAGCTCGTAGTTGATTCGTTGAAGATGCTCCTTAATACTGTGCGAGTCTAAAAACTCAAAGATGTCCGGACGAATATCCAGCTCACTTTGGCTGGTAGGCTTGCGGTGCGGCTGCAGGCAATCGTGTCCGACCGAGCCTTCGGACCATTGCTTGCCGTAGTCGGGGTTGTCGTGCAGCTTCTGCGAAAGCTCGAGCATAAAAGCGCAGTCGTCCGGCAGCTCGCCGGTGTAGCGCTCGGCGGTATAGAGGGCGGAGGGGATGAAGGGGTCCAGGAGACTGTCGCTGTAGGTGCCGGATGAAAGTGAACCCTCCTTAACGCCGTGATCTTTGCTAGGCCCTGCGCACCAGATCTGCCCCCGGAGCGTGTGCTCGTAGTCGTTTTCGAGCACAATGGCAAAGCGAAGCCCGTGATCGAAGGGGCGACCGTCGATTTTGAGGATGTCGCCTGGGACCCACGGCGTATAGATGGGTTCGTTGCTGTCGCAGAACCTCCTGCTTTCGTTTTGCCAGGCGCTTTCGACATGCGATTTGCGAGTGCGGTGATTGCGCAGATCGCGGAGGAATATGAGCTCGCCGTCCTTGGTGGCCGCAAACGACAGAGAGGGCTGCGCCGTTTGGTGCTCGTGCAGATCTTCCGAGGTGTAGAGATTGATCTTCCAGTACGATTCGGACCAGTCGTCGTCAGGATACTCTTCGATGTAACGCTTCATGAGCGTTTGTGCGGCGTCCCACGATGCGGTGGGGAAGGGGCCGTCAAGGGCGTCGGCGTCACGCTCCTCCTCGTTGTAGAACATGACGTATAGCAGGAGGATTCCACGGTCGCGCTCGACGTTGTTGAGCATGTCGAGCGCGCTGTTGAGCTGGGCGAGATGGGAGTCGATATTTTCGAACAGCTCCGGCGAAACCTCCATGCGGAGTTGCTCGAGCATGGTGCGCTTTTCATCAAGCGTCTTAAGAGAGCCGGCGATGATTGGCGCCGGCCAGTATAAGTATTTGCGCATGTGGTCGCGCAGCTCTTGGCTTTTGATGCAGCTGAGGACGAGGTCTTTGCCGGCATCGGTGATGCCATCGCTTGCCTGATTGTTCATGTCGGCCTCCTTATCGGTCGTTACCGACATGATGCAACGGGTGCGGCGATTGTTGGTCCCATTAACGGGACCAAGCAGCGGCTCGATGTGACAAAGGGGCTGCCCTTTGTCACATCCAAAATATTGCCTTTACGTGTTGGTGCACACGGTGTGCAATAATACTCGCACTGTGCAATAGCGCACAGGCTGAGTAACAAGGAGGACGCTTGTCCCAGCTCGAGAAATGCGATCGCCGGTCCCTTCGCTCGCAGCGTGCCCTTCGCCAGGCGCTTGCCAGCGAGCTTGCCGAAAGCGGTGACCTTTCGCGCATTAACGTCGCGTCGCTCACCGAGCGTGCCGGCCTTACGCGCCGCACGTTCTATTCGCACTACCGCGATATTCCCGACTTTATCAATCAAATCGAGGACGGCTTGCTGGCCGAGATCCGTGAGCGCATTGAGCTCATCACCGCAGCTCAGCTGCCCGATCTCTATCACAACATCGATGAACTCGAGCCCGCGCCCGGTTCGGTTGATCTGCTGCGTTATCTTGCGGCCAACCGCGACTTAATCGGTGCGCTGCTGGGTCCGGGCGGCGACCAAGCTTTCATTAAAAGAATCATCGACACCGCTCGTGAGGCTGTGGTGCCGCGTGCGCAGACGGGCATTTTGGGCCTGGCGCTGGGCACGTTCTTTGACTACTACGTCACCTACATCGTGAGTGCCGAGGTCGGCATGATTCAGCGCTGGTTTGAGCGCGGGCTCACCGAATCGCCCGAGGCCATGGCGCGCATTATGACGGTGCTCGCTTTTGTGCGCCCTGGTGACTTGTATGGCCAACCCATCGATATCAACGTTCCGGAATACGGCATGAAGCTATTGAACTTGCAGCTCGAGGACGCGGTCGACACCGCCGCAACCGTCGAGTCCAACAACTAAGAGGAGAGACAATGAGCAAACTCGTCGAGGGCATCAAGGACCGCATGGTCGCTGCCGCACGCGAGGCCGCGCCCGCCGTGGTGGACGCCGCGCAGAAGGCCGCGACTGCCGCTGCCGAGAAGGTCGCCGAGGCAGTTGCCGATGCCAAGAACGCGGCAGGGGAGACGTCCATCGCCAGTGAGCCCGCCGCCGCCGCTGAGCCCGTAGCCGCCGCCCACGCCCCCGAAGGCGCGATCTTCAACCCCGAAAACGCTCGTGGCAACCTGCACCTGGGCATCGACGTGGGCTCCACCACCGTTAAGCTCGCCGTGCTCAACGACGATAACCAGATCGTCTACGCCAAGTACCAGCGCCACCACACCGACGTCCGTGCCTGCGCCCGCGACCTGTTCGAGGGCGCTGCGACCGTGCTGCCGACGGCCCAGATGACCTGCGCCATCACCGGCTCGGGCGGCCTGCTGCTGTCCCAGTGGCTCGACCTGGAGTTTGTCCAGGAGGTCATCGCCAGTAAGCGCGCCGTCGAGACCCTTATCCCGGCCACCGACGTCGCCATCGAGTTGGGTGGCGAAGACGCCAAGATCATCTACTTCGACAACGGCATCGAGCAGCGCATGAACGGCACCTGCGCTGGCGGTACGGGCGCGTTCATCGACCAGATGGCAACCCTGCTGCACACCGACGCCAGCGGCCTCAATGAGCTCGCGGCCAACGCCACCACCATCTATCCCATCGCCAGCCGCTGCGGCGTTTTTGCCAAGACCGACGTGCAGCCGCTGCTCAACGAGGGCGCCCGCCCCGAGGACGTGGCCGCCTCCATCTTCCAGGCTGTCGTGACCCAGACCATCTCGGGCCTGGCGTGCGGCCGTCCCATCCGCGGCAACGTCGCCTTCCTGGGCGGCCCGCTGCAGTATCTCTCCGAGCTGCGCCACCGCTTCTACCTCACGCTCAATCTGAACGAGGAGCACCGTATCGTGCCCCAAAACGCCCACCTGTTTGTGGCGAGCGGCGCCGCCATGGCGCATGAGTCCAACAAGCTCAGCACGTTCCCGCAGCTCATCGAGGCCATCGACAGCCTGGGCGACACGCAGGGCGCCGAGGTTGAGCGCCTGGATCCGCTCTTTGCCACTGACGAGGACTTTGCCGAGTTCAAAACCCGCCACGACCAGGAAGTCGTCCCCAAGGGCAAACTCGACGGCTACACCGGCCGCGTGTTCATCGGCATCGACGCCGGTTCCACCACCATGAAGGCCGCGCTCGTGGGCGAGGACGGCCAGCTGTTGCACACCTGGTACGGCAACAACAACGGCGACATCCTGGGCACGGCCAAGGTCATCATGGCCGATTTCTACAACCACATCCCCGCCGGCTGCACCATCGGCCACGTGACCACCACGGGCTATGGCGAGGCGCTGCTCATCGAGGCCCTCAAGGCCGACTCGGGCGAGATCGAGACCGTTGCGCACCTGCGCGGCGCCAAGGCGTTCCTGCCCGGCGTCGAGTTTATCCTGGACATCGGCGGCCAGGACATGAAGTGCCTGCGCGTCAAGGACGGCGTTATCGAGCACATCATGCTCAACGAGGCCTGTTCGTCGGGCTGCGGTAGCTTTATCGAGAGCTTCGCCGTCTCTATGAACATGGACGTGCGCGCGTTCGCCGATGCCGCCATCCATGCCAAGGCCCCGGTCGACCTGGGCAGCCGCTGCACGGTCTTTATGAACTCGCGCGTCAAGCAGGCGCAAAAGGAAGGCGCCACGGTGGGCGACATCGCGGCCGGCCTGTCCTATTCCGTCATCAAGAATGCCCTGTTCAAGGTCATTAAGCTGCGCGATCCCAAGGAGATCGGCAGCCAGGTAATCGTTCAGGGCGGCACCTTTATGTCCGATGCCACGCTGCGCGCGTTTGAGCAGCTCACCGGCGTTCATGCCGTGCGTCCCGACATCGCCGGCTGCATGGGCGCCTACGGTGCGGCCCTGCTCGCCCGCGATCGCGCCGGCGCCGACGGCACCTCGACCATCCTTTCGGCTGAGGACATCGCGCACCTCACCGTGACGCAAAAGCATGTCCGCTGCGGCCGTTGCTCCAACAACTGCCAGCTCACCGTCAACGATTTTGGCGGCGGTAGGCGCTTCATTACCGGCAACCGCTGCGAGAAGGGCGCCGGCCACAAAAAGCAAAAGACCGAGGCCCCCAACCTCTTCAAAAAGAAAAACGAGCTGCTCTTTAACCGCGAGGTGCTGAGCCCCGACGAGGCCCCGCGCGGCACCGTCGGCATCCCCCGCGCGCTCAACATGTACGAGAACTATCCCTTCTGGCACGCGTTCTTTACGCGCTTGGGCTTTAGCGTGCAGCTGTCCGACCAGTCGAGCAAGAAGACCTATCAGGCGGGCATTGAGTCCATGCCGTCCGAGAGCGTGTGCTATCCGGCCAAGATGAGCCACGGCCACGTGATGAACCTCATCGACCGCGACGTCGACTTTATCTGGATGCCGTGCGTGCGCTGGGAGCGCAAGGAGGATCCGACGGCTGGCAACTGCTATAACTGCCCCATCGTCATGAGTTACCCCACGGCGCTGGCGCTCAATATCGACGAGATTCGCGAGCAGAACATCGAGTTCCTGTACCCGTTTGTGCCCTATCACGACAAGACCGAGCTCAAGCGCCGCCTGTACCAGGTGCTCGCCGTCGACCGTGTGGCCGATGCGCAAGCCGGTCGCGGTCGCGTGCGTGGACCCAAGATCACGCGCTCCGAGGTCGATGCCGCCGTCAACGCTGCCTTTGAGGCCGATGCGCGTTTCCACGAGGACATCCAGACTATGGGCGAGGAGGCTCTTAAGTGGGTCGAGGACCACGGCGGTCACGGCATCGTGCTCGCCGGTCGTCCCTACCATAACGACCCCGAGATCAACCATGCCCTGCCCGAGCTTATCTCGAGCTTTGGCTTTGCGGTCTTTACCGAGGATTCGCTCGCGCATCTGGTGAAGCCCGAGCGTCCGATTCGCGTCGTCGACCAGTGGATGTACCACAGCCGCCTGTACGCCGTCGCCCGTTTTGTGACGATGCGCAACGACCTGGACCTGATCCAGCTCAACTCTTTCGGCTGCGGTCTCGATGCCCTGACTACCGACCAGGTGCAGGAGATCCTGGAGGCCAGCGGCAAGATCTACACCGTGCTCAAGATCGACGAGGTGTCCAACCTGGGTGCCGCGCGCATCCGCATCCGCTCGCTCATGGCCGCGCTTAAGGACCAGGAGGCCGAGCGCTTGGCCGAGGCCACGGCAGCGGGCGAGGCCTACGAGCAGGGCGACGCCGCGCCGGTGGCGCCCTCCACGGATGCCCCCGCGTTCGCGAGCCGTAAGTACACGTTCGAGGCGCAGCGCGAGAGTGCTTCGACCGCGTGGCCCAAGGTGCCCTTTACCGAGCAGATGCGCGACGAGGGCTACACCATCCTGTGCCCGCAGATGGCGCCGATCCACTTTGACCTGGTCAAAGAGGTGTTCCGTGGTGCTGGCTACAACTTGGAGCTGCTGCCCTCGACCGATCACGATGCCGTCGAGGCCGGCCTGCGCTACGTGAACAACGACATCTGCTATCCGTCGATCCTGGTGACGGGCCAGATTATGGAGGCCATCGAGAGCGGTCGATACGACCTGTCCAAGACGGCTGTGGTCATCAGCCAGACCGGCGGTGGCTGCCGCGCCACCAACTACATCGCACTCATCCGCAAGGCCCTGCGTGAGAGCGGCCACCCCGAGATCCCGGTGATCTCGCTTTCGGCCGTGGCGCTGGGCGAGGACAACCCCGGCTTTAAGATTACGCCGGCGCTGCTTAAGCAGGCAGTCTACGCGGTACTCTTTGGCGACGTGATGATGCAGATGCTCTATCGCTGCCGCCCGTACGAGGCCACGCCCGGTGCCGCCAACGCACTCTACGAGGAGTACATGGCGCGCGCCCGCAAGCTGGCGCCCAAGTTCAACCGCCACAACTACACCAAGCTGTGCCGCGAGGCCATCCGCGCGTTCGATACCATGCCGCTCGTGGGTGAGGGTACCAAGCCGCGCGTGGGCGTGGTCGGTGAGATCTTGGTCAAGTTCCACCCCACAGCCAACAACCACGTGGTCGATGTCATCGAGCGCGAGGGCTGCGAGGCCGTGGTGCCGGGCCTGCTCGACTTCTTCCTGTACTCCATGAGCAATGCCGAGCTGCAGAAGGACGAGCTGGGAAGCTCTGCCACTACGCGCGCTGGTATGCAGGCGCTCATCAAGCTCGTGGACTGGATGCGCACGCCGGTGGAGGAGATGCTCGAAAAGTCCCGCCGCTTTGAGGCGCCCGAGCGCATCGGCACCATGGCCGACAAGGCCCGCACGGTGCTTTCGGTGTGCAACAACATGGGCGAGGGCTGGCTGCTCACGGCCGAGATGCTCGACCTGATTGATCATGGCGCGCCCAACATCATCTGCACGCAACCCTTCGCGTGCCTGCCCAACCATGTGGTGGGCAAGGCCGTGATCAAGGAGCTGCGCCGTCAACATCCCGAGAGCAACATCGTTGCGGTGGACTATGATCCTGGTGCGTCCGAGGTCAACCAGCTCAACCGTATTAAGCTCATGATCAGCGTTGCCAAGGAAAACATGCGCGCCGGCAAGGGCTTTAAGCTCGAGAAGGTGGCGCCGCTCGCGATGGACGAGGTCACCGGCCAGATGCGTGCCCATGATGGCTGCGTGAGCTGCGGACCGGCCAGCGAGGAGGCCGTTGCATCGGTCGCCAAGCGTCTGGGACGCGGCATTAAGAAGTAGTTGGCCTGCTTTGGGCTAGATATGAGGCAAACGGGTGGTAGCCGTGCCGGCTACTACCCGTTTTTGCTGGACATATGTTGCGCAAATGACCTTGCTACAGCCTTCCGTGGGCTTGCCCGATTTTTGGGCCGGCTCGGGCTTTGAGGACAAGCTGCTGCAAGCCCAGGGCGATTTTTCGCTCAACGCGGGCCAGCACAGCGTGACCTATCTGCCAAACGACGAGATGATCGCTGCGGACTGCCCATCGCCACCTACGAGATGGAAGCCGAAAAGTATATCTACCGCGTGTACAAGTACGAGCTGTAGGGCCGCGCTTAGGTTTGACCAATGGAGTATGAAAACACGCCGTTCGCCGATGCCCCCTCCGCGAGTGGCAGCCATATGGTTTGATGTCAGAAACATATAGTTGTCGCCAGCCTGCTGGCGACGTTCCCCCTGATATCAGAGGCTCCAGGTATGTTTCGCGCTCCGTTAAACAACTATCGATTGGGCTAACATGGACCGCCGTGCTATTTCGATAACCCTTGCAGTGATCTGCCTGGCTGTGCTCCTGGGCGCTACAGGGCTGTTTGCTATAAGCCGAGAAACGTCCTATATGCAGGAATGCGCTTCCGAAGGGTTTGCCATTGACGGTTACTATCGGGACGACAAGACGAGTCTGGAAACCCTGGCCTTTCTTGAAGAGGATAACCATCGGTGGCAACTGGTCGACAAAGACGGCAGCTGCGTTGACGGGCAGTTTAAGCGTACGGATGACCCCAACATCCTGATATTAAAGAAGGAAAACGGCGAAGAATTCGGTACGGTCCACGTGGCGTATATGTCACGCCGACGCGAGCAGGGCCAGCTCTATCTATTTAGAGATAGCAAGGTGACCCGATTTTATCTGGTGAGCACCGATCCAGCGTTTACGGTGGAGTCTGGCGAGGTCGATTCGGACAGTTGATTCACGGCAATAAAAAAGCGAGCGGGGCGCGGGTGCGAACTGCGCCCCGCCATTTGCTCGTGTCCGTATCGCGTCTGCGCCTCGTCGTAGCTTGCGTCCGTGCGAGCATTCATCCCGCGCCGGCATCACCTGACATCGAACTCCACGCGGTCGAGATCGGGCACATTGAGGTCGATGAGCTTACGGGCGACGTGACGGTCGTGTGCCCCGAGCGCCTCGCTTGTCGTCACATGGGCGACGATTTCGCGCTCTACAATGCCTTCCTCGTCCCCTTCGGTAGCCGAGGTCTCGACGGCGACGGTGTAATCCCTAAAGCCCGGCAGCACCGCGGCAAGCTCGCGCGTAGTTTCGGTGACGCCGTAGCCGTCCTGCACGCCGGCCTGCGCCGAGCCAATAGACCCCGCGGTCATAACGATGCAGGGGATGGCAAAGATCGCCGTGCCCACAATAATGCGGCGGCGCACCTTGCGTGACAGCTCACCGACCTCGGCGTCTTCTTCTGCGGTCACAATGCCGTCGCCGTTCAGGTCGCGCTTGAGCGGCACGCGCAAAAGAAGCAGCACGGCTTCGGCAGCCAGTGCGATAAAGACTACATTGATGCCAAACTCGTAAAGCGCCGAGAGAAACAGCGACCCGCTTGCGATGGCGATGCCGTAGCCCGCCGCGCACAGGGGCGGCATGAGCGCGGTCGCCACGGCCACGCCGGCGATGAGCGTGGCGGGTTCCTGGTCGCGCGAGTTGCCCAGCCCGCCTGCAAAGCCGCCTGCGAGTGCGACGGTAAGGTCCCAGACGGTGGGTGTCGAGTTGTCGATGATGGCGGCCGTGGTGGTGCCAAGGGGCGAGAGCTTAAAGTACAGCGTGGACGTGACCAGGCAAAAGGCCATCTGCAGCGCAAGGCTGGCGACGGCTTCGACGGTAATCTCGCGGTCGAGCGTGGCAATACCGTATGCCATGGCAAGGACCGAGCCCATAAGCGGGCAGATGAGCATGGCGCCCACGATGGCGATGTCCGAGTCGATATCGAGGCCGATGCTTGCGATGAGCATGGCGATGATGAGGATGCACAGGTGAGAGCCGGTTAGGCGCGCCCCGTTTACAAAACGCTTGCGAATTACGTGGTAGGGCGCGCGACCCTCGCGAATGTTGAATGCGCGCTTTAGGAAGCGGGTGGCGTTCTCCATGGCCTCACTATGGGCGGGGCGGATGCCGTGGCGCCGGTGATGGCGTTCGCGTAGTCGCTTGATCTGTTGTTTGTCGAGTTCCATGTCCACCTCGTTCCAGCGCGGTCCGCGCAACGCGCCCGTTGTCCTAACTCTACACCGTGGCGGGCGGGGTGTCTGTTGGATGTGGAATCCGATAGGGCGGATGACGCGGGAGCAAATGCAAATCACAGGCTCAATTCCATCCCGCGAGAATATGATGCACCAGCTCCTTCAAATGTGACGAAACTGTGAAGCATGAGAGCGTGAATTTCAAAAAATACGCTGGTCGCCAATGTTGCGCAACAGAATTCAAAAATCGACAGCTACCGTTTGATACGTATGGATACATCCGTGTCAAAGGGAGAAAGCCATGGCAAACTACAGTCCACAACACTTTGAGCCTCGGGCCAAGACTGTCAACGTCAAGGGCGTTGCCAACCGCGCCGTCGCAACCGTTTTGACGGCGGGCCTCATCGCTCAGCCGCTCATGTCGCCGCTGGCGGCAATCGCCGCACCGTCAACCGATAACGGCGATTCTGTTCAGGGGGGGGGTAGTTCTGTAGAGAATACCGTTGCCGCCGGTAACCAAGCGGTCGTAAAGACGGCTGCCCAGCTGGCCGAGGAGTCGGCAAAGCAGCTCAAGGACGCTCAGGCCGCCTACGATGCCGCCCAGAAGAAGGCCGACGCGGCGGGCCAGTCTCAAAAGCAGGCGCAGCAGCAAAAGAATCAGGCCTCGCAGGCTGTGAGCGACAACGAAATCGAGCAGAACGCAGCAGAAGTCGCCGCGCTCCAGGAGAAGATTGACGAGCTCAAAGCCGCCGTCGAAAAGACCGAGCAGCAGCAGAAGAAGCTGGGCGACCTGAACGATCAGCTCGATCAAGCCAACAAGAGTGTCGAGGATAAGACCCAGGCGCTCAAGGACGCCAAGGCAAAGCAGGATGAGGCCAAGAAGGCCCTCGACGATGCCCAGGCCAAGCTCGAGGCCATGGGTATGGACGAGTACGAGGCCGCCAAGAAGGCCGTCGAGGACGCGCAGGCAAAGCTCGATGACGCCAATAAGGCCGTTGCTACTGCACAGGCCAATCTGGACCAGGCCAAGGCTGCCGAGGCCAGCGCTCAGCAGGAAAAGAAGGACACTGAGGCCGCTTTGACTTCCGCCCGGGCCAAGAAGCAGGAGACTGCCGCTGCTCTCGCAGCCGCAACCACCGCGCGCGATAACGCCCAGCAGAAGTTCAACCAGGCGCAGGCCGCGCTCGATGCTGCCGTCTCGGGTACAGGTGTCGACCTGAGTGCGCTTGAGGCCGCCAAGAAGGCTGCTGCTGGTGAGCTCAAGACCGCGCAGGCGGAGCTCAATGCCGCGACGGATGCCGACGCCACCGCACAGACAAATCTGCAGGCCGCCCAGGCTGCCGTCGCTGCCGCGCAGGAGAAGGCCAACGCCGCCAACGCTGCTGTGGCATCTGCCCAGTCTGCATACGGTGCGGCAAACAAGGAGTACAACGCCGCCGCCAGCAAGCGCGACGCTGCGAAGTCGGCATACGAGCAGGCTCAGCAGACCGAGGCCGACAAGAAGGCGGAGTACGACCGACTCGTCGAGGTCCGCCAACAGAAGCACAGCGAGTTCGATCAGGCTCGTGCTGAAGTAACCGACGCACACAATGCATACGACGCCGCAAACGCCGAGGTCGAGAAGCTCAACCAGCAGATTGCCGACCTCAAGTCGAACATGACCGTGGATCAGAACGTCATCAGCCAGGGCATGTTCGGCTTCATGAACTATATCATCGGCGGCAGCCAGTTCACAGCCACGCAGAAGTCGAATGCAAGCACTGCCGCGTCGATGCTCATGGGGACGACAGATAAACAGGACTGGTATGATAATTACGTCGATCAGGACATGTCTCGAGACACCAATCCGCTCTCCTTGGAGCAGATGCGCAACGCCCTGACCTACCTCGATACCCAGAACAACCTCCGCAAGGCGAACGGCCAGTCGGAGCTTAGCGTCAGCCTCCGCATGACCGCAGCAGCTGCACTCAACGCCTCATATTCATCGAATATTTGGGATCACTCGAACTGCTATTTCGATAAAGGCGAGAACCTTGCAGGCGGCGGCGGTGCATATGCCGGCGGCGAGACCGAGGATACTCTCGGATGGCCATATACCGGTCTCTATACCCAGGAAAAAGAGGCATTCGATAAGTACGTCAAACAGTATGGCGACGCACTTGGAAGCCATCGATATGATTCCTACTATATCTGGCAGCACTACAACAGCATTTACCATGAGTGCGGGCACTATCTAAACATCATCGATGCCGGCGCGAAGGCTATCGGCATCGCGACCGGTAGCGGTAAGAATACCGATTCCGAGGTAACCGTTTTCGACTATAGCGGGAGCACGGGGCAGAAGGATTTCACTGTCTCCGAGTTCAAGAAGCTCGTGAACGACTACATCGACTCTGCCTACAACGCAGGCGGCACTCAGGAGCAGAAGGAGCAGCTGAAGCAGCTTCAGAATAAGCTGGCAGAGGCGCAGAAGAACTTCGGGGCTGCTGGAACGGCTTATTCTAACGCATTGGATAAGCAAGAAAACACACGCGACGCCTATACCGCGGCCGACACGAACATGAACACTGCCAAGGGCGAGTACGAGAAGGCTAAGTCCGGCACCGCCGCCGCGAAGACGACATACGACGCCGCCGAAGCCAAACTCAAGGGCATCGACGTCAAGACGCCCCAGACCAAGCTCGATGCCGCCAAGAGCAAGGCCGCTACTGCCCAGGCAGCTCTCGATAAAGCAAACGCCACGCTTGCTGACAGCAAGACGAACGCAGCCGATGCCGCTGCTCACAAGGCGAAGGCTCGCAGCGCCCGCGATGCCGCCAAGGCAAAGTCCGAACAGGCCAATAAGGCGTATGTCAACGCCACTGCTTCGGTCAAGGACCTTGCCGCCAAGCGCGATGCCGCCCAGGCGGACCTTGCGAATAAGCAGGGCTCGCTTGACGAGGCAAATAAGGCCGACGATGCCGCCCAGGCTGGTGTAGACAAGGCCCAGGCCGCAGATGTCCAGGCCGCGACTGCTCTTTCGGACGCCAAGCAGGCGGTTGCCGCCAAGGCGCAGGCTGTGTCCGACGCACAGGCTAAGGCCAAGGCTGCCGAGGGCGAGCTGACCGGCGCAAACAAGGCCTTCGAGCGCTTCGCCGGCGCTCAGAAGGCGGTCGACGACGCCAAGGCCGCCTATGACGCTGCCGTAGCCAGTGTCGCCGATGCCCAGAAGCAGCTCGAGGCCGCCAACGAAGCCGTCGTCGATGCGAACTTCGAGATCTTTAAGGCCAAGGTCGAGCTTGCCAACGACGAGGCGCTCAAGGCCGATCTTGAGGCTGTCGACCACAAGGCCTCTCTTGCCGCGGGCACGACGGGCAACGAGAAGCTGGTCAAGCTGAACGCTGCCTACGCTCGCTATAAGGCTGCTGTCGATGCTGCCGCTGGTCTCAAGGCTGCCCTGAGCGATGCCGATGCCAAGCTGTCCGACGCCAACGACGCCTATGCCGCTGCACTGGCCGAGCTCGGAGATGCCAAGGATGCCTTGGCTGCCGCTCAGGCCGAGTACGACAAGTATCATCCCAAGGCTGAGCCGCAGGCCAAGCCCCAGGTTACGCAGGCCGCCGCAAAGGCCCCCGTTGCCAAGAAACAGGCTGCGCCTGCCGCGCTCGCCCAGACTGGCGACAATTCCGCTCTTGCGGGCGAGGTGTTCGTCATCGGCGGTATTACGCTCGTGGCTGCGGGCGTGACGCTGAGCGATCGTCGTCGCAAGCAGATGTAGCGTTTCGAGCGTAGTTTCTGCAACGAACTTCAATTCATAACGGGACCGTCTCGTTAGCCAAACGATAAGGCCGGCGCGCTGTTAAACGCAGCGCGCCGGCCTTTCTTTGTTTCGATATCAAAAAGCCCGGTCAGCAGCCGCAGAAGCTACCGACCGGGCAAGCCGTAGGCAATATGGTTGCTGTCGAGCAGCTGCTCAGCTTAGCCCAGCAGGCTTAAGCCCACGGAGACAAACGCCAGGATAACGCCGACGATGGACTCGCCGCCGAGCAGGCCGCTGGCGACAACCAGGCCCTGTTCCTGGAAGGCGGCATCCTTGGCAGCCCTCTCCTCGTCAGAAAGACCAGCGGTGGCGTCGCGGTGGGCGGACCACTTATCGTAGGCGAGCTTGACGCAGGAGCCCAGGAATGCCGTGAGTGACATGTAGAACGGCAGGTACACGCCCAGGCCGATCATCATGGCCGGAATGCCGAGCCAGTACATGACGATGCCGGCGATAAAGCCGCCTGCGAACCACGGTACGCTCGGGATGCCCGAGACCATGGTGGCGACGACGCTAGCCTGCGCGGCAACGAAGCTCTTGTCGGGACCAAAGGCGTCCGGACCATAGGCGGTGACGAGCGCGACCATGACGGCGGCAGCGACCAGGGCACCCACGATGCCGCCGATGGCCTGGCCGACCCACTGTGCACGCGGGTTGGTGCCCAGCACGGCGCCGGCCTTAAAGTCGTTCATGACGTCGCCCGCAAGGCCGCACGCCACGGCCACGATGCCGGCGATAAAGAACAGCTTGACCTGGGCGATCTGTGCAAAGGCCGCCACGATGAGCATGACGATGAGTCCAAAGATCTCCATGGGGTCGATGCCCGTCTGGCCGCAGCTCTGAGCGCTCATGATGGTGGTGACAAAGGTGAACAGCGTGACGATGACGGCCGGAACGGGGCCAAGGTCAAGCACGATGGCGATGATCACGGCGATGGCTGCGGTGCCCAGGCCGATGATGCCGGCGTCGATCTTAAGGGAGCCCGAGATGAGCGACTGCTCGTCGGTGTCGGTGGAGCTGTCGGCGGCAAGACCGCGGACGATGCCGGCGACCTGCGGCAGGATGTCCTTAAGGACGACGGCGACGCCAAAGCCCATCATAAGACCCATGCCCAGGGACTTGACGATGCCCTGCGCGGTTACGACATCGAACAGACCGGCAGCGGTGCCGCCGACGATGATGCCAAAGTTGCCCAGAAGCGCGCCGGCAAACCAGAAGGCGACGGGGGCGAAGCCCACCAAAAAGCCGATGGACAGCAACATGGGCGAGTTGTAGATGGCAAAGGTCACACCGGGGATATTGAGCGTGCACAGCATGCTGGGCACCACGCCCAGAGCGTCGCGAAGCACGCTGTAGATGCCTGCGATGGCCATGGAGCCAAAGAGCTGCTTGCCGGTCTTGCCGCCGGCCTCGGTAGCACGCAGGGTCTGAGCTGCGGCGTTGCCGGTGGGGAACTCAAGCGCGGCGTCCACGATAAAGTGACGGTGGATGAGCGCTGTCGCCAGAAGGCCCAAGACGGTGCCGGCGAGCGCCACGATAAACATGTCGAGCCAGCTGATCTGGTCGGCATAGCCCAGCATCCAGGCGCCCGGGATGGTAAACGCCAGACCGCCGGCGACCATGGCGCCCGCGGACATGATGGTGTGGGTGACGTTGGCCTCGTTGAGACTGGCGTTGCCCATGAGCTTAAGGAAGAACAGCGAAATGACGGCAGCGAAAATGATCGGCCAGGGGAGGGCGCCCATCTTGAGGGCGGTATAGGCCGAGCTTGCCGTGATGATCACGCAGCCAAGGACGCCGATGACGACGCCGCGCAGCGTAAGTTGCCCGCGCATCGAGGCGCGGTTCGAGGGATTGCTCATATAGAACTCCTTTGCGTATATCCGCTTCCCCCGCAAGCGCCGCTACGGATACGGCGCGGGAAGTCGGGTTACCAAGGGCCGCCGCGTGAGCTCGCAAACGACCGCGCACCAGTATAGCCGCAAGTTAGTCATTTTGGGATGACTGGTTTAGGTAGGCGATATACTGCTGGGCAGACGAAGGGAGCGCCGACGATGCTTAATGGGTGCGCATATATATTGACGGTCGACGTGGGTAACACGTTCATTCGCTTTGGCCTGTTTGCCGAGGATTCGGCCGCGGCGCAGGAATGTCCGCTAGCGACGTGCGAAATCACGACGCCGACCCGTATTACGGCCGACGAAGCGCGCATGCGACTTGTGCAGGTCATGGGCGCACTCGCCGCCGATGCAGGTGTGCCCGGGGTGATCGTACCCGCCGCGGCCGTGCTGAGCTGTGTGGTCCCGGCGCTCGAGCGCCCGTGGAAGGCAGCACTTTCCCGTACCTGCACGGGGCGCGTGCTCACCGTGGGGCCGGGCCTCAAGACCGGCATGCCCGTCCACTACAACGACCCGGCCGAGATCGGCCCCGACCGCATCGCCGACGCCGTGGCGGCCCGTGCCGTCTACGGCTCTCCGTGCATCGTGATCGACCTGGGCACAACGACCAATATTGAGGTCATCGACGCGCGCGGTACCTTTGTGGGCGGCGTTATCGCGCCGGGTCTGGCGCTCGGCGCCCGCTCGCTCTCGGCCGCTGCGGCGCGCCTGCCGCAGGTCGAGCCCTCGGCACCTACGCATGTCATCGGCCGTAACACGCGCGAGGCGATGCGCTCGGGCGTGGTCTTGGGCGAGGTGGCCCGCATCGACGGTATGCTCGACATGGTGCTTGCCGAGATGCGCGCGACCAAGGCGGCGGGGGAGGGCAGCGTGCCCATCGTCATTACCGGCGACGATGCAGAGGCGCTTGCGGCCCTTGTCGGCCATAGCCTGACGGTCGACGATGCACTGACGTTGCGGGGTCTCGCCGAGCTCTACCACATCAACCAAAAGCCCCGCCGCGTGTAAAAGTGAGGGCGCCGGTGGGACAAACGCCCCCACCTTTCACCTGCTACAATGGGTCAAACTATTGCGATTACGGAGGTGTCTGCCATGTCGGACGATCTTCATCAAACTTCGTCAGGCAAGCGCCTGGACGTCATTAGCTGGGACGAGTTCTTTATGAGTGTGGCTATCGCCGCGCAGCGCCGCAGCAAGGACCCCAACACGCAGGTGGGTGCGTGCATCGCCAACACCAACCACCGCATCCTTTCGGTGGGCTACAACGGTACACCCTCGGCGCTCAACGACGACTTTTTCCCGTGGGGTACGAGCGACGACCCGCTGCAGGACAAGCACAACTACGTGGTCCATGCCGAGGCCAACGCCGTGCTCAACTACCGTGGTTCGCTCAAGGACCTCGAGGGTTCCACGGTCTATGTCACGCTGTTCCCGTGCCATGACTGCGCCAAGATTTTGGCTCAGGTGGGCGTGGGCGAGGTTGTCTACCTGGACAACAAGTACGCCGACACCGATGACGGCCGTATCAGCCGCCGCATTCTCGACTCCTGTGGCATCAGCTACCGCCAGGTTATCGTCGATGTTCACATCGGCACCGAGGGGCGGGCTCGGCAGTAGCGCGTGGCAACGCCAGCTGGCGGCAAAAGCAGCTAAAAGAGCCCCGTCCCAAATTGACTACTCGTGAAAGTCGCGTCCGCGCGCATGGACGGCTCGTGAGCGGGTACACGGCTGTAGTAACATAGCTCTGTCCGCGGGCGCGCCCGCGTTATTGTGAGAAAGGAGCCCCTGTGGCTGTTAACGAAGAGCTGCTTAAGAAGGTTCTTGAAGAGATTCGCCCCAACCTACAGGCCGACGGCGGCGACATGGAGTATATAGGCGTTGATGACGAGGGCGTCGTCAAGCTGGAGCTTCAGGGCGCCTGTGCCGGTTGTCCCATGAGCGCCCTGACGCTTTCCATGGGCATCGAGCGTATCCTCAAGGAGCACGTGCCCGGCGTTACGCGTGTCGAGCAGGTCAATGCCTCCGGCGAGACCGATGACCTGTACGACGAGTATGCGCCGTTCTAAGAAGTGAAAGCTGCGGGCGATATGCTCCGCATAGACGTCACGCCCGAATATGCGGCTGCGAGCGCAAGGCCCGCGGCCGCATTTGTATGTAGGGAGCAGGGGGACCGATATGCTCAACGACCTCTACCATATGCTTGATCCCGTCGCCATCTCGGCGGGGCCCATCACCATCTACTGGTACGGCTTGGCCTATGTGGTCGGAGCTCTGCTCACGGCGGTCGTCATGTACCGCACGCAGCGCCGTTGGGGTTTTGACATTACGGTCGACGACCTGACGAGTGTCGTGGTCGGCGTGGTCTTTGGCCTCATTATCGGTGCGCGCCTGTTCTACGTCATCTTTTACGGCGACGGCTACTACTGGGCGCATCCGCTCGAGATCTTTGCCACCAATGAAGGCGGCATGAGCTTCCATGGCGGCCTGGTGGGCGGCATCATCGGCGGCGTGCTCGTGTGCCGCATGTATAAGCTCGACGCATGGACTTTGGCGGACCTTGCCGTCATAGGCGCGCCGCTGGCGCTGTGCCTGGGACGTTGCGCCAACTTCGTGAACGGAGAGCTGTGGGGCAAGCCGACCGATCTACCCTGGGGCGTGGTCTTCGGTGGCACCGCGGGCGATATGCCGCGTCACCCCTCCCAGCTCTACGAGGCATTTCTTGAGGGCATCGTGCTCTTTTGCATTCTGCAGGTGCTCAGCCGCAAAAAGCCGCTACTGCCCCAAGGCACGTTTATGGGCGTCTTTGTGATGGGCTACGGCATCGTTCGCTTTTTGATTGAGTTTGTGCGCGTGCCCGATGCGCAGCTGGGCTATCTGCTGGGTGGCGTCATCACCATGGGTCAGCTGCTGAGTTTGCCGCTTGTGATCGCGGGCCTGGCGCTCATCATCTTTGCTCGTCGCCGCAACCAGCCCCAGCGCATCTACCTCGACGCCTAGCCATCACGAACCACCACAAAGGGGACAGGCACCTTTGTGGTGGTTCGCTGGGCAACGATGACAGAACTGTAACGTTTCACCAGATAAAACCTGCTAAAATAAACCTGTCCCTTTTTGGCAGGTTTCTAGAAAGGCTCTTTGGACTGTGAAGGATTCCGATCTCTCCACAACGGCTGCGCGCGACGCTGCCCGCATCGTCTGGTTTAAGCGCTACCCCGCCAAGCAGACGCTCATCGCATTTTTGCTCGCGCTGTTGGCGACCACGGCGTTTTCCATCGATCCCGCCCCGGTGTCGAGCAACGCAGTCTTGGCGATTGACCCCAAAGCCTCGGGCATGCTGTACGTGTGCTACGAGGTGCTCCTCTCGTTTGCCGGCCATACCGACGCGGTCATGCTGCTTGCGCTTGCCTGCCTGCTCACGCTGCCGTTTCGCTACGTGTTCTTTGGCCGTGGCGACACCTGGCGCCCATCGATCATTCTGCCGTCGCTGTTCTTTGCCATCTGCATGGTGTTCGGCCGCAGCTACGATCTCACCGACTCGGCCGAGATTGTCCTTGGCGACAAAGCCCGCATCATCTGCGCCTGGATTGGCGGCGCGGGCTGGATGCTCCTAGCGATCGTTGCCTTCTACCTTGCCTTTGAGTGTCTAGATTGGCTGAGCTCTCGGCGCATTCCGTTTTCGGAAGCGCACTTTGGCCGCGTATGGCGTGTGGCTCACGCCGTGCTCTCGGTCCATCCCTTTGCCGGGCGCTTCCTGGTGCTTATGATCGCCTGGGCGCCCACGCTCATCGCTTCGCTGCCCGGCCTTTTTATGGGAGATACGGGTGCGCAGATTCGCCAGTGGTTCAACTATCCCAACGGCACGAGCGACTATCTGCGCCTACTCAACCCCAACGTGCTGCTCAACGGGCATCATCCCGTAGTGCACACGGCCATTATCGGCTCGTGCGTTCAGCTGGGGCTTTCGCTGTTCAACAGCGCTAACGCGGGCCTCATCATCTATACCTGCGCTCAATTTGTCATCACGGCTGCCTGCATGGCGTATTCCATTTCGTCGCTGCGCAAACTGGGCGTGAGTCTGCCGGTTCGCGGTGCGATCCTGCTGTTCTTTGCGTTTATGCCGATGTTCTCTAACTACGCGGCGTTGCTCACCAAAGATGTGCTCTTTGCCGACGCGTTCTTGGTGCTGCTGGTACAGACCGTCAAGCTCGTGGCATGTGGCCTGCCCCGTCGCGATGCCAATGCCGAGCGTGCGGGCGAACAGAGGCCCGTGCTCTTTGCGCGCCACGACTGGCTGCTTCTCGCTCTGGGCGCCATGGGTTCCACGTTTCTGCGCAACGGCGGCCTGGTGTTTCCGCTGGCGGCATGCGTAATCGCGGCGACGTTTTGCGCATGGGACGTGCATGTGGCTCGTCGTGCAGCCAAGCAGGCTGGTGCTGCGCCTTCGGGCGCCATCTCGCGTTTCCGCTGGGTTGGCGTTCTCGCGGTGCTCGCGCTCTGCCTTGCCTCTAATATGTACTTCACCAAGGTCTTTATGCCGGCGCACGATATCACGCCTGGTTCCAAGCGCGAAATCCTCTCGATTCCGTTCCAACAGACGGCTCGTTTCGTCCAAAAGCACGACGGCCTCAACTCGGGCGTCAACCCTACGGTTAAGGAGGACGGCACCATCGTGGAGGCGCCCTGCGACGGTTTGGTAACCGATGAGGAGCGCGCCGTGATCGACCGGGTGCTCAAGTACGAGAACCTGGGCCGCCGCTACAACCCCGACAAGTCCGATGCCGTCAAGAACTGCTTTAACGAGTACGCCTCGCAGGAGGACATCGATGCCTATTTTGAGGTATGGGCTCAGATGTTTAAGAAGGATCCCGAGTGCTATATTTCGGCGCTTATCAATAACTACTATGGTTATTTTTATCCGAGCGCGCGCGATGCCTGGGTCTACAGCACGGCGCGTAGTGCCGAGATCATGGCGCGTCCCGACAACCTCAAGTACTTCGACTTCCATCCGGTTGACAGCAACGTGGTGCGCTGGTGCGACCACCTGATCAATTTGTACCGTGTGGCGGTGCAGCGTGTTCCCTTTATCTCGCTCACCATGAGCTCGGCCACCTATGTGTGGATCATGATCGCCGTGGTGGTCTACTTGCTGCGTCGTCATTCATGGCGTGCGCTGGCGATCTGGGTGCCGCTGTTGGGCGTGCTCGCTGTGTGCCTGATTGGCCCGTGCAACGGCTCGACTTACATGCGCTACCTGTATCCGGTCATCGCCTGCATGCCCTTCGCCATCGGCGCCACCGTCACCCGCAGCGACTTCTTCTGGTTCTAACTTGGTGCATTGAGGGTCAGGTTTCTTTGCACCAAAGGGGACATCATCACGACGCCTTCATTTTGGGGTTTATCTCGCAGGCCAGTAGGTATATCATAACGACGTTTGTTTATATTGCCCGAGCATCTGCGCTGGGCTTTAGGTCGAAACCGATAGGAGACACGTATGTCCGGACACTCTAAGTGGGCCACAACCAAGCATCGTAAGGGCGCGCAGGACGCCAAGCGTTCCGCCCTCTTCTCCAAGCTCAGCCGCAACATCACCGTTGCTGCCCGTCTCGGCGGTGACCCGCTGCCCGAGAACAACGCCAGCCTCGCCGCTGCCGTTGCCAAGGCCAAGGCTCAGTCCATGCCTAAGGACAAGATCAAGTCCGCTATCGACAAGGCTTTTGGTTCGGGTGCCGATGCCGCCGTCTACGAGAACATCGTGTACGAGGGCTACGGTCCCGCCGGTGTCGCCGTCTACGTCGACTGCCTGACCGACAACCGCAACCGTACCGCCGCTGATGTCCGTTCCGCCTTCTCCCACGCTGGTGGCAACCTGGGCACCTCCGGCTCCGTCGCCTTCCAGTTTGAGCGCAAGGGCCAGATCGTCGTCGCCAAGGAGATCCTGGACGAGAACGCCAAGAAGGAGACCATGATCGCCAACGGTGCTGCCGGTGACGAGGATGAGTTCATGATGGCCATCGCCGAGGCCGGTGGCGAGGACTACGAGGATGCCGGCGAGGAGTGGATCGTCTGGACTACTGCCAACGAGGTCATGGCTGTCTCCAAGGCGCTCGAGGAGCAGGGCGTCCAGGTCAAGGGCTCCGAGACCACCATGGTCCCGACCACCCCGACCGAGGTCTCCGGCGCCGACGCCAAGAAGGTTCAGCGCCTCATCGACCGTCTTGAGGAGCTCGACGACGTCCAGGATGTTTACAGCACCATGGACATGACCGACGAGGTTATCGCTGCCCTCGAGGAGGAGTAGCGCCCGCACGGGTTAAGCCGTGCATATCTGGGCATAATGAAGCGAGCATGCAAGCCTCGTGGAATAGATGAGCCGGATCCGCGTGCGTAGAGCACCGGACCCGGCTCTTTTATAATGATGCGAACCGTTTTGCATTTCGAGAGCCGAGATTTGAAGGGAGCGCCACGTGCGCGTACTCAAACGAGCCCTAGCGATTGTGTATCTTGCCGCCGCCATCGTGGCGCTGGGTACGCTTGTCTGCCAGTTTTGGGGGCCGTATACGTATCGCTTTATGCTGCTGATGCGCGACCCCATGCCGCGCATTGTCGTGACGGCATGCGGCGGAGTTGTGGCGATCGGCGTGCTGGTAAGCTTCTTTCGCCTGATGTTTGCTCGTCGCGAGCCGTCCTGCGTGCATCCGGCGGGGGAGCGCAATATCGAGGTTACCCTTGCGGCGCTTTCTTCGTGTGCCAGGGCTGCTGCCGAGCGCGACGACCGCGTGATGGTCGAGCATGTCGAGGCCCGCGTCCAAGGCCCCGACGATTCGCACGTCCGATTTAAGGTCGAGGCTATCGCGCTTGACGATAAGGACGTGGCATCTCTGGCTACTGCGATGCAGCGGCGCATCGAGGAAGCTTGCGACACCATGCTTGGCACGCCGGGCACGACCGCACGCGTTCGTTTTTTGCCGTCCAAGACTACCGTCCAGACCGTGGAGGTTTCCGGTGAGTGATACCAATCAAGACAAGACCGCTCGTACGCCGCGCCTGACGATTGACCAGAGCGCCACGCCGGCGAACGAACCTGTTGATTCCAAAGCAGAGGCAACCGAGTTACAAGACGCGGCAGCCGCGGATTTTGACGAGGCTATGGGTCTCATCAAGGGTACGGGCGCTGCCATCTGGAGCTATGCCGTGCGTCATCCCAACACCACGCTTGGCGCCGTCGCTGGCTTTATCCTCGCCGTGTTGGTGCTCACGCTCGGCCTGTGGGACACGCTCGTCATTGCATTCTTCGTGCTGATCGGCGCCGTGATCGGCCAAATTCGCGACGGCGAGAACGGGATCGTCAACTTCTTCGGCCGTCTGTTTAGCGGCCGCTAATATGTATTCGACTGTCGCATCTGCGGCAGGCATAAGGAGGAACCATGGCTTTTAATACGAAGGTCGATGTAGCCGATACCGAGCTCGAGGCAGACGAGACCGTCGCTGCCGAGGCCGAGGATGTGACGCTCGAGGACGAGGCGCTCGTCGAGGCCGAGTCCGATGCTGATGAGGACGACGAGGAGGCGGACGAGGAAGCGGACGAGTCCGAGGACTCGCTGACCTATTCCAACGGTGTGATCGAGAAGATCGTCGCCATGGCCACCCGCGAGGTGCCGCACGTCCTGGGCATGAAGGGTAACCTTATGCACTTTGTGCAGGAGCAGTTTGGTGCCGAGAATCTGACCAAGGGCGTGACGGTTGAGGTCACCGATGACAATCGCGTGGTCGTCAACATCTCCGTCATCATCGAGTACGGCGCCTATGCGCCCGCGATCTTCGACGATGTCAAGGCACGTGTCACCGAGCGCCTTGCCGCGATGACCGGCCTTGAGGTGGCGGGCGTCAACCTGCGCATCGAGGACGTCATCACCCCCGAGGAGTACGAGCACCGCACCAGCCAGCACGAGTAACCTTCCAAAAAGGGACAGGTTTGTTTTGGCAGGCTTTATCTGCGAAAACGTTAAACGGCCGACCGCGCAAGCAAAAGCGTGGCCGGCCGTTATTTGTATGCCCCCCGATGTGGGCATACCGCTCGTCTAACTAGGGGTTGCAATCGTCGCGTTCCGCGTTACCCTAATGGGCGCATTGTTTCCAAATTGTTAACGAGGGGTTGCCGTAATGGCCGACGAGCACGAAACAGAAAGCAAGGCATGGGCGATTGAGGCCGCCGCGGCAGAGGCGGCATCGCGTGCTGCCGAGGAGGTGCATCGTCCTCCCGTGGTGCCGATGGAGCGCGTGGTTGATCGCACCGATATCGAGCGCGGCGAGCGTGTCGGTCAAAAGCGCAGCCAGGAGCCGGGCTTCCCGCGCTTTTTTGCCGAGCTCAATCTGGGCCTGATTCTTACGGCCTTCGCCATCGTTGCGTTTAAAACCCCTAATCACTTTGCTTTTGGCGGCACCTCGGGCGTGTCGGTCATTCTGTCCACGCTGTTCCCGACCCTGCCCGTCGGCGTTTTTATGTGGATTATCAACGCGGTTCTCGTCGTCTTGGGCTTTATCTTTTTGGAGCGCAAGGCAATCCTGTGGAGCGTCTTCGCCTCGTTTGCGCTTTCGGCCTATGTTTCGCTGTTTGAGCTCTTTATTCCGACCGATGTCTCTCTGACGGGCGATATGTGGCTCGATCTGTGCTTTGCTGTGATTCTGCCGGCGCTCGGCAGTGCCATCGTCTTTGATATTGGCGCCTCGACAGGTGGCACGGACATTCTTGCCATGATCCTCAAGCGCCGCACCACGCTCGAGATTGGCCGCGCCCTGCTCCTGGTCGATATCGGCATCGTGACCATCGCGGCCTTCTTGTATGGCCCGCGTGTCGGTCTGTATTGCGTGCTCGGCCTGTTTGCCAAGACGCTTGTGGTCGACAAAGCCATCGAGAGCATCCATCTTCGTAAGGTCTGCACGGTCATTTGCTCCGAACCCCTTAAGGTCGAGGAGTTTATCGTCAAGCATCTCAACCGCACGGCGACCATCAGCCGCGGCTACGGTGCCTTCTCGGGCAAGTGCGTGACGGTGATCATGAGCGTGCTGAGCCGTCGCGAGGCCGTGCAGCTGCGCCGTTATGCGCGCGAGGTCGATCCAGGTGCCTTTATCACGATCGTCGACAGCTCCGAGATTGTCGGCAAGGGCTTCCGCGGAACGAACTAGCACAGACGTATCCAACGAACCGCCTGCTGGCGCCGTGTATCTTGCAAATCGGTCATCTTTGAGTATTTGACCCCACATTGGGCAATAATGATGCTAAAGACATCGTTTGCGATCCAAGTGATTTGTTCAAGATACGAAGGGATGATTCTATGTTCTGCTCGCAGTGTGGCGCCCCCATGGGCGATAACGACAAGTTCTGCGGCGTGTGTGGTGCTCCTAATGCCGGTGCCGCTGGCCCCGCTCCCCAGGGACAGCCTCAGCCCCAGCAGTTTGTTCCGCAACCGCCCGTGGCGAATGCGCCAAAGGGCTGTGTGGCTCAGGCGTTCCAAGATATGACTAAGACTCCGGGCGTGCTTCAGCGTGTATGCCAAATCGCGTTTTTGCCGGCGCTGATTTGCGTTGTGTCGGTGCTCGTGTTGTTTATTCCCGTTATTGGCGGCATTGCGGCTGCCATCGGCTTTTTGGCAGCTTGCATTGCGAGTGTGTGCGGTTCCGGCTTCGGTATCGAGTGGGGCCGCGATCTGTCGCTCAAGGTCGATGACGGCATGGACCGTCCACTCATGCGTTCCACGTCGTTTGGTCTCGGAGTCTTTTCGAGCGTTATCTCGGTCGCGCTCGAGGTTATCGCTGCCATTCCCGTTATCGGTGTAGTGCTTTCGCTGGTGGAGGGCGTGGTAATTGGCGCCGCGGGCTCGTATTCTTATTACGGCTCTTATGCGCTCGAGGCTGCGCTGTTCGGTTCGCTCGGCCTGCTTGTCCTGGCGCTAATTGCCTCGGCGATTCTGGGTGTCTTCTTTAAGATGTTCGCCGACATTGCCGTGATGCACTTTGCGGTGACCGGGCGCGTCGAGAGCGCGTTTTCGCTCGATAAGGTCTGGGCGGCCTTTAAGCACAACAAGACCAAGCTGTTCTGTGCTTCGTTCCTTCCCGAGTTTTTGACCGGCTTGGTCGCCAACGTTGTCACATGGATCTTGACGGTCGTCTTTGGCGCCATTGCCTCTGTCGGTATGTATGGCTACTACTATCGTCCTACGGGTATTGAGGCAATCGTTACCGGCGGTGGCGTCACGCTCGCGCTGTTCTTGGTGCTGGTCGCTTTCGTCACCGTATTTCTTACGGTCTTTGGCAAGATACTCAAGCACCGTGCCGTTGGCTATTGGGCCGCACGCTATGCAAGCGAGTGGGCCGATGAGGATAAGGACGACGTCCTGACTTTTGTGTTGCCCTTCGAGAAGAAGTCCGCTCCTTCGGGTTACGGTGCTCCGGATGCTTCGCCGGCACCTGCACCCGCTCCCGCGACCGAGCCTGAGCCGGCGCCCGAGTCTGAACCGGCGCCCGAGCCTGAGACGGCATCTGAGCCCGAGCCTGCGCCTGAGCCTGAGCCGGCACCTGCACCTGAGCCGGCACCTGCACCTGAGTCGGCGTCCGAGCCAAGCTCCGACGAGGAACCTCAGGACGAGTAGCCATGCCGTCTGCCATTTGGGGACGGGGTAGAAATAGTAGAAATAGCGCTTGAAGAATGAGCGGGGGCGGACGTGTCGAAACGTCCGCCCCCGCTTTGACATCGCGATGTGGCTATGACTGCGAGATGCCAGCGAATCGACTACTCGTCGTGCTTCTCCTCGCGGCGTGCAGCGGCGCGTGCGTCGTGGATGCCCTTGATCGCGGCATGGCGAGCCGTTCGGGCATCATGGATGGCGTCGCGAGCCTCGGCGGTCGTCGCCTTGGCAGAGCGCAACTTGGCGGCCAGATCGGGGTTGGTTTCGGCGACCGCGGTAATCGCGGGGCCGTCGAGCTCCTCTTGCGTGGGCTCGGCCAAAAAGTCGATAGCATACTGGGCGGCCACCATGGAGCCCTTTGCCAGCACGGTCTCGTCGATCTTGTAGAAGCAGGAATGTTGGGCGTACGTGGCGCCAATCTTGGGGTTGCGCGTGCCTACAAAGGCGAGCACGCCCGGTACGCGACGCAGGTACTCCGAAAAATCCTCGCCCGAAAGCGTGCCGCGATAATGGCCTTGGCCGGTGGGGCCCAGGCACTTGATTACAGCCTGACGGCAGCGCTCGCTCGAGGCGGCGTCGTTTTCGACCTTGTAGTTGGCGATGGTGTAGTCGGTGAGCTCTGCCTCGGCGCCCAAGGCGGCCGCGGTATGCTCCACGATGCGGCGCATAAGCTCCGGCATTTCCTCGTGGGTCGAATCGCCGTAGGTGCGCACCGTGCCGGCGAGGTAGGCCGTGCCGGCGATAACGTTGCGCGCGGTGCCGCCGTGCAGCTCGCCGACGGTGATGACAGCCGGCTCGTAGGGGCTGATCTCGCGCGAAACGATGGTCTGCAGGGCGTTGACGATCTCGGCGGCCACCATAACGGCGTCGTGACCGCGCTGGGGCATGGCGCCGTGGCACGAGGTGCCGCGTACGTCGATGCGGAACCAGTCGGTATTGGCCATGCGCGGACCGGGCTCGCAGCTCACGGTGCCGGCGTCGACCTCACTCCAGATGTGCGCGGCGTAGGCGCCATCGACGCCGTCGAGCACACCCGTGCCGATCATGAGCTTAGCGCCCTGGCCGTTTTCCTCGCTGGGCTGGAATACGATGCGGACTTCGCCGTGGATGTCGTCGGTCATATGGCGCAGGATTTGCAGCGTTCCGAGCATCATGGCGATATGGCAGTCGTGGCCGCAGGCGTGCATGCAGCCCTCGTTGACGCTGGCGAACTCCTCGCCGGTCTGCTCGGTGACGGGCAGGGCGTCGATGTCGGCGCGCAGCAGGATGCGGCGGCGTGGCGTGCCGTCCTCGCGGTAGGCATCCGGCGCGGTACCGCGAAGCGTTGCCACCAAGCCGGTCTTGAGCGGACGCTCGTAGGGGATATTCATGGCGTCGAGCTGGTTGGCGATGTCGGAGGTCGTGCGCTCCTCGGCAAGGCTCAGCTCCGGGTGCTTATGGAAGTGCCGGCGCTGCTTGATGATATATGGTTCAAACTCGGTAGCGATATCTTGGATGGCCGCGGTGACGTCGTCAGCCGCGCGAGCCTCGGTCGCCGCCATAATCTGCTGTGCCTTGGTCTTCGTCATGGTCGATTTGCTCCTTGCTGGGTTGATCGCAAAATCGTACAGGCTCTCTCCAGTATGCCACCTGCCGCTAGGGCTGGTAAAGTTGCCGTTTGCCGCTTGGGGTTTTGTTACAAGGGCGGGGGAGTACACTCGGGGGTGTTGAATTTCCTGCCAGAGATGGGGATGCCCATGCAACATATCGATCGGATTATCCGCTCCAAGAACGTCTTTACCGCGCAAGACGGCATCGATACCACCCGCGAGCTGGCGATTGCCATCGCAGGCGACCGTATCGTCGCAGTCGGTGCGCCCGATGACGTGATCGCCGCCGCTCCTGCCGCTACGTCGGTTATCGACTACGGCGAGCAGTTTGTCTGCCCCGGTTTCCATGACGCTCATCTGCACTTCTTCCATACCTCGGTCGGTTCCTCGCCGTACATGCTCATGGATATGGGCACGTCCGAGGCAGCGCTGGTGCAACATGCGCTCGAGTTTTCCCAGGACCTGCCCGACGACGCTTGGGTTGTGACGCAGGGCTGGCGCGACTACCGTTGGGACCCGCCCGAGCATCCTACCAAGGTGTCGCTCGATGTGGCATTCCCCGATCGTCCCTGTGTTATGTATTCGGGCGACGGGCACACGCTGTGGCTCAACAGCCGCGCACTCGATGCACTCGGCGTCACGCGCGACAGCGAGCCACCAGCGGGCGGTAGCTACGACAAGGACGCAAACGGCGAGCTCACGGGTATTGCTCACGAGGCGGCTGCCATGCAGCTGCTACCGCGCTGCCTTGAGTGGCTGGGCGAGGATCGCATCGCAAGCGCTTACGCCGATCAAATGAGGCGGATGGCCGAGCAGGGCATCACCTCGATATGCGATATGTCGCTCATGCCCATGCCGGGCTGCGATTTTATCCGCGACGACGTCTACGACAAACTGCAGGCAGCCGGCAAGTTGGGCATCCGAGCCCATTTGTTTCCCACGCTGCTGGATGACCAATCGCGCTTGGAAGAGCTGCAGGTACGTTACGCGAACAACGCGCTGCTTTCGGCGCCAGGCTTTAAGCAGTTCTTCGACGGCGTGTCGAGCGAACACACGGCCTATCTCACCGAGCCCTATACCAACCCGCGCTTCCCGGGCGATCAAGGTCGCCTGACGGTTCCTGCCGAGCGCATGCGCAAGCTGGTTCTGGCGGCCGCGGAGCGCGGCCATACCGTGCGCATCCACGTCATCGGCGACGGTGCGATTCATGCCGCGCTGGATATCTTCGAGGAGGCCGCCGACCTGTACGGCCTGCCCCAGCACGGCCATAACACGCTCGAGCACCTGGAGAACCTCTTGCCCGAGGACATCGATCGTCTACGCAAGCTTAACGTCGTTGCCTCGAGCCAGCCCTGTCACATTACACTCGACCCGGGTGGACCGGAGCGCGATCTGGGCCTGGAGCGCAGCCGCATCATGTGGCCGTTTGCGACCTATAAGCAGCGCGGCATTCGCCAAGCCTTCGGTACCGACAGCCCTATCACAGCTGTTACCAGCATGAACGTGCTCTACACGGCTATCACGCGCCAGGACCCCAAAAGCCACTGGCCCGAGGGCGGCTGGCTACCGAGCGAGCGTATCGATGCGGCCACAGCTCTGCGCAACTATACCCTGGGCAGCGCGTACGCAGCGGGCGACGAGCAAAACCTCGGCAGCTTGGAGCCCGGCAAGTATGCCGACCTGGTAGTCCTGGACCAAAACCCGCTCACCGTTGACCCCCAAGAACTGCAAGCCACCAAGGTTCAGGCCACCTACCTGGCAGGTAACGTAATCTACGAGCGCTGGCCTCATACCCCACTCATAGGGGGCACGTTTCAGCAACGTGCCCCTTTCTTGTTCGCAACATCTGCATCGCCATTTTGCTGCACTGACTTTTCTGAATGCCGGGCCCGAATTAGTTAACCTGCCTCCCGTGTGGCTCCGGAGGGGCGGGGCATAAGGTTTATCGCGAGTTCCGCACGAGCCGAAAGCCGCTTAATGTGGCCTTCGTGCGAGCAGGACTGCCCGAGCAGGAAACCTTATGCCCCGCCCCTCCGGAGCCACACGGGAGCCACCGCTAAGTTATCCCCCGGCATTCAGAAAATCTAAGTGCCAAAAAATAAGATTTTTTGACTCCGTGTTGTATAACCCGCCATTCGTGGGTACCATTCAACGCGTACGCAAACAAAAAAGGGTTAATTCGCGTGGTATAACCGCGCGGCCCAAAAAGGAGGAGACAAGCATGTCGTCTTTGAAGCCGCTTGCAGATCGTGTTCTGGTCAAGCCCGACGAGGCCGAGCAGAAGACCGCTTCTGGTCTGTATATCGCCAGCAACGCTCAGGAGAAGCCGCAGCGCGGCACCATCGTTGCCGTTGGCGCCGGCAAGGTCAACGACAAGGGTGAGCGCATCCCCATGGACGTCAAGGTCGGTGACGTTGTCATCTACGGTAAGTTCGGTGGCAACGAGGTCAAGGTCGACGGCGAGAAGTATCTGCTGATGCGCGCCGACGACATCTACGCTGTCGTCGAGGCCTAGTCTCGTCAGAATCTCTGATTCGTCTTTGAACGCGTCCGCCGCATAGGACTCGGAAGCGGCGACGCGAGTCACATTTCTTTTGGAGGATTACCTACCATGGCAAAGAACATTACGTTCAACACCGATGCCCGCGCTAAGCTCGCCAAGGGCGTCAACACTCTGGCCGACGCCGTTACCGTCACCATGGGCCCCAAGGGTCGCTACGTTGCGCTGCAGCGCACGTTCGGTGCCCCGACCATCACCAACGACGGCGTTTCCGTCGCCAAGGAGATCGAGCTCGAGGACAACATCGAGAACATGGGCGCTCAGCTGGTGAAGGAGGTCGCCACCAAGACCAACGACACCGTGGGTGACGGCACCACCACCGCAACTCTGCTCGCTCAGGCCATCGTCAACGACGGTCTGCGCAACGTCGCCGCTGGCGCCAACCCGCTGGCCATCCGTCGCGGCATCGACAAGGCCGTCAACGCCGCCGTCGCCGAGATGAAGAAGCAGGCTAAGCCGGTCGAGACCAAGGAGCAGATTGCTTCCGTCGGCACCATCTCTGCCGGTGACCCCGAGGTCGGCGAGAAGATCGCCGAGGCCATGGAGGTCGTGGGCAAGGACGGCGTCATCACCGTCGAGGATTCCCAGACGTTCGACATCACCATCGACACCGTCGAGGGCATGCAGTTCGACAAGGGCTATGTCTCCGCTTACTTCGTCACGGATAACGACCGCATGGAGGCCGTGATGAAGGATCCGTACATCCTCATCACCGACCAGAAGATCTCCAGCGTTCAGGACATCATGCCCGTTCTCGAGGCTGTCCAGCGCGCTGGCCGTGGCCTGCTCATCATCGCTGAGGACATCGACGGCGAAGCTCTGCCTACCCTGGTCCTCAACAAGATCCGTGGCGCCCTCAACGTCTGCGCCGTCAAGGCCCCGGGCTACGGCGATCGCCGCAAGCGCATTCTCGAGGACATCGCCGTCCTCACCGGTGGCCAGGCTGCCCTGGACGAGTTGGGCGTGAAGGTCGCTGACATCACCGCCGATATGCTCGGTACCGCTAAGTCCGTCACCATCTCTAAGGACAACACCGTCGTCGTCGGCGGCGCTGGCTCCAAGGAGGCCATCGACGCCCGTATCGCTCAGATTAAGGGCGAGATGGAGAACACCACCTCTGACTTCGACCGTGAGAAGCTCCAGGAGCGCCTGGCCAAGCTCTCCGGTGGCGTTGCCGTCATCAAGGTCGGCGCTGCTACCGAGTCCGAGCTCAAGGAGATCAAACATCGCGTCGAGGACGCCCTGCAGGCCACCCGCGCTGCTGTCGAGGAGGGCATTGTCGCTGGCGGCGGCGTCGCCTTCATGGACGCTGCTCCTGCGCTCGATGCCGTCGAGATCGATGACCCCGAGGAGAAGATCGGCGTCGACATCGTCAAGAAGGCTCTGACCGCTCCGGTCGCCACCATCGCCAAGAACGCTGGCTTTGAGGGCGCTGTCGTGGTCGACAAGGTCGCCGAGCTGCCCGCCGGCCAGGGTCTCAACTCTGCCAACGGCGAGTGGGGCGACATGATCGAGATGGGCGTCCTCGACCCCGTCAAGGTCAGCCGCGTCACCCTGCAGAACGCTGCTTCTGTCGCCAGCCTGATCCTCATCACCGAGGCCACCGTCTCCGATGTGCCCAAGAACACTCAGCTTGAGGACGCAATCGCTGCTGCTACCGCTGGTCAGCAGGGCGGCGGTATGTACTAAGGCCGACAAGGTCTAGAACTCCCACCGGGAATCCGGGGGCGGGACGGGGACTTCTCTCCGGAACGTCCTCGGACATGCAAAGAGGCTCCGCATCGCGCTTCGCGCTGCGGAGCCTCTTTGCGTCCTGACGCTCCTATTTGGCAAGGTGTTTTTTAGAATCCATTTTGCGCTCGGCCTCGAAGGCTTGCCTGTCCCAATCGAGCGGAAGTCCGGCCTCGACCCATGCCTCGTAGGCCCTCCTTATGGGCTTGAGCTCCCTTTG
>NZ_JADPCJ010000007.1 GCF_015670795.1 Collinsella aerofaciens | reverse complement strand
ACGCCGTAGCGCGAGCCGTCCCCGAGCAGGCGCTCGAAGTTGGGAAGGTCGGTCGGGGTGGAGATGACCAGGATGTCGCGGATGCCCGCCAACATGAGGGTGGACAGCGGGTAGTAGATCATGGGCTTGTCGTAGACCGGCAGCAGCTGCTTGGAGGTCACGAGCGTGAGCGGGTACAGGCGCGTGCCGGACCCGCCGGCGAGGATGATGCCTTTCATTAATTACACCTTTCCGTTGTCTTTAGTCGGGATAAGAAAACAAGTTGTTCGGTATTTAAGACAAAGCTTGGCTTTCCTTACGGCGAGCATTCCAATGCAATAAAGGCGCCGGGGGGTAGAACTGCCATAAAAATGCCGTGCATCGCGTTCAAAAATCGATAAGCGTATTAATGCTTTATCAACGTTATCTGACGCAAGGGAATAGCTCTGCTTCAGAAGTGGGCCGCGTAAGTAAACGACCTTCATTCCCGCCTTTTTCACATCATCAATAAACTTGTGATCAACCAAATCCAAGAAGAGATCAGGGTCGTATGAAACAGCTTCGAACACGGAGCGCTTTACAATCATTCCACTGTTGATGCCGCTCAGCTCAGAACAATCCGAAACAGAGTCGATGTCTGGAAAAGGATGGGCCCTAAAACCGTCAAAGGTGCAAGGTGAAAGGACAGAATCGCCACTCAAAACAAGCGGAAGATCAACATCCCAGTCAGGTGAAGAAACGTCAAGGCCATCCAAAGCGGTGAAATAATCTTGATCAACCTCGGTGTCGTCATCGAACAGACAAACCAGATCACCATGGCATCTCTCGATGCCAGCTCGATATGCCGCAGGAAGGCCCTTATTCCCAGCCATATCGACATAGCAAACACCAAGGGTCTCGCAGATTGCTCGGTTACCATACTCCCGAGTGCTATTATCGCAGACGATGATTTCAGGTCTTACGAACGCGTTTAAGGCTGCATTAATTACAGGCACATCATTCACAGTCTGGTTGTAGACAACAACAATAAGGGAAGCAGTACTCATTTAAGAGTCCTCCCCTTCTTGACAAGTTCACAGAGGAGATTAGCTCGCTGAGCAGCAACGATCTTGAGTTTCCTTCGTGATGTCGTTACATTACCGCCGTGCAGTCTATGCTCCAGAAAGACACGGTTATCGAAGACAACCGTTCCAAATTTTTCACAGACCATACCGATCCAATGATCATAATTGACGACACAAGAGGGCATAGGCATGATGAGTCGTTTTGAGCTTGCAGGAAAAGCCATGCAGCAGCCGCTGTATCGTGGTTTAGCGAAATTTCGCAATAAACCACCCCTGATACCGTATTCCTCAAATAGCGGCTTCGAGATAACAGCGCCTTCCCCATTAATATGAACCACATTATGTATCGCTAAGTCAGCACCAGTTTCGTTCAGAAGTCGAAGCATGGCATCCTTTTTGCCAGGTTTCCAAATATCATCCTGGTCGCTAATAAAAATTATGTCCTTGCAGCAGTTCTGAATTGCGTTGTTGAAGTTGCCGACTACGCCAGGCTCCGCATTGCGAACAATCTTAACTCGTCCGTCAGTCTCTGCATATCTGGAAATGAGTGACAAAGTGCCATCTTGTGATTCGTCATAGGAAATAACAAGCTCATCATCCGAAGAGAGTTGAACCAAGATAGAGTCGATCTGCTGTTCAAGGAATCGCTCCCCGTTGTATACAGCCATTGCAACCGATGCAGTTTCAAGCATAGTTACACCCTCTCCCAACTTTGAGAGACTTCGTTCCATTTCTTGATAGCCCGTGCGGGAGACCCAGCGAGTACGGTATTGCTGGGAAACGATTTAGTTACGACGGCATTAGCGCCAACGGTACACCCGTCGCCAATCGTAACGCCCGGCATAACGCATACGCCCTCGCCAATCCAGACATTGTCACCGATGACGGTAGATTTAGTAGCAAGCTCCCTGTCGTCTGGCGCAACGTAAGGACACGCTGATGTACCGGCGAATTCACCGTGACTAGTATCAGAGATAAATATATTCGAAGCCATCAGCACGTTGTCACCGATTGAAACGGAATCATGCGCGACTATATGCACTCTATCATTGAACTTGCAGTTGCTGCCGATTTTTAGGGCAACGCCCTCTCCGCCAAGGTCAAAGCGACAGCCATAACCGAGCGTCAGGCCATGCCCATAGGAGAAGCGCTTCTTTCCACCTCGTAAGTAAAAAGGCAACCTAATAAGTCTCGCCCCAGGAAAGCGAAGTCTAGTATAGGCAACGTAAATGCAGTTACCGACAAACTCTCCAAGGGAGTATTGGTTAATCAAGGCCACTCCTAGCCGCAAGAATCTTGCGAATCTTCGCTGCATCGCCCCAGATGGCGGGCGAATCATACGGACGATCGGGATACTTACCGTAACCGAGCTTGATCGAGAAGCCGTTCTCATTAATAAAGTGCTCGATGTAGTCACCAAGGCCGATTGGCACACCGGAGCAGATGTTGATGATGCCATTAACCTCATCCTGCTCGACGACGGCGACGACCTGTCGGCAGAAATCTTCATAAGGAAGGAAATCGTATTTGCATCGACCACTCGTGAACGGGAACTCGTCCTTACCCTCGAGCTCAGCCGCGACGATCTTCGAGAAGATGGAGCACCCGCGCCCGTCGTTAGAAACGAGATAAAACCCACGGAGCCACTGCATCTGGGCACCATGCTGGCGGCAAAGCTCTCCAGTAAGTTGACGGAGGGCGTTCTTCGCAACACCGTAGGGCGTAGTGGGATTGCAGGGGGTGTTCTCGTCAACGACGCCCTCATGGTAACCGACCTCGTGCATAGAGCCCATGACAGCGATGCGCTTGACGCCCGCCTCGAGCGCCGCCTTGATAAATAGATAGTGCTTAGAGAGGTCATCCAAGTGCGAAATGTCGTTATGTGAGAAGCCGTTGCGCCAAGCAAGGTGCAGCAGTACATCCGGGCTCTCATTGGACTGGAAATTGTAGGAGAACACATCGCCAACGTGCTCCTCAAGATTATCGTGCTTCAGCCCACACGAACATAGACCCATGGCCATGACCTTGTGTCCAGCATCCAGGAGATGAGAGACGACTCCCTTGCCGATGTAACCGTCGGCACCGGTGACCATAATCCTCATAAGTTGCCTTTCTCGTAGCCTTCATAGGCTGGCTCGCTACCCAGCAGAGCCTTTACGAAGGTTTCAATGGAATAGCCGCGATACACTTCATCGGGAAGCACCCGATAAGGCGTCGTAAAGAATTGAGAGGGGACGCTGCCCTTCCCACTCCACACAGCGACATCGCCTTTACTCGCGAAATCGTAGAGAGCCGCATCAGGATTGGCAGTAATCAGCTTCCTATGCGCTCCGATGGCCTCGAGCGTGCGCATGGTAAGACCACGCTGTCCAGCCTGGGGAGAATCGACAATTGCTTTGGAACGCGCATAAATCTCAACTATCTTTTCAGTCGAGAGCGATTCAAAGCTGAACTCAACACCCCGATAGGCAGGGTTTGTAAGACGCCGCAACGAGGCCGCCGACTTCGACGGCATAAAGAAGTAACGAAACACCCGCAGGCCCTGCGATTCTAGGTTGTCGCAGATAGAGCTAACCGCCTCAAATTTGCTCGGCTGGTGCACGCTCCCTATGAAGCAAGCGTCATACGTGAACCCACCGTCGGGAACAAGAGGCAGGCCATCGTATGCCCCAGAGAAGAAAAGAGGACGAAACTTCAGACCGTAACGTTCGCAGTCGGACGGCTCAAAAGAATAAACATCGTCAAATAGATCCCGGCAGGCACCGAAACGCTCGCAATTGTTGAAAGCATCCCAAAGGTACGAAACAAAACGAGCATTGCTTGATGACCTGATGGATGAAAGCTGATCGCGTGTGAAACAAAAAGACATGCCACCCATGAAGATCAGCAAATCATAATCACCTGTCGCGACCTTCTTCTTAAGGGATTCGGCATACTTAGCAATCTGCCCGTCGACAAGTCTATAGCTGATCTTCGCAAAGGATCTGAAGGAGACAGACTCGCTTGGACGGTCATCAACACATACAACGCTATGACCTTGGCGAGAGAGCTCATCACGCACCCGATCACGATACCCGAAGAAAGTCGGAGCCATAAGCAAAATGCGATAACCCATCTAGCGCCCCGTTCTCTCTTTGCCGAACATGGCGCCAAAGGTGCCCGCGAAGCACTTCCAGTCCATACGGAAGCAACGGTTCTGCACATAACGAAGTTCGATCTTCTGACGCAAGCCGCTTTCAAATGTCGCCTCGTTGCGATCAGTTGCCTGCCAAAGACCGGTAATGCCAGGCTGAACAGAAAGCAACTCAGCTTTTTCTACATCCGTAAAATGCTGCTCGAGCTCATCCCGTGTAATGGGGCGAGGCCCAATAACAGACAAGTCTCCGTTCAAGACATTGATAAACTGAGGCATCTCGTCGATAGAGCATTTACGAATGAACTGACCAATCTTGGTAATACGAGGGTCATCGTCAACTTTGCGTTCGACTTCCCACTGATGAAGCTGCTCAGGACTCAAATACTTCTGCACATCGCCAGCATCTGCGACCATGCTGCGAAGCTTAAAAATCCTGATTGTCTTTCCGCCCTTGCCGACGCGCTCTTGCGTATACATGGGGCTGCCGGGCGATTCGAGGCTAATGAGCGCGCACACAATGGCGATAGGGATAAGCAGCAGTACGCTCATCAAAAGACTGAACACCAGATCAAACAGCCTCTTAATAAAGCGGTATCCAAGCGTACCGCTCGGCTTAATCTCTTTAATACCAAGTGCGCCCCCCACGGATACGCAGCTCTCTGTTTCTTTTTTAGCAGCCACAGTCAAACTTACGTCCCCGTTCCCCAGGGACCCCCCAATCGGTAAATTCAAAAATGCGAACGAATAGCTGGCGCAACGTCTCCCTTACGTTTTGATGGGAACATCAAGCGGCAGCAGCTCCCTAAATGCGGAGCCGCCTTCGCCTACGTCCACCAGGCACCAGCGCTTGCGACGGTCGATCTTTTGCACACGGGCCTCTTGCCCCACCAAGGGACCCTGCTCTATGTGCAACACGCCGTCTTCTATGCGCGCAACGCTGTTGCGCACCACGCCATCGTCGTCGAGCACGCTGCGGTACCAGTCCTGCGCGTCGTCCGGCATGGTCATGTACGCCCGCTCCCTACTGCCGGCGATGCGGCAACCAAAGCTCAACTGGGCCAGGGCCCTATCGAGCGCGGCGGCATCGTGCGTGGCAACGAAGAAGTATTCCTTGTACATGGGTTTGGTTTGGAGCGACCAGGCGCCGTTCCGCTTAAACCAGAACTCCTTTTGCATCACAAAAGCGTCCTGCATAAGGTTGTGCGGGATAATGCGGCGGACCTTTTCGCAGGTCTCGCGCTCTTTTCCATTGGGGGTGTGGACCAGATACCAGCGGACGCGGCCGTGCTGGCTGTTGGTGGTGGCGCCGTTAAATGCGCCCGGAAGCTGCTCTTGGCGCCGTGCCGTCTGCTCCATGTTCTCGCCCCCTTTTTTGGCTTTGCGATACACGCAAATGCAGGGGCGTTTAGAACAGGCTTCTCGCTCGCAGCTAGGCGCAGTCGCAAAAGTACAGATTTTTGTATCTTTCGACAAACGACATTATACGAGCAATTAATCAGTGTTTGCCCAGATTACGCAAAATGTACTGCTAGTAGGTACATCTCCATACCCCTCTACAAAAACCTGTACCTTTTTGTGCAACAAAAAAAGCCGCTCAACCAGCGGCTTTTCTTATTTCGGCATGAAAAAAGGCGACCGCCCTTTGTGGACGGTCGCCTTTGTTAATTGTTATGAAGTTTGCCTTAGGCGCGGGTCTTGATCTCCTCGGTCACCTTGGCAACAAACTCGTCAACGCTCATCTGAACGGTCTCGTTGGAGCGATCGCGGACGGAGATGTTGCCGGCCTCGACCTCCTTCTCGCCCAGGATGAGCATGTAGGGCACGCGATCGATGCTGCGGGCCTCGCGGATCTTGTAGCCGATCTTCTCGTCGCGGTCGTCGCAGACCACGCGAATGCCGGCCTCCTCCAGCTTGGCGCACACCTCGTGGGCGTAGTCGCGGCTCTTCTCAGAGACGGGAAGTGCCTTGACCTGTACGGGAGCCAGCCAGGTGGGGAACTTGCCCGCAAAGTGCTCAATCAGAATACCGATGAAGCGCTCGATGGAGCCAAAGCAAACGCGGTGCAGCATGATGGGGCGCTTCTTGGTGCCGTCGGCGTCCACGTACTCCAGGTCAAAGTTGAGCGGCATCTGGAAGTCGAGCTGGACGGTACCGCACTGCCAGGTACGGCCGAGCGAGTCCTCCAGGTGGAAGTCGATCTTGGGGCCGTAGAAGGCGCCGTCGCCCTCGTTGACCTCGTAGTCCATGTGCAGCTGCTCCAGAGCGGTGCGCAGGCCCTCCTCGGCGCGAGCCCAGTCCTCGTCCGAACCCATGGAGTCCTCAGGGCGGGTGGAAAGCTCAACGTGGTACTTAAAGCCAAACTTCTGGTACACGGAGTCGATAAGGTTGACCACGCCCACGATCTCGTCGGTCAGCTGGTCGGGACGCACAAACAGGTGAGCGTCGTCCTGGTTAAAGCAGCGCACGCGGAACAGGCCGTGCAGGGCGCCACGCAGCTCGTGGCGGTGCACCAGGCCAATCTCGCCGGCGCGAATGGGCAGCTCGCGATAGGAGTGCGGCTTGGAGGCGTACACCAGCACGCCGCCCGGGCAGTTCATGGGCTTAATGCAGTACTCTTCGTCGTCGATGACGGTGGAGTACATGTTGTCCTTGTAGTGGTCCCAGTGGCCCGAGGTCTTCCACAGCTGCTTGTTCATGATGAGCGGCGTGGAGATCTCCACGTAGCCGGCCTTGTGGTGGATCTCGCGCCAGTAGTCCAGCAGCGTGTTCTTAAGGATCATGCCGTTGGGCAGGAAGAACGGGAAGCCGGGGGCCTCGTCGCGCATCATAAAGAGGTCCATCTCGCGGCCGATCTTGCGGTGGTCGCGCTTCTTGGCCTCCTCCAGCATGTGCATGTGCTCGTCGAGCTCTTCCTTGGTGGCAAAGGCGACGCCGTTGATACGGGTGAGCATCTTGTTGTCCTTGTCGCCCTTCCAGTAGGCGCCCGAGACGCCGGTGAGCTTAAAGGCCTTGAGGGCCTTGGTGTAGCAGATGTGGGGACCAACGCACATGTCGATGTAGTCGCCCTGCTGGTAGAAGGTGATGCGGGCGTCGTCGTCCAAGTCGCCGATGTGCTCGACCTTGTACTTCTCGCCGCGCTCTTCCATAAGGGCGATGGCCTCGGCGCGGGGCTTATCGTACACGGAGAACTTGAGGTTCTCCTTGACGATCTTTTTCATCTCGGCCTCGATCGCAGGGAAGTCGTCCTCGCTGATCTTGACGCCCTCGGGCAGATCGACGTCGTAGTAGAAGCCATTGTCGGTCGCGGGGCCGTAGGCAAAGTCGGCCTCGGGATAGAGGCGCTTGATGGCCTGCGCCATGATGTGCGCAGCAGAGTGGCGGATGACGTGCGTGACCTCGTCCTGCGGGAGCTCGGCCACCGAACCGTCATTGTAGAGTGCCTTCATGGGTATGTTTTCTCCTCTCGGATGCCTGATGCAAGTGCGTGCGATGCGCTCGGCGATTTAACTTGCATCATTATAGGCAGGTTGCCTTGGTATACAAGCGCCCGCTGCACCTTAATGGCACGGCGGGCGATTTTCTACGCATGCTTCATCGTGTGGGCGGAGTCTGGGGCGCGCGTGGCTTGCGGCGTGCCCGGGACTTGCGGCCGGCCCGGCGATGGATGCGTTACTGGATGCGAGTTCGGCAGTAGGGGCAGACCTTCCAGTGCGCATCGAGCGGGCGATGGCAGCTGGGGCAGACGTTGCGAACCTGAGTGTCGCACACCGGGCAGACGACGAAGTCCTTCTCGATGGGCGCGCCGCACTGCGGACAGGTGCCGTACTGGGCAAGCTGGCGCTCGCGCAGGGCCATGTCCAGCTCCTGCTCCTCGCGGTCGGACGCGTAAGAGTGCGGACGCAGGACCAGGTAGGCAATGAGGCCCACAAACGGGATGAGGGCGATGATGCCCCATGCCACGTAGGCGCTGGCGCCGCGTCGGCGAGCGTCGATGAACACATAGACGACCGACAGCACATACAGGGCGATGATAAAGCCAACGAAGGCATAGACGACGCCCATGAGCTGCGGCGACATGAGCTCGGAGATGTACTTGGACATTACGGGTACCTTTCGGGATATTAACAGTCCGGTCAAGTTTACCACGGGGTTTGTTTATATGGGACTACGGCTGAGTATGGGGCTGGCGCGGACACAAACATCTCAATCTGTAACAGATACTCGGCTAAAACAGTCCCAGACGTTACAGATTTAGACAAACCCTTCTCTCCCCGACTTAAACCTCGATCTGTAACATCTAGAACCCAAAAACAGTTCTTACTGTTACAGATCGAGACAACCAGAATCCGTCGGAAAGATTGTCTCGACCTGTAACAGAAAGGAACCAAAAACCCTGCCAGCTGTTACAGATCGAGACATACGAGTAACCCGACGGGCTACCGTCTCGATCTGTAACACGTAGGACCGCAATTCCCCGCCTATCGTTACAAATCGAGATGAACGTGCGCCTGTGGACGCAGCATCTCAATCTGTAACAGGTAACGGCGACGACCGCGATGTTTGGTGGGAAGATCTCGCGGTCTAACGTGGCCAGCATCCGTGCTGGGCCAGCCCGCGCCTGCCGTTGGCGGGTGTTGCAGGGCTGTTCGCCGCATTGCCGTCGCACTGGGGGTGTGCAGACCCTAGGATAGTCTTATTGACGGCCTGTCAACTCGTCTGGGAGGCACTGTGACGGAAACGTTTGATATCGTGATTGTCGGCGCGGGCATCACCGGATGCGCCATCGCGAGGCAGCTCGCGCGCTATGACCTGTCCATTTGCGTGGTCGAGGCGGCTAACGATATTGCGCTGGGCGCGTCGAAGGCCAACGGCGGTCTGGTGCACGCCGGCTACGATCCGGCACCGGGAACGGTAAAGGCGCAGGTCAACGCCCGTGGTTGCGAGCTATATGGCACGTGGGCCCAGGAGCTAGGCTTTTTGTTTTGCCGTACCGGGTCGATGGTGCTGGGGTTTAACGACGAAGACGGCGCACAACTGGAGCAGCTGCGGTGCAACGGCCTTGCCAACGGTGTGCCCGAGCTGTCGATCGTCGGACCCGACCGCATCCACGAATTGGAGCCGCGCGCCAGTGCCGATGCAACGTGTGCGTTGTGGTGCCCCTCGACTGGATTTGTCGACCCGTTTGAGGTTGCCATCGCCGCGCTGGAAAACGCCGTCGCCAACGGGGTGACCTTTATGCGGTCCGCGCCGGTGGAGGCGATCGAGGTAGCTCCCGGCGCTGGCGACGGGAGCGGTGACGGGACCGCTCGCTTTACGCTGGTGACACCGACCGGTGATGTGCGTTGCCGCTATTTGATTAATGCCGCGGGCAACGGCGCCGCAAACATCTCGCATATGGCGGGCGCCGAGGAGTTCCAGATGGTCTGGCGCCAGGGCAACATCGTGGTGCTGGACAAGGAGCCACGTGCGCTCATGCCGCTCTACCCCGTTCCCACGCCGGTTTCCAAGGGCGTCATCGTTACAGGCACCGTCCACGGCAACACGGTGATCACCGCGACCGCCGCCGTGCGCGATCCGGGCGACACGCAGACCTACGCCGGCGACGTTAACGCGCTGCTGACCGGCGCGCGCAAGCTGGTGCCCGATCTGGATACGCGCCGCGTGGTGAGCGCATTTGCCGGCGGGCGTCCGGTCATTCAGGGAACGAACGACTTCTTTATTGGGCAGTCGGCCGTGGTGCCGGGACTGTTCCAGGCGGCAGGCATTCAGTCGCCGGGCGTGGCGAGCGCGCCGGCCATTGCCGAGCGCATGGAGCAGGTTATGCGCGACGCGGGTGTGGTTTTGCGCGAACGGGATGACTGGAACCCAATTCGCCGCGCGCCGGACGACTTTGACCGCGCACCACTGGCGCGCAAGGAGGAGCTGATCGAGTCCGATCCCGCGTGGGGCCAGATTGTCTGCCGCTGCGAGACGGTGCCCGAAGCCGAGATCGTGGCCGCGATCCGACGCCAGCCGGGCGCGGTTTCGGTCGAAGGCGTCAAGCGCCGCTGCCGTGCCGGTATGGGCCGGTGTCAGAGCGGCTTTTGCCAGAGCCGCGTGGTGGCGATTCTGACGCGCGAGTTGGGCTGCAACCCTAGCGAGGTATTACTGGAGGACGCCGGCTCCTGGTTGGTCGAGGGACCTTTGAAGGGGGTGCGCTAGGATGGAGGAGTTCAAATCGAGTGCGATTGATTGCGGCGTCGTAGAAGCCGTACAAACGCAAGCCTTCGACGTGGTCGTTATCGGCGGCGGGCCTGCAGGCATGGCGGCCGCGCTGGCCGCGCATAAGGCCGGCGCACGCGTGGCCATCGTGGAGCGCGAGCAGCACCTGGGCGGCATCCTCCGCCAGTGCATCCACCCCGGCTTTGGCCTGTCGCACTTTAAACAGGAACTCACCGGTCCCGAATACGCACAGCGCTTTATCGACCAGGTGCGCGCAACCGACATTACGCTGTTCCTGGACTGCATGGTGATTGGGATTGATTCGGGCGAGCCTACGGAAGACGCCGCGGTCCATACCGTCACGCTCATGAGCCCCGCCAGCATGCTACGGCTCACCGGGCGCGCGGTCATCCTTGCCATGGGTTGTCGCGAGCGCACGCGCAGCGAGATCAAGATTCCCGGCAGTCGTCCCGCCGGCGTGTTTACGGCCGGCCTGGCGCAGCGATACATCAACATCGAGAACCTCAAACCCGGCTCGCGCGCCGTCATTTTGGGCTCGGGTGACATCGGGCTGATCATGGCGCGCCGCTGCACGCTCGAGGGGATTTCGGTCGAGGGCGTGTACGAACTCATGCCGTACGCCAACGGCCTGCGCCGCAATGTGAAAAACTGCCTGGACGACTTTGGCATTCCACTGCATCTGTCTACCACGGTCACGCGCGTGATCGGGCACGACCGCGTGGAGGCCGTCGAGGTAAGCCGGGTCGACGAGCACCTGGCACCCATTGCCGGGACGGAGCGCATCGTTCCGTGCGACACGCTACTGCTTTCGGTGGGCCTGATTCCCGAGAACGAGCTTTCGGTTGCCGCGGGCGTGGAGCTGGACCCACGCACGCGCGGCGCCGTGGTGGACCAGAGTCTGCAGACGGGCGTGTCGGGCATCTTTGCCTGCGGCAACGTGCTGCACGTGCACGACCTGGCAGACAATGTGACGACCGAGTCCGAGCGTGCCGGTGCGGCTGCGGCGGCGTGGGCGTTGGACGGCGGCGCTGGGGTGGGCGCTACGGGCCCGGGCTGTCAGCTTACGGTCTCCCCCGCCGGCATTGCGGGCTACGCACTGCTGGGACGCATTACGGCTGTGGCACTCACCAAACTCAACTTCCGCGTACGCCGGCCGGTCGACGCCGCCCGCGTGCGCATTCTGGCAGGCGACGAGGAACTGTTTGCGGGCAAGGTCCGCCCGTTTAAACCGAGCGTCATGGAAAGCTTCCCGCTACCGGCAAAGGTGATTCAGCGCGCACTCGACCTGGGTGTTAGCGAGATTGTCCTGTCCGTCGACCCCGTTGAGGAGGCGTAGAGTCATGAGCACGAATGTGACCGAGACATTGCAGTTCAACTGCACCACCTGCCCATCCGAGTGCCTCCTGACCGTAGAGGTCGAGCGTAGCGCAGACGGCGCCGTGGTAGAGGTGCGCTCCGTGACCGGCAACAGCTGCCCGCGCGGCGATACATTCGCGCATCAGGAGCTCACCTGCCCCATGCGCGTGCTCACCACAACCGTGGCCGTATCCGGCGGTGACGAGGCGCTGCTGCCAGTGCGCACGGCCGAAGCCATCCCGCTGGCACTTCACGCCCAAACCATGGACCTCATCCGCGGACTAGTGGTCAAAGCCCCCATCCGCATGGGCGACGTCGTGCTAGAGAACCTCCTAGACACCAACATCAACCTAATCGCCAGCATGGACATCGACCCCGCCTAAGCAGCCAATTTGGGACGGGCCTCTTTTAGCTACCCCGCCATTCACCCCGCCCCTCCTCAATTGCGGTGAAATAGTTCCTGATTTCCGCCAAAACCCCGGCATCCAGGAACTATTCCACCGCAACTATCTTTGTAATTGGTATTTAGCCTGTGCCTACTTTAGTGCCATTTCGAAACTATGCCGGATTACGGGGCTGGTTCGGAGACCCCCATCCATACCGGCAATTTTCAATTTTTGATAAGCCGTCTACCTGAGGTTTTAATTTCGCGATTTTTCCCATGGTCAAGTAATACAGGTCCAGCCCCGTAATCCGCCATACTTTTGAAACCAGCCCATTTGGGACGGCCTCTTGTGACTACTTTTACCTATCATTCCGCATGTTTGACGCAGCTAAAATAGCCCCGTCCCAAATTGACTACCCTGGCATTGGGGATACCATGGTGGCACCCTAGCGAAAGGATGTTTCATGGCACATGTCGATGACCAGCGTGTGGCGCGCGTGCTCGATGCGCTTGAGGCTCAGCACCCCGGCGCGCAGCTGCTCGTAAACGACCCATGGTCGATCTACTATCTAACCGGCTTTTATGCCGATATGTTCGAGCGTTTTTGCGGCGTGCTGCTCGCGCGCGATGCCGAGCCCGTAATCTTGGTTAACGCCCTGCATCAGCTGCCAGAGTACGACAATGCCCGCGTGGCCTACCACACCGATACCGACGTCGTGACCGACGCCATCGCTCGCGAGGTCAATCCCGCCAAGCCCCTCGGCATCGATACCGTTATGCGCTCCGGCTTTTTGATGCCCCTTATGGAGCGCCATGCTGCGAGCGAGTTCTTCCTGGGCGACTTTGCCGTCACAGCCGCACGCACCCACAAGGACGCAGCCGAGCAGGAGCTCTTGCGCGTGTCCTCGGCCGCCAACGATGCCGTAATGGCCGACGCCATCAAGCTCGTTCACGAGGGCGTGACGGAGCGCGAAATTGCAGACCAAATGCTCGGTCTGTACCGCAATCACGGCTGCGAAGGCTTTAGCTTTCCGCCCATCGTAAGCTTTGGCGCCAACGCCGGCGACCCGCACCACGAGCCCGACGATACGGTACTCAAGCGCGGCGACGTGGTACTGTTCGACATTGGCGGGCGTCGTCGCAACTACTGCTCGGACATGACACGCACGTTCTTTTGGGGCGAGCCGGACGAGGAGACAGCACGCATCTACGACATCGTGCGTCGCGCCAACGAGGCCGCCGAGGCGCTCATCGCACCGGGCGTGCGCATGTGCGACCTGGACCGAGCCGCGCGCAACGTGATTGAGGATGCGGGCTATGGCCAGTTCTTTACGCACCGTCTGGGACACTCAATCGGCCTGCAGGACCATGAGCCAGGCGATGTCTCGCTTGTCAACGAGCAGGTCGTAGAGCCGGGCATGACGTTCTCCATCGAGCCGGGCATCTACCTCCCCGGCCGCACCGGCGTCCGCATCGAGGACCTTGCCCTGGTCACCGAGTCCGGCGTCGAGATCCTCAACGCCTACCCCCACGACCCAGTCCGCCTCGACTAGGCATGCCACCAAAGCTCCCCTAGAAGTTGCGGTGAAATACGGACTGTTTAAGGCTTCTAGCCCATAAAACAGTCCCTATTTCACCGCAACTGATGAGGGGATGGGTTAACGGAGCAGAGCGGGCTAGCGCAGCAGCCCCGCTACTTCGCCGGCTAGGGTGATGGTGCCGGCTGCTACAAAGGGCTCGCCTGCAGCTTCGAAAGCTGCGAGGGACTCGGACACGCTGGGGTACACGCCCGCGAGCTTATCGGCATCAACGAGGGCGGCGAGCTCCTCTGCCGGCAGGGCGCGATCGGAATCGGTCTGCGTCACGACCACGCGAGGGAAGGCCGGGATCAACACATCGACGATGCCCGCCACGTCCTTGTCTGCCAGCGCGGCGCACAGCAGCGTGGGACGATTCTCCACGCACGGATCGATCTCGTCCAGCGCGCTCACAAAGTTCTCGCAGCTCTGAGGGTTATGGCAGGCGTCGATCAGCTTGAGCGGATCAGTTCCCAGTACATCAAAGCGGCCCGGCGTGGGGCAGCCCATAAGCGACGCATCGAGCTTGTCATGATCGAGTTCGCGACCCAAATACCCCTCGCAAAGCATAATCGCGCACGCGGCATTCTGCGGCTGATAGGCCGGCTTGACCATGCTCGACGTATAGATCGCACGCGGCGTGGTGCAGCTAAACTCAACCGTGTCGCCTACATGCGCCGGCGCCTTAGTCGTGGCGTGGCTCACCACGAGCGGCACGACGCCGCACTCGCGGCAACGAGCATCCATCACGCGTTGAACGCTCGCCTCGTGTGTGCCCTCGCCCAGCACAACCAAGCGTCCGGGCTTAATAACCGCAGCCTTCTCACCCGCAATGGCCTCGAGCGTATCGCCCAAAATGCGTGTGTGATCGAGTCCGATGCCCGTGATGGCAACGGCGACAGGATCGGTCGCACTCGTGGCGTCCCAACGTCCGCCCATGCCGACCTCGAGCACGGCGACATCCACCGCGGCCTCGGCAAACACTACAAGTGCGGCAGCCGTCAGCAGGTCAAAAGGCGTGATGGTATAGGCACGCTCCCCCACCGCCACACGACGCGCATTCACGCGATGTCCCGCCTCGACAGCTGCCGAAACGCCACGGGCAAAGGCCTCGTCGCTCACAACGCGTCCATCGACCTCCATGCGCTCGGGATAGCGCACAAGCTGCGGCGACGTATACAGCGCGGTCTTTAACCCCTCACCACGAAGGATGGCAGCCGAAAAACGCGTGGTCGAAGTCTTGCCATTGGTACCGGCAACCTGAATGCAATCGAAATACTCGTCCGGACGCCCCAGCTCATCGAGCATATCGACAACCGTCTCGAGCAGAGGCCCAGCATCCCCAGAAATCCGCCCCGTATCAGCAGCCAGCCCAACAGCCTCACCAAACGAAAGCAACTCAAACGAGAACGGCACAGAATACGACCCAGAACGCTTAGCCATAACCCAAAGTCCCCTCAACATAAAAAGAGGCCCGAATCAACAGCGAGCCCCTCCCATTCAAAATATCAGCCAAACACCGCTTTGCAGCGACCTCAAGGCCGCAACCAAGTGGCCCTACCAGGCAGCGGACGCCCCCGTAACCGCTATGGGAGCGGTTTGGGGCTTTGCTCGATACAAGTTCCGCACGAGCCGAAGGCCACTTAATGTGGCCTTCGTGCGAGCAGGACTGTCCGAAGTAGCGAGCAAAGCCCCAAACCGCGTCCCCCAGTACCGCCTACGAGAAGTCAGCAACCTGAGCAGTCAGCGCCGCCAGGATCTCCTTGAGCTCAGCTGCACGGTCCCTCTTCTTCTGGACCACCGCAGGCGCGGCCTTGGCCACAAAGCCCTCGTTGGCCAGCGTCTTCTCGCAGCCGGCGAGCTCCTTCTGGGCCGCGGCGATCTCCTTCTCCAGGCGTGCCTTCTCAGCCGAAAGGTCAACCTTGCCCTCGAGCACCACAAAGACCTCGACGCCGCTATCGACCACGGCGATGCTCGCGGCCGGCTTCTCAACATCAGTACCCATGACCAGCGAGGCGGTGTTCGCCAGCGGCTCAATCGTAGAGCGCAGGCTCTCGAGCTTCTCGATGTCCTCGGTACCGGCGCGCACGACCACGTCGAGCTCGGCCTTGGGGCTCAAGCGATAACGCGAACGCGTGGCGCGGGCGGCGGAAACGACGGTGCGGCACAGCTCAAATGCGCGCTCGGCGGGCTCATCGACATACTTGGCGTAGTCGGCGGGCTCCGGCCACTTGGCGATCATGAGCGCCTCGGCGCGGTCCACGTTGCCCTCGGCGTCCAGGTCGAGCACGCTCGCCGGCATGTTGTCCCAAATCTCCTCGGTGACAAACGGCATAAGCGGGTGCATCAGGCGAATGGAGGTGTCGAGCACAAAGATCAGGTTGCGCTGCGCCTGCAGACGACCCTCGCCCTTCAGGCGGGCCTTGGTGACCTCGACGTACCAGTCGCAGACCTCGTTCCAGAAGAACTGCTGCACGCCGCGGGCCATGTCGCCAAAGGTGTAGTTCTCGATGCCCTCGGTGACCATCTTGACGGCCTTGGCCAGGCGGCTGAACATCCAGGCGTCGGCCGGCGTCTCCACGACGGGCTCGCCGGGCGTGTAGCCCTCCATGTTCATGAGCAGGAAGCGGCTGGCGTTCCAGATCTTGGTCACAAACGACTTAGCCTGCTCGGTGCGCGGGCTGTCGATGAGCTTCTTGGTCTTCTTATCGATGTTCGCGTCGAACTTGACGTCCTGGTTGTTGGTGCAGAGCGTCAGCAGGTTGTAACGCATGGCGTCGGCGCCGTACATGCCAATGAGGTCCATGGGGTCAACACCGTTGCCCTTGGACTTGGACATGCGGCTGCCGTCCTTGGCAAGGATCGTCGGGTAGATGACAACGTCCTTAAACGGCACCTCGTCCAGGAAGTACAGCGAGCTCATGACCATGCGGGCGACCCACAGCGCGATAATGTCGCGCGCGGTGACCAGCGCCGTCGTGGGGTGATGACCCTCGAGCAGCTCCGGCTTTTGCGGCCAGCCCTGCGTGGCGAAAGTCCACAACTGCGAGCTGAACCAGGTGTCCAGCACGTTCTCATCCTGATGCACGTGATGGCCGCCGCACTTGGGGCACACATCGGTGTCCTCGGCCAGGGCGTCCTCCCAGCCGCAGTCCTCGCAGTAGAACACGGGAATGCGGTGGCCCCACCACAGCTGGCGGCTGATGCACCAGTCCTTAAGATTCTCCATCCAGGTGGTGTAGGTCTGCGTCCAGCGCGCGGGGTGGAAGGTGACCTTGCCGGAGTTGACGGCGTCGAGTGCCGGCCCCTTGAGTTTGTCGACAGCGACGAACCACTGCTCGGACAGCCACGGCTCCAGCGCGGAGTCGCAACGGTAGCAGTGCATGACGGAGTGATCGAGGTCCTCGACGTGATCGAGCAGGTCGTGCTCCTCAAACCACTTGATGACGGCCTCGCGGCACTCGTCGCGGTTCATGCCGGTGAACTCGCCATAGCCCTCGACGACCACCGCGTGCTCGTCAAAGATGTTGATCTGCGGCAGGTCGTGGGCCTGACCCATGGCGTAGTCGTTGGGGTCGTGGGCCGGGGTGACCTTGACGAAGCCGGAACCGAAGTTGGCATCGACATGCCAATCCTCAAAGATGGGGATCTCGCGGTCGACGATGGGGAGCTTGACGGTCTTACCCACGAAGGCGGCCTTCTCGGGGTCCTTCGGGGAGACGGCAACGCCCGTGTCGCCGAGCATGGTCTCGGGACGCGTGGTGGCGACGACGATATAGTCCTGGCCGTTGACCGGCTCGGTCAGCGGGTAACGCAGGTGCCACAGGTGGCCCTTCTCGTCCTTGTACTCGGCCTCGTCGTCCGAGATGGCGGTGGTGCAGTTGGGGCACCAGTTGACGATGCGCTTGCCGCGGTAGATCAGGCCGTCGTGATACCAGTCGCAGAAGACCTTACGTACGGCCTGGGCGTAGTCCTCGTCCATGGTGAAGCGCTCGTTGTCGAAGTCGACGGAGCAGCCCATGCGCTTGATCTGCTCGACGATGATGCCGCCGTACTCGTGGGTCCAGTCCCAGCAGGCGTCGACGAACTTGTCGCGACCGATCTCCAGGCGGCTGATGCCCTCGCTCTTGAGCTTCTTGTCGACCTTGGTCTGCGTGGCGATACCGGCGTGGTCGGTGCCGAGCACCCAGCGCGTGGACTTGCCGCGCATGCGGGCCATACGGACGATGGCGTCCTGGATGGAGTCGTCGGTGGCGTGACCCATGTGGAGCTTGCCGGTCACGTTGGGAGGCGGAATGGTGACGGTGCAGTCGCCCACGCCCTCACGGCGCTTATAGTAGCCGCCGTCGAGCCACTTCTGCAGGATCGCCGGCTCGTTGGTCGACGGATCGTAGTTCTTGGGCATCTCTTCCATATATCTCTCCCTTGCCCGTCGGCGTGTCCGCCTGCTTGGTTTTCGCTCGGTCAGGTCCTGGCTCGCACGAAGAGCACATTTAGTGCTCTTCGGCTCGTGCGGAATCTACGAAAACCAAGCAGGCGGACACGCCTTAGGTATCGATTACTTCAGTCTGAAGGTACTAACTTGACATTCTCACAGAATAGCACAGGCATACCTGCCGAAAAGGGACAGGTTTATTTTGGTAGGTTTTATCAGGGGAAACGACATTTGCCCATATAAAACCGACCAAAATAAACCTGTCCCTAAATGGCAGGCCCCGCGGTGGTTGCCGCGGGACCTGGATTCAAGCTATTTACCCGTAGATGCGCTGGGGTTGTTCTTCGCCCTTTACGGAGGCTTCGGTCACGATGACCTTGGTGACGCCTTCCTCGCTGGGGAGGTCGAACATCGTCTGCTGCAGCACGTCCTCGCAGATCGAGCGCAGGCCGCGGGCACCGGTCTTGCGGGCAAGCGCCATGCGGGCGATCTCGTGCAGGGCGGCATCCTCAAACTCAAGCTCAACGTCCTCGAGCTGGAACATTTTGCGGTACTGGCGCACCACGGCGTTCTTGGGCTCGGTCAGGATCGACACCAGGTCGTCCTCGTTAAGCGCCTGCGTCTGAGTAACGACAGGCGTACGTCCCACAAACTCGGGGATCATGCCAAAGGCGTTGAGGTCCTGCGGGAGCACCTGACGCAGCAGGTCGTTCTCGTCGACCGAGGTGGGGCCGGCGATCTCGGAGTTAAAGCCCACGCCCTTGTTGCCCACGCGGTCGGCGATGATCTTGTCCAGACCCACAAAGGCACCGCCGCAGATGAACAGGATGTTGGTCGTGTCGATCTGCAGCAGCTCCTGCTGGGGATGCTTGCGGCCGCCGGTGGGCGGAACGCTGGCCACCGTGCCCTCGAGAATCTTAAGCAGCGCCTGCTGAACGCCCTCGCCCGAAACGTCGCGGGTGATGGAGAGGTTCTCGGCCTTGCGGGCGATCTTGTCGATCTCGTCCACGTAGATAATGCCAACCTGAGCGCGCTCAATATCGCCATCGGCGGCGTTGATGAGCTTGAGTAGGATGTTCTCCACGTCCTCGCCCACGTAGCCGGCCTCGGTGAGCGCGGTGGCGTCGGCGATGGCAAACGGCACCTCGAGGATGCGCGCGAGCGTCTGGGCCAACAGGGTCTTGCCGGTACCGGTGGGACCGAGCAGCAGGATGTTGGACTTGGCGAGCTCTACCTCGTCCATATCGTCATCGAACTGCGAGCCCATGTCGCCATCAAAGGCAGACACCGCAGCGCCGCCCTCAATCACGCGGCGATAGTGGTTGTACACGGCCACCGACATGGCGCGCTTGGCGTCCTCCTGACCCATAACATAGGCCGAAAGCTCGTCATAGATCTCATGCGGCGTCGGCACATGTGTGATGACCTGGCGGTCGTCCTCGAGCTCAAAGCCCTCGGCCTCGGGGTCCACGGCGGGCTGGGATGCAGCCTGACCGTGGTCGTTGAGGAAGCCCGGCAGCTTGCCGTTGCGGGCAGCGTCCATAAAGTCCGAAGCCAGCGACTCCTCCAGAATCTCGGAGCAGGCGGCAACGCACTCGTCGCAGATAAAGATGTTGGTCGGGCCCTTTACGAGGCGACGGACCTGGCCCTGCTCTTTTCCGCAGAAGGAGCAGCGGATGGGGTTGCCGTTCTCGTCAAAGTTGTCCTGCATGTTACCTGCCATCCTAGGCGTCCTTCGCGGCGAGATCGCGCGAGGTGACGATACGGTCGATCAGACCGTAGTCGAGTGCCTCGGCAGCGGTCAGGTAGTTGTCGCGCTCGGTGTCGGCCTGGACCTTCTCGATGGGCTGGCCCGAGGCGTCGGACAGGATCTGGTTGAGCTCGCGACGGGTCTTCTTAATCTCCTCGGCCACGATCTCGATCTCGGTCTGCTGGCCCTGGGCACCGCCGCTGGGCTGGTGAATCATGACCTTGGAGTGCGGCAGGCAAAAGCGCTTACCCTTGGCGCCAGCCGAAAGCAGCACGGCGGCCATGGACGCAGCCATACCGACGCAGATGGTGGAGACCTGCGGCTTGATGAAGTTCATGGTGTCCAGAATCGCCAGACCGGAGTAGACCTCGCCACCGGGCGAATTGATGTAGAGCGAGATATCCTTTTCGGCATCCTGGCTCTCAAGATGCAGCAGCTGGGCAACGACCAGGTTGGCGCTGACGGAGTTGATCTCCTCGCCCAAGAAGATGATGCGGTCGTTGAGCAGGCGCGAATAGATATCGTAGCTGCGCTCGCCGCGCGGCGTCTGCTCGATAACGTATGGCACGAGGGCGGAATCGAACTTAGCGATCATACGCATCTCCATTTCTCTCTTGCGGACCAAATTGGTTCTAGATAAACGTACGGTGCCCGCATGCTATGCATTGGCTGGCACCGTACGAAGCAACCGGATAACCGGTGTATAACTTTACCCCATCACGGGCGCACCCATGCGCTCGCGGGCAAGGTGGCGAGAATTACTCGGCGTCCTTGGCGGTCTCGTCGACCTCGGTCACCTTGGCGTTCTCGACCAGGTGGTCGACGGCCTTGGAGCGACGGATGGACTCGCGGACGGCAGGCATGCGGCCATCGGCGATGAACTCGGCCTTGGAAGCCTCGACGTCCTTGACGCCGGCCTTCTCGAACTCGGCGTTGATGTCGTCCTCGGTGACCTCGATCTTGAGCTCACGGGCGAGGGCGTCCAGAGCCAGGGACTCACGGGCAACATCGTTGGCCTGCTTGTGCAGGTCGCCGATGAACTGCTCCATGGTCAGACCGGAAGCGGGCAGCCAGGTGTCGAGCGTCATGCCGCGGGCAGCGAGGTTGGACAGGAAGTTCTGGCCAAGCTCCTCAAAGACGGACTGCTCGTAGTCAGCATCCATCTCGTCGAGCTGCAGGCGCTCGGCGAGAGCGGAGACGCAACGGTTCTCCTTCTCGGCCGGGAGGCGGGAAGCCTTGTCCTGCTCGATCTCAATCTTGATGGCGTCGCGCATGGCGTCGATGCTGTCGAAGCCGAAGTCGGACTTGACGAGCTCATCGGTGAGCTCGGGGGTGTTGCGGACCTTGATGCCCTTGACGGTGACCTCGACGGTGTGGGTCTCGGCCTCCTCGCCCTCCTCGACCTCGTCGGTCCAGGTGACGGTCTTGACGTCGTCAACGTTAGCGCCGATCAGGGCCTCGTTGAACTCCTTGGGGTTGCTGTCGCTACCGGCGATGAGCATGCGGCCCTCGGCAGCGAAGTTGTCGGCGTTCTCGACGGCCTTGAGGTCGACGGTGACGTAGTCCTCGGCCTCGACGGCGCGACCCTCGACGTCCTCGAAGGTGGCACGGTAGTTGAGGAGCATCTCGACCTGGTTGTTGATCTCGGACTCGGTGACCTCCGCAGGGGGCATCTCGATCTCGACGGCGTCGAAGGAGGAAAGCTCAGCGGCAGGACGCAGGGAGAACTCGACGGCGTAGGTATAGTCCTCGTGATCCTTGGCGAGGTCGAGCTCCTTGTAGTCACCGCTCTTGGTGGGGACGATGTCCAGCTCGTTGAGGACGGCGGGCTCGTTGGCGGCGATCAGGTCGTTGGTGGCCTGAGCGAGGGTTGCCTCGGCGCCAAGAGCGGAGTCGATGACCGGACGGGGAGCCTTGCCGGCGCGGAAGCCCGGGAAGCGGTACTTCTTGGCGGTGTCCTTGTAGGCCTTCTTGATCGCGGCGTCGACGTCGGCGGCCGGGATGGTGACCGTAGCGGTGAGCTTGGCGTCCTTGACGTCAGAAGCGGTGATGTTCAACACGTTCCTCCTCATACTGCCCAGCTTATCTGAGGTGCTGGTACCTTTATGCAACAAGCGTCGCGAGGGCATAAGCCGACGCGGGTGCGTTGGTGCGGGCGAAAGGACTCGAACCTTCACGGGAATCCCACCAGAACCTAAATCTGGCGCGTCTACCAATTCCGCCACGCCCGCATGAGCGCACAGACTAGGAATGATAGCAGATACGAGCGGCAAGCGCACGCACACGTTTTACAGGCTCACGACCTCACCACGAGTGCAAAAGGCGGGGCGAGTTGCCCCGCCCCGCCAATTACGACTTGTTCGCTGACCCGCTACTCCCCCAGCAGGGCCTTCTCGGGCGTGATGGGCAGCGAGCGGACCTGATGGCCGGTGGCGTGTGCCACGGCCGAGGCCACGGCGGCGAGCGGCGTGTTGATGACGACCTCGCCGATCGACTTGGCGCCAAACGGGCCCGTCGGCTCGTAGCTCGGCTCAAAGGCCACGCGAATGCTGCCGATATCCAGGCGCGTGGGCAGCTTGTAGCTCATAAAGTTGCCGGTACGCAGGCGGCCGCGATCATCATGCTCGACGATCTCGTAGAGCGCGTGGCCGATACCCTGGGCAATGCCGCCCTCGGCCTGGACGCGCGCGAGCGCCTCGTTGATCACGGTGCCGCAGTCGACGGCCGCCGCGTAGTCCACCACAGTCACCTTGCCGGTGGCCTTGTCGACCTCGACCTCGGCAATACCGGCCATAAACGGCGGAGGCGAAACGGGCAGGCAGGCAGAGGCATGCGAGGTGAGCGCGTCGCCGCCCGCGATGTTCTTGACGCACAGGTTGGCAAAATCGCGCAGCGTGAGGTAGCGGTTCTGCTCGCGCGCGGCACGCTCGTCAGACAGGCGCACGTACTGACCATCGAAGACCACATCGGCGGCGTCCACGTCCCACATCTGGGCGGCCTTGACGCAGATCTTCTCGCGCAGCTCGGTCGCGGCGTTCTTGGCGGCAAGGCCCGTCACGTACGTGCCCGAGCTCGCGTACGAGCCGGCATCGAACGGCGACACGTCGGTGTCCACGCCGCGCACCACGATCAGCGAGCTCTCCACGCCCAGCTCCTCAGCGGCAATCTGCGCCAGGATCGTGTCGACGCCCATGCCGTTATCGGTGGCGCCGGTGCCGATGGTAATGAAGCCGTCCTCTTCCAGGCGCATGTCGATGCCGGCGATGTCCACGTTGGAAATGCCCGAGCCCTGCATGGTGAGCGCGCAGCCCAGAGCACGCACACGGTCGCCCAGGTCCACGGCCAGCGGCTTGTCGCGCCAACCGATCATGTCCATCGCGCGCAGCAGGCAGCGATCGAGCGCGCAGGCGTTGAGCTTCTCGTTGTAGTACTGCGGCATGGTCTCGCCCTCGCGCACGATGTTCTTAAGGCGCAGGTCGGCGGGGTCCATGTGCAGCATGTCGGCGAGCTCGTTGACGGCGCTCTCCACGGCAAACTGGCCCTGGGTGGCACCGTAGCCACGATACGCGCCGCCACGGTTGGTATTGGTGTAGACGGCGTCCCAGCTAAAGCGGCTCGCCTTCACATGGTTATAGATGGGCAGGCTCTTGTGGCCCGACAGGCCGATCGTCGTGGTGGCGTGCTCGCCGTACGCGCCGGCGTTGGACAGCGTATGCAGGTCGATGGCCGTGATGGTACCGTCGTTCATGGCGCCCAGCTTAACGGTCATCTGCATCTGATGGCGCGAATTGCCCGCGGTAATGGTCTCCTCGCGGGTGTAGCAGCAGTAGCTCGGACGGCCGGTCTGCTGGGTGACAAACGCCACGAAGATCTCGCAGCAGCCCGTCTGCTTGGAGCCAAAGCCGCCGCCGATGCGCGGCTTAATGACCTGCACCTGCGACTGCGGGATGTCGAGCGACTGCGCGACCATGCGGCGCACGTGGAAGGGCACCTGCGTCGAGGTGGTCACCGAGATGCGGCCGAACGCGTCGGTCGTCGCGAAGGCACGGAAGGTCTCCATGGGCGCGGTCTGCGTGGCCTGGCTGGTATAAGTGCGCTCAAAGACGATGTCGCTCTGGGCGAAGGCCTCGTCCAGATCGCCAAAATCGCTGGTACCGCTGCACACCAGGTTGCGAGCAACGTCGCCGCCCTGCGGGAACATAAAGGTCACGTCGCCCTCGGGGTGGACCACGATGTCGTTATCGAGCGCCTGGGTAAAGTCGAGCAGGGGCTCGAGCACCTCGTAGTCGACCTTGATGAGCTTGAGTGCCTTGTCGGCGGCCTCCTCGGTCTCGGCGGCGACGATCGCCACCTCCTCGTTTTGGTAGCGTACCAGGTTCTCGAGGATCAGGCGGTCGTAGGGACTCGGCTGCGGATAGCTCTGGCCGGCGATGGTAAAGCGGCGCTTGGGCACGTCCTCGTAGGTGTAGACGCCCACGACGCCCGGCACCTTCAGGGCGCGCGAGGTGTCGATGGAGCGGATCTTGGCGCGGGCATACGGGCTGCGCTTGAGCTTAACGATGAGCGCGCCAGCGGGCACCATGTCGCCCGTGTAGACGGGACGCCCCTCGAGCAGGGCCTTCGAGTCCTTCTTAGGCTGCTTGTGGGTGATCTGCTTGTAGGTGACGCCGTCGCAGCTGGTGTCGTTGACCGGCAGCTCGGGCAACTCAAAGCCCACCTGCACGCCGGACTCGTTGAGAAAGCGCACGATGGCGCGCAGCTGGCTCTCGTAGCCGCTGCAACGGCAGAGGTTGCCGGCAAGCTGGCGCGAAAGCTCCTCGCGCGTGGCAACGAGGCTCGGGTCCTCCTTGGCGGCGCGGGCGAGCGCCAGCACGTTCATGATGAGACCGGGGGCGCAAAAACCGCACTGCTCGGCACCTTCGGCAGCCATCGCACGGGCGAGCGCCTCGGACTCGGCCTTAAGGCCCTCGAGCGTGGTGATGGAGCGGCCCTCGACGCGCGCGGCGGGAACCGAGCAGCTCAGCACCGGGTCGCCGTCGAGCCACACCGTGCACAGGCCGCAGTTGGTGGTTTCGCAGGCACAGCGCACCGACGAGCAGCCCTGCTCGCGCAGCAGCGCAAAGAGCATGGTGTCAGGGGCGATCTGAACCTTGACCTTGCGGCCGTTGAGCGTAAAGGAAAGATCGATGAGTTTGGCAGCCATTAGCGCACCTCGCTAGAATCGACGCCGGGCACGCGGCGGCAGGAATACTCGTCCGTGGCAAACTTAGGAATCTGCACGCCCTCGAGCTCGTGGGAAAGCGCGGCCGAAAGCTCGATGCCGGCGGCGCGACGCACAGCCTGGACGGCAAGCGGGGCCGAGATGCGGCGGCGGTAGTCAGCCGAGCCCCACAGGTTAGTGCCGTAGCTCAGCGCGCGTACGGACGCGGCCAAGGCGCGCAGCTCGTCCTCGGAAGGCTGCTCGGCGCTAAGGCCGCACGCCTCGCCCCGCAGCAGCGTCGCGCGCAGCGGGCGAGCGCCCACGGTGACGTGCCAGCTGTTGCCCCACCAGGCGGCGGTGACGTTTAAGGAGGGGAAGTCGGTCGCGGCCTTGCGCACGGCCTCGTAGCTTGCGCGGTAATCGTGCTTGACGACCACGACGCGCTCGATCACGTCGCGCACGTAGCCCATGTCCACGAACTCGGCGAGCGGCACGCGGCCGGCACCCGTCAGCTCAACATACGAATCGAGCGCGAGGAAGGCCGAGAGAACGTCCGAGAAGCCAAAGCGGCCGTAGATGCTGCCGCCCACCGTGGCGGTGTTGCGCAGCTGCACGCCCACAATGTCGTGGACGGCGAACTCAAAGACATGGTTGACAAGCGCGTTGAGCCCGGCATGGCGCTCGAGCTGGCGCAGGGTACACATGGCACCGATGCGAAACTCGGTCTCGGTCTCCTCGATCTGATCGAGTCCGCAGGCCGAAAGGTCAATCGCCGTCGCAACGCGACGCGAACCCAGGCGCATCCAGATGCCGCCGCCCACAATCTTGTTGTTGCGGTTCTTCTGCAAGAGCTCATAGGCTTCGGCCGCGTTTCCAACACGGACGTAGGTACCGAACTTGAGCACGTTCTCCCCCATCTCTCCACTTGTCCAGTACCTTTAAGTGTACCAAACGAGGGGGCGCCGCCATCGTCACCATAGAAAAAGGCTCCCAGCCGGATAGCTGGGAGCCTCATCACATGCTATGTCGAGCGAAGATTTAGCAGACGCCCTGGGCGAGCATGGCGTCGGCAACCTTCAGGAAGCCGGCGATGTTGGCGCCCATGACAAAGTTGCCCTCCTGGCCATACTCCTTGGCGGTGTCGTCCACGTTGTGGAACATGCCGCGCATGAGCTGCTCGAGCTTGCCGTCGACCTCCTCGAAGGTCCAGGACAGGTGCTCGGCGTTCTGGCTCATCTCCAGGCCGGACACGAGCACGCCGCCGGCGTTGGCAGCCTTACCGGGCATAAAGGCAACGCCGTTCTCCTGGAAGTAGGTCGTGGCCTCGATGGTCGTGGGCATATTCGCGCCCTCGCCGACCACCTTGCAGCCGTTGGCGACGAGCGCCTGGGCGTCCTCGAGCAGCAGCGTGTTCTCACGAGCACAGGGCAGCGCGATGTCGCAGGGCAGCTGCCACACGCCACGGCCGTCGCCCTCGTGCCACACGGCGTTGGGCTTCTCGTCGACATACATAGCGAGCGTAACGCCCTTGTCGTGGCCGGAGCGCTTCTTGTTGTAGACATGCTCAAGCACGGTGTAGTCGATGCCGTCGGGATCCTCGACCCAGCCGTGAGTATCGGAGCAGGCCAGCACCTTGCCGCCGAGCTGGGAGACCTTCTGGACGGCGTAGATAGCGACGTTGCCGGAGCCATGAACGACGACGTTCTTGCCCTCGAAGGAGTCGCCGCGGCTCTTGAGGTACTCATCCACAAAATAAACCAGACCGTAACCGGTGGCCTCGGTACGGGCGAGCGAGCCGCCAAAGGAGAGACCCTTGCCGGTAAGGACGCCGGTCCACTCGTTGGTCAGGCGCTTGTACTGACCGAACAGGTAGGCAACCTCGCGGCCGCCAACGCCCAGGTCGCCGGCGGGAACGTCGGTGTTGGGGCCAATGTGGCGATAGAGCTCGGTCATGAAGGACTGGCAGAAGTGCATGATCTCGTTGTTGGACTTGCCCTTAGGGTCAAAGTCGGAACCGCCCTTGCCGCCACCCATGGGAAGGGTGGTCAGGCTGTTCTTGAGGATCTGCTCCAGGCCCAGGAACTTGAGCATGCCCAGGGTGACCGTCGGGTTAAAGCGCAGGCCGCCCTTGTAGGGTCCAATGGCAGAGTTGAACTCGACACGATAGCCGCGGTTGACCTGGACCTTGCCCTGGTCGTCGACCCAGGGGACACGGAACATAACGATGCGCTCGGGCTCGACGAGGCGCTCAAGCAGGGCGGCCTCCTCGTACTCGGGATGGGCGTCGAGCGCCGGCTGGATGGTGCCGAGGATCTCGGTCGCGGCCTGGATGAACTCAGGCTGCTCGGGATAGCGGGCCTTGAGCTCTTCGAGAACTTTCTGCGTGTAGCTCATGCTTCCTCCAATGATGGGAAACGAAAAGTGTCGGTCGCGGCACCCCATGCGCCGCGAGCTTTATCGTGTATGGATAATATCGCACTGTTGCGGGAAAGTTTCGCATAAGCTGACGAGCAGATGTTTCGTTTTGATTACGATGCAGGTAGAGGCGTTTTTGAGTGCCTGACATGCAAAACCCGTGTTTCAAACCTGTTTCGTCCACGTGTTCCAAACCACCACATTGGGGACAGGCACCTTTGTGGTGGTGTGGTGGCTAAAGGACGAGCTGGTGGTAGTCGGCGGGGGTTATGCGGCCTTCGGTGGCAGCGCGGAAGGCAGCGAGCGCATCGCCCGAGAACGGCATGGCCCAGCACAGCCCGCAGCCGGCGGTAATGGAGCCGGGCAAAGGCATAATGCGCCCGGGCACGCCGGCATCCAGGCACAGCTGCTCGCATTCCATCACATCGAAGGTGCTGTCAAACGACACGATAATCTTGCGCTCGTGGTCGAGGGCATCACCGGACGGGCCTTCGCGGTGTGCCTCACGATACGCCGCAGCGGCCGCTTCCTCTTCCGCAGTATGTCCGCAGCCACCGCAGCCGCAGGTACAGGGCTCGGAACCATCGCAAGTGCAAGGCTCTCCCGTGTCAGGGCAAATATCGTGAGACATGGCAACTCCAATCGTCTAGGCGAGCAGCTCGGCTGCCGCAAACTCCTCGGGTGTATTGACGTTTTCGAAGCAGAGCGTCGAGCCTGCGGCCTTAACGATTTGTGGCTCATCCATATAACCAGCCTGAACGCGATTGATCAGGCAGCGAATGCGCTGGCGGTCGCAGGCAAGCAGCTCTTGGGCAACCGGCACACACGCGTCACGGCGCCAGACGGCGCAAAGCGGCTCAATCCCCCGCTCCTCGCGCGGCACGCACACGTCGAGCACCTCGGCCTCAACACGATCGGCAAGCGCGCCGATGAGTTCCGGCGAGACAAACGGCATATCGCAGGCAACGATCGCCACGAGAGGCAGCCGAGCCGCAGCCAACGAGCTCGCGATGCCGCGCATGGCGCCCGCCGAGCCTTCAAGGTCCGCCACCACACGCGGCACCAGGCCGCCAAACGCGCGCTCCTCAAGATAGGCAAGCTCGCTGGGACGCGACGTCGTCACGACCAACTCGCCAGCAACTGGCGCCAGCCGGCCCAGCACGCGCTCGATGAGCGGCTCGCCGCAAAACGCCATGCGCGCCTTATCGCAGCCCATGCGCGACGACAACCCGCCCGCCTGGACGACACAAGAAAGATCGGCCCGTCTTACGGTAGTCATACGGCAAACCACCCCCATCGGCATGCTCAAAACCCAGCACACGAAGCCAAATACCGTCGCCGATAAAGCGGGCGGCACGGCAAACCCATGCAAAAACAAAACAGCGCCTTTGCGGCACGCAGCAAGACCGCGAGCACAAAAGCGCTGGTAGCGTATGGCGGGAACGTATGTGAATCGAACACATCCAAGACGTTTTGCACGCCTCGCAACGGTTTTGAGGACCGCGGAGCCCACCGGAGCCCATCCGTTCCCAAGTGCGGCGGTATTTTACCAAACCGAGCAGTCAATCTAGCGCAGGGAGCGCAGGCCGCCGGCATCCTTGTCGAGCACCGTAAAGCGGACGGCATCCAGGTGCTCCAAGATGCTGATGGCGCGTTTGCGCGACACGCCTAGGGCCTCGCGCAATACACTCGTGGTGGCAGCGCCACCGGCATCGGCGATGGCGGCGGCAACGAGCTCACTCGCATGGGCCTCGGTGGCAGCAGACAGGGCAACGTCGCGCTCGACCTTCACGATCGAGCGGTTGAGCGAAAGCTCGCGCAGGGCACGCGTCATGGTGTCGCGACCGAGCTGCAGCTGTTCGCCCACCTCGGGAAGCGCCGGTGCATCCAGGCCAGCCTCGTCAAGCAGCGCGACGATGCGCTCGCAAGCCTCTCGCACCACGCGTGCCGCCGCGGCGGCCGAATGCGGATCGAATACCTCGGCACCCTCGGCGGCGCACACGCCACGGGAGCTGCCCTCGGCAATCAGGGCCGCGGCAACGCCTTCATCAGCGGCAGGCCACGCAGCATGGGCAACGGCGCCGGGCGTAAAGCCCGTCTCCTTGGGAGCCGCCGCGTGCATGGCGGTCAGGGTCGCCGCCAGTGCATCCATCGCAGCGTCAAGCGCGGAAGCATCTGCATACAGCGAGCCATCCGAGCCGGCAAGCTCGCACACAGCACCTCGCGCCACCAACTCGTTCAACGCGGCATCGACTCCACCGGAAACAAGATCCAGCGCCGCGGCAACGTCGGCAGCCACGACCGGCAACGTCTGCAGCGCCAGCCACGCCTCAACACCAGCGGCGGTATCGCCGGCCTCAAGCGCCACATACAGCGCACGCTCTCCTTCGGCAAGCTCGCGCGAGCGACGGCAGCGCGAAAGCAGCACACACCCGCCGCCAATAAGCATCACGGGCGAATAGGACAGCACCACAGCATGGTCCCCGGCACGCAGCGGCAGCGAGTTTTCCAAGCGCACCTGAACAATACGGGTCTCGCCCACCGCCATGGGGGCCTCGCCCTCCATAAGCATGATGCGGCCGACAACCTCGGCCGTACCCGCCATCACATGCACGCGCGCGCCCGACTCGAGCACACGCGGTTTAGCGCCCTCGCGGCCCAGGTAGGTAAACGTCATCATAAAGCGCAGCGTCTGGCCAAAACGGCCCTCCACGCCGAGCATCTCGCCGCGATCGAGCGCGGCGACAGCATCGCCCACCAAGTTGAGCGCCACACGCTGACCGGGCAACGCCTGCTGCGTGTCGCCATGCACCCGGATCCCGCGTACGCGGCAGACCGTGCGCGACGGCAGCGCGACGAGCTCATCGCCCACCGCAACCGGCGCATCGTGCAGCGTTCCCGTCACGACGGTGCCGGCGCCCTTGATCGTAAAGCAGCGGTCAATCGGCAGGCGCGGCGCGGCATCGCTCCGCTCGGCACGCTCGCGACAGGTATCCCAGCAGACACCCACCTGCTCGTCGAGCACCGCAAGCAGCCCGTCAATCCCCTCGCCCGTCTTAGACGACACGGGCACAATTGGCGCGCCCGCAAACACAGTACCCGACAAAAAGTCATCGACATCGAGCTCGGCCAGATCAACCATCTCGCTATCGGCCAGGTCGCACATCGTCAGCGCGACCACCATGTGCGTAACGCCCAGCAGCTCCAGCACATGCACGTGCTCGCGGGTCTGCGGCATCACGCCCTCGACGGCCGAAACCACCAGCACGGCAACGTCGATACCCGTCGCACCCTGCACCATGGCGCGCAGGTAATGGGCATGCCCCGGCACGTCGACCAGGCCGACGATCTTGCCGCTCGGCAGCGCCAGCTCGCCAAAGCCCAGCTCCACGGTCATACCGCGACGGCGCTCAACCTCAAGACGGTCGGGATTCTTGCCGGTCAACGCCTCGATCAGTGCCGACTTACCGTGGTCGACGTGGCCCGCCGTGCCAATGATAACGGGACACTCCACCAGCGCCTGAACCTCACTCATCGAGCAATCGCCTTCTCAACGCATGCGGCAAGCGTCGATGCCGCCGTCTCGATATCTCGGTCGCCCACGAGCGTGCGCACGTCAAACAGGACGCGATCGTGCGAGGCGCGCGTGACGACCGGCGTGTCGAAGTCCTGGACAAGCGAGCGCTTGAGCGCGTCGACCGTCAGGCGCTCGTCAACAAGACGCACGGCAACGCACATCGTGGGCAGCTCCACGGTTGGCAGCGAGCCGCCACCGGGGGTCGACGATTCCTCGACAATCTCCAACTCAACGGCACACGGGCAGCCAGCCTTATCGAGGCCCGCCACCATCAGCTCGCGCAGCTTGCGTGCGCGGCGCTCCAGATGAGCCTGCGGAAGCGTGAGCATGTTGAGCACCGGCACCTCTCGATGGGCCACATCCGCCCCGTCCATGTAAATGCGCAGTGTAGCCTCGAGCGCCGCCAGTGCGAGCTTGCCCGGACGCAGGGCACGCATAAGCGGATGCGACCCGCAGGCCTGGACCAGATCGCGACGACCCATGATAATGCCCGCCTGTGCGGCACCGAGCAGTTTATCGCCCGAGCACGACACCAGATCGAGCCCTGCCGAAACCGAAGCCGGCGTGGTTTCCTCGCCGCCGCGCACCAGGATGTCATCGGGCAACAGCGCGCCCGATCCCTGGTCCTCGTAGAACAACAGGCCATGCTTGTGAGCAAGCGCCGCAAGTTCCCGAGAACCTACCTCCTCGTGGAAACCCTCGATGCGATAGTTGGAAGGATGGACCTTGAGGATCATCGCCGTATCGGGCGTGATGGCGCTCTCGTAGTCGCTCAAATGCGTGCGGTTGGTGGCGCCGACCTCGACGAGCTTGGCGCCCGAAGCCGCCATGACATCGGGGATGCGGAAGCTGCCGCCGATCTCGACAAGCTCGCCGCGGCTGACGATGACCTCCTTGCCTGCGGCATGGGTCGCCAGCACCAGCAGCACGGCGGCGGCGTTATTGTTAACGACCAGCGCGTCCTCGGCACCGGTAAGCGAGCGGATGAGCTGCGCGGCGTGCTCCTTGCGCGACCCGCGCGAGCAGGTATCCACGCTGTACTCGAGCGTGCTGTAGCCGCGCGCAACCTCGGCCACGGCCTTGGCGGCCGACTCCGCGAGCGGGGCGCGACCCAAGTTGGTATGGATAACCACACCCGTGGCGTTAACGGCGGGACGCAGGCTCGGCAGCGCGGAGCGATGCGCACGCCACTCGATGGCCGAGGCCAGCTCGCGCTTGGAACGCGGGGCGGCGCCGGCACGGATAGCGGCGCGCTCCCCATCGAGCTCGGCCGTGACGGCGGCATGCACCACCGCGTCGCAGGTCTCCCCCGCCGCCTTCACAACCGGCCACTCTGCGAGCAGCTCGTTGACGGAAGGAATAGCGCGAAGGCGGGCGCGTACCTCATCGGACATGTTCTGGCTATCGCTCATGTGCGACCTTTCAAAACCAAAGGTGAATCAATCGTTCGAACGTCAAACTATCAGCCAATTCGATCGGCTGAGTCAATTACTCGTCATTATCCCCGCACGCGACAATCTTTTCCACGCGAACGGCGTTTTCCTGAGTAAGCGCGGCACCCGTCAACGGGTCCCAGCGCAGCGGCGTGTGGTCGAGTGGCCCGACGCCCAGGGTCTGAGCGCCACCGGCATCGGCGCCAAACGAACGCCCACCGGGGGCGGCCGAGGTGAAGATGCACGCCGGATGCAGATACGGCGTCGTCTCCACGCGCACGCGGTCGCGGCCCATATCGCTCACGAGTTCGACGATCTCACCGTCGGCGATACCCATGTGCGCAGCAGCATCGGCATTCATCTGCACGGCATCCAGGTCCGACCCAGCCTCGGCGGCACCTTGGGCTGCAAGCCTTCGCGAGGTGTGCGACTCAAAGGGACGGTTGCCGCTAATGAGGCGAAACATCCCCGGGCCAGGCTCCACCATGGGAGCGATCCAGTTGGGTACACGACCCAGGCCGGCTCGTTCCCATATGTCGCTTGCCAGCGCAATCTTTCCGCCGGCAAGCGGAATCACCGGCTCACCCGTGCGCGTCGGCAGCGTCATGCCCGTATCGGCCCAGCCGCACTCCATGAGCTCGTCCAGATCGATCCCAAAAGGCGCCACCTGGGCAGCCGCCAAATCGTCAGACGTAAACTGGAAGTACTCGCCCACGCCACACGCCCGCGCCAGACCGGCAAAAATCTCCCGACCGGGACGTGTGTCGTCATGCTGCACAGGCAGCACGGCGTTGCGGTAGAACACGCGCGCATCGTTGGCGCCTGTCACCGTTCCCACGCCGCGGTCAGCCTCCAGATACGTCACGTCGGGCAGCACGAAGTCAGAAGCGCGCGCTGTCTCGGACCAGCGAATATCAATCGTCACGAGCAAGTCGAGCTGCTGCAAGATGCCCAACCAAGCCTGCGCATTGCCATAGCCCGCACCAGGGTTACTGGCATAGACGATGAGCCCACGCAAATCGCCGGCAAGAATCGACTGACCGATGGTCGTACACAGACCGCGCACCGGATCGACCAGTGGATAGCGCTCGGACCCCAACTTGGGCTCACGTGGCATCGACGGCGTCGCGAAACGCGCAGGGTCCAAATCGCCCAACGCAAGCGGCGTGGGTGGATTGAGCGCGCCGCCCGCGTGTCCGATGCAGCCCAGCAGCACATCGACCAGACAAATCGCGCGCGCGGTCTGGGTGCTATTGGCATACGCGATACCGATGCCGCCATGAAAGCCCGCATCTACCACGGCGGCAGGCGCGGCGGCAGCTAGATCGCGCGCCGTGGCGGCAATCTCTGCGGCCGGCACGTCGCACATCGACTCGGCCCACTCGGGCGTCCAAGCACGGGCCGCCTGCGCCAGCTCGTCAAAACCCATGGTATAGCGGGTCACGAACTCTTGATCATACAGGTCCTCGGCAATCAAGACATGGGCGATACCCAACAGCAGCGCCAGGTCGCAGCCCGGACGCACGCGCAGCCAGCGGTCGGCAAGCGCAGCCGAGCCACTGCGCCGGGGGTCGACCACGATAATCTTCGCCCCACGGCGACGGGCATCGTTGAGCGCATCAACGGCCCCCATCGTCGACGAATCGACGATGGAACGCCCCAGGTACATGATGCAATCGGTATGCGCCAGATCGGAGGCGGGACTATAGCCCAGGCTGTGCTCCCAGCCGGTGAGACGGCTCACCTCGCAGGCACCGTCTGCACCGTATACGTTGGGCGAGCCCAGCGCATGCATAAGGCGATAGGCCCAGTAGCGATCGAACGAGGGAACGCCGAGCGTCATGCCCAGCGCACGAGGCCCGCACTCGTCAATAATCCCCAAAAGACGCTCGGCAATCTGCGCGAACGCCTCGCCCCAGGTAATCGCATCAAACCCCGAACCATCCCGGCGGCGTCGCATGGGATGCAAAATCCGGTCGCGCTCGTCAAACGGCATGTCCAGGCGATGCCGTCCGCGGGCGCACAGGGCACGCGCCACGCACGGATGCCCCACAACCGGCAACTCAGCCACCACACGCCCGTCCTCAACGCGTGCCGCAAAGGCGCAATCGGCATAGCATCCCCCGCATGTCGTCACCACGGCGCGACCGTTACGCTCCACAGCAGATGCCATCTCGATTACCCCTTTCACCAGCCAAACACAACAGGCCAACAGTCCGACAACGAGTCCCAGACCCAAAAAGCCTCCCGCACGGCAACGCCCCGCGGGAGGCCCAACGTCAAACAGACGGTACCTTACGCCTCGGACTTCTTGGCGTAGATAAACCAGTAGCCGAGCGCGACCAGAACCGCGCCGCCCACGATGTTGCCCAGGGTGGCGGCGGACAGGTTAAACGCAATGCCCGCAGCGTTGAGCGCATCGGCGCCGGCGACCTTGGCACCATAGCCGCACGCATGCATCACGGCACCCATAGGCAAAAAGTACATGTTGGCGACACAGTGCTCAAAACCGCAGGCCACAAAGGCAGCGATGGGCAGCAGAATGCCCACAACCTTATCGACCACGGTCTTGCCAGCGGTACCGATCCACACGGCCAGGCACACAAAGATGTTGCACAGGATGCCGCGGAAGAAGATCGTCACCCAGTCGATCGTCACCTTGCCGGCGGCGACGCTCACCATAGAATTGGCGACCGCCTCGCCGTTGAGCTTGTAAATGCCGGCCATGTACACCAAAAAGACGATAAGCAGGGCACCGACGAAATTACCGACCCACACGACGACCCATGCCTTGAGCATCTGAGCCAGGGTGATCTTTTTGCTCTTGAGCGCGCAGACCATAAGCGAATTGCCGGTAAACAGCTCGGCGCCGCACACCAGTACCAGCACCAGGCCCAGGCAAAAGCACAAGCCGCCCACGACGCGCTGCGCACCCCAGCCCAGCGTGCTATCGCTCAAAAACACCGTAAAGAACAGGCCGCCGAAGGCGATGAACGCACCAGCGAACATTGCCAACAGAAAGGCCTTAGCGACCGGCAGGTTAGCCTTGGTCACGCCGGCGACCTCGGTCTTGGCCTCGATCGCGGCGGGCGCCAGGCAATCGGGAGCGGGATACTCCACCTTGGAATCTGCCATGTCAATCACTTCTTTCCTAACAAAATGGAACAAGTGCTCCTACTGCTCTTGCCCCAAGCGGACAAAGTGGGAAAAGTCGTTGGCGGCCACGGCGTCGTACACGGCGTCGACGGCGTCAAAGACTTCCGGGGACATGGGGTTGTAGAACTCCGTGTCGCCCGGCTGAATCCCTATGAAGACGATATCTTCGCACGATTGCTCAATCTCTTCGATCAGAATCGACAAGGGAAGCGAATGCGTGGTGAACATCGACTTGCGGGCCACATCGCGCTTGTCGAGCAAGCGGATGGCGCCGACGGGCAGCGCCATGTCGGCGGCATCGACCAAAACCAGACGCGGCGGACGCTCGCGCTTGACCTCGATGATGTCGTCCTCGGGCGTTTGGCCACCGTCGATGGTGTACCAACCGGCGATGGGCGCGTCCTCCATCTTTTTGGAGAGCACGGGGCCGGCGGCATCGTCGGCGCGCAGCACGCTTCCCGCCGTGAGCACGATGCCCGCAAACGGGGCGCCGTTCACACGCCCATCCACAACGCGACCCATTACTGCAACCTTCCCGTCAGATACACGCCCGACACATCGCGCACGCGCTCCACCAGATCGCGAAACTTCATTAAGAACGCGACCTGCTGGGCATGCAGGCCAAAGTCGTCATCGAACACCGAGATGCCGGCCTTGGCCGACCCGCGAAAACCGCGCTCATCGAGCAGCGTGTCACAGGCCTCGAGCAGCGACGGCACGGCCGCCTTGTCGAGCTGGCACTCGCCAAAGGAGCGGATGGCCTCAAACTTGGTCTTGGCCTCCCCCTCCGGCAGCGCGTCGACGAGCGAATAGAACACGTTCACCGGCACCGACAGGCGCGGCTCAAAGCAGTCGAGCACGCCGGTGTGGTGGCCCACGGCGAGCGTGTAGTACAGCACGTCGCAGGCCTCCTGGGGAACGTCTTCCTCGGTCTCCACAAACTTACGTGTGAGCTCATAGAAGACCACCTGGTCGGGCGCGTGGCCCAGGCAGGGGTCGGCGACGCCCTCGGCGGCCTCGTCGCTTGCGCGCGAGGCATCGCCAAAAGAGCCGCCGAGCATGCCGGGGCCCGCAAAGTAACCAGAGCGGTCCGTGAGCTCCATCTAGCGACCTCCGGCCAGCACCAGATCCTGCAGCGCCGAGTACACCTCAACACGGCGAGGATCATCCTGCTTGTCGATGAGCAGCGCCATGGCACCGTGGATATCGCCCTTGGGCGCGCCCTCGAGCGTATCCATAAACTCGTTGGCCAGGTCGCGGCCGTAACGGTAGCCGCTCATGGCGCGAGCCTCGCGCTCGATGGCAACGCGCAGCTTGTACGGCACGCCGGGGTGCAGGATATCGGCCTGCTCGCCGGCGGCCTCCACCGTGGTCTCGGCATGGAGCTTTTGGTCCAGCAGACCGAGCGCCATGGCAAAGCCGTAGACGGTCTGCGCGGGGCTGGGCGGGCAGCCGGGGATATAGACATCGACCGGCAGAATCTTATCCGTGCCGCCCCAGACGCAGTAGTTGTCGTAGAAGATGCCGCCGGTGCAGCCGCACGCGCCGTAGGACACCACAATCTTGGGATCGGGTGCGGCCTCAAAGGCGCGCAGGGCCGGCATGCGCATGGCACGCGTCACGGCGCCGGTGTACAGCAGCACATCGGCGTGACGGGGCGAAGGCACGACCTTGATGCCAAAGCGCTCGACGTCGAAGACGGGCGTGATGGAACCGAAGATCTCGATCTCGCAGCCGTTGCAGCCGCCGCAGTCGACGCGGTAGACGTACACCGAGCGCTTGATCTTCTTAAGAAGGGTCGCCTTGGCCTTCTCGATGCTCTCGTCGAGCTCGATCTTGGTCGGGCGGTACTGAAGCCGCTCGGGCAAAAGCGTGGGTTCGGCCATGGTTACTCCTCCTTCGTTTCAAAATCCATGATGATGCCCTCGACCGGCGCCGGACCGGCGGGAATCTCGGGCGCATCGGGGTTGAGCTCGCGGTCGATATACTCCGGGTTCACGCCATGGCCGCCCAGATACTCCATGCCGGGGCCCTGGGGCTCGCCGGACGCAAGCGTCTCGTTGGCAGCCATGCCGGCAGCGTTGCCGGTCTTTACGGCCGAGGCGGCGCGCAGGGCGTCGAGCTCGCGCTTGCACTCCTGGCACATACCGACGGTGCGGGCAGCCTGCTCGGCCTCCATGCCGCCGGCCTTTTGCAGCAGGCGCTTGGCATAGTCGATCTCCTTGTGCGGGGCAAACGGCTTGCCGCACCGCGAGCAGTGCTCGAGCGTATAGACGCTCTTGCTGGTAAGGTCGTCCTTGCTCATGACGGCCAGCTCAAACTCCTCGGTGAGCTTGATGGCCTCCATGGGGCAGGCTTCCTCACAGCGACCGCAAAAGATGCAGCGGCCGTAGTCGATCGACCAGGTGATGGTGTCGGCCGCAAGGTCGGTGTCCATGCGAATGGCATCGGCCGGGCACGCCACGCCGCAGGCACCGCAGGCGATGCAGAGCTCGGCATTGTGCTCGGGTTTGCCGCGCATGTCCTTGTTGGTGGGGAACGGCGCAAACGGGTACTTGACCGTCGCGTCGCCGGCCTTGGCGTTAACCTTCCAAAGCTTCAGCATATTAGAGCGCCTCCTCATCGAGCGGAGCGGCCATGGTGCCCTCGCCCGCAAGCGGCGACTTGTCGCGCCAGACGTTCTCGAACTGCTCCTTGTCGAGCACGTGGTCGCGCTTGGCGGCGACATCGGTCACCGTCACGCGGTCGGTGCAGGAGTAGCACGGGTCGAGCGAGCCGACGATCAGCGCCGCGTCGCCCACGGTGTTGCCGCGGAACATGTAGCGCAGGACCGGCCAGTTGCTGTACGTGGCCGCCTTGGCGCGCCAACGGTAGCACTTCTGGTTGTTGCCGAGCATGGCCCAGTGCACGTCCTCGCCACGCGGAGCCTCGGTGGCGCCGATGGCGTACTTGTGCGGGGTGTACTCCCAATCCGTGGTAAGGATGGGACCCGACGGGCAGTTCTCGAGCATGGTCTCGATCATGTCAATCGAATCGTAGACCTCCTGGATGCGGACGGCGGTGCGGCCGAAGGCATCGCAGGTGTCTGCCGTAGCAGCATGCATCTTCTGAACATCCGGATCGGCGTAGCCGTCGAAGGGATGGTCAAAGCGCACGTCGCGGGCATAGCCCGAGCCACGCATGAGCGGGCCGACCGGCGAGAAGTCGCGTGCGATCTTGCGGTCCAGAATGCCGATGCCACTCGTACGCTCAATAAAGTTGGGCGTGGAGAGCAAGACGTCGACGAGCTCCTGAACCTCGGAGCGCAGCTGGTGGATGGTCGTGAGCGTGGAGAGCTTCTGCTCGGCCAAAATGTCGCGACGCACACCGCCGATCACGTTGAGGCCGTAGGTCTTGCGGTGACCGGAGAGCTTCTCGGCCAGGTCCATGGACTTCTCGCGGACGCGGAAGAACTGCTGGAAGCCGGAGTCGAAGCCCGTGTAGTGCGACGCCAGGCCAATGTTGAGCAGATGCGAGTGCAGGCGCTCGACCTCGAGCATGATGGCGCGGATGTACTGGGCGCGCGGCGGGACATGAATGCCCTGGGCGCGCTCGACGGCCTCGGCATAGGCCACCGAGTGGGCGCAGCCGCAGATGCCGCAGATGCGGTCGGCGAGGAACGTCACGGCGTCATAGTTCAGGCGCGTCTCGGCGACCTTCTCCATGCCGCGGTGCACGTAGAACAGACGGTAGTCGGCGTCGACGATCGTCTCGCCCTCAACGAACAGGCGGAAGTGGCCGGGCTCGTCGGAGGTAATGTGCAACGGGCCCATGGGGACGAGCGTGGTCTCCTTGCCCTTGGTGTCGGCCAAGAACTCGTAGTTTTCCATGTCGCTCGCGGGAGCGGGACGGAAGCGGTAGTCCATGGAGTCCTTGCGCAGCGGGTACAGGCCGCTGGGCCAGTCATCGGGCAACACCAGGCGGCGACGATCGGGCAGACCCTCGGGAATCAGGCCGAACATGTCGCGCAGCTCGCGCTCGCCCCACACGCAGGCGGGGACGAACGGCGTCACGGACGGGAACGTCATCTTGGCGGGATCGACCTCGGCGCGGACGGTCACCCAGCCGGGATCCTCCCCCTCCATGGAGATGACGTAGTACACGGCGTAACGGCCGCACAGGCTGCGCTCATCGTTGCCGATGATCACGGGAATCCAGCCGTAGCGCTCGTAGTACAGGTAGTGGACGGCCTCGGGCAGCTTGTCCTGCTTGACGGTGATCGTCAGCTGGTCCTCGCACTGCCACTCGACCTTCTCGATGCAGCCCGGAACGGCGCGGCGCAGGGCCTCGACATGGCTCTCGCAGCGGCGGGCATACACCTTGTTCTCAGTTTCAATCATTCGTTACTCCACCTCGCTCTGAGCGGTCTCGGTACCGAACACAGCGCGGTACATCGGCGTCGCGTGAAGTTCCTCGGTGCTCTGCTCGAGCACGATGCCGGTCGCGGTCTCCACACCGTGCACAAGGGGCAGCGGGGTGGCGATGCCAAACCACAAGATCATGACAGCCAGGATGATTTCGGGGATAAGCATGAGCGCCGGGACCTCATGCTTATCCATGCCCTGGGGCGCATGGCCGAATACCGACTTGAGTGCGATGCGGGTGAGCGCGGAGATGGCCACGGTAAGACCGAGGGCGACCACGACAACCAGCCACATGGGACCGGCGGTAACACCGGCGACAAAAGTCAGGAACTCAGAGATAAACATGCCAAAGGGCGGGAAGGCACCAAGACCGAGCAGCGCCAGGACGGCGAGCGCGGCTGTTGCGGGGGCAACCTCGACGATACCCTGAATCTTGGCCAGGCTACGCGTGCCAAAGGCGTGCTGGATGTTGCCGGACACGCAGAAGGCAAGCGTCTTGGTAAAGCCGTGGAACACACAGTGCAGCAGGGCCGCGGCGATACCCAGCGGGCCACCGATACCCAGGCACAGGGCGATAACGCCCACGTTCTCCACAGACGAGTACGCAAAGCGGCGCTTGAGGTCGTCCTGGCGAAACATCGAGAGTGCCGCCACCAAAATGGACAGCGTGCCGACGATCAGCAGCAAAAGTTGCGGATACTCGGCGCCCACGGCCTGGATGGTAAAGCCGTAGAAGCGCATGATCACAAGCATGGCGCACTTAAGCAGCACGCCCGAGAGCAGGGCCGAGACAGGGCTCGGGGCCTGGGAGTGGGCATCGGGCAGCCAAGTGTGCATGGGGAACAGGCCGGCCTTGGTGCCAAAGCCGATCACGATAAACGCAAAGGCGAGGCGCATGAGCGTCGGGTCGAACTGGTCGGCATACGGCAGCACGCACGACAGGAACGCGGCCTCGTGGGCATTGGGAATCACGTCGGCGGCGTTGGCGTAGATCAGCAGCGTACCGAACAGGCCGAAGGCCACGCCGGCAGTGCAGACCATCGCATACTTCCAAGAAGCCTCGAGGGCCGTCTTGTTCTTGTAGATACCCACGAGGAACACGGTAGAAAGCGTGGTTGCCTCCACGGCGGCCCACGTGAGGATCATGTTGTTGGACAGGCACGCGAGCAGCATGGTGAACACAAACAGGCTAAACAGCGCAAAATACTGCTTGGTGCGCTCGGCGGGCATGGAGCCCTCCTCGATATCGGCCTTTTCATAGGGCAGCGAGAACAGCCCCGTAAGAAAACCGATAAAGCCGATGAGCAGCACAAAGATGGCGCCCAGCGAATCGAGGTGAAACCACAGGCCAAGAGCGCTCGCGGTGTCGCCGCTCATAAGGACGTCACCGGCCGTCATAATCGACAGCACCAGGACGGCTGCGACGGAGACCAGGTTGAGACCCGCAAACACGTTATAGGACGTGTTCTTGGGCAAAAAAGCCATGACCAGCGAGAACACCAAAGGAGTCGCGAGCAGGGCGAAAATCAACGTTTCCATGGACTACCCCCTCAGCTCGGACAGGTCGCGCGCATCGAGCGAGTGGGAGTCGTCCCAAATGCGACGCACGACGATGGACATGATGATGACGGCAAAGATGGCGTCGGTGGCGATACCGATCTCGATGATCTCGGGAGCGGTGGGGGCCAAGAGCGCGAGCGTCACATGGCTGCCGTTTTCCATAAGGCAGTATCCAAAGATCTGCTTCATGATGTTGCGCTGCGAAATGATGCAGGTGAGGCCCACAAAGAAGTGAGCGAAGCTAATAGCGAGCGCAGGCGTTGCGACCTCGGCCGTGGGCAGGCTGATCTGCGTCACGACGGCAAAGCAGATCGCGACCTCGACGGCGATGATGCAAATGGCCCACGCGGGCTTAAGGCCGGCCTTGAGCGATGCGTCGCTCGGCTCGCCCATCTTCTTGTATGCGCGGTTGAGGATGTAAGGGACCAGGACGACCTTAGTGATAAAGGCAGATCCGGCCCACATAAGCAGCTCCTGCGCACCGGTGGTGACACCGAGCGTGGCGAGAAGCCCCACGAGCACCAGCGACTGCACCGCATACCAGCTGATGGCATGCTTGATGTTCTTGGAGACAACCACCATGGTGGACGTGACGATCAGAAGGCCGCCAAGGATGTTGACGATCGAATAACCCATGTCGTTCTACCTCCTAACCGATCCAGCTGGCCGAAAGCGGGCCGCTGACGATAACCATGATGATGAGCACGATGAACACGAACGCCATCGCACGGGGAAGCGGGGCTCCCGCAGCGACCTCGTCGCTCGGGTCGCCGGGCAGGCAATAGCCCATCCACTTGAGGAACCAGGCAAAGGTGGCGACGGTCTCGGCGACCATAATGCACACGAGCACCAGGATCGCGACGTTGCCGGCACCCACGGAAAAGCCGCCGGCGATAATCTGGAACTTCGAGAAGAACGTGTTCATGGGCGGCACGCCGGCAATGGCGAGTGCCGCGACACCAAAGCCCACGCCCGAGATCGGGTACTTCTTTACGATGCCGCGAAGCTTGGGCAGCATACGCGTGCCGAGCGTAAAGGAGAACGATCCGGCGATCAGGAAGAACAGCGTCTTGGCGAAGGCGTGGTTAAAGATGTGGCACACGGCGCCGTCAAAGGCCAGCTGGCTGCCAAAGACCGAAAGGCCCAGACCAAAGAACACATAGGAGAGCTGGGCGATCGTGGAGAAGGCCAGCAGACGCTTCATGTCCTTTTGCGGCAGGTACATCAGGAAACCAAAGAGCATGGTGACCATGGCGTCGACAATGGCGACCCAGCCCACGATCTCGGGAATCTCGCCGGCAGAGACGAGCGCGCGCGCGAACACGCACACGCCGACCTTGACCATCGAGGCGCCATGCAGGTAGGCCGAAACGGGCGTCGGCGCCTCCATGGCCGAAGGCAGCCACATGTACATGGGAACCTGTGCGGACTTGGCCCAGGCTGCAAACAGCACGAGCAAGAGGACGATAGCCTTGAGCTTGGCATCGAGGCCGGCAATCGCGGTAATGGCGAAGGTGCCGGTGTGGGCAAACACGATGGCGGCGCCCAGATACAGGCCGAGCGCACCGATATGCGTGATGATCAGGGCCTTCATGCCGGCCTTCTTAGCCGTAGGCGTCATGTAGTAGCTAATGAGGCCCCAAGAGCACGCACCCGTGATCTCAAAGAACACGAGCTGGCCCAAAAGGGTCGAGCTGTACACAAGGCCGGCCATGGCACCGATGAAGGTCGCGAGGTACGCGTAGAAGCGACGACGCGGCGCGTCGGGATGCTCACGGTTATTCTCGCTCATATAGGGAATCGAATAGATCACGACAAGCAGGCCGATACCCACAAAGGCGGGCGCGAGCAGCGTGCTCATGCGATCGAAGGTGAATCCCATGACGAGGGTCTGCCCAAACGAGATCAGGGGGACCTGCGTGTCGGGCATGCCGCCGCCAGCGAAATTCGCGGCGAGGGCAATGGTGCAGGCCGTCGAGACGGCGGCACCCAAAACGCTGAACCACTTGGCGTACGGACGGGGGAACAGGGCGACGAGCACCGAGGCCACCATCGGGGCCGCGATAGCGACCAAGCCGAGAAGGGACAGACTGACTGCAAATGACATTGTTTCTCCCTTCTCCTACACGCCGACGACCACGAAGACAAACGCCAGAACGGCGATGCCCACGACGGCCCAGGTCTGATTGCCAAGCACCTTAAAACGAGAGCGCGAGCAGGAGTTCTCGATCACGCCGCATACGACAAAGTCGATCAGGCACTTCACCAGGAAGATGACCGCGCCCAGAACGGCGGCGACGCCCACGGTCGCGGGCTCGCCCCAGGGGACAAAAATCGCGCAGAACCAGGCGACGACCAGGACCTGCTTCATGGACATGGCGAGCTTGGCCATGGCGAGCGACGGGCCGGAAAGCTCGGCGAGCGGACCTTCCTGAAGCTCCTGCTCGGCCTCGGCCTGGTCAAACGGCAGCTTGCCGAGTTCCATGTAGCAGGCAATCGCAAAGGCGATGCCGGCGAGGATCACGGCGACCGGCGCGTCGACGGCGCCCGTCATGATGTGCTGACCCATGGTGGCGATGTCGGTGGAGCCGCACACCAGGGCGGCGGCAAACAGCGCCAGCAGCATGGACGGCTCGATGAGCACGCTCATGAGCAGCTCGCGAACGCCGCCGATACCGGCGTAGGCGTTGGACGAATCCACACCGCAGAGGGCGAAGAAGAAGCGGGCGAGCGCCAGGCTGTACATGATGGTGATGGCGTCACCAAAGACCGGGATGGGGCTTTGTGCCGTAAAGAGCGGCAAGCCCATCGCGAGCATAAAGGCGACGGCGAAGAACAGCGGCGGCATAATGCGCAGCGCAAAGCTCGCGTCCTCGCTCTGGGACTCGGGGCGCGCAAAGAGCTTGGCCAGGTCGCGGTAGTCCTGCATGATGCTGGGGCCGCGACGGTTGTGCATCTTGGCGCGGATCACGCGACCGAGACCGGAGAAGAACGGCGCGACGGCCATAACGACCACGCCCTGCAGAACGGCAAGTACGATGTTGTTCATGCTCTCCCCTCCTTAACCCATTTGCACGGCGAGCACGAGGAACACCACGAGTGCCGCGACGATGTAGCAGATATAGATGCTGTAGTTGCCGCCCTCGAGCTTAGTCGCGAGGTCGGCGAGCTTTTCGACACCCTTATGCGGAGCATCGACGAGAACCTTGTCGGGTACGGGCTCCACAGCCTCGGCCACATCGGTGAGCTTCTGGAAGAAGTGCGCGATGGACCAGCAGACGGCCGTGCAGCGGCCGCGCAGCGTGTAGAGCGGCTGCATAAACCAGGACACCTCGGAGGCAAAGGTCGTGGCCACGACGGGCATATGCTCGTTGGGAGCATAGCCGCATGCCCACGGCTGGGACTTCTGCACCTTGCCGACGGTCTTGAGCTTGCGATAACCGCAGGCAAGGCCGACGAGCACCACGAGCGCAATGGCGATCGCGGGCGTGGAGGTGGCAGCGCCGGAGTACTGGTTCATGAGCTCCATGCCCTCGGCGGCAAACACGCCACCGTACGGATGCAGCACGGACGCGGCGACATCGACCAGCACAGGCGCGATCACGGGAGCGCCAATGCCCAGCACGACGCAGATGGCCGCAAGCAGCCCCTGCGCAAACACCATGGGGGCGGGAACCTCCTTGGCATTGGCCGCGGCCTCGGAGCGGGGCGCGGAGGCGAAGGAAACGCCATAGGCCTTGACGAAGCACGTGACAGCCAGAGCGCCGGTAATGGCGAGCGCGACGGCGGCGAACACGGCCACGATCATAACGGCCTTGTCGCCCTGCATGGCGGCATTAAAGAGCGACTGGTAGGTAAACCACTCGGACACAAAGCCGTTGAAGGGCGGGATGGCCGAGATGGCAAGCGCGCCAATGAGGAAGCAGATGGCCGTTGCCGGCATACGACGGAACAGGCCGCCCATCTTCTCCATATTGCGCGTACCCGTGGAGTACAGCAGCGCACCGGCGCCCAAGAACAGCTCGCCCTTAAACATCGCGTGGTTAAACGTGTGGTAGAGGGCGGCCATCAGAGCTAGGACGGCGATGCCGACCGAGTTGAGCGCCATGGCGGCCATGGAGGCGCCGACGCCGAGCAGAATGATGCCGATGTTCTCGACGGAGTGATAGGCCAGCAGGCGCTTGATGTCATGCTCCTGCAGGGCGAAGGCCACGCCGAGGACCGACGAGATCGCACCGAAGACCATGACCATAAGGCCCCACCAGACCTGAACGCCCGAGGCGGAGAGCAGGTCGAGACCCACCTTGAGGATACCGAAGATACCGATCTTGATCATGCCGCCGGACATGAGGGCCGACACGTTGGACGGCGCCTCGGGATGTGCCTTGGGCAGCCAGCCGTGCAGCGGGATAATACCGGCCTTGGCGCCAAAGCCAAAGAAGGCGAGCACGAAGCACACGGATGCGACCGCAGGGCTAAACTGCGTGGCGCGGAAATCCGCAAAGGCAAACGAGCCGCCGGCGAAGTTGGTCATGGTGAGGAAGCTCGCCATGATGAGCACAAAGCCCACGTGCGCGATCACAAAGTAGAGCCAACCGCCATGGATGGAGTTCTCGTTCTCCTCGATCACGACCAGGAAGTACGAGGTCAGCGACATGAGCTCAAAGGCGACCAGGAACCAAAACACGTTGTCGGCGGTGATGACGAGCATCATGGACGCCACGAAGGTGTTAAAGAAGAAGCCGGCGCGGCCCTTTTTGCCCGGGTACTCATCAAAGTAGTTGAGACCGTAGATCGAACCGGCAAACGCGAGCACCGAGATGAGCGCCACGAACAGGCCGGACAGCTGATTGAGCAGCAGCTGGAAATGGGCAAACGGGAAGAACACGATGGTGTCGACCGACGTGACATCGCCCAGCACGGCCTGGATACCGGCCACAAATGAAAGCACCGCGGCGACGGCGCCGATTAGGCAGCCGGCGGTCTTGGCGGCGTTATCGGCCTTGATCAGCAGAACCGAGGCGAGCGCACCGATGCACGAGACGGCAAGCGATGCGATAAACAGCGTCATGCTATCCATTGTTTACGCTCCCTTCTGCTTTCTCGGACAGGCCCTGGGCCACAGCGGTAACGTCGACGACCGGACCGTTTTCGATCGAGCGCAGGCGCTTGGCCTCGTCGAGCTCGCGATCGGCCGCGCCGCCCATGACGGTCAGCGCCTTGGTGGGGCACGCCGCCACACAATGCGGGCCGTCCGGATCGAAGGCGCACAGGTCGCACTTGACAGCGCAGGTGTACTGGCCGGGAGCCCACGTAAGCAGGCTGCTCAGGGACTTAGGATACGAAGGCGTCGGGTCGCACATGCCTGCGACACCGGCGATAGACGTGCCATCGGGATGGATGGCTCCGAAGGGGCACGCGATGGCGCACAGCCTGCACCCGATGCACTCCTGCTCCTTAACGTGGATGCGGTCGCCATCGTGCTCGATGGCATTCACCGGGCAAACCTCGGCGCAGGGGGCACCCTCGCAATGGTGGCAGGCAAGGGCGGCCGAAATACCGCCGGTCTTCACGAGCGCCAGGCGCGGCGTATCCTGAAGACCCTGCATCCGGTGGGCGTCGGCACAGGCGGACTGGCATGTTCCGCAGCCGATGCACCTCTCCGGGTTGATGTCGATGAAGCGGTTCATCCCCACTTCCTTTCAAAATAACGGGCCGGGCTCCCGAACGTACGGGACGCCCGGCCCAAAAAGCCAACGAGAACGGGACTACACGATTTGGTTCACGTGCGTCTCGTCGTCGAACTTGGCGACGCCGGGCTCAACGTCCTGAGGAGCGGCGGCGTCCACCAGAGCCTGCTTGAGCTCGGTGTACTGACGCTCGACCTCGCCCTCGGCCCAGACCTGGTCGGCAATAGCGTCGACCTGGCAGGCGGAGAACTTGTCCTCGGGCGTATGCGAGACCGGGTCGACCTTGTGCATGGTCAGCTCGTTGCACTTGCCGATCCACCACTGGTAGGTCATATAGACCGTGCCCTTGTTGATACGGTCGCTCACGTCGGCGCGGCTGTATACCTGGCCGCGGCGGCTGTGAATCGAGACGATGTCGCCGTTCTTGATGCCGCGCGCCTGGGCGTCCGCGGGATTCATGCGGACAAAGCCGGGCTCGTCGGCAAGCAGCGCCAGCGTCTTGCAGTTGCCGGTCATCGAGCGGCAGCTGTAGTGGCCGACCTCGCGGACGGTGCACAGAATGAGCGGGTACTCATCGTCGGGAAGCTCGGAGGGCGCCTCCCAGTCGTGCGCCATCAGGTTGGCGCGACCGTCCTTGGTGGTGAACTTGCCACCAGCGAACATGTCGGGCGTACCGTGGTCGTTCACATCGGTGCTCTTGACCGGCCACTGGGCGTAACCGCCCTCGGGAGCCATCTTCTCGTAGGTTGCGCCCACAAAGTTGGGGCACAGGCTAATGCACTCGTTCCAGATCTGCTCGGTGTTGTCGTAGTGCATGGGATAGCCCATGCGCGTAGACAGGTCCGCGAAGATCTCCCAGTCGTGGCGGCACTCGCCCTTGGGCGGAACGGCCGCGTCAAAGTGCTGGAAGCTACGGTCGGATGCGGTAAAGACACCCTCGTGCTCGCCCCAAGAGGTGGCAGGCAGGATGACGTCGGCGAGCATGGTCGTCTGCGTCATAAAGATGTCCTGGCAAATGAACAGGTCCAGCTCGGAGAGCGTCTTGCGCATACCGGCTGAATCGGGCTCGGTCTGCACCGGGTCCTCGCCGTAGTTGTAGAAGCAGTGCACCTTGCCCTCGTCGACCAGGTGGCCCAGGTCGGTGAGCTTGTAGCCCTCCTCGAGCGGGAGCTTTTCCTCGGGCACACCCCAAGCCTTGGCAAACTTGGCGCGAGCGGCGGGGTCGGTGACTTTCTGGTAGCCAGGGTACAGGTTGGGCAGCATGCCCATATCGCAGGAGCCCTGGACGTTATTCTGACCGCGCACGGGCGCGAGGCCGGAGTTGGGTTTGCCGATCTGGCCGGCAACGCAGGCGATGGAGGCGATGGTGTGCACCGTCTTCAGGTTCTGCTTCTGCTGGCATACGCCCATGCCCCAGCCAATGATGGCAGAGGGCTTCGCCGTGGCGTACATCTCGGCAGCTTGGTGGATCAACGCGGGCTCGACACCCGTGATGTCCTGTACGGATTCGGGAGTGTAGTTCTTGATGGTCTCCCACCACTCGTCAAAGCCGTTCGTGTGCTCGGCGACGAATTCCTTGTCGTAGAGGCCATCGTTGACCAAGCAGTTTGCAAAGGCGTTGAGGAACGCAACGTTGCAACCGTTCTTGATCGGAAGGTAGAGATCGGCGATACGCGCGGTTTCGATATGGCGCGGGTCGGCGACGATGATCTTGCAACCCTTTTCTTTGGCTCGCACGATACGCCTTGCGACGATGGGGTGCGAATCGGCAGGGTTATAGCCGAAGAGGAAAATGCAGCCCGCGTCCTCCATACCGGGGATGGAGCATGACATGCAACCTGAACCAACCGTGTCCATCAGACCGAGGACAGTAGGGCCGTGTCAAGTACGGGCGCAGTTGTCCACGCTGTGGGTGCCGATGCACGCACGCGTAAACTTCTGCATGACGTAGTTCGCCTCATTGCCGCCGCCTCGCGAGGAGCCGGTGGTCATGACAGCGTTAGGACCATATTCGTCAATTATGGCCTGCATCTTAGATGCGGTGAAATCCAGTGCCTCGTCCCAGCTTACGCGCTCAAGATCCGCGCCCTTAGTGCGGCGGATCATCGGGTGCAGTACGCGAGGAGTCAAGATCTTGGTGTCGTTGATGAAGTCGTAGCCGCTCATGCCCTTAAGGCACAGCTCGCTCTGGTTGGTGATGCCGTTGAGCGGTTCGGTGCCCACGACCTGGCCGTTTTGGACCAGGAGGTTAAACTGGCAACCGGCGCCGCAGTACGGGCAGATCACTTTATGCTTCTCCATGACACCCTCCTTCCTTTTTCTGCTACCGATTACTCGGTACTAATTTGACAATCATTGGGCTTGTCGCCCCAACGCTTACGCCTCGTTTTCGATGGTGGCGCGGGCACGCTCGGCAGTCAGTTCTGCCAGGCGCTCCTCGTCTACCAGGGTAAGGCCCTTGGTCGGGCACGCCTCGGCACACGCTGGACCGCCGGGACGGTCCACGCACAGGTCGCACTTGAGCACGAAGCTCTTAGTCTGCGAACCCACGCGCACGTCGCCCATCAATACGGGGACCTGCGTGGTCGCCACGCTCACGGCGCCAAAGGGGCAGGCCATGACGCAGCTCTTGCAGCCGATGCAGTTGTCCTCGTTGACGCCGATACGATGGTTCTTTGGATCAAAGAACAAGGCGCCCGTGGGACAAGCCTTCGCGCACGGAGCGTCCTCGCAGTGGTGACATGCCACCGGCGCGGAGATCTCGTAGGTACGCGTTACGCGCAGGCGCGGCGCGGCGATGTTGCCGGGAATATCGTGTGCCTCGATACACGCCGCCATGCAGGTTTGGCACCCAATGCAGCGCGAGGAATCGGCTACGACTCGTTTATTGCCCATGTTGTTCACTCCCTCCTGAATCCCATGCCGGAGAGACCCTGCCGACGTTGCCCCGGACCGCCCGTGGTCCGGCATCGGCGTATCGAGTGCATGCGGCGAAACAGGCACTTCGATAGAATTCCTCCAACGATATACAGGTTAAATATACGCAGTTGCAGGTGGCAAACTTGAGCATACGCCCTGCAATACGGGTGTATTGCAGGGGTTTTGGCAGGTTGGAATTATTCTCTATAAGCTATAAAGGTGAGTGTATTACATGCGTACACCTCTGAGATTTTTACGCACTCTCATTTTGGATGTACTACGCTTGTATTCGTGTTAATGGTTATTTACTTGAGCGAAATAAAGTAATAGTTATAAGATGCTCAGGTATCGGCACGTGCCGCATTTGACCGACTATATTGCACGCTCATTAAGGGGGCCAGTGATGTCATCGACTCAAAAAAGAGCCATCCTGCAGGTGCGCATTCGCGAGGAAGACAAGCAGCATGCCGAGCATCTCTACGATGCCATGGGCACATCGCTCGCCGAGGCTGTCCGCTTATTTGTCGCGCAGAGCATTTTGATGCGCAAGCTTCCCTTTCAGCCGGTCGCCGTGCGCTCAAAGGACGGCACCGCCGCCTATGGATCGCTCAAAGCATATGGGGACCCCAATCGCCGCTCCGAGGAGCGCAATGCCTGGATTGAGTACCTTGCTACAGAAAGCGACGATTCGATTTTGGGTCCCGAGGAAGTAGATATCCATGAGTAGCACCATCATCGACGAGACCGTCATCCTGCGCTACCTGCTTGACGACGACGAAGTTCTGTCACCGCGCGCTGCCAAGGTCATCGCCACGCGCACCGCTCGCGTCTACCCCGAAATCATCACACGCATCGTGGTCACGCTGCGCGACGTCTATAAGGTTCCCCGCGTTGAGATTGCTGCGGCCTTGAAAAGGCTGCTCGATGACGTCATGGTCGACGAGCCCACCGTTGTCGCCCTTGCCGTCAAACTCTTTGGCAAGACCCATATGGACTTTACCGACTGCCTCCTCGCAGCCCGAACCGCCATCTACAACGATGATGTCGTGAGCTTTGGCAAGCCCATCATCCAAGGCATGATCGATTACCGCCGCAAGCGCCAAACCGCCGCCGACGCCCGCGACCGCGCCGCCGAATCCCGCAGCCGCAGCACCGACTCCACCATCGACAAACTCCGCCACCAATCCCGCCACTAACCGACAGGCAACGGCATCGCCCGCCACTCAGCCCCATCCCCTCTTAAGTTGCGGTGAAATAGTTCCTAGATTTAGGCTTATTCGAGCCTTTCAGGAACTATTCCACCGCAACTTTCTGTAAGGGTGGTTTTTAGTGCCGCCGAGGGGCACTAATCAACCGTTTGCCGATATGTTTGGCTACGACTCATGACTCTGACCTGCCCCGTCAAGCTTTTGGTCAGTTGATGGCAAGGTCAGGCGGGCCAAATATGGGATAGCGTAGTGTCATTCACTCCCCCTCGAGACCATGGGGTCGAAAATGAGTCATGATAAACGCTGTACCAAACCGCAATTAGAGCTGTTCTTCCGGTTATTCGAGGCCCATCATGGCGGGCACCTGTTTGTAGCTACCAAAAAATGGGATGAACGCTGTGCCTACGCGCTCATGCAAAAAGAGATGATTATTCGACTCTACAACCATGTCTACGCTGATCCCGCGTATTGGAATGACCTCGGCGTCGAAGATCGCATCTTTCAATTGGCATCCGCTATTGCAGTCGTTGAACCGGATGCCGTGTTTTGTGGAGCAACGGCGGCACTGCTCTATGGCATCGGTTCTGCATATTCGCTTCTCGACAAGGTGCAAGTGCTGCTACCGCGTTCCACCAGACGCGATATGTACGAATTCGTTGAATACCGACGCTGGCGGCCGGGCGACGTATGGCAGCTCGGCCCGTTTACGTTAACGGATCCATATCGCACGGTGGTCGACATCGCCCGAACGAGCGCTTTTCGATATGCACTAGGCTATGTCGACGGGTTGGCTCGTGAGTACGGTGTCGAGCGTAAAGAATTGCGTGCATATGCACAAGCGAACTGCCGCGGACTGCACGGCATCGCGCGCGCATTTGACGTTTTTGAACACATGGATGGCAGATCGGATAACGGTGGAGAATCCGAGGCACGGGCGGCAATGATTCTGGCGGGAGTTGCCGCTCCCGAACTTCAGGTTGAAATCACTCGACCGGGAAACGCCGGCTATTATTTGGCAGATTACGGCTGGCAGATGCCAGACGGCTCTTGGATGCTGGCTGAGCTGCATGGACTAGGCAAGTTTGAGGACGATGCCCAAAATGATCCGGAACATACTGCGGCAAAAACCTATCGAGCTGCCCTCATGCGCGACGCGAACCTGCGTGCCATGGGCCACAACGTCATTCATTTCAAGCTCTCAGACACCTACGATGTCAAAGCGTTCGGCTCCATGATGCGCGGCTACGGTATACCAACCACAAAACCCTACACAGACTCCTGACCGGCTGCCCTCATCTTCTCGGCAACAGAACCCATCATCGACCCAACCCGCTCGGCCTCAATAAGTTGCGGTGAAATAGTTCCTGGATAACAGCTTTTGCGGCTAATCCAGGAACTATTTCACCGCAACTTAGGAGGGGATGTGGGGTCCCCGGCATGTATATGAAAACGGCTCTGGCACCAAAAGGAGCCAGAGCCGTTAAAGATATCCTATGGAGCGGGCGACGGGAATCGAACCCGCGTCATCAGCTTGGAAGGCTGGGGTTCTACCATTGAACTACGCCCGCAAGATATGGTCGGGACGACAGGATTTGAACCTGCGACATCCTGCTCCCAAAGCAGGCGCGCTACCAAACTGCGCCACGTCCCGAAGGTGTTGAGCAGCTAAGGTCTAAACCTTGCGTGTCCCAAAGCGAAGGAAATTATAGGGGAGACTCCCCGCCTGTGCAAGCGCAGAAACCCTAGCTCCTCGAATGTGCGACAAAACGACTATGGAGCAGGCCGATCGCAAATGCCACCACGGCAACCGGCGCCCACGCGGCACCGATATCCGCCAACGGCAGCGCATCAAACGGCAGCCACGTGCCCCCAAAGAACGCATCGCGGACCGAGGTGATCACGCTCTGCACGGCAACCACACCGCCAACCCAGACCCACACCTGCGGATGAGCGTCGCAAAAGCCGTGTACCAAACCCATGAGAACCAGCACGATGGCGACGGGATACAAGGCGTTAAGCATGGGCACCGAGAACATAAGGATCACATCGAGGCCCACGTTGGAGAGCACGCACGAAAACGCCGCGAACACAAAGGCAAGGATCGCGAAGGGGCGGCGCATGGCCCCCTCGGAAGCCTCCGCTCCCCCTTCAACTACGTACGTCTCACAGAAATAGCGCGAGCAGCAGCTAATAAGACCGACGCACACGTTCATGCAGGCGAGGAAAAAGATCGCGAAGACCACGACCGTGCCAGCAAGCCCAAAATGCATGGAGGCCGAACGAGCGAGGATGGCAGCGCCGTTGGTGGCATCGGGCATAACCGTGCCGAGTTGCATTCCGGCAAGCGCCAGGCCGCAGTAGATGATGGCCATGAGCACGCCGGCGATCACACCCGAACGCGAGATCTCGAAGGCCACGCGCCTATCGTCGGTAACGCCCAACTCGTGGATGGTCTCGGCGATGATGATGCCGAAGGCGAGCGACGCGAGCAGGTCCATGGTCTGATAGCCAGTCAAAAAGCCCTGCACGGCGGCGCCTGCATCGTAGGGAGCCTGAGGCGCGGCAGCCGGTCCCAGTGGCGAGACCACGGCGGCACCCACGACCAACACGATGAGCGCAATGAGCGCGGGGCCCGAAATGCGGCCGAGCACGCGCGTGATGACACCCGGGCGCAGCGTGAGAGCAAACGCGACGACAAAGAAGCCAACGGCAAACACCAGACGAGCCGTGCCAAGCGAAACGCCCTCGGGCAGCAGCGGCACCAGCATCTCGAAGGCCGTGGAGCTCGTACGCGGAATGGCCAGGCACGGGCCGATGGCCAGATACACCGCCGCAACAAAGAACTCACCGAACTTGGGGTGCACGCGGCCGGCAAGCTCGCGCGCCGTTCCGGCAAGCGCCACGGCGATAAAGCCCATGACGGGCAGGCCGATGGCGGCGATGAGAAAGCCGAGCATGGCGACCGGCGTGGCTGAACCTGCTTGCAGCGCCAGCAGCGGCGGAATGATAAGGTTGCCGGCGCCAAAGAGCATCGAGAACAGGGCGATGCCGACGGTAACGACATGGTCGGAGCGCAGACCACGCGAGGCGGATGAGGCCATGGGTCCACCTTTCGGGTTGAAACAAAAAAATGGGACGGGCAAAAACACCCGTTCCGCAAGTATATACGCTCTAGCAGCTTTAGCAGGCTAAATCGCACAGAGCATCGATAGCCGTGTCGACTTCTTCGGTCGTGTTGAAATACCCAAATGAGAAGCGGACGACGCCCTGGCGCTCGGTCCCCAGCGCGCGGTGCATGAGCGGAGCGCAATGGGCGCCGGGGCGCGTCGCAATCCCCCACCCTTGCATGAGCGCATCCGAGATCTCGGCAGAGTCGATATCGCCAACGTTGAGCGACACGATCGCCGAGCGCGCGGGCTGGTCAAACACACCGTAAAGCGCAATGCCGGGTATTTCGCGAACGCTGGCGAGGAAACGCTCGGCAAGCGCACACTCGTGGGCAGCAATCGCCTCGACCCCACCCTGGGCCTCGATAAAGTCGAGACCAGCGGAAAGGCCCGCGATGCCGTGGCCGTTGAGCGTGCCCGCCTCAAGGCGCGTGGGCCACTCAAGCGGCTGCAGCTCATCGAAGCTGTGTACACCGGTGCCGCCCATGGCCCAGGGTGCCACATCGACGCCCTCCGCCACGGCCAGGCCGCCGGTGCCCTGGGGTCCCATGAGCCCCTTGTGGCCGGTAAAGCACACAACGTCGAGCCCCATGGCCTGCATATCGATATGCACCGTGCCGGCAGACTGCGAGGCATCGACGATCACAAGCGCGCCGGCCGCATGGGCCATGGCCGCCACGCGCGCAATGTCGACCGCGTTGCCGGTCACATTGGAGGCGTGCGTCACCACCACGGCACGCGTGCCCGGCGTGACCAGCCGCTCGAGCTCGTCGTAGTCGAGCACGCCGTTCGCGTCGCAGCCCGCATGCTCAACGGTCACGCCCTGCTCTGCCGCCAGGCGGTTGAGCGGACGCAGCACGGAGTTGTGCTCGAGCACCGTCGTGACCACACGGTCGCCGCGGCGCACCACCCCGTTGATGGCGGTGTTGAGCGCCGCCGTGGAGTTGGGCGTAAAACAAACATGGTCAGCACGCGGACAGCCCAGCAAGCGCGCAAGCTTGGCGCGGCAGCCGTGGATGGTACGCGCCGCATCGAGCGCACCCGACGCGGCGCCGCGCCCGGCATTGCCGAGCGAGCGCATCGCCTGCGTCACGGCATCGATGACCGCCTGCGGCTTGTGCATGGTCGTCGCCGCGTTATCCAAGTAGATCATCGCACGACCTCCCACATATCGATCACGGTATAGCCCTCGGTGGGAACGCCCGCCGCGGCAAGCTCGCCGCGCAGCAGCTCCTCATCGGCAGGCGACGCCTTCCACGCCAGGCCGCAGCCGGCAGCGACCTCCCCGGGCACGGGAATCGTTCGCCCGGGAAGACCATGCTCAGCGCACAGGGACTCGCAACCCATGGCGGCCGCCGTGGTGGGAAACGTGATGACAAGCGCCGGGCGCTTCTCCCTCATGGCAACTCCAACCAATACGCTACGGGCGCACAACGCGCACGGCCTGCTCCATCTTCTCCACGATCACGTACATGTTGGTGACCTCGCCTACTGCAAGCTGGTCCCTAATGCCATAGTGGTCGAGGCAGGTGCCACAGGTAAGGATCTCGACGCCCTGCTCGGCCAGACCCTTCAGGTCGTCGAGTACCGGTGAGCCCTCGACGGTGAGCTTGGCGCCGCCGTTGTAGAAAAGCATGGTCGCGGGCAGCTCCTCCTGCTGCGTCACGGCAAAGATGAAGGCCTTCATGAGCTTGTGGCCTAGCTCGTCGTCGCCACGGCCCATGCAATCTGTGTAGACGGAAATGACGAGCTTACCCTTGCCAGCGCTGGCGTCGCAGAAGGCAGCGCCATCCTGCTCGGGATCGGCCGCGGCAACGGCGCCAGAGGTCGCCACGGTCACGTGCCACTCGGCGTCAGAAACCTTCTCGACCGAGGCCGTGCAGCCCTTCTCCTGCGCCATCTTGGAGATGTTCTTGACGGCGGTCTCGTTGTCGACCGAGGTCACCACGGCACCCTCGCCGTCAAGCTGCTTGAGTGCCTTAAGCGTCTTGACGACGGGCAGCGGGCAGGCATCGCCCATGGCATTGACTTCAATTTTGGTAGACATAGTTTTTCCTTTCGAATAAATCGTTTTAGAACGGTACAGAGTTCAATAAACGTGTCGTTAACGGACAACGCGAACGGTAGGACCGCCTGGCACCTGCTCGCACACGCGACCGACGACGGCGGCGATGCGCCCCTCGGCATGTAGACGGCGCGCAAGCTCATCCACAGCGGCAGCAGGCGCCGCGATGAGCAAACCACCCGAGGTCTGCGGATCGTACAGCGCATCCAACATGCCCGGCTCCAGGTCATCGTCGGCCGCCACGCGCGGGCCAAAGAAATCCTGGTTGCGGTAGGAGCCCGCGGGGATAATGCCCAGACGCGCCATGTCGAGCACCTGGTCAAAGAGCGGCACCGCCCCCGACGCGAGCTCGATTTGCACGCCCGAGCCCTCGGCCATCTCGCATGCATGCCCGATCAGGCCAAAGCCCGTAATGTCGGTACAGCCGTGAAGCTCGAGTCCCTCGGCCAGACGAATCGGTGCCTCGTTGAGGGTGCGCATCGAGTCGAACATGACTGCGGCCTCGTCCTGCTCGATGAGCTCGCCCTTAATGGCCGTGGTGATGATGCCCGAGCCGATCGCCTTGGTCAGCAGCAGGACATCGCCCACGCGTGCGCCGCCGTTGGCGAGCATGTGGTCGAGTGGCACAAAGCCGCTCACAGACAGGCCGTACTTGGGCTCGTCGTCGTTGATGGTGTGGCCGCCCGCGATGGTGCAGCCAGCCTCGACGCATTTGTCGGCGCCACCCGCCAAAATCTGCCCGGCAACCTCAACGCCCAGGCAATTGGGAATGCACAGCAGGTTCATAGCATGGCTCGGTCGTCCACCCATGGCGTATATGTCCGACAGCGAGTTTGCCGCCGCGATCTGGCCAAACAGATAGGGATCGTCGGCCATCGGCGGGAAGAAGTCGATGGACTGCACGAGGCCCAAGTTATCGCCAACGCGAAAAACGCTCGCATCGTCGGAGGTATCGAACCCCACGAGTAGGTTGTCGTTATGCACATTGGGTAAGTCGCCCAGGACCTGGGCGAGGGCTCCAGGAGCCAACTTAGCGGCTCAACCGCTCGCGGCAGTCATAGACGTGAGCTTAATCTGATCGTCAGCCATCGATACCTCCTCTCATTGGTCAATCAGTTCCTCCCAGTATACGCATGAATGCGAGCCTGCAGCGGATGCATTAATTGAGCGCCTGCGCGCGAATCGCCGCGCCAATGGCACCGGCAAAGCGGGCCTGGGGCGAGGTGGTGACCGGCGACCCCAGTAGCTCGCCCAACCGCTCCACCACGAAGGCGTTCTCGCACAGGCCACCGGTCAGGTAGTACGGGGCGCCCGCGGCCTGCCCGGCCATGGTCGCCACGCGCGAAACCACGCTGTCGATCACGCCACGCGCAATGTTCTCGCGCGGCTCACCGCGACCGATCAGGCTGATAACCTCGCTTTCGGCAAACACGGTGCACATGCTGCTGATCTTGGTGGGCTCGCCGGAACACGCCAGGTCGGCCATCTGCTGCTGGGAAATGCTTAGGCGGTCGGCCATGATCTCCAAAAAGCGCCCCGTGCCGGCAGCGCACTTGTCGTTCATGGCGAACTTTGCCACGCGGCCTCCTTTAAGCTGGATGACCTTGGTGTCCTGGCCGCCCACATCGACCACGGTGCCATGGTCGCCAAACAGACGCACGGCACCGGTACCGTGGCAGGTAATCTCGGTAACGACTTTATGCGCATAGGGCACGGCGACACGGCCGTAGCCGGTCGCGATCACGCGCACGTCGTCGGCAGCCACGTCATAGCCGGCCGCTGCCAGTGCCTCGCGCAGCCGCTCGGAAGCATCGACCGAGGAGAACCCGGTTGGCTGCACGCACGTCCACGCCACCGAACCCTCCCCGTCGACCACAGCAGCCTTAGCCGCCGTAGACCCGATATCAATCCCGATCCCTATCATGGCTCTCTCCCAATCTAAACATCAAAGGTAGCGGCGCGTTCAGGCGCCTTAGCTCTAGGTTTCTCAGGTGCCGGAGATTGCCCCGAAAGAGGAGCGCAGCGTACTTTGGGTACGCAAGCGACGGTTTGAGGAGCAAGATCCGGTGCCTGAGGAAGCTAGAGGGTTTCGATAAAGGCGGCGATGCGAGTCTCGATCTGGCCCATGTCGCCGTTGCTGTAGTCGGTCTCGATCTTCATATACGGAATGCCCGCACCCTCGACGGCCTCCTGCATGCGTGCACTCTCCACGTTAAAGGTGTGGCACGCCTGGAGCACGCTCTCCACTACGCCATCGACGTGATACTTCTCGCACATGGCCAGCGTGTTTTCCATACGACCGTCGTTGGGCGTCATGACCGAGCAGTTGATATCCAGATAGCGGTCGGCGATGGCGCGCAGAATGTCGGGAGCCTCCGGGTCGATCATCATGGCCGCCGTGCGCTCGCCCGAGCAGTCGTCCATGCACACGACCACACCGCCGTTGGACTCGATAGTACGGCCGATCTTGTTGATCACGCCGCCCACCGGGCAGCCGGTGATCAGAATGCGCTTGGCGTCTGCCGCGACCGGGCGCTCACCCGCGTCGTAGGTCTCGCGCAGCTTGACAACCTTTTGCTCCAGCTGCTGCGTATAGGCCTCGATATCAAAGCTGAACGTACCGGCAAACATGGTGCTCATCAGGTCGACGCCGCTCATGGCCGCCGGCTGGTTGGCCTGCAGCGCAAACATCTCGAGTTGGGCGGCACGCAGGCGATTACGACGACGGACAGCGGCGCGCAGGTCGTCATCGGTGATCGTAATACCGTAGAAGTTCTCGAGCTCCTCCTTAAGCAGACGGCACTCCTCGTACCAGCCCTCACGCTCGTAGGCACGATCGCGACCCTGCGGAAGATGCAGAATGTGCGTGCGCTTGAGCTCGTTGAGTAGCTCGTACATCTTCTTCTTGCCGTCGCAGGTGGTCTCACCGATGATCATGTCGCTAAAGTACGTAAACGGGCACTTTTGCGAGTAGGCAAAGCCGTACGTCGACTTGATGAGCGGACAGAGATTTGCCGGCAGCACCTTCTCGGCCTCAGGAATCACCTCATCGGACGTACCGCACAGAGCGACACTTGCGGCCCCCGCGGCATCGATAATCTCGAGCGGCGTATAGCTGCACAAAAAGCCGACCAGGCGATTGCCCGCCTGCTTGTAATCCTTGACACGAATAAACGCCGCCTTGCGCTGCTCGTTGAACTCCTCAAACGTGCGCGGCAACGGCTGCTCAATATTTTCCGACATATAACTCCTTAACAAACCTTTTGACCAACCGAGGAAACGGCTTTCCCAGGAGCCCGAGGTTGCCGTGAAAGAGGAACGCCGCGTATTTTGGTACGTAAGCGACGGTTTGAACGGCAAGATCGGGTGCCTGGGGAAGCCGCCGGAACGGATACCCCTAAATGGTTTCCAAGAAAGCCTCGATCCTGGTTTGCAGTTGGCCTGCATCCTCGCCGGCGTAGTCGGTCGTGATGTGCATAAACGGAATGCCGGCTTCCTCGGCGGCCTTCTCAACGACAAACGACTCCATCTCGTAAAGCGTGCAGAACTGCAGGGCCACGTCGACGATGCCGTCGGCATGCAGGTCCTTGGCCATCTGGACAATATCCTTCATACGCTGGTCGTTGGGCGTAAAGACGGCGCAGTTGATCTTGAAGTTACGCTCGGCGATGGCATCGAGCATCTCGTCAACCGTCTCACCGGACTCGTCAACCAGATCCTTGTAGTAGCGCGAGCCCGTGCAGGACTCCTCGCCCACCACAACGCCGCCGGCCTTCTCGATGAGGTTGAACAGCTTCCAGTTGGGCACGGCCATGGGCGTGCCGGTGTACAGGATACGCTTGGTCCCCTTGGACGCCACGCCCTCGCCGGCCTCGACACGCTGCTCGCACTCAGCCGCCATATCGTTGATGGCTCCGGTCAGACGCGGCGTGTCGTCCATAAAGGCGGCCTGAACGGTCAGCAGGCTGTCGAGACCGCTGATGGGCGCCGGGTCGGCAGCGCGCGTGGCAGCGAGGCGCTGCAGGGCGCGACGCTTCTCGTTGACGGCGTGGATGGCGGCCTTCAGACGCTCGGGCGTAATCTTGACGCCACACTCTTCCTCGATCTTGGCGGCGAGCTTCTTGACCTCGGCCTTCCAGGTCACGAGCGTCGACTCGTCGTGCACGTTGGGAATATCCATGACGTACATGTTCTTTTGCGTGGCAAAGAACTCGTAGGCCTTCTTCTTGCCATCGCAGGTGTTCTCGCCCACCACCAAGTCACTCGACTCAATGTAGGGGCAGACCTCGCCCAGCTTAAAGCCGGCAAAGCTCTTGATAAGCGGACAGGTGTTGCGCGGCAGGTGCTCCTCAACCTTATCGGTTGCCCAATCGGCACCAGAGCATAGACCCACGGGGATACCGTCGCAGGCAAGTACGATCTCCTCGGGCACGTAGACGCAGAACGAGCCGACGATCTTGGTGGCCTCGCCGGCCTCCTTCTTGTCGAGCATCTCCTTAATACGGCCGCTGTGGATGTTGGTGGCGACAAAATCCAGGTAGGACGTAGACTTGGGGCGATTGTTCTGCGTCAGGAACATATCGCCGTACATCTGGCCCACGGCGCCCAGCAGCAGGTCGTGGTCGGCAAGATTCATGCCGAGGCTCTCCCACATCGGATGGAAATCAAATTCTTCAGCCATGACGGTTCCCCTCTCGAACCAAAAACGGATAACGGCGGTATCGATGCACGACGGACGGCGATTGTCCGGCCGTGCTCAAACCCGGAATTTTAGGGAACCTGCCTTGCGGACGGTTATTTAGTTGTGCGTCGTCTCTCCCGGAGCCGTGAACATACCTGCTCATATGCGGCTCCGAGCCATATATAGGGCACGCGCGGCAACGCGGCGAATGTATGTCGTCTGCGGCATGTGCGCACCCTCCTCTACAAGTTGAGGTCAACTATATCAACGGTCGTCGACCATGCGAACACCGTTGACATTCGTACGACAACCTCGTGTGCCGTCGTTTAATAAATAATTATCTGTGTTGATAAGAGTTTGTCATTCCCCATTCGGCGAACGGCAAGACAAAGCCGCCGAGACTTATATCCCCGACGGCATTACCCGGCGCTACCGACAAACCAGATGGATCCTGCTGGCATCAAAATGCATACGCAGGGTCTCGCCTTCTTGCGGTAACCCATCCGCTGGTACGCTCAATTTGTTGACCTTCCACTGCAGACGCGTTGGCGCATCGGCCCGCGGCGCATCCAACAGCACCAGGCGCTCAAAACGCGAATCGCTCACGCGCGCCACGTGCAGGTCGTAGCTGTTGCGACCCCGCTCGGCACGGTTGTCCACATGGAAGTAGCTCGCGCGAATGCCCAGGTACGCCACATTATCGGGAACCTCGCGACCCACGTTAAAGGTCATGCCCCAATCGAGCGCCTCAACTTCTTCGTCGCCGATCTTGCGCGCCCGGCTTGTGTTCTTGCAGCCCGTCAGGCGCAGCGCCGCCAGCGTCTGCGGACGGCGGACCACGTCCTCGACGGAGCCGATCTCCTCGACATGTCCGTTATGCATCACGCAAATGCGCTCGCACAGGCGGCATGCCTCGTCAATATCGTGGCTCACGTAGAGCACGGTGCGGTTGCATACATCGAACAGGTCGAGCATGTTCTGTTCGAGGGCGCTCTTAAGATAGGAATCGAGTGCGCTCATGGGCTCGTCGAACATAAAAATGCCCGGATGCGCCGCCACCATGCGCGCAAGCGCCACACGTTGCTGCTGACCGCCCGAGAGTCGCGCGGGATAGCGGTCGGCAAAATCGGCCAGTCCAAAGATACCCAGGTAGCGCTCGGCAAGCTGCTTGCGCGCCGCGGCGTCGCCCGCATCCTTTACGCCGGCACATACGTTATCGGCCACTGTCATATTAGGGAACAGCTGATAGTTTTGGAACAGCAGGGCGCATTTTCGCTCCTGGGGCGACAGGTTGATGCCCGCCCCCGAGTCAAAAAAGGTCACGCCGTTGACGACGATCTTGCCCTCGTCGGGCGTCTCCACACCGGCAATGCAGCGCAGCGTGCAGCTCTTGCCACAACCCGAGGCGCCCAGCAGCGCCACGCGCTCCTCGCCGGCCTCAAGCTGCATGTCGAGCATAAAGCCGGGATAGCGCTTTTTGATATCCAGAACGAGTGACATGACCTATCGACCTCCCTGCGGCGCCGCATCATCGCGCATGAGCTCGGCCAGCGCCTCGCGATCGATACGCAGGGCATCGCCGCCGACTGGGTCGAGCGAATCGCCCTGTCCGGCGAGATCTTTGGCCTGTTTGCGCTCCGCACGGGAAAGGCCCCGCTCGCGATACTTTTGCGAATGAGCGGTGTACATGTTGATGAACAGGATGACCAAAAAGCTAAAGACAATCACGACGACGACCCAAAAGAGGGCCACCGACGTGTTGCCGCCCATCCACTCAAAGTAGATGGCGATGGGAATGGTCTGCGTAATACCGGCGTAGTTGCCCGCAAAGAACAGCGTGCAGCCAAACTCGCCCATCGCGCGGGCAAAGGCGAGCACCGTGCCGGCGGCAATAGAGGGCCACCCAAGCGGCATCATAAGCTTGGTAAAGATGAGACGCTCGGACCATCCCAAGGTTCGCGCGGCGTCGAGCACCTGCGTGTCGAGGCTCTCGAAGGCTCCGAGTGCCGTACGATAGACGAGCGGGAACGACACCACCACGGCAGAGATCACCGCCGCCGGCCACGTAAAGACAATCGAGACGCCGTGCGCGATAAGCCACCGACCGACCCCGGTCGATCGACCAAATAGCATAAGCAGCAAAAAGCCGCACACCGTAGGCGGCAGCACCATAGGAATCGTAAAGACCGAATCGAGCAGGCCCTTGATGCGACTCGAGGTACCCATGGTCTTCCACGCGGCGAACAGGCCCAGCGCAAACGCGATCACCAGGGCAAGACCGCTCGTTTTAATGGACACCCAAAACGGGCGATAGTCGATGTCGCACAAAAAGGAGGTCAGAGAGGTCCAGGGCCCCTGCTCATCCCGCAATACGACAGACGATGCTTCTACCATGTGAGCGCTATCAAGCCAACGCGCGCCGCCCTTGGCATCACCCGAGGCTGATGCAATCACCACATAGCGGTCCCCATCCGCACCGCGCTCGTCAAAGCCATAGGTATACCCGCCGGAATCAAACGTTGTTTCCGCCGTGACATACCAAGGAAGATCCACGTCCCCCAGCTGCGCACCTCTCATGCAGTTTGCGCTGTCGAGCTTACAGACGAGGGCCTTGAGACCCGATACGCACTCGTTGTCCTGCGGATCCAATCCATACTTCTCGACCGCCTTGGGCGATATCCACACCACAACGCGATCGGCAGCAGGCGCCACCACAAGGTCCACGTCCTCGTCAACGGGAAACCGGTAGCCCTCAGGCTGGCCCTCCATGGCACGAGCGGTCCCCTTGGCCAGCCGCTCAAAACCCTCGATCCCATAGGAAAGCCCATGAGCGGTCGCAGCAACCTGGGCCCCGTCCTCAGCGTCCCCAGCAAACGCAAATCCCGGCACCCAGCAAAGCGCGAAGGTCAAAGCACAGGCGACAAGCATGCGGAATCTATTAAGCACGAAAAGCTCCAAGCGAATACAAGAACGGAGTGAAACACAAAACGATGGAATTATCGCGCCAAGCCGCACTACGCGGAAAGCTCAAAGCCGTACTTGGCCCAAATCTTCTGAGCCTTCTTGTTGGTCAGACAGAAGTCGATGAACGCCTTGGCTTCGTCGGCGTGCTCGGAGCTCTCGGCAACGGCACCCGGATACACGATGGGCTTGTGCGAGTCCTCGGGACACACGAAGGCCTCCTCGATGCCGTCGTAGCGGAAGATATCGGAGCTGTAGACAAATCCAGCCACGCAGTCGCCCGTGGACACATAGGCGGCGGCGGTACCAACTTTGTCGGCCAGGGCCACCTTGTCGGCGATCTCGGGCGCATACTCGCCGTCGTCGCCCTCGGTGCCGGTGTAGAGGCCCACGGAAGCCAGCGCCTGGTTGGCGTACTTGCCGGCGGGGACGGTCTTGGCGTCGCCGATGGCGATCTTGCCGTCCAGGTTCGCGACGTCGGCGATGGCCTCGATCTTGGTGTCGGAGCCCTCGGCGCGAATAATCACGAGGTCGTTGACGAACATGTCCTCACGCGTGTCGGCGTCGACGAGCTCGGCGGTCTCAGCGTCATCCATGGTACCCTTGGAAGCGGTGATGAGCACGTCGACCGTGGCGCCGGCCTTCATCTGCTCAACGAGGTCGCCGGAGGCCTTAAACTGCGTATCGGCAAAGGTGGTGCCGGTCTGGTCGGTGTAGAGCTCCTGGACCTCGGGAAGGGCCTTCTCGAGGGAGTTGGCGGCAAAGACCTGCAGCTCGACGGTTTCCTTCTTGGAAGAGGCCTTGGCGGAGCCGGCATCGGATCCGGCCGGCTCGGACGTCTTGCTGCCCGAGCAACCGGCAAGACCAAGGCCGGCAGCGGCGACAGCAGAAAGTGAGACGAATCCGCGGCGAGAAACCAAATCGAACATATTCAACCCTTTCGGACCTTGTGCCCGGGTACCCCACCGCGGGCTTTAATCTGCAACCAGATTATACTTCTGCGCGAATAATGTTAGTGAGAAATTATTCTCGCCAGAGAATATAGTTTCGAGTTAGCGTGCACCTCGGCGTCGCTTCGGCGGAAAACAAAGGCGGAACAGCCGTTTAGGTCGCCCCGCCGCAGGTAAACCGCTTAGTTGGTATGTCCGCCGCCCGCTGTCATCTGAGCTGCGTGCTCCAGCTGATCTGCTATGGCCTCCCAGCTTTCGCGGGCGGCCTTCGTAGAACCGGGAAAGTTTACGACAAGTGTATGACCTCGTTGCATGCAAATAGCGCGCGAGAGCATGGCGCGGCGCGTCTTGGTCATGGAGTACGCACGGATCGCCTCGGCAATACCCGGCACATCGCGGTCGCAGACGGCACGCGTCGCCTCGGGCGTCACATCGCGCATCGAAAGCCCCGTGCCGCCGCAGGTGAGCACGACATTGGCGTGACACTCATCGGCGGCCTCCACGATGGCATCACCAATCTCGCTGACGTCGTCGCGCACGACCACATGTGAGGCGACCGTCCAGCCCTGTGCCTCGATAAGCTCCTCGAGTGCGGCCCCAGCCTCGTCCTGGGCAAGGTCGCGCGTATCCGAGCACGTCACGATCGAAATCTTCAACTCCATAGCGATCCTCCTATAGCACCGTTCCCTCAGGCAGGTCGACACGCACGACATCCACGACGTCGCCCGCCGCAAGGTCGCACGGTCCTTCGTCAATACGCAACAGGCAATTGGCCCGCTGCATCGTGCCGAGCAGCGCCGAATTCTGCGTCTTGGCCTCGGTCACCAACAGCTCACCGGTCTCGGGGTCGCGCAAAACCGTGGCGCGATCGAAGAAGCGGCGATGCTGTCGCTTTTTCACGCCATGTGTGAGCGTCGCCTGCTGCACGGGACGCACGCCCTCGGCAAAGCCGCGCATCTTGCGGATCGCCGGACGGGCAAGCATCTCAAAGCCTACATACGCCGCGGCCGGATTGCCTGAAAGCCCTAGGTAGGGCTTACCCCCGAGCAAGCCAAACGTGATGGCCTTGCCCGGACGCATCGAGATGCGGTCAAACAGCACCTCGCCCTCGCGCCGGACGAGCGCCGTCACATAGTCGTAATCGCCCGCCGAGGCGCCACCGCTCGTAATGACAAAATCGCACTCTCGCGTGGCGCGATGTACCAGCTCGGCAATCGCCTGCTCATCATCGGGCGCGATGCCGTAGAACACGGGCTCGGCGCCGGCATCGAGTGCCTCGGCCATCAGCGCCGAGGAGTTGGAATCGCGAATCTGACCACGCGCCGGTACCTTACTCGGTGCGACCAGTTCCGTGCCCAGCGAGATGATGCCCACACGCGGGGCAGCGTGCACCTTCACGCTCGCGTATCCGGCGCTCGCCAGCAGACCCGCGCCCGCCGGAGCCACGACCTCGCCGGCGTGCATCACAACATCGCCGGCATGGGCCTCCTCGGCAGCAGAGCGAACGTTCTCCCCTACCTTGGCCGGCGCCGAGAACCTCGCTCGCGAGCCCTCGTTGCCGTCACCGTCGAGCACATCGACGATCTCATACTTCACCACGGCATCGGCACCTTCGGGTACCGGCGCGCCCGTCATGATGCGGACCGTCTCGCCCGCGCCGATTGCGCCCTCAAACACATGGCCCGCGGCCTCGTGTCCGATAACGTCAAGCGTCACCGGCGCCTCGTCAGACGCCTGCGTCAAGTCCGCCGAGCGCACGGCATATCCGTCCATAGCGCTGTTGGCAAACGGCGAGATGTCGATATCGGCCACCGCGTCCTCTGCCAAGGGAAGACCGGCAGCCTGCCACGCGGGAATCTCGACAACTTCGGTGCGATTCACGTGCGACAAGACGATCGCCTGTGCGTCCTCCAACGGAATGAGTATCTCTGCCATATACACCTCTAGCATGCAGCGGCGCACATCACGGGCGCCGATTCTTTATGTTTATCTCAGTATAATCCCTCGCCGCCTGCTCAAGACCTGGCCTGCGACCGCGAATACACCTGTCGGTAACGGACGGCGAAACAGAGCCGAAACCAACCTGCCGGTTTGTCTCGTTTGGCACGTTCTATAATGCTCGTGTTGCAACCCAAAAGAGGAACGTATGGCTTTTACCGACAAAACCGAAAGCGCAAACGAAACGCAGGATCATTCCCAGCCGCTCGACGATGGCGGCTTTTTCTCCCTGAACGACGTCATCACGGCAGGCAGGCATCAGCTCACCCGCTCCGAGCAACTCTTGGCTGCCGACACGCGCCGCAACGCCCGCAACCTACTCGCGAGCGCCAAGTTGCTCGTACTCGTCGTCATCGTCTCGGTCGCCATGGGCGTTGCCGCTTGGGCGTTTTTGGCCTCGCTGAATATCGCCACCGACTATCGCGAGCACCATGCGTGGATTTACGCACTGCTTCCCGTTGTGGGCGTTGCCACCGCATGGGTGTACAAAAACCACGGTCTTGCCGCCAAACGCGGTAACAACCTGGTCATCGACTCCGCTCTGGGCACACGCCTCATCCATATGCGCATGGCCGTCCTCACCTTCGTCTGCTCCACGCTCACGCACCTAACGGGTGGATCGGCCGGTCGCGAGGGAGCCGCGGTTCAGATTGGCGGCACCATCGCCAGCAACATCTCGAGCCTCGCCCACCTTAAAAAGCATGACCACCACGACCTCATGCTCGCCGGCATCTCGTCGGCCTTTGGCGCCGTATTCGGTTCGCCCCTTGCCGGAGCTTTCTTTGGCATGGAGATGTGCTTTATCGGCAAGATCGACTACACCGCGGGCATCTACTGCCTGGTCGCCTCGTTTACCGGCTACTTTACATCACTCGCCCTGGGTACCGAGTACGAGGCGAATGTTATCGTCAGCGTTCCCAACATGACACCACGGACGGTTGTCATCGTTGTTATCAGCGCCATTATCTTCGGTCTGACGGCACGCCTCTTTGCCTGGTCAGTTCGAACCGTCAAGAGCCTGTACGGTCGCTTTATCACCAATTATCTCGTTCGCGCACTTATGGGCGCACTCGTGGTTTTGGCCGCCTATGCCCTTCTCGACGTCTGGGACTACGCCGGCCTTTCCACGTGGCTTTCCGGCGCCGGATTTGCCGGCAACACCACCCTGGCAGACGCAGCCATCAAGTTGGTCGTCACAGCGCTTACCCTGGGTGCGGGCTTCCAAGGCGGCGAGGTCACGCCCCTGTTTGGCATCGGTGCGGCGCTCGGCGGCTGGATCGGTTGCCTCGTCGGAATCGACCCCAGTTTTCTGGCGGCTTTCGGCATGCTCGGCGTGTTCTGTGCCGGCCTCAACGTGCCCATCACCACTTGCATGATGGCCATCGACCTGTTCCACGGCACGGCCGCCGGGTTCTTTGTCATCGTAGCCTTTATCAGCTACCTAACCGGCGGACACCGCGGCGTGTACCCCGCCCAGCGTATCATCTCACCCAAGCGCCGTTCGCTTATTGTGGATGAGGGCGGTACGGTAGCGGATGCTATCGAGCGCCACAACGACCTGATAGAGTAGACGTAAATATTCGCCGTGCAGCCACAATCGGGGGCAATTCGACCTGAGCGCGACCGCACTGTCACGTCATACGCCGGGAGTCGCCCCATGCACGCAACTGATTTTGGTCGCACGCTCATCATCGCCAACCCCGCCGCCCAGTCTGGTGCGGCGCGCGAAGTCGCTGAGCGCCTGCAGCGCTTTTTGGACATGACTGCACGCGCATCCCAGTTTGACCTGGTGCTGACCGAGCGAATGGGACATGCCAAGGAACTTGCCGCACGGGCCCAAGGATACCGCACGGTTATCGCACTCGGCGGCGACGGCGTGATCCACGAGGTCGTCAACGGGCTTATGACGCAAAAGGAGGACACCCGCCCCGCCCTTGCCGTCCTACCCGTGGGATCCGGCAACGATTTTGCCCAAACGCTCGGTATCGACGAATTTTCCGGCAAAGATTTTGGCGCGCTGCTCACCTGCGAGCTGCAGCGTCAGGACATCGGGCGCATTCGCTCGTGGAGCCCCGCGAGCGGCAGCGGCGAGGCTGCCGTTGAGTACTACGATCAGACGCTTTCGGTCGGCATCGATGCCGCCATCGGCCTGGGCACCACCGAGCTGCGCAAAAAGACCGGCTTGACGGGCGCTCCGCTCTACACTCTCTCGGGACTTGAGCAGTTTGGCCTGCGCTATCGCAACTACCCCATGACGGTCAGCTTTGACGGCGCGCCCGCCGAGCGCGTGCGGGCGATTATCATGGCCATCCAGCTGGGGCCCACCTATGGCTCTGGCTATCGCATCTGTCCCAACGCCGACCCGTGCGACGGCATGCTCGACGTTTGCTACGCCTGCGGCCCCGTCCCCCGTGCGGTCGCCCTGCCCATGTTCCTTTCGGCCAAAGATGGCCACCATACCAAGCTGCCACCGGTTCGCATGCGCCGCTGCCGTCATGCCGAGTTCACGTTCGAGGAGCCCGACTACCCCATTCAGGCCGACGGCGAGCCCATCGTCGCCTCGCGCATCGAGGTCGACATCCTCGCCGGCGCCCTCCACGTCTGGCGCCCCACCCGCTAACCCCACCTAAGTTGCGGTGAAATAGGGACTGTTTATGCAGCTAAAGCCGCAAAACAGTCCCTATTTCACCGCAACTTACAAGGAGGCTATTCGTCGCTGCCCGGTTTGCGTCGGTTGGCCTTTTTAATGGCGTTGAAGCGTTTGTCGTTGAGCCTGCGCTGGCGAGAGCGTTGAGGCACCTTGGTCTTTACGCGTCGACGCGGTGGACGCCCGCGACGCTCAAGCTCTGCCCTCAGCTTACGCAGACAGCAGCTGCGATTCTGAAACTGACTGCGGCTCTCACGCGCCGTCACGACAATCCCCGAAGGGATATGTTTCATGCGTACCGCCGAGTCCGTCGTGTTCACGCCCTGTCCGCCCGGACCCGTCGCGCGAAACACCTGCACCTCGCAATCGCGCGCCAACTCCTCGGCCGACATCTCGGCATAGCGCGCATACTCGCGGCATCCCATCTTGTCCCCATCCATATCAACACCTCCCCTCATACAAAAAATGTGACAAAGGGACAGTCCCTTTGTCACATCGCATACCAATCGCTTGTGTTGCGCGCTTAGGCGAAGGTGATCTCGCCGTTCTCGCAGTCCATATCGGCGATACGCGCCAGGCTCTCAACGCGGAAGCCGCGCTTACGGAGCTTATCGCCGCCGCCCTGGAAGCCCTTCTCAACGGCGATGCCAATGCCGGCAACTTCGGCGCCCGCAGCCTCGCAGATCTTAATAAGGCCCTCAAGCGCGCAGCCGTTGGCCAGGAAGTCGTCGATAATCAGGACCTTGTCGCCCTCGGACAGGAAGCGCTTACCCACAATGACCGGGTACTCCTTCTGCTTGGTAAAGGAGTAGATGGTCGTGGCATACTGCTCGCCGTCGAGGTTGATGGACTGCGCCTTCTTGGCAAAGACCACCGGCACGCCGCCAAAATGCTGAGCCGCGATGCAAGCCATGCCAATGCCCGAAGCCTCAATCGTCAGGATCTTGTTGATCTCGACACCCTCGAACAGTCGGGCCCACTCGGCGCCCATGTGGTCGAACAGCTCAACGTCGCATTGGTGGTTGAGGAAGGCATCAACCTTAAGGACGTTACCGGCCTTTACGATGCCGTCATGGCGAATACGATCCTCAAGCTCCTGCATGGCGCAACCCCTTCTCGCGGCAACGATACCGCGCGATTAATAAACGTTGTTCGATAGTCTACCACGGACCGACCCCCGCCCGTCCCACAAGCCGCATCGCACCACAAACCAGTCTTTTTGGGACGGCGCGAATCGTGGCAGACAGCCTCCCAACACGCTAATGGCGGGCGCGCATCTTCACCAAACGCACCATGGCAAGCGCAAAGCCCACAGCGGCCACAGCCATCAACACATAGAACACCGAACGGAAACCAAACAGGAACACATCCGGACGTCCTGCAACAAAACTGGTCACGGCCTCGCCCATCGCCACGCTCATCTGTCCATACAGGATATTCGACGCCACCGTAATGCCGAGTGCCATACCCGCATAACGCGCCAGGCTACCCAGACTACCCGCAAAGCCAAGTGCCTCGCGCGGAGCCGAGCCCATGTACAGCGAGTTGTTGGGGCTCTGGAAAATCGACGTACCGCACGACATAAATGCGACGCAGCACACGATCACAGGGATAGAAGAGTGCTCGTCGAGCGTGCTTACTGCAAAGAGACCGCACACATACACGCCCAGGCCGACCGCCGTGGGACCCTCGCAGCCAACACGGTCCGAAACCGTTCCCGAAAGCGGGCCGATAAAGGCATTCACCATTGGCAGCGCCAAAAAGAGCAATCCGGAAATGTCAGAACCAAAGCCGTGGGCGTCCTGAAAATAGAACGGCAGAATAAACTCGGATGCGCCAATGCCAACGAACACGATGAGCATGCAGGCAAGGTTGATGGTGAAGGCCGAATTTGCAAAGCAGCGACGAGCGGCCTCGGCAAGGGGCATGGGACGTTCGCCGGCCTCTGGCCTAACATGCGGCAGCGTGTAGAGTCCCACGATAAACGAGATCACGCCAATGGGCAGGTTGATGAGGAAGATGCTCTCCCAGGGAAAGCTTGCCACCAGCATGCCGCCGAGCACGGGGCCACACATCATGCCGAGGGCCACAAAGGTCGCGAGAATACCCATGGCACGGCCTCGTTCGCGCGCCGGAAACGACTCGGTGATGATACCCATGTTGTTAGCCATGGCCGCCGCGCAACCGATGCCCTGAACAATGCGTGCCAGGATAAGAACCTCAAGCGAGGCCGAAAGGCCGCACAGCAGCGAACCGACCGAAAAGACGATGACGCCCAACTGGAACACATTCACCTTGCCGCGCACGTCGCCCAGACGGCCAAACGGCAACATAGCCACGCAAGTCGCAAGCAGATACACCGAACTTACCAGCTGAATGCGATCGAGGCCCACGCCCAGCTCCTTTTGCATCACGGGCAGCGCCACGGTCACGACGGTCGAATCCAGACACACCATAAACGTCATGATGAGCACGGTGAACAGAATCGCCCACTTGTTCTTGCCATGGGTGTCGCCCTCTAGGACAATGTGCTCGCGGCGCAGCTGCTCTGCAGTTTTCTCCATATCCATCCTTTCGAGTGGCCTAACGCAAAAAACGGGGCCCCGATCGCCTGCAAACAGCCGCGATTGGGGTCCCGCCTACGGAATCGGAACGAAAGGTCACCGAAGCTTTCTGCCAGCATCGGCACCTTGTACGGAGCTAGCCTAGCACTGCTCGAGTGCCTGCTCAAGGTCGGCAATCAGATCGGCCGTGTCCTCGAGGCCGCACGACAGGCGCACCATGTCGGCGGAGATGCCACAGGCGATGAGCTCCTCATCGTTCATCTGGCGGTGCGTAGCGTTAGCGGGATGCAGGCAGCAGGTGCGGGCGTCGGCCACATGCGTGGCGATCTGGGCGAGCTTGAGGCTCTTCATAAAGGTCTCGGCCGCCGCGCGACCACCATTAAAGCCAAAGCTCACAACGCCGCAGGTACCGTTTGGCATGTACTTCTGAGCGAGGTCATAGTACTTGTCGCCCTCCAGGCCCGGATAGCTCACGAAGCGCACCTTGGGATGGCTCTGCAGGAACTTGGCAACGGCCAGGCCGTTCTCGCAATGACGCGGCATGCGCACATGCAGGCTCTCGAGCGAGCTGTTCAAGAAGAACGCCGCCTGCGGGTTCTGCATGGGGCCAAGATCGCGCATGAGCTGCGCGGTGGCCTTGGTAATGAAGGCGCCCTCGCGACCGAACTTCTCGGCATAGGTCACGCCATGGTAGCTCTCGTCAGGCGTGGTGAGACCCGGGAACTTGTCCGCATGGGCCATCCAGTCAAACTGGCCGTGGTCGACGATCACGCCGCCCAGGTAGGCAGCATGTCCATCCATGTACTTGGTGGTGGAGTGCGTAACGATGTCGGCGCCCCACTCAAAGGGACGGCACATCACGGGCGTCGGGAAGGTGTTGTCGACCATCAACGGCACACCGTGGTCATGTGCGGCCTTGGCAAAGCGCTCAATATCGAGCACGGCAAGGGCGGGGTTTGCGATCGTCTCGCCAAAGACGAGCTTTGTGTTGGGCTGGAAGGCTGCCTCGAGCTCCTCATCGGTGCAGTCGGGGGCAACGAACGTGCAGGTCAAGCCCATGCGACCCATGGTGTGGGCGAGCAGGTTATACGTACCGCCGTAAATGGCAGAGCTTGCGACCACGTGATCGCCGGCACCGGCAACGTTAAAGATCGCGAGGAAGTTCGCAGCCATGCCCGAACTCGTGAGCATCGCTGCGGTGCCGCCCTCCATCTCGCAGATCTTGGCGGCAACCAAATCGCACGTGGGGTTCTGCAGACGGCTGTAGAAGTAGCCAGACTCCTCCAGGTCAAACAGCTTGCCCATGTGCTCCGACGTGTCGTACTTCCACGTGGTGGACTGGTAGATGGGCACCTGGCGCGGCTCCGCATCTCCCGGGTGATAGCCGCCCTGAACACATGTAGTACCGATAGTCTGCTCGCTCATATCTAGCTCCCTTACCTGGGTTACGTTTTATTCGGTTCACGATACCGCTACCCTGCACCCCTCTCAACCCATCCCCAAGGTAGGTTATGGGACAAATTGATTAGGGGTATTTATCTCAAGCCTTGGGCATTTGCTCGATAGATAAAAATGAGGCATACATGAAGCTCTCGATGATTACATGCCCCGTCACGGGTACCATAGGCGGGTACACCGTGACCAAGGAGACAACGATGAAGCAGATCGATACCACCCAGCTCGACACCGCCGCCTGCCAGGCTCAGGCTGCCGAATACCACGCCCGCGGCTTTAACTGCGCACAGGCCGTTGCCTGCACGCTCGCACCTGCCGTCGGGCTCGACCCCCAGACCGCCTTTACCCTCACCGAGGGCTTTGGCGCCGGCATGGGTGGCATGACCGAGACCTGCGGCGCCATCTCGGGCGCCGTGGCCATCATGGGCTTTGTAATGAGCGACGGCATGGAAAACCCCAAGACCAAAGGCCAGACCTACAAGCTGTCGCGCGAGATTGCCAAGCGATTTGGCGAGAAGAACACGACGACCGTCTGCGGCACGCTCAAGGGCATCGGATCGGATAAAGGTCCGCTCCGCAGCTGCCCCGGCTGCATCGACGATGCCGTCGAGATCGCCTGCGATGTGCTAAAGCAGCTCGCCGAGTAAACGGCAGCAACATAAAACGACGGCCGGCGCGTTTGGGATCCATCCAAAAGAACGCCGGCCGTCGTCGTTAGAACTCGGCAAACTCGGGAGCGCCGACCTCGATCTCCTCGCGCCCCGCCATAAGCTCGCGCATCTTAACGCAAAACGACTCCTGCTCCCCTGCCTTAAACACAAAATGAAGTGTCACGGCATCCGCGAAATCGGTATCCGAAACCTTGGCACCCGAATCCTGCGCCAAACGAAGCACCTGCTCATACTGCGGATAGGCCACATGCACGTCAACCGGCACGACGCTTGTCATCTCAACGATCTGCCCTGCCTCCTGAGCCGCGGCCACCGCCGCCTGCGTCGCCGCGGTATAGGCGCGTACCAAGCCACCAGGCCCCAACAGCGTGCCACCAAAATAGCGCGTCACCACGCAGCAAACATTTTTGAGCCCCGCACCGCGCAGCACCTCGAGCGTCGGCATGCCGCTCGTGCGGCTCGGCTCACCATCATCGCTCTGGCGCTCGCGCCCATCGACCAAAATCCACGCGGGAACATTGTGTCGAGCGTCGTAATGACGCTTGCGAACCATCTCGATAAAGGCATTCGCCTCATCCTCGGACTCAATATGGACCAGCTGGGCAATAAACCGGCTCTTGCGGTCCACAAACTCGCCCGAAGCCTCAATATTCGATTGCAGAGTAAAATAGCTGTCCAACAAAGTCCCTCAACAGAATAAAGCGCAGCAACAAACAGCCTCAATAATACGGCAAAGACAGTACCGGTAACCCCGGTAAATAGAACGGCAAAGTCAAGGACCAGGCAAAAACAGCGAGACGGCGTCAGCTGAGTCGATTTGGCCCGAAAGAGGAGGGAGCACGCCTTATGGCGGCGACCGACGAATGAGCGCCAAATCGGCCAGCTGACGCCGTCGAAGGCGAGAACCCGTCAGCGCGAGCAAGGTGCCTTGAAAGACGAGGGCATTGACCTTATGGTCATGCCCGAAGGCTTGAAAGGCAGATTGCCGCGCTGACGGGTTCGCAGCGTCAACATAGTTGCCAAGTGGGCCTATAAGCCGGGTTCTGTCGTGAACGGTCATTTATCTTGTCTGCACGTTACCATGCAGCTCCACGCACGCTACCCGAACGCGGACCGGGCCGGCCCATAGCGTTCCTACTCGCGCTTGCTCCGGATGGGGCTTGCCAAGCCGCCGTGTTGCCACGACGCTGGTGGTCTCTTACACCACCGTTTCAGCTTTTCCCTTTACGCCTTGCGGCGCAGGTGGGAGTCTTCTTTTCTGCGGCGCTTTCCGTCGGATCACTCCGCCCGGCCGTTAGCCGGCATCCCGCCCTCTGGAGCCCGGACTTTCCTCACGCGTACTGCAAGCAGCACATCGCGCGACCGTCTGGCCCACTCAGCAGTGCAAGAGTGTAGCACACCGTCACCACAGGCAATGGCACAACACAAGCGTTCGACACGATAAACCAAGAACCACGCCATGCAGTACAATAGGGTTGTCGATGGGCAACGTCGTCAGTCGAGACGCGACCGCGCTCCGCACCCCTCCGTCTACTCGGTGCGTTCCCGCCTCCTCCCCGAGGCGGGATGTCGGCATTTTTTCATGCACGACAACCAAATAGCCTGCAGACAGCATGGGCAGCATCATGCATCTCGGCACCAATTGCAAAAAGGGACCCGTCCATTACGGACGGATCCCTTAAAACAAGTGATCGTCAAACCGATTTACTCGGCGTCGGTCTCCTCGTCCTTCTTCTCGGAAGGAAGCGGGGTAACCTCGATCTCGACGCCCAGAGTCTCAGCAGCGGACTTCATGGACAGGGAGATACGACGACGGTCGAGGTCGATCTCCATGACCTTGACCTGAACCTTGTCGCCCACATGGGTGACCTGAGAAGGCTGATCGACGTGCTTGTTGGCCATCTCGGAGATGTGCACCAGGCCCTCGATGCCCTCGCCCAGGTCGACGAAAGCGCCGAACGGGACAAGCTTGGTCACAGTGCCCTCGACGATAGCGCCGACGGGGTACTTCTTGACCAGTGCACGCCACGGATCCTCGGTGGTCTGCTTGAGACCCAGGGAGATGCGCTCGCGGTTGAGATCGACGTCGAGAACCTCGACCTCGACTTCCTGGCCGACCTTGACAACCTCAGAAGGATGGTTGACGTGGTTCCAGGAGAGCTCGGAGATGTGGATGAGGCCGTCGATACCGCCGAGGTCGACGAAGGCGCCGAAGTCGACGATGGAGGAAACGGTGCCCTGGAGACGCATGCCAGACTTGAGCTTGGACAGAATCTCGGAGCGCTCGGCCTTACGGGACTCCTCGAGCACGACGCGACGGGAGAGGACGACGTTGTTGCGGTTGCGGTCCATCTCGATGACGCGAGCCTCGATGCGGGTGCCCATGTAGGAGGTGAGGTCCTTGACACGACGGAGGTCGACGAGGGAAGCGGGCAGGAAGCCACGCAGGCCGATGTCGAGGATCAGGCCGCCCTTGACAACCTCGATAACCTCGCCCTCGACGTTCTCGCCGGAGTTGAACTTCTCCTCGATGCGGTTCCAAGCACGCTCGTACTCGGCACGCTTCTTGGACAGGACCAGACGACCGTCCTTGTCCTCCTTCTGGAGAACCAGAGCCTCGATGGGATCACCGAGTGCAACGATGTCTGCAGGGTTAGCGTCCTTGCGGATGGACAGCTCGCGGACCGGGATAACGCCCTCGGACTTGAATCCGATGTCAACGAGCACCTCGTCATGCTCGATCTTAACGACAGTGCCGTTAACGAGATCGCCCTCATCAAAGTCGGTAATCGTACCGTCGATGAGGTTGTTCATCTCCTCCTCATTGACATCGTCAAGAGAGAAAATGGACGAGTTCTGAATCTCACTCAAAGGTGGACCCCTTTCGAACTACGGGGCCCCGATTGCTAGGACCTACAGAAGGGTGCGACAAGCACACAACGTTTAGGAACACTCGGGAGCCGACAGATACTAATGTGACGCTTATGCAATCACGTTCGTATAGGTTACGGGGAAATGAGTTCGATTTCAAGCGTGAACTGCGATTTTTTACTCGTGTGGAGACTTTTTCGTAATCTTATGAACACACGTCTCCACAACTTGACGATAACCAGCCAGGCATTTGGCTTTGGGGTAAAGTATCCGGAGCCAACGATTCTGGAACGATTTATCGAGAAAGGTGCCCGCGTGCTCAAAGCAGTCGTTTTCGATATGGACGAAACGCTTCTCAGCATCAACCTCAACGCGTTCATCCTTCGCTATTTTAAGGATGTCTCGTCGATGCTCGCGGATATCGGTCGCCGCAGCCACGGTGGCACGATGGCACGCCTCGGCACTATCTTGGTTGACCTCAACGCCAATCGCCGAAGCGGCACGGATAATCGCACCAATCTTGAGTTCTACCAAGAAGAGGTTGAGCGCCGGTGCGGCATTTGCCTCTCGGACCCACTCATCTACGAGGCGTTTACCTACTACGACCGCGAAGTTCTTCCGTACAAGAACGACGATGTCATCAACGCCCACGCCATGCCGGGCGCACACGCCGCGCTTCAGGCCGTACAGGATGCAGGGCTACGTTGCGCGCTCTTTACCAACCCCAGCTTTCCGCAGGGGGCCATCGAGTGCCGCATGGGTTGGGGCGACCTGGCCGACGCCCCCTTTGAGCTCGTCACGCACATGGGAAACACCACCCGCTGCAAGCCCGATGCCACCTACTATCTAGAGCAGCTTCAGGTGATGGGGCTCGAGCCGCACGAGGTCCTTATGGTGGGCAACGATCCCAAGCGCGACTTCCCCAGTCCCGCCTGCGGCATTCAAACTGCCTATGTTGGCCAGGGAAAACCCGGCCGAGCCACCTGGCGCGGAACCATGGAAGACTTCGCCCGCGACTTCAACGCCGTAATCGAAGCCTTCTACGAGCACCAAGTAGCCGACGAACTGTCATAGGACCCCTCGCTCGCTCCAAACAAAATAACGTCGCAGACCGAATGTGACAAAGGTTCAGCCCCTTTTCACATTACAAAGATGGCGCCGATGCTTTGTCAACGACAGACACTATGACCCAATCCGAGGGCACTAAAAAGATAGGAGCCCCGCTCGTGACCGCGGGTCGGGGCTGCGACAATGATGTTGAAGTGCCATAGGCGCAGCCGCGCCGCAACGAGGTT
>NZ_JADPCJ010000069.1 GCF_015670795.1 Collinsella aerofaciens | reverse complement strand
CCCGAAGGCCGCCCGGCTCGCCGGGACGGGGGCTATGTCTATTCCGCGCCCTCCCGGCACATCGCGCCGAGGGCCCAGAGCCACCTCACGAGCTCGGCCGCGGTGGCCGCGTTGGCCTTCGCCGCGGGCATGCCGCGGGCGAGCATCTCCTCGCGCCGCCGCAGGAGCCGCTCGGACCCCTTCCTCCCGTGCATCCTTATCTCGAGGGGCACGCCCGTGTCCCTCGGCATGAGCTTCGGCTGGTGCCGTGCCGCGGCGTAGCACCATGAACCCTCAACGGCCAGCTTCCTCACGAGCGCGTTGCCCGCACCGCTGATGCCTCCGAGCCGCACGGAGTCGCCACTCGACCTCTGACTCGGCGCGAGGCCGAAATAGGCCGTGACCTGCCTTCCGGAACGGAACCTCGTGAAGTCGCCGACCTCGGCCGAGAAGGCCGCGGCCAGCGCGAAGGCGCAGCCCTTGATCGACTGGAGGGCGGCCACCTCCGCGGCGATCGGGCTGGCATCCACGGCGGCCCTGTACTCGGAGAGCAGGTCCGCCCGGGCCTCCGCCGCGGCCTCGACCTCGTTCCTCAGGGCGGCGAGCGTCCGAACCCCGCCATCGTCCTCCGGCCTGACCTTGTCGAGCCACCTCAGGAAGTCGTAGGTCCAGTACTTCCTCGGGTTGCCGGCGGGCGTGGTGCCGCCGTAGACGAACCCCCGCCTTGCGAGGAAGGCGAGCAGCCGCTGCTTGGCGGTCGCCAGGCGCGCGGTCGCCCCGTCGTAGGCGCCGGCGAGGTCCCTGATGCCTTCGACCTCGGGGGAGGGGACCCATGCGGGGGAGATGTCGTGGGCGAGTATCGCCTTGGCCATCCTGGCGGCGTCGTTCCTGTCGTTCTTGGAGGCCGAGTCGGCGGCCGACCTGGGGATCTTCGAGACCGCGGCGACGACGCACTCGACGCCGAGCCCGGCGAGCTCCCTCTGCGGGGCGAAGCCGAGGTAGCCGCTCTCGTAGGCCGCGAGCGACGGCCCGGGGAACCCATCCATCCACCCGGCGATCTCGCCCCAGGGGTTGCCGGGGAACCTCCTCGTCACGGCCTCGCCGGTGTCCGCGTCGAGGGCGCAGACGGTGGTGGACCTGAGGTGTACGTCCATTCCGAAGGCGGTAGAATACTTTGGCATGGGAGCCTCCCAACCTCGTTGCGGCGCGGCTGCGCCTATGGCACTTCAACATCATTGTCGCAGCCCCGACCCGCGGTCACGAGCGGGG
>NZ_JADPCJ010000006.1 GCF_015670795.1 Collinsella aerofaciens | reverse complement strand
CGTATCGCTTTCTTCTTTGGGTCATCTTGAACACCTTTCGCTCTTAACTAGGTGTCCAATTCATCATACCCACTCCAAACCTCCCATTTCCCGATGTCCAAGAAATGGGAGGCAGTTCACAGTCCCCTTTGCGGTGGTTTTGGTGGTGGTTATTTGGCGCCTTGCATGACCTCGTCGAGGGTGACGTTTACGGCATGCTGGGTAGGAACCCAGTCGACCTTCAGGAACAGCGCGGCCACCGTGATGGGGATATAGCTGAACATAAAAATCGGGAAGGTAAACAGGTTAGTCACCAGACGCCACTTTTGCGCGCAGTGAATGTGCTTGTACTCAAAGATAGTCGTGAGCAGCGCCAGGATAAAGAAGGTCTGATACATCATGGCGAAGGTCATAATGAGCGAAGCGGCGCACGCCTGCATCTCGACTTCGGTAGCCAAGAAACCATGCGAAAGGCCACCCACAATCAAGAACGTCGCATTAGCGAGCATCGAGATCAGCGATAGCAGCATACCCGGGGCGATCGTCATGAACATGTCGTAGGCGGCAAAGCGATGATAGCGGAACGTCGACTTGACCAAGTGCTTACCGTAGGTAAAGAACACCTGGTAGAAGCCCTTGGTCCAGCGCATACGCTGCTTCCAGGACGCCTTAAACGTCACGGGCTGTTCGTCAAAGAACTCCGCCGGCGCATAGCCAATGCGAATGCCATGGATAGCGCAGAACGTGGTGAACTGAATGTCCTCAGTCAGCGTGTGGAACTGCCAGCCGTGCATGCCCTCGATAACACTGGCAGAAATGAGATAGCCCGAACCCGATACAGCGCAGGAAGTCTTGCAGATATTACGCGCATTGTTAAGGAAGCGCGCCTCGCGCAGATACCACGTAGCATTAGCCGCCGAGATCCACGAGCTGCCGAAGTTCTTGGAGTTACGATAGCTCGTGACCACATGGAAGCCCTGGTCAAAGGCATCATTCATCTTGGAGACGTAATCGCGGGAGATGACGTTATCGGCATCGAAGATAAAGTAGCCCTCAAACGTGTCGGGATACTCGTTGAGAATGCGATCGAAACCAAAGTCCATGACCCAGCTCTTACCCTTGCGGGCTAGGTCGTTGCGCTCATAAACGATGGCGCCTGCCTCGCGCGCGAGCTGCGCCGTGTTGTCGGTGCAGGCGTCGGCGACCACGAAGACCTCGATAAGCTCGGACGGATAGTCCTGGTCCTTGATGGAGCGTACGAGATTGGCAATTACGGCTTCCTCGTTATGCGCAGCAATGAAGAAGGCATAGCGGTGAAGTTTTTTGGCCTTGGGAGGCGCGACCTCGCCACGAAGAGCGCCAATGACAAAGAAGACCACCTGGTACAGAAAGCAGACCGTGAGCAGCGTGACAACAATCTGGTTGAAGATCACGATGGGTGTGTTGGTTTGTAAAAAGGCGAGCATACAGGCTCCCGAGAACGCGTTACGTAAACAACCGTATATCTTACCGCAGGCTTACCGAGTTCAAGAAACCACCTAATACTGGCTAGGCTTCGAGCAGACCGAGCTGCGGAACTATTTCGTCGCCGGCAGCGGTGCGGCCAAGCGAGCGCGGGGCCAGGTCGTCAAGAACCGCGGCGAGATCCCACGGTAGCTCGTCGCGGCACTCAATGCGCTCCCCCGTCACGGGATGGTCGAATGCAACACGCCAGGAATGAAGGAATTGCCTGGTCAGACCCTGATCGGCGCGTGCATCGCACTTGCCGTAGAGCGGATCGCCCACGCAGGCGTGGTTGATATGGCGCATATGCACGCGAATCTGATGTGTGCGGCCCGTAAACAGGTGGCACTCGACGAGCGTATAACCATCGTCAAAGCGCGTGGAATCAAAGCGCTCGAGTACCTTAAAGGTCGTAATGGCCTGACGGGCAAAGGGGTCGTCCGAAACCGCCATCTTGACGCGGTCGCGCGTGGAACGGGCGATACCGGTATTGATGGTGCCCTCGTCCATGGCGATGTGCCCGTGGACAAGCGTGATATAGCGGCGGTCGAGCGTACGCGTGCGAATGAGATTTTGAAGCGCGCGCTGCGTGTCGTCGTCCTTTGCCGCAAGCATGAGGCCCGAGGTATCGCGATCCAAACGATGTACGATCCCGGGGCGGTCCTCACCCTGCACGGTACCAAGATGGTCGATGCCACAGTGATAGACCAGAGCGTTCGCAAGCGTGCCGCTCTCGTGGCCATGGGCGGGATGGCACACAAGGCCCCGCTGCTTGGAGAGCACGATGAGGTAATCGTCCTCGTAGCGGATATCGAGGGGAATGGCCTCGGGAATCACGTCAGTCGGATCGTGAGGCTCGGGCAGGTCAACCGAGATGCGGTCACCGGCGCGTACGGCATACTTTTTTGACAAACAGGTCTCGCCGTTCACGATTACGGCGCCGCCCTCGATCAGATGCGCGCAGGCAGAGCGCGTGGGGCAGCCGTCGTTGGCACCCAGAAAGGCGTCGAGACGCTGGCCAGAGCAATCGTCGGCAACAAGAATATGGATGTCGGCCATTAGCGCTCATTCCTTTCGCGGATCTTGCGGGCACGCTCCCCACGCTGCTTGGCTTTGCGCTTGGCGCGGGCCTCATCACGGGCATTGAGCTCGGCAGTCGCGTCGACATCACGGGCCGCAGGGCTCAAGAACATGTAGCCGATGAGGGCAAGCGCGACACCTACGGTGATGCCGATATCGGCCACGTTAAAGACGGGGAAGTCGATGAAGGTGGTGGCAATAAAATCGGTCACGAAGCCAAAGACAAGGCGATCGATCGCGTTGCCGATAGCGCCGCCCGCGACCATAGCCATGCCCACAACCTCAAGATGGGCGAGCTGGGATGCACGAACGAGGTACACGGCGATAGCGATAATAACCGCCAACGCCAGCACGGCAAACGCGATGCCATGCCCCTCGCCCATGCTAAAGGCAGCACCGATATTGCGGACAAAAATAAAGTCGATGACACCGGGGATGACGGTCACATGTAAAGCGTCGCCCACGGCACGAACCGCAAGCTTGGTCAGCTGGTCAACGAGCAGCACAACCAGTGCCACACCACCAGCAACACCCAACCGCCAACGCAAAGGCGGCGTCATACCCCCAGCACGACCCAAATCAATCCCCTACCCTCAGATAATCAAATGCCGTTTAACGCAGTAGATAATCATACATTGCCGCAAGCAAGAAGCGACAAATCTCCCAAGAACGGAAACACCGCAGGTAGAGCATAAATGAGCGAGCGGGTCGCATTTGAGACAAGGTGACGTGAAATGAAAGGGCGCTGACCTTTCGGTCGCGCCCTTGAAATTGAACGTCAGATTGTCCAAATGCGGCCCGCGCAGCGTCGGCAGGTCCGCCGTTCGGAAGAACGGCGGACCTACAGGGCATTCGCGCAGCGCTTGCAGATATGCGCGTGGCCGTTGTACTCGCCGACGGTGGTGCGGTAGTTCCAGCAACGGTCGCAGCACTCGCCCTCGGCTGCCTCGATGGCAACGGAGAGTTCCTCGCCCGGGGTCAGCTCAACATCGGAGACGATGTAGAACTCAGCCAGGTCGACGGCCTTGTCGCCGGTCAGCAGCGCGTACATCTCGGCAGGAACGACCGCCTTGACGCGGACCTGCTGGCTCTTAGTGAAGGTGCCGGCAGAACGGGCATCCTCAAGGGCCTTGGTCACGGCGCTACGGAGCTCGAGCGAAGCCTCGAGCACGCCCTCGAACTCATTGGCCTCGTCGACCGTGATGGGCGACTTGTACCAATCGAGTAGCGCGGCGTACTTCTGGTGATCGACGCAGCCGGCGGGCGCATAGGCCATGGCCTCGTCGACCGTGTAGGACAGGATCGGCTGCAGGTCGCGCATGAGCATCGAGAAGAGCTCGGCCAGCACGGTCTGGGCGCTGCGGCGCTCGAGCGAGCCGGGCTTGTCGCAGTACAGACGGTCCTTCAGGGCGTCGAGGTACACGTTGGAGAGCTCAGTAACCACGAAGTCGTAGAGCGCACGGTAGGCGCGCGGGAACTCGTAGCTGGCGTAAGCATCGTCGACCTCGGCCTGGACCTGAGTCAGGCGGGCAACCATGAGCTTGTCGAGCGGCAGCAAGTCGGCAAAGGCGACGCCGTCGGTCTCGGGCTCAAACTGACCCTCGAGCTCAGAGAGCAGGAAGCGCAGCGTGTTGCGGAAACGACGGTAGGCATCGGACGTACGAGCGAGAATCTCATGGTCGATGGAGACGTCGGAGCTGGTGTCGACGGAGGCAACCCACAGACGGATGATGTCAGCGCCCATCTCGTCGCAGACCTTGTTGGGGTCGATGACGTTGCCGAGCGACTTGGACATCTTGCGGCCCTGGCCATCGAGCGTGAAGCCCTGCGAGACGACCGCCTTGTACGGAGCATGGCCGTTGGCACCCACCGAGGTGAGCAGCGAGCTCTGGAACCAACCGCGATGCTGGTCGGAGCCCTCGAGATACACGTCAGCCGGGTACTCAAGCTCGGGTCGATACTCGCAGACGGCCTTCCAGGACACGCCGGAGTCCCACCACACGTCGAGAATGTCCTTATCAGCCTTGAGGTGATGGCCGCCACACTTGGGGCAAACGCAAGCCTCGCCCAGGTAACTCTCGGGAGCGTCGGTGAACCAGGCGTCGGAGCCCTTCTCGTGGAAGAGCTTGATGACGGCGTCGAGCGTGGCGTCGTTCATGACCTTCTCGCCGCAGTCGGCGCAAGTGTAGCTGGGGATAGGCACGCCCCAGTTGCGCTGACGGCTGATGCACCAGTCGGGACGCTGCTCGACCATGGCGCCGATGCGGTTGGCGGCGTGAGCTGGATACCACTTGACGTTCTCGCGGACCTCTTTGCCAGCCTGCTCGCGCAGACCGGTCTTGTCCATCGAGACGAACCACTGGTCGGTAGCACGGAAGAGCACCGGGTGCTTGCAGCGCCAGCAGTGCGGATAGCTGTGCGTGATCTTCTTCTCGAGGACCAGGGTGCCGCGCTCGCGCAGGAACTCGATGATGTGCGGGTTGGCCTCGTCGGTATCCATGCCGCTGAAGGGGCCGCCGGTGCCAAACTCCTCGCCGGTGTAGAACTTGCCGTCGTCATCGACCGGCATGCAAATGTCGGTGATGCCCTCCTTGAGGCAGGCGAAGTAGTCGTCGACGCCGTGACCGGGCGAGTTGTGGACGATACCGGTACCGTCATCGACACCGACGTAATCGGCCAACAGTGCCACGCCCTCAACACCGTCAAAGATCGGCTGCTTATAGTGAATGTGATGGAAGGTCTCGGCGGGAACCACATAGGGCTTGCCGTCGACCACAACCGGGGTGTACTCCCAGCCAAACTCCTCGCAGCACTTGGGAGCCAGGTCCTCGAGCATGACCTCGGCGCGGCCGTCGTGCTCAACGGCGACGTAGGCGGCACCGGGCTTGAGAGAAACTGCCTGGTCGGAGGGGATGGTCCACGGCGTGGTCGTCCAGATGATAAAGTCAACCGGGCCGTCGAAGTTCTCGAGGCCGGCGGGCTTGGAGGTCATCTCAAAGCGCACGAAGATGGACGGGCTCGTCTCGTCGGAGTACTCAATCTCGGCCTCAGCAAGTGCGGTATGGCAGTGCTTGCACCAGTGGACGGGCTTGTGACCGCGATAGATCATGCCCTTGTCGAACATGGCCTTGAAAACCTCGATGTCGGCGGCGTCATGCTGGTGATAGAGCGTCAGATAGGGGTTGTCCCAATCGCCGAGCACGCCCAGGCGACGGAAGCCGGCCTTCTGCAGCTCGATGTTCTCGACAGCGAACTTGTTGCAAAGCTCGCGGATCTTAGCCGTGGAGGTCTGGTTGAACTTCTCGGTGCCGAGCTTCTCCTCGACCTTATGCTCGATCGGCTGGCCATGGCAGTCCCAACCGGGGACATAGGGAACCTCATAGCCCTGCATCATCCAGTAACGGTTGATCATGTCCTTGGAGATCTTGTTCATGGCGTGGCCGATGTGGATCGGGCCGTTGGCGTACGGAGGGCCGTCGTGCAGCACGAACTTCTTGTGACCCTCGTTCTTCTTCAGAACCTGCTCGTAGACCTTGTTGTCCTGCCAGTCCTTGAGTCGCTTGGGCTCGGACTTGGAAAGACCGGCACGCATGGGAAAACCGGTCTTGGGCAGATTCATCGTCTGCTTGTACTCGTTTGCCACGGTACCCCTTTCATGTCGTGGGCGCGCACGCCCGTTGGGCACCAAAAAAGCGCCCGTCCCTACAAGCTGGGACGAAGCGCCACAAAACGGACTGTACGCCCGCAAAAGCTCTTCGTTTAACCACCCAGCTTAGATGCCCTCGCCCGCGTATTCGCGCGCTCGCATCCGTTACTCGGCTGGCCTGTATCGACGACCATCTCGGCGATATCTACTAAGACGAGCCTGTGCGACGCGTCCGTTGGGACCGCAGCTCCGGGGTGATTTTCATCGGTCGCATGCACGGGTTCTCAGCGCTCCCCGCTCTCTGTAACATGCGGACGGCCGACTACTCGTCCCCATCAACGCTTATGCGGAGTATGCTAGCACGTTCCGCGCCGGCGAAAAACCCTCAACACTGGTTTTATACGTTCGAAATTTCTCGCGGCTGTGGACCTTCTCTAGGAGCAAAATACCTGAAAGCACTTTATCGAAAGAAAGAAGGTTGCCATGCGCACGATTGGAATGAGTGATTATACCGTCGGCGAGGATTGCTTTACCGAGCTGCCCGCCGCACTGGCAGAGTACGGAGCGACCAAGGTCGCCATCATTGGCGGCAAGCGAGCCCTAGCTGCGGCGCTGCCGGGCATCGAGGCGGCGCTTGAAGGTACCGACGTCGAGATTCTGGAGACGCGCGTCTACGGCACCAACAGTACGCGCGCCAATATCGCCAAGGTCGTGAACTCCCCCGCTTGCCAGCAGGCAGACGTGCTTATCGCCTGTGGCGGCGGCAAGGCACTCGACACCGTCAAGACAGCGGCAATCGAGCTCAAGAAGATTGTCTTTACGGTGCCGACGATTTGCTCTAACTGTTCCGCCGCGACCGCCATTGCCGTCGTCTACAACGACGATGGATCGCTCGAGGGCTATTCGTACCCCAACCGACCGGCGCACATCTTCATCAATCCCAAGATCATCGCCGAGGCTCCGGCGGAGTACTTCTGGGCCGGCGTGGGCGACGCCCTGTCCAAGCAGCCCGAAGTCGAGTACGCCACGAGCGCCGGCGACCTGGAGCACACCGCCGGCCTTGGCCTGGCTCTTGCCCACACCTGTTCCGAGCCGCTGTTTACCTACGGTGTTCAGGGTCTTGAGGACGTTCGTCAGAATCTGTCGAGCGAGGCCGTCAAGCAGATCGCGCTCGACATCGTGGTCAACACGGGCTATGTCTCGAACCTGACCAACCAGAACGATTACTACTACAACTCGAGCGTGGCGCACGCGTTCTACAACGCCACCTGCAGCATTCCGCGTGAGGGCACCTACCTGCACGGCGAAGTCGTAAGCCTGGGCGTGCTGGTGTTGTTCGCCTACACGGGCGACACCGAGAACCTTGAGCGCTACGCCGCCTTTAACAAGCAGATGGGCCTGCCCGTGACGCTTGAGCAGGTCGGGCTTTCCGAGGCCGATATCCCTGCTCTGTGCAAGTACGCACACGCCACCAACGAGTGGAAGCAGGGCAACCCGGAGCCCTTCACCGACAAGAAGTTCGCCGCTGCCATCAAGGCCGCCAACGCCTACGGCCACACGCTCTAGGCCTAGCCCAAAACCACCACAAGGGAGCAGTGCCCTTGTGGTGGTTTTTTATTGCTCCAGCATTCAGTTCGTACTCGAACCCGATTCTTTTACGAGAAAGGGTTCGGGTACGTTTTTTGTTTATCGGAACTTCTGCGGAAGGACTACTCGGAACGGTAAACAGGAACGAACAGAGGCAGGGTATCATCGTGGTGATGGTATCCTGCCTTTTGTTTTGCGGAACCAAAGTCGCTTTATGCGAACTTGATCGCCACTTATATGGCGCATTGATGGCAATTGCTGCGTACGTGCGTACCGGGAGCCTGTACACCTCTGGCAAGGCGTAACACACTAGTCTTTGTTCCAAAGTCCGTGTGCTAAGGGGGCAGGGCCCTTAGAATTCCTGTGGAGTGTGTACGCACGTACGTAGGAAAACAGCAAATTACGCTATATCAGGGCGTTCTTTCATTGGAGAGTATGGTATACACGGCTTAGTTCAACAAATAAGAATTTATATAAAGGAGAATATTGATGAAACTGTTTCTATGTTCGCACTTTTCAAGTGTAGGAAGCCTGATAAAGGAAGAAATTGAAAATAAAAAAGTCGCATTTATTCCAACAGCTTCGCTGCGTGAAGGCTACACCGGTTATGTCGGCTCGGCTCGAAAATTATTCAAAAAGTTGGGAGCAATCGTAACTGAAATTGATATTTCAACGGAGGCTTATTCAACGATACAGTCTCTTTTTGAAGATGCGGATGTGATCTATTTTACCGGCGGAAATTCTTTTTTCCTTATAGACCAGCTCCGTAAAACGGGAACGGATGAGCTGTTGAAGAAAGAATTGGCAAAGGGAAAACTGATGATTGGTGAATCGGCAGGTGCGATTGTATGCGCTCCAAGCATCCAATATATCGAGCAAATGGATGAAAAGCCGGAGGACTACTCACAAGAAGATGATGCAGGGCTTAATTTGATTGATTTCTATGTTCTTCCGCATTTTCTTACAGCACCATTTAAGAAAGTTACCGAGAAAATAATAACTGAGTTTTCGGATTTGAATCTATGCCCAATTAACAATCGTCAGGGAATTGTAATTGATGGTGAAGGTTCAAAGGTTATTTGCAAAGACTAATTTAAAATTCCAGTTTGCTGCACTCGTTCCTAGCAGGGTCCGGGGCAGGCACGCCCCAACAAGAAGCCGTCCCAAAGGGGCAAGAATGGAGACTGCGGACGATTTCTTGGACCGTTACGCGGCCCTTCCCAGCGCGGAGCGGAACTCGGCCGGCGTGCGGCCACCGAGCGCATCGCTGCGCCTCTCCGTATTGTATCGGCCGATCCAGCCCCCCCGAGCTCCTCGATGAAGCGGGCGGGGTCCATTCCGACCAGTCCCTGCCGTGCCAGAACTCCTTCTTGAGCAGGCCGAAGAAGCCCTCCATCGCCGCGTTGTCCGGGCTGCAGCCCTTGGCGGACTGGATTGGCTACACTGATGTGAACAGCTCCGGGAGGGGCGCAAGAGACGGGAGGGCCGCGTACGCGTTCCTGCGCGAGGGCTGCGGGGAGGGACTGCCTGGGTACGGCGCCTGTCAACTCGGTCTACGTCTTTGATGACCGGGTCGAACTCAATATCAACTTCACGGATGATGCCAAAACGGTCACCCGTGAGGAAGTGTTCGGTTCGAGTGCTGTGGACAATGTTCCAACATGCTGGGGTCGAACTCGCTTGCCGGGATCACACGGTAGCCGTGGCGCAAGAGCATGTCGACGAAGACGCCGTTGCCCGCGGTGAGCGTACCGCTAAAGGTGCCGTCGTAGACGCGGCCCGCGCCGCACGAGGGACTACGGTCCTGCAGGATGCACGCGGCGATCTCTTCCGACCCGCCCGCCTGCTCGCACATGTCGAGCGCACGTTGAGCGCCCAGGCGAAACTCGCGATCGACCGAGGTACCCTCGCAGGTACGGACCTCGCCGTTCACAATCTCGGACGGCCTGCGCGGCGTGGGCAGGCCGCCAAAGACCTCAGGGCACACCAAGAGGACCTCAGTCCCTGTACGCTCGCAGGCCTCGACCAACTCGCGATGATAGTTGTCAAGCCCGTTATACTTGCAGCTCTCGCCCATCAAGCAGGCGCTCACCACGATCTTCATTTCCATCCCTCTCAAGCAAAACGCCCCATTTGAGAAAGCTGCTCAAATGGGGCGTCGACGTTTACTGGCTCGACCGCGGCTTTACTGTTGCTTGGGCATCAGCGGATTCTCGCGCGTGAGGAGGTTCATGAACTCCTCACCCGTGATGGTCTCCTTCTTGTACAGATAACGAGCCAGCTCATGGAGCTTGAACTTGTTTTCCTTGAGGATCTGCAGGGCGCGATCGTGCGCGTCCTCGATCAGCTTAGCGACAATCGCGTCCACACGCTCGGCCGTACCAGGGGCGCAGGTGAGCGACGTGTCCTGATTGAGATACGCGTTCTGCACGGTACCGAGCGCCATCATGCCAAACTCGTCGGACATACCAAAGCGCGTCACCATATTACGGGCAAGCTTGGTGGCCTGTTCGATATCGTTGGCGGCACCGGTCGTCATCTCGCCAAAGATGAGTTCCTCGGCCGCACGGCCGCCGCAGTAGACGGCGAGCTTGTCCAAGACCTCCTGGCGTGTCGTCAGGAAGCGCTCGTCCTCCTCGACCTGCATGGTATAGCCAAGAGCACCGCTCGTGCGCGGCACGATGGTGATCTTGGTAACCGGCGCGGAACCCTTTTGGCGGGCAGCGACGATAGCATGGCCGATCTCGTGGTAGGAAACGACCTGCTTCTCGTGGTCGGAAAGCACCGTGGACTTACGCTGTTGGCCGGCAATGACGACCTCCACCGACTCCTCGAAGTCGTCCTGGGTTGCACGCTTGCGACCCTCGCGAACGGCGCGCAGGGCGCCCTCGTTGATGATATTGGCCAGGTCGGCGCCCGAGGCACCGGGCGTGGCGCGGGCAATCGCGGTCAGGTCAATCGGCGGCTCGGTCTTCACACTCTTGGCGTGAAGCTCAAGGATGTTCTTACGGCCGGTCAGATCGGGCAACTCGACGGGGATGCGGCGGTCAAAACGACCGGGGCGCAGCAGCGCCGGATCGAGACTGTCGGGGCGATTGGTTGCGGCAAGGACAACGATACCCTTGTGGTTATCGAAGCCATCCATCTCGGTCAGCAACTGATTGAGCGTCTGCTCACGCTCGTCGTTGCCGCTAAAACCGCCGCCATCGCGCTTCTTACCGATGGTATCGATCTCGTCGATAAACACGATGCACGGGGCCTTTTCCTTGGCCTGCTTAAAAAGGTCACGCACCTTGGCGGCGCCACGGCCGACGAACATCTCGACGAACTCAGAACCCGAAATGCTAAAGAACGGAACACCAGCCTCGCCGGCAACAGCCTTGGCTAGCAGGGTCTTACCGGTACCCGGAGGGCCAACAAGGAGAGCACCGCGCGGCAGCTTGGCGCCAATCTCCTCGTAGCGCTGCGGCTTCTCCAGAAAGTCGACGACCTCCTTGAGCGACTCCTTGGCCTCTTCCTGGCCGGCGACGTCCTTAAAGGTCACGCCCACGTCCTTGGAGGCGATCACGCGCGCGCCGGACTTACCCAGTCCGCCGCCGCCAAAACCGCCGCCGCCAAAGTTCATCGACGGGCCGTCATCGCCCATAGCCTTCTTCATGCGGCGGTTGAGCCACCAACCGATGAGGAAGAAAATCGCCATGGGAAGAATGAGCGTGAGCAGGTAGTAGGTCATCAAACCCGAGTTTTTATCGGGAACGACCGACTCCAGCGAAGCGCCAGACTCAAGCACGCGATCGGTAAAGCCCGCATCGTTCGGCACACCGGTCGTCTTATAGGCGATGTTCTCGTCCTCGCCCTTCTTGGTGTAATAAATCGAGTAATCGTCCGTGTTGTACTCGACCTTGTCGACACTCTTCTTATCGAGCGCTTTGACAAACGTCGAGTAATCGGTCTTCGTAATCTGCTGCGTGTGACCGATGTTAGGGAACAGAACGGTCGAGAGCACGAGGTAGACGACGAAGGCGATGAGCACGTAGAGGATCATATTCCGTCTACGCTTGTTGTCATCCATCTCCATCTGCTTGAACTCCATCTACTGGGGTTGATAATGCTAACTAGAATACCCAACCCGGCCGGCGATAAACCGACGCCGGGCACGAAAGGATAGAGATGGCATCACTCGAAGTCGGCAAGGTTCAGATCTATACGGGCGATGGCAAGGGCAAAACCACGGCTGCGCTGGGATTGGCGATGCGCGCCACAGGTTATGGGCTCGACGTACTCATGCTGCAGATTGCCAAGAAGCTGCACTGCGCCGAGCATGATGCGGCACCACGCCTAGGGTTACGAATTGCACAGGCCGACCGCGACACGCCCGAGGCTTGCGCCGCACAGATCATGGAGCTCGCACGCGAGCAGATCTCACAGGTCGACGTTCTGATTTTGGACGAACTCGGCGAGGCCATGCGCCGCGGCTTTGTGGCGCGAGAGGATGTCGAGGAACTAATCGCGATGAAACCCGACACCACAGAGCTCATACTGACCTGCCGCGGCCTGCTGCCCCTCGCGGACCTCGCCGACCTGGTCACAGAAATGCGCCCCGTCAAACACTACTTCGACGAAGGCCTCCTGGCCCGCCAAGGCATTAAATACTAATGAAACCGAAGGGGACGGAGGAAAACGGACATCGACATCACGACGGAGAGCAATGATCCGTTTTCCTCCGCCCCAAGGGATCATTAGGCGATGGCGCGGCCTAGCCAGTTGCCGCTGTGGTGGTAGATGGTGAACATCGTGGCCGTAATGAGCCAGGTTACGGGGTAGACCAGCAGTAGATGCTCGAGCGACGGATCGAAGGGCATGATCGCAAACACCCAAATCACCCTCAAGACAACGGTGCCAAAGATGGTGAGCATCATAGGCTGCAGACTCACGCCGGCGCCGCGAATGGAGCCCGACGCGTTTTCGATAATCGAGAAGATCGCGTAGAACGGCGCGATAAAGTGAAGAATCGTCGTGGTGTACGCCGAAATCGAAGCATCGTCGACAAACAAACGCGACAGCGGACCCGAGAACACCAGCAGCACGGCAGACAGGCCACCAATGAGCATAAACGACAGCACGAGCGACGTATGGTAGCCCTTGCGCATGCGCTCGTAGTTGCGCGCGCCAAAGTTCTGCGCCGAGAACGTGGTGATCGACACGCCGAGCGCCTCGGTAACCATCCAGACAATGCCATCCAGGCGCCCAGATAAACCCCAAGCAGTCGTGACGTCGGCGCCAAATGAATTCACCGACACCTGGATCAGCACGTTCGAGATCGAGTAGGCAGCCGATTGAAAACCGAGTGGCAGACCACACGAGATCATACTCTTGCAAATACCGCGATCGATGCCGAGCTTAGACAGCGAAAGACGCCATGCGCCCGGAGCGCGCATCATGCGCAACACGATCATCGTTGCATTGGAACAAATGGTCAGCGCCACCGCGATGCCGCAGCCCAGCGCCTCCATATGCAACACAGCAACAAAGATGATATCCAGCACCACGTTAACCAGGCAGCCAGAGGCAATGATCACGGCGGGCCCGCGTGTGTCGCCCACGGCACGCAGCAGTGCGGTTCCCATATTAAGCAGCAGTGCCGCAACCATCGCGGCAAAATAGCAACGGGCATAGGCCACGCCCTCGGCCAATAGTTCATGCGGCGTGTTCATAAGCACCAGCATAGGCTCAACGAACACAATGCCAAGAATCGAGAAAACGATGCCGCACACCAGCGCGAGCGTCATAGCCGTATGGATCGAACGGCTCAGACGCTCGTCATCGTGCTGGCCAAAAAACTGACCCGTGATAACGGCACAACCAGCGCCAACGCCAACGCAAAAGCCAATGCAGAGCTCGGTGAGGACCATTGTGGCTTGAATGCCGCCCAGCGCGAGCTTGCCGCCAAACTGACCGACGATATAGGTACCGATAAGCGTGTAGGCCTGCTGAAAAAACGAACTAAAAAAGATGGGAACGCACAGCGACAGCAGCTGTTGCCAAATGACACCCTGCGTTACATCGATAGCCGTAGATTTCTTAGCCACACGCCCTCCCCAAAAGCGTACGTCAAACAACAAAACGGCAATTTAAGACCAAAGCCAATACCAGCTTAGCACCGACTGGCGGCGACCGAAACACCCCGAATTAGAGCGCGGTGCGGAATAACTGCCTAGTGATACAAACCCGGCTGGTAGTGATACTCATTGCTCACGTGCGGGCACAGCTGCCAAAAGGCGACGGCGCTCGCCGCGGCCACGTTGAGCGAATCGACCCCGTGCGCCATCGGAATGCGCACGGACCGGTCGCAGCCGGCAATAGTTTTAACGCCCAAGCCGGCACCCTCGGTGCCCATAAAAATCGCCAAGCGATCAATCTTCTGCAGCACAGGATCATCAAGCGAAACAGAGTCGTCCGTCAACGCCATAGCGGCACACGAAAAGCCGGCATCATGAAGCGCGGCCAGGCCATCATGCGGCCACACGCGCGCCTCACTGCCAATACGCGTCCACGGCACCTGAAACACGGTGCCCATGCTCACGCGAGCCGAGCGACGGTACAGCGGATCGCAGCACGTAGGGCTCACCAGAATGCCGTCGACATTGAGCGCGGCGGCCGAGCGGAAAATCGCGCCGACGTTGGTGTGGTCGACAATGCCCTCGAGCACGCACACGCGCACCGGGCGCTCCCCCGCCGCCTCGACGACGCCGCCCAAGAACTCGGCTACCGGAATCTGACGCGGGCGACGGAACGCCGCGAGCGCACCGCGCGTCACGTTAAAGCCCGTCAGCTGCTCCATAAGCTCCATCGAGGCCACGAACACGGGAACCGGGCCCGCACCTTCGCGTACCGCCAGGCGCTCAAACAGCGGCATCATCTGGTCGAGCCAGCGTTCGCCCAAAAGAAAGCTCACCGGCTCGTATCCGGCGCGCACTGCACGCTCGATGACCTTGGCACTCTCGGCGATAAAAATGCCCTTCTGCGGCTCCAGCACGCAGCGAAGCTCACGCTCGGTCAGTCGCACGTAGGCATCGAGCCGCTCGTCCTCGAGCGAATCGATTCGCAGCACCTCAACGGCATCAGTCATAGCAGCCTGCCCGCACCTTTCTTTACAGCACATCTATACCAAACGAGGCGACGCTAAGCGCCGCCCCATGCATTCAAACAACCCGATGATACCGTTCACGCCAGACGATTTATGCCTCAACGCGACGATACGTCACGAACTCATAATCGACACCCTCGTCGCCCTCGCCCGAGGCAATCGTGGCAACACCGCCACGCCTCGCAATCTCCCACGCGGGATCGGCATCCAGATCGGGAAAGTACGTATCCACGTCATGCACGCAATGGTTATGCGTAACCTCGGCCTCCACGCAGTACGGCAAAAACTGCCGATACACCTCGCCGCCGCCGATCACCCACGCAACGGGTTCATCGGCTACCGCGGCGAGCGCTTCGTCAACGCCATGCACCACGTCGACGACCTCGGCAGCAAAGCTCTCGTCGCGGGTGAGCACGATATTACGGCGATTCTTGAGCGGACGCCCGCCGGGAAAACTCAACAGCGTCTTGCGCCCCATAATGACCGGGCAACCCTTGGTGCATGCCACAAAATGACGCATGTCGGCACGGTTGGACACGACCATGTCGCCCTCGCACCCAATGCCCCAGTCATCGCACACGGCGACAATGGCAGAAAGCTTACACGTCATGCGCGTCACCTACACCGCAATGGGGATGTTCTTGACCTGCGGGCCGTGCTCATAGCCCTCAACAATCAGATCATCGGTCGTAAACGCGTAGAAATCATGCACATCGGGGTTGAGCGTTACCTTGGGAGCCGCAAACTGCGGACGCTCGATAAGCTCGCGGACGATATCGACATGACGGTCGTAAATGTGGGCATCGGCAATCACATGCAGCAGCTCGCCAGCGATCATATCGACCGACTGCGCCACCATCATGAGCAGAATGGCGTACTGGCACACATTCCAGTTGTTCGCGGCCAAAATATCCTGGCTGCGCTGGTTGAGAATCATATTGAGCGTCGGTTTGTCATCCTGCGGGCGCTGCGTGACGTTATAGGTCACGCTGTAGGCGCACGGATACAAGTGCATCTCGGACAGGTCGCTAAACACATAGGTGTTCGTCATGATGCGACGGCTGTACGGTGTGTGCTTAAGGTCGTACAACACGCGGTCCATCTGGTCAAAGTCACCCTCGGCATAATGGCTCTTCTGCCCAATCTGGTAGCCGTAGGCCTTGCCGATGGAGCCGGTCTCGTCGGCCCACTCATCCCAAATATGGCTGTTGAGATCATGGACGTTATTGGACTTCTTCTGATAGATCCACAGGATCTCGTCCATAGCGGACTTGAGCGCCGTACGACGCAGCGTAAGCGCGGGGAACTCCTCGCGCAGGTCATAGCGCGCCGTAACGCCAAAGTTTTTAATGGTATAGGCAGGGGTGCCGTCCTCCCACACCGGGCGGACCTTTTGGCCCTCGGTGGTGGTGCCATGGTCCAGAATATCGCGGCACATGGCTACAAACTGTTGATCAGCTTTGCTCATTGACCCTCCTGTCAGTCGCCTACAAGCGAGATTCATTGTAGCCCAGGCGCACGCGGCCCCACAGCCCAAACATAAGCCCTCATTTTCTGACATATGCCAAAAATGCCTTGCTCCGCGGCGCACACGCGTTATCCTATTGTTGACATATGTCAGATAAGGAGTGCGCATGGCAGGAAGACGCGAAAAATTGCGCCGTGTTGGGATCATCCCCGAATACCGCGGCTTTACCCCCGATGGCCTTGCCAGTGGAGACGCCATAGATATGACGGTCGATGAGCTCGAAGTCCTGCGCCTGTGCGACCTGGAAGGCCTCAATCAGGAGGCCGTCGCACAGCAGATGGGTATCGCGCGCGCCACGGTGGCGGCAATTAGCAGCCGCGCGCATCGCAAGGTGGCAAACGCGCTGGTCAACGGACGGGCAATCGTCATCGAAGGCGGCAGCATCGCGTACTCCCCCATTACCACGACGACGGCCGCATGGCCAGCAAAGGAGATCGGCACCATGAGGGTGGCAACCACGTACGACAACGGCAACATCTTTATGCACTTTGGCCGCAGCGAGCAGTTCAAGATCTACGACATTCAGGACGGCAAGGTGCTCAACGAGCAGGTCGTGGGCACCGGCGGCACCGGTCACGGCGCCCTGGCGGGTCTGCTTGCCAACGGCGGCGTTGACACGCTCATCTGCGGCGGTATCGGCGGTGGCGCTATCAGCGCGCTTGCCCAAGCCGGCATCACGGTATACGCAGGTGCCCAGGGCAGCTGCGACGCCTGCGTCGAGGCGCTCATTGCCGGCACGCTCGCGCAGACCGGCGAGGCCACCTGCGATTGCCATGGCCACGACCACGAGCACATCCATGAGCACGGCGGATCCTGCGGTGCCACGGCCATCACGAGAACGAGGGTCACGAGGGCTGCAGCTGCCACTAACAGCAGGCAATCGATGCCATCACGCGTCTGCTCACACAACATATAACGCACCAACGACGAAGGCCGCCTGGAATACCATCCAGACGGCCTTCGCCATACACGACTCTACCAGTCGTTACTTCTTATTGCGCATCTGCGCTTCCATCTGGCGCAGCAGATCCATATCGGACTTAGGACCGCCCGTCCCAAGTCCGCCCATGCCGCCCAGGCCCATGGCATCCAGACCGGGAATATTGGGCATGCGCATCTTTTTGCCCTTCTTACCCTTCTTGCCCTTCTTGCCGCCGGCCTGCGCCTGATTGGCCATCGAGCGCATGCGGCCCATCATCTTATTCATCTCGCCCCACTGCTTCATAAGGCTATTAACCTCAGTGGGGGTCACGCCGGCGCCCTTGGCGATGCGGGCGCGACGCTGACCGTTGATGATGGAGGGACGAAGGCGCTCCTCCTTGGTCATCGACATGATGATGGCCTCGTTCTTGTCGAAGATGCCTTCGTCTAGGTTGCCACCCATCTGGTTGAGCGCACGCTGGCCACCGGGGAGCATGCCCAGAATGCCCTTCATGCCGCCCATCTTCTTGACGGCCTTCATCTGGTCGAGCATGTCGTTCATGGTAAAGCCCTCGCGCAGCATGCGCTCGGCGGCCTCGAGCTGCTCGGCATCGGCGGCCTCCTGGGCCTTCTCGATAATGCCGACAACATCACCCATGCCCAAGATGCGCTTGGCCATGCGGTCGGGGTAGAACGGCTCCAGCGAATCGGGCTTCTCGCCCATGCTCACGAACTTGATGGGCTTGCCGGTCACCTGGCGCACGGAAAGCGCGCCGCCGCCACGGGCGTCGCCGTCGAGCTTGGAGATGATCACGCCGTCAAAGTCGGTGCGCTCGGCGAAGGTCGAGACGACGTTGACGATATCCTGGCCGGTCATGGCATCGACGACCATCAGCACCTGATCGGGCTTGACGGCCTTCTTGATGTCCACGGCCTCCTGCATCATCTGCTCATCAATCTGCAGACGACCGGCGGTATCGACGATGACCACATCGCGCAGGTGGTCGACGGCCTCCTGGATGGCACCCTTGGCAATGTCAACCGGGTGCGCGCCGTCACCGCGGAAGACCGGCACGCCGATCTCGCCACCGAGCGTGGCCAGCTGGTCGGCAGCGGCGGGACGATAGACGTCGCACGCGGCGAGCAGCGGCGAGCGGCCCTGCTTCTTGAGCAGGTAAGCCAGCTTTACGGCCGCCGTGGTCTTACCGGAGCCCTGCAGGCCCACGAGCATGATGACATTGGGAATGCGGTTACTAAAGACGAGCTTGCTCTCGGTGGAGCCGAGCATCTCGGTGAGCTCGTCGAGTACGATCTTGACGACGTTTTGCGCCGGCGACAGCGACTCCATGACCTCGGCGGTCATGGAGCGCTCCTTGGTCTTGGCGACGAACTCCTTGACGACCTTGAAGTTGACGTCGGCCTCGAGTAGCGCCATGCGGATGTCGCGCATGGCCGAGGTGATATCGGCCTCGGTCAGCTTACCCTTGCCGCGCAGACGGTCAAATGTGTCGTTGAGGCGATCGCTCAGAGAATCAAACACTAGTCACTCCTTAGTTGGACTCGCCCACCAGGGCGCGGCAGAAATCTTTGGCATTAAACTCCTGCAGGTCATCGACCTGCTCGCCCACGCCGATGCGCAGGATGGGAAGCTTGAGCTTCTCGGCAACGGCCATGGCGATACCGCCCTTTGCCGTACCGTCGAGCTTCGTCATGATAATACCGTCCAGGCCCAGAGCCTCATTAAACTCGAGCGCCTGGTTCAGGCCGTTTTGGCCGGTGGCGGCATCGATTACGAGGACGACCGAGACGGGCATGGGACCGGCGGCCATATTGGCGGCGCGCTTACGGGTCACGTTAACCACCTTGGCAAGCTCGCGCATAAGCTCGGGACTCGTGTGCAGACGACCGGCGGTATCGATAAGCACCAGGTCGCTGCCGCGCTTGTCGGCCTCGTCGAGCACGTCGTAGCAAACGCTCGCCGGATCGGAGCCGCGGTCGCGCTTGATGACGGGAACGCCGGCGCGCTGGCCCCACACATCGAGCTGCTCGATGGCGGCGGCGCGGAAGGTATCGGCAGAACCGATCACGACGTTCTTGCCGCGGGCGGCCATGGCGCTCGCGATCTTGCCGACCGTCGTGGTCTTGCCGGCGCCGTTGATACCCACAAACAGCACGCAGCTTGGCGTGTCGGCGAACGGATCGCGCTCGATGGGCACAAAGTGCTGTTCGAGCTGCTCGGCTAGGGCACGACGGAGCTGCGGGGCGGTCTTGAGGTTCTTCTTGGCCGCGGCATCGCGCAGGTCATCAGAAACCTGGATGGCGACCTCGGCTCCCATGTCACCCATGACGAGAGTGTCCTCAAGGTCCTCCCAAAAATCCTCGTCGACCTCGCCGCCAAAGTAGAAGACCTCGTTGAGGGCCTCGCGGCTGCGCTCGAGTCCGCGTGAGAGAGCATCGAAGAATCCCATTATGCATTCACGACCTTTCCGGTTTCGCGATCGAGTTTTTGCGAGACGACGCGACTGACGCCGTCAGCTTGCATCGAGACGCCGTAGAGAACGTCAGCGTCCTCCATAGTACGGCGCTGATGCGAAATGACCAAGAGCTGCGTATCGGAACGCAACACATCAAGGGCGCCGATGAGCTTGGACAAGTTGGCGTCATCGAGCGCCGCCTCGACCTCGTCCAGCACATAAAACGGCACCGTACGCGTACGGTACACGGCAAAGAGCAGGGCGAGCGCCGTCAGGCTCTTCTCACCGCCCGACATGAGCATCATCTTGGTGATGCGCTTGCCGCGCGGCTGAGCCACGACCTCGATACCCGTATCAGCCGGATGCTCGGGGTCGGTCATCTCCAGATGAGCCTGGCCTCCCGGGAAGAGCATGGCAAAGATCTCTCTGAAGTTCGCATCGACCTTCTCGAAGGTTACCAGGAACGCCTTGCGCATCTTGCGGTCGATTGCCACGGTGATTTTGGTGAGCGCCTTGCGCGCGCTCTCCAGATCGGCCAGCTGTTCCTCGATGTAATCGGCGCGACGCTTGAGCTGCTCGTACTCTTCCATAGCAACCTGGTTTACCGGACCCAGGTTGTTAATTTGGCGAACGAGCTGGTTGAGCTCACGCTCGGCAGCGTCGCGGTCGGTGGGCGTGGGAAGCATGAGCGCTTCCTCGAGCACCGTGGTGCCGTCGGCGGTGATGGCCTTGATGGCTGCCTCCACCTGCACCTCGAGTTTGCCGCGTGCGACTTTGAACTCGTTTTGCGTCGCGGCGGCGGTATCAACCTTGTCTTTGGCGCGAGCGACTTCGGCCTTGGCGTCCTCGATGGTCTTCTTGAGCGAGGCGGAGTCCGCCTCCTCGATCGAAGCCTGGTCACGAAGGCGCGCGGCCCAGTCCGAGGCGCGCTCCAGCAGGGCCGAGTAACGCTCGTGCATGGGGTCGACGCGCAGTCGCAGCAGCTCAAGCGAGCGCGAAGCCTGGCGCGTCCCGCGGATACGGCGGTCGATACCCTCCAGACGATGCTCCAGATCGGGAACGCGGCCCTTCAGCGAACGCAGGCGCTCGCTCGTCTGGGCCAGACGCACCTTGGCATCGGCGAGCTTGCCGGCGGCCTCGGAGTCATCGCGGCGCACACGGTCGAGCTCGTCGTTGGCCTCGGCAATCTGCAAGCCCAGATCGCTTGCCTGCGCGCGGGCCTCGTCACGCGAACGGGTTAGCTCGTCAACGCGCGGGCGCGCAGCGCGAACGGCTTCGGAGGCCTGCTCGCGGCGCTTGGAGATGCGCACGCGCTCGACCTCGGCATTGTTGGCGCTTTGCTCCAAGCGGCCGATCTCGGAGAGCAACGAGCGGCGCTCGCCCTCAAGACGGGCGATCTCGCCGGCGGCATCGCCCTCAGCGGCACGCGCTTCCTCAACGGCCGCATTGGCCTCGACGACCTGATCCGACACATGCTCAAACACGGCAGCCAGATCGGGCTCCAGGCCCTCCAGCTCGCGAATGCGACGCTTGCGCTCCAGCGCACCCGAAGCCTCGCCGGCATCGAGGCCCACGCGCACCAGGCCGCCGCAGGCGACGCGGGCGCCATCGGGGGTCACGTAAGTCACGCCGTCAACGACCGGCGCCGACAGCGCGGCAGCGAGATCGTCCACTACGTAATATCCGCCGAGCAACGCCTCGACGACGGGACCGTAGCCTGCGCGCACGGAAAGACGATCAACCAGACGGGTACCGGCAGCCCCCTCAGCGGCGGTAGAGCCGCTCACGCCGCGCGCCACCAGCAGCGCCTCGCCCGAGGCCTTCTTCTGGTCCAGAGCGACACGACCGGCACGCTCAAGCGCGGACGTATCGTCGAACAGCAGGGCATCGATATCGCCGGCGAGCAATTGCTCAACCAGGCCCTCAAGCTCGCGCGGGGCCTCGAGCACGTCGCCCAGACGACCCGAGACATCGTCGCCCAGCGCACCCACCAGCCGGCTCACGAGCGGCGAGCTGTCGGCCATGCGGGCATCGAGTTTCTTATGACTGGCAAGCTCCGAGCGCACCTCGGATAACTTGTTGCGCGCCTCGCTCTCGCGGGCACGCAGGTCCTTCAGGGCCACGCGTGCCGTCTCGGTGGCCTCACGCGCATCGACCTGAGCCTGGCGCGCTTCCTCAAGAGCGCCCTCAAGCTCCTCGGCGCGGTCGCGACGGCTCGCGAGCGAGGCCGTGACCTCCTCGAGCTGTTCATCGATCTGCTCCAGGCGCGAGGCATACATGTTGTCCTCGACCTCGGCATTGCTCAAGGAATCCTTCACCTTGGCGAGCTCGAGCGCGGCGTTATCGGCCACGCGTTGCACATCGCGTTGCTCACGCGTAAGCTGCGAAATCTGATTGTCGAGCGCCACGCGCCGCTCGTGGAGCTCAGCGGCGGCAGGACCAGCGGCGTCAACGTCCTCCTGGGCCAGCATGTGCGCACCGGTCACTTCCTCAAGCTGGGCACGCGCGTCCTCGAGCTCCTCGACCACGCGACGACGCTGATGCTCGGAGCTCGAGATCTGCCCACGCATGTCGGACAGGCGCGACACCATGTTGTGACCCTTTTCCTCGAGCAGGCGCATATCGGAGTTAATGCGGCCGACCACATCTTGCATATGGCGGCGCTGCTCGCCCAGGTCGCCCACAAACAGGCCTTTTTCCTCGAGCATGACCTGAAGCTTCTCGAGCTCGCGCTCTTTCTCGCCCAAGCGGTACTGCGCAAGCTCAAGCTCGGCCGCACCCTCCTTGGAGCGGCTCTCCAGATCGTTCCACTGCGATTGCAGCGAACGAAGCTCGTCGACGGCCAGCACCTGCGTAAGCTCGTTCGCGCGCGAGGACAGCTCTTTGTACTTGCGTGCGCGATCGACCTGGCGCTCCAGTGGGCGCAGCTGACGGGCGATTTCCTTATTGATGTCGCGGGCACGGGTCAGGTGCTCATCCATCGACTTGATCTTTTTGAGCGCACGCTCTTTGCGACGCTTGTGCTTAGAAATACCGGCGGCTTCCTCGATGAGGGCGCGGCGCTCCTCGGGGCGGCTCTGCAAAATGGCGTCGAGCTTGCCCTGACTGATGATGGAATGCGTATCCTTGCCCAGGCCCGAATCGTGCAGGATGTCCTGAATGTCCATCAGGCGGCACGGACTCGAGTTGATGAGGTACTCGCTCTCGCCCGAGCGATACATGCGACGGGTGATGGCGACCTCGTCAAAATCGACGGGCAGCATATGGTCCGAGTTATCGAGCACCAACGTGACCTCGGCGACACCCACCGGCTTGCGCGCTGACGAGCCCGAGAAGATGACATCCTCCATGGCCTGACCGCGCAGCTGCTTGGCGCTCTGCTCGCCCAGGACCCACAGAATCGAGTCGGAGATGTTCGATTTTCCCGAGCCGTTGGGACCGACGATGACGGTCAGGCCCGGCTCAAACGTCATATGGGCGCGGTCGGCAAACGACTTGAACCCTTTGAGCGTGAGGGACTTGAGATACACGGTTCCTCGCTTACACGTGCTTCTTGTTCAGAATCACGCCGTTGGTGGTGTAACCCATGCGGTCGAGCGCTTCGAGCGCGGCGGCTCCCTCGGCTTCCTTCTTTGAGGAGCCGGAGCCGCGACCCTGGCGAATACCATCGATCAAAACCACGGCGGTAAAGGTGGGCGCATGCGCCGGGCCCTCGGAGCCAACGAGCTTGTACGCCGGGGGCTCGTGACCGTCGGCTTGCACGCACTCCTGCAAAAACGACTTGGGGTTCGCAGGATGCTCGGCACGCTCGGAAGCCAAATGCGGCTTAAGCGTACGGTGAATGAACTCTGCCGCGGCATCCCAGCCGGCATCCAGGTACAGCGCGCCCACGAGCGACTCATAGACGTTCTCGAGGGCCGAATGCAGGCCGCGCGCACCGGTACCGGTCTCGGAGGCACCAAAGATGATGATGTCGTCGATGCCCAGCTCGTGAGAAACCTCGGACAGCGTAGCGCCCGAGACAAGCGACACCTTCAGGCGCGTGAGCTTGCCCTCGTCAAACTCCGGATAGGACTCAAACAGGGAGCGTGCGACCACAGCGCCCAAAATGGAATCGCCCAAGAACTCAAGGCGCTCATAGCTGGCAGAAACCGGCTGGCCCTCGACTGCCGAGGGATGCGTAAGGGCCGCGCGCAGCAGCACCTTATTATTGAACTCATGGCCCAGGATTTCCTGGGCGCGCGTAAGTCGTTCAGACAAAGCCAAGACCTAGGCCTCCCTGGCGTTTTCGATAGCGTCGACGGCGTCGGCGACAGAGTTGAGCGAGAGCAGGGTCTCGTCATCGATCTCGAGGTTGAACTCGTCCTCGATAGCCGTAACCAGCTGCAGGCGCTCGAGCGAGTTGGCATCGAGGTCGTCAAAGGTGGTCTCATCGCTAATTTCGGCAACACCGACGCCCAGAACGTCAGCAGCGACCTCGGCGATCTTGTCGAAGATTTCGGAGCGATCCATAGCGCTTCCTCTCATAGTGCATGAATACCAAAAGAATGGTACCGCCCGGGCGGTACCAAGACACGGTTCTGATTCTACCCCACGACGCACGCCCCGAGACGCATAACGCCGCTGTTATAAAACGATGCCGTCCATGGAGTTGGCGACGTTCTCGACCAGCCCGGCGCGCACGGCTTCGGCCGCCGCGAGCGTACCGTTTTTAACAGCCTCGACCGAGGTGGCGCCATGGCCGATCAGGACCACGCCGCGCAGGCCCAAAAGAATCGCGCCGCCCTTGGCGTCGCCCGAAAGCTTGGCCTTTATCTCGCGCATCTGCTTTTTAATGAGCAGCGCGGCAATCTTGGTGCCAAGCGAAGACATAAAGACGCCCTTGAGCTCCTGCAGCAAAAACTTGGCAGCGCCCTCAGTGGCCTTGAGCGCAATATTGCCCGACATGCCATCGGCAACGACGACATCGAAGTTACCGGAGGTGATGTCCGTTCCCTCGCAGTTACCAACAAAGCCGGGAACGGCGGCTTTCATGGCTGGGAAGCAGGCCTTGGTAAAGTTGGAGCCCTTCTCGTCCTCGGTGCCGTTAGCAAGCAGGCCCACGCGGGGATGCTCGATGCCCAGGACGACGCGAGCATAGGCGCTACCCATCTGAGCAAAACGCACCATGTCATCGACCTCGACATCGGGGTTGGCGCCCATATCGCACAGCACCGTCAGACCGCCGGCGCGATTGGGCAGCGCATTGGTCAGACAGGGACGCACCGGCTGCTTCTTACCTTCGGCCATATATCTAAACGGCGTGACGTAGGCGGTCGCAGCGGCGGTCATGGCGCCGGTGGAGCCGGCGGAGAAGAACGCATCCGCGTTGCCCTTCTTAATGGCGCGGCACGACAGCACGATCGACGACTTGCGCTTGGTCATCACGGCGCGAATGGGATCGTCATCCATGGCGATAACGTCGGGTGCCTCAAGGGCCTCAACACGTGCGTGGGAAGCGGCAAAGGGGTTGACGATTTCGGCGGGGCCAGCTGCCAAGACATCGATATCGGGATCGGCAGCAAGTGCAGCCTCGATACCATCGAGAACAACCTGAGGTTTCTCGTCTCCGCCCACAACGTCTACACAAACGCGAACGTTACTCATATACATGCTCCTTATACAAAAATGGCCGACTCATTGAGCCGGCCATTGTGGTTCCATTTGGAACGGCATCGCATCCAGAGTATACCGTTACTCGGTAACGATAACCTCGCGGTCCTTGTAGAAACCGCAGCTGGGGCACACGTGGTGCGGAAGCTTGACAGCGCCGCAACGGGGGCACGTGGACTGAGCCGCAGCCGAGATCTTCATGTTGGCGGAACGACGGGTGTGAGTGCGGATACGACCCTGCTTTTGTTTAGGTACGGGCATAGTGACCTTCCTTATGAACTATCCAGTGTGGCGATTACGCGCAAGTAGCGATACTACCACAGTTTTACTCATCGAGCTTGAGATTCTTCAATGCTGCAAATGGATTTTCCGTGGCAGCGGCCCATTCTGCCTCTGCCTGGGCGGCGCAATCGCATTGCTCGACGTTGAGATTGCAACCGCAGGTGGGGCACAGACCACGGCAATCGGGCTTGCAGAGCACCACAAACGGCGTGTCCATAACGACCGCGTCATTGATGGGCTCACCCAGATCGACGATGCGGTCCTCACCCAGGAGCTCGTAGCCGTCCTCGTAGGCCTCGGGATCCTCGGGCTCCTCAAAGAGGTAGAACTCCTCGATCTCTCCGGCGATATCAAACGAGGCGGGCTCCAGGCAACGGTCGCACTCACCGGTGGCGTGCGCGCGGACCATGCCCGTGAGCAAGACACCGGTACCGGCATTGGTAAAGACAACGTCGTAGTCGATGCCGTCCTGTAGCTGGTACTCCTTCTCGCCCACCGTGTAGGTGGCGACATCGACCTTACCGGTCAGCGGAAACGAATCTCCAGGAAACTCGAGCTGCTCGGAAAGATCGACGGTAACGCTCGGGAACTCAGCCATTACCACTGACCATTCTGCTGGGCGGCACCCTCGTTGAGCTGCTGACGGCAACGGGTAACGGTGCCGGTCAGGCTCTTGAGGTTCTCCTCCAGGTGCGTAAAGACCTGCTCTGCGTAGTCCTCGGCAGCATAACGCGTCTCGCGCTCGTACTGCTGGGCACGATCGCGGATGTCGTCGGCCTGCTGCTGCGCAAGGCGGACGATCTCCTGCTCACCGGCAATGGTGAGGGCCTGCTGCTGAGCGTCGGCGATGATGGAATCGGCCTGAGCGGCGGCGGAAGCCATAAGCTCCTCGCGCTCCTTAAGGATACGGCGGGACTTCTGCCACTCCTCGGGATAGCTCATGCGGATCTCGTCGAGGATGTTGAAGAACACGTCGGCGTCGATGACCTTGAACTGAGCGTTCTTGCCGAAAGGCGGCTTGGCTTCCTCGATCAGCCCTTCGAGCTCATCGACCAAGCTGACGATCCTATCGCCAGGAAAATTCTCGCCCGGCATCCGGTCTCCTTTCATAGGTAACATATCATCGTGCTAGTTTACCACATGCCACCAGGCAATAAGAAACGTCACGAAAAGCGATGTTTGAGCGCTTCGACCACGTTGGACGGGACAAACGTCGATACGTCACTGCCGAGCGAGGCGATCTGGCGAACGACCGAGCTCGAGATATAGCCGTACTGCGGCGCACTCATGACAAAGATGGACTCCAGCTCGCTATCCAGGCGATAGTTAAGGTCGGCCTGCTGCAGCTCATACTCAAAGTCGGTCATGGCGCGCAGACCCTTGACCACGGCCCCCGCCCCCTGCTCACGAGCGAAGTCGACCAAGAGGCCGGTAAAGGGCAGGACCTCGACGCCGTCGATATCACCGAGCGCCTCGCGGGCCAGCGCCACGCGCTCATCGAGCATAAACGTGGTGCCCACACCGTTTTTACCCTGCGACTCGGCCACGGCGACGATCACGCTGGGAAAGATGCGGCGGGCGCGGCGGATCACATCGATATGGCCAAACGTGATGGGATCGAAGGTGCCCGGGACGATCACGCGATTAATAGTGTCACTCATGGGCGTCCTCCGGGGATACTGCCTCGTCATTTTCGTTAGCATCAGTGCCGCCGTCCTTGCTATCGCCGACCCAACGGAGCAGGTCGACCGAGGTAATGCCGTAGCGCTTCTCACGTACAGTCTCAAAGCCTGCCGGATGCGCGCCCGCATCGGCGGCGGCATGCTCAAACAGGGCGTAAGCGCCAGACGCAAGCATACCCTGCTGAGCCAGGTCCTGCAGCAGCTCCTCGACCGGCTCGGCACCAAAAGCATAGGGCGGGTCGAGCAGGACCAGATCAAAGGGGCCGCCTGGTACACGACCGCGCGAGGCACTCACCAGCATGTCGCCCGTGACCACGCGCCAACGCGCACGGTCACGGCAGAGCGACTCGATATTCTTGCTAATGAGCCGCGCGGCGTTGCGATCGATCTCAAACGTCGTGAGCGAGCGGGCCCCACGAGAGAGCATCTCTAACCCTAAGGCGCCGGAGCCGCCAAAGGCGTCCAGCACGCGGACCTCGTCCAGATCGAAGTCGAATGCCGACATGACCATAGATGCGCACGCCTCACGCACGCGATCAGTCGTGGGGCGGGTGACATCGCGACCACGGGGCTCCTCGATCTTACGACCGCGCCATTCGCCGCCGATGATTCTCATCCTCCGCTGACCTCCTTAAAAATATGTCGATATCGCATGGCGACCGCATCGCGCAGGGGGCGCGTCGCCACGGAGTCAAGGGTGCAAGCATACCGCAAGAGCTCGACCGCGTCCAAATGGGCCCACTCGATTAGTTCCTCGTCGGCATCCAGGTCGACAAAGCGCAGAGTCACACCGCCATGCTGGCGATAACCCAGGATTTCGCCCTCGTGACGCAGACGCAGGTCCATCTGGGCGAGCGTAAAGCCATCCGCGGTTTTTTCGAGCGATTGCAGGCGATCTTGTGCTGCGGACGCGCCGCCGTTGCCCTTGGAGTGCGTCATGACCAGGCACGTGCCCGACACACTGCCACGGCCCACGCGGCCGCGCAGCTGGTGCAGGGCAGCCAATCCAAAGCGCTCGCCGTTCTCGATGACCATGACGGTGGCGTTAGGCACATCGACGCCCACCTCGACCACCGTAGTCGAGACGAGCACGTCAATCTCGGCACGCTTGAAGGCATCGATAACCTGGTCCTTCTCCCCCGCCGGCATGCGGCCGTGAAGGCGCTCGACGGTAAGCCCCGGCAACGCCAGACGCAGGCGATCGAGCTCGGTCGCCGTATCGTGCAGCGGCACGGGTACGGTTACGCGGCCCTCATCGTCGCGGGCAATACCGGGCACGTCTTCCAGCTCATCGGCCGAGTCACTCGGCTCCACGAGTGGGCAAATCACGTAGGCCTGCTGACCCTTTTCATGCGCCTCGCGGATGACGCCATAGGCGAGGTCACGGCTCGACTCGGTGAGCACGCGTGTCGTCACGCCAGCGCCGGGGACAGGCCGATGACGGATGATACTCGTGTCCAGATCGCCGTAGACCGAAAGCGCCAGCGTACGCGGGATGGGCGTTGCCGTCATAACGAGCAGATCGGCACCGGGGCCCTTCGCGCGCAGGGCGTTGCGTTGGCCGACGCCAAACCGGTGCTGCTCATCGATGACCACGAGCGACAGATGCTTGAACGCAACGTTATCCGAAAGGACCGCGTGGGTTCCAAAGAGGACGTCGAGCTCGCCTGATTCCAGCTGTGCATGGATGCGCTCGCGCTCTGCGGCCGGCGTGGCACCCGTCAGAAGCGCCCAGGACATGCCGGCCTGCGAGAGCAGAGGGCCGGTCTTATCGGCATATTGGCGCGCCAGCACGCCCGTGGGCGCCATAACGCAGGCCTGCGTGCCGCTATCGGCAGCCACAGCTAGCGCGCAGGCGGCAACGGCGGTCTTACCGGTACCGACATCGCCCAGCAGCAGACGGTTCATCACGCGCCCGCCATCGCACATGTCATGCAGGATGTCTTGGAATGCGGCCTCCTGCTCGTCGCTCAGCGAAAACGGAAGGGCCTGTTTAAGCGCGCCCAGATGCTCGCCCGCGGTGTGGGCATAGGGCACCACATCGACCAGGCCACCGTCGTTGCGCAGACGCAGCGCCAGCTGCAGGTAGAGGCACTCCTCGTAGGCAAGACGCCGGCGTGCGATGTCGCGCTCAGCCATGCTCGAGGGAAAGTGGATCGAACGCAACGCGCGGGCATTGCTCATGAGCTTCCGCTTTGCGCGCAGCGGCGCGGGAATCGGATCGAACGGATTGCCGACGACCTCGAGCGCGCCGCTTACGATGCGGCGCATCCACGCCTGGCTCACGCCATCGCTCACGTAATGGACCGGCAGAATGGTGCCTGCGGCGCGCCTGTCCTCGAGCTTTTCAAAGTGGGGCGAGGCCATCTGTTTAAAGCCGTAGGCAAACTCGACCTTGCCCATCACGGCCAGGCGGTCGCCCTGCTTAAGCTGCTGAGCAATCCAGGGCTGGCGGAAAAAGGCGACCTGCAGCACGCCCGTCTCGTCAACAAGTGAGACCTCAGTCACCTGCATGCGCGGACGCGGCTGCTTTTTGACGATACGGTCGACCGTGGCGACGATGGTGCACACGGTACCGATGGGCGCCATCTCGATAGACCAAGAACGGGTAAAGTCGAGGTATCGATGAGGGATATGGAGAAGGAGGTCCCCCACCGTCCGAATTCCCAGACGGCGAAGGGCCTCCTCACGTTTACCCGAAACACATTTGAGTCGCGCGATATCCTCGTCGAGCGCATTGCTCTGGGCAAAGCGCTCCGAGACGCGCGGCACGGAGCACAGCTCGGACATGGGCAGTTGCCTACTCGATCGAGAAGATCACGGGATAGAGCGGCTGCTCGCCACGATGGGCGTCGATCTCCAGATCGGGCTGAGCCTCCTCGATGGCGTCGACGATCTCCTGGAAGGCCTCATCGGACAGCTCCTCGCCGGCCAGAATCGTCAGCGCGTCGCCCTCCTCTTCCTCCTGCATGCGGTTGATGCAGTCGAGCGTGACCTGTTTCACGTCGGAGCCGACCACGTCGATGGAGCCGGCGATGATACCCATGACGTCACCGGAGTGAATCGGCGAGCCATCAGATGCGCTGGAGTCGCGCACGGCGCGGGTGACCTCGCCATCGCGAACCTCGCTGATGGCGTCGACCATGGCGGCGACGGCGTCCTCGAGCTCGGAATCGGGCAGGACCGCGAACAGCGCGGAGAACGCCTGCGGAACGGTCTTGGTGGGAACAACGGCAACCTTCTTGTCCGTGCAGGCAGAAGCGGCAGCCTCGGCAGCCATGCGGATGTTGCCGTTATTGGGCAGGATGATGACCGAGGTCGCGTTGACCTGGTCCACCGCGCCCAGCAGGTCGGCGGTCGAGGGATTCATAGTCTGGCCACCGGAGACGACCACGTCGACGCCAAGGGACTTGAGGATGTCAGCCTCGCCGGAACCGGCGGCAACGGCGACAAAGCCCAGCGCCTTGGCGGGCTCGGCGGCCTTTTCCTGATCCTCGTGGATCTTGGCGGTACGGTCGTGGGCCTCCATCTCCATGTTGTGGATAAAGACCTCATAGATCTGACCGAGCTGCAGCATGTGCTCGAGCACCAGGTTGGGGGTGTTGGAGTGCACATGGATCTTGTAGTCGGGATAGGCGCCCACGAGCAGCTCACAGTCGCCCATGGAGCCTAGGAACTTAAGGCACTCGTCCTCGTCAAACGGGGCGTCGGCCTTAAAGAGGAACTCGTTGCAGTAGCGGAACTCCGAGCCCTCCCAGTCGTCGTTAGCCTCGATCTCAACACGGCCAAGAGCGGCATCGCGGGCAGAGCCGGCGGAGTCAAACGTGGCGGAGAAATCCTCGACAACGGTGCTGCGGCCGAGCGCAGCGGCAACAAAGTTCTCCAGGAAGATGGCAAAGCCAAAGGCGCCGGAGTCGACCACGCCGTTCTCCTTCAGAACGGGCAACAGGTCGGGTGTGCGGGCGACGGACTGGTACGCCTCAACGACGATGGCATCGAGCGCATCCTCAGCCGAGAACTTCTTCTTCTCGCACTCATCGGCCTTGGTCGAGACATCGCGCAGGACCGTGAGGATCGTGCCCTCGATGGGCTTGCGGACAGCCTGGAAGGCAACCTTGACGGCACGACGGAAGGCGAAGGCAATGTTGGCGGACGTAATAGGCTCGTCGGCAGAGACAAGGCCCTCGGCCACGCCGCGCAGAATCTGCGACGTGATAACGCCAGAGTTACCGCGGGCACCCATCAGGGAGCCGTGGGTGATGGCGCCGGCGATGGCCTCCATATCGGCATCGGCAGGAAGGGCGGAGAGCTCCTTGGTCACCGAGGCAAGCGTGAGCGACATGTTGGTACCGGTGTCGCCGTCGGGTACGGGGAAGACGTTGAGCTTGTTGATCTCCTCGGCCTTGTCGGAAACGGCAGCCGCAGCGATCGGAAAACAGGTGCGAATGGTCTTTGCAATCATGGGTATTTGAATCTCCGTTTTCGGATGCTAGTTCAGACGGCTCTTGAGCGCGTCGATATGGATGCCGATCTTAAGGCTGGCGGGATCGATCTGGGCGATCTCCTGCAGGGTGAAGGCAACGGAGCTCGAAAGATTGTGGCAGACGGACTTCATGTTGACGCCGTTCTCGAGCACGACGTGAAGATCGACCGTAAGGCCGTTCTCGTCGGCGGAGACAAGCACGCCCTTGCGGAGGCGCTGACCGGCAAGCAGGCGCACGCTCTCGGCGCCCTGGAGCTGCTCAGCCATACCGACAACGCCATAGCACGTCATCGCGGCATAACCGGCAATATCGGCAATAACGTCGTTCGAGACGCTCAGGCTGCCGTTAATGGTCTCAGACACAAGAATCTCCTTTTCTTGGTGCTCGCGGCACCATGTCGTGGGAGCAATCATTGCATTATTCTACAACGACCGCGCCATGTTGAGGTGGCGGGCCTCGGGATTACATCCTCGACACGAAATGTTGATACGGTAACGTTCGCGAACGGCGATCGCGGCATGAAAAAACCCGCCGCATATGCGACGGGTTTTGTAACCTGGCTCCCCGGGTAGGACTCGAACCTACAACAGCGCGGTTAACAGCCGCGTGCTCTACCATTGAGCTACCGAGGAATAGGTGCGTGCTCTCAAGCAACGAAGTTTATTATACGGACGAATCAGCTTAGGGCAAGAACTTTTTTAAGAAATTTTCCGACCTAGTCGTTGGGGACGTTCTTAAACGACTAGTCATTCAAGAACGTCCCCAACGACTACATGAAAGCGCCCCCAAGCGAATGTGCTTGAGGGCGCCTCTTGCTTGACTAGCTCTCGATATAGTCCTTCAGCTTGCTGCTACGGCTGGGATGGCGGAGCTTGGCCAGGGTCTTGGACTCGATCTGGCGGATGCGCTCGCGCGTGACGCCAAACTCACGACCGACTTCCTCGAGCGTGCGGGGATGTCCGTCGACAAGGCCAAAGCGCAGTTCGATAACCTTGCGCTCACGATCGGCAAGCGAATCGAGCACCTGGGTGAGCTGCTCCTGCAGCATAGAGAAGCTGGCCGCATCGGGCGGAACGATAGCCTGGGAGTCCTCGATGAAGTCGCCCAGCTGGGAATCCTCTTCCTCGCCGATGGGGGTCTCGAGCGACACGGGCTCCTGCGAGATCTTCTGGATCTCGCGGACGCGGTCGGCGCTCATGTCCATCTCGGCACCGATCTCTTCGGGGGTCGGGTCGCGGCCCAGGTCCTGAAGGAGCTGACGCTGCACGCGGACGAGTTTGTTGATAGTCTCGACCATGTGCACGGGAATACGGATGGTACGGGCCTGGTCGGCGATAGCGCGCGTAATGGCCTGACGGATCCACCACGTGGCGTACGTGGAGAACTTAAAGCCCTTCTGGTAGTCGAACTTCTCGACGGCGCGGATCAGACCGAGGTTGCCCTCCTGAATCAGGTCGAGGAACAGCATGCCGCGACCGACATAGCGCTTGGCGATGGAGACGACCAGACGAAGGTTTGCGCTGATGAGCGCCTGCTTGGCTTCGAGGCCCACGTTCTCAATGCGCGTAAGACGACGCATCTCGGCACGCGTGAGTTCGAGCTCACCAGCATCGGCAGCCTCGAGCTTCTCGGTAGCCTCGAGACCGGCCTCGATCTTCATAGCCAGATCGACCTCTTCGGAGGCGGTCAACAGGTCGACCTTGCCGATCTCCTTGAGGTACATACGGACCGGGTCGCCGGTCAGCATCACCGTGGAGGCATCGATGCCACGCACGCGGGAGCGTGAACGGGACGTGCGCACGGTGCGCTTCTTCTTGTTCTTGGAAGAACCCATCTCAGCGTCGGCCTGACGGGCCATCTTGAGCTCGTGCTCGTCGTCGTCATCGAAATCGTCGGTATCGGTATCGGTATCGGTATCGTCATCGTCGACACCCATGGGGGCGTCGTCGTTACCGCTCGCGGAGATAATCTGGATGCCGCTGTTGCGCAGCGCGGAATACACCGCGGTGAGCTGCTCGTCAGAAACATCGATATCCTTCAGGGCGACCTGAATCTCGTCCTCGGTTACCGAAGTCCTGTTTGAGCCGTTGCCCATGAGCTTTGCAACGTAGGATTCCAGCCCAGTACCCGTGCTCTCAGTCTTTTTTGGCACAGATTCTCCCTTCATAGTCCACAGGACTCAATACTTTAGCACACACATTGACGTCTATACCCAAAAAGAAGACTGGATATAGGCGAGAATACGCTGGTTGACCACAACATCTAGGCTTGTTCGGTGCCCGCGGCCTCCAGGCCGATCAAACGGAACGGGTCCGCCACGCCGCCGATCGACTTTTGCAGTTCGCGTTGACGTTGCGAATCCTGCGCGGCCTGCACGGTCAGCGCGCGACGGGCCTCATCATCGAGTGAACGGTCCTGGCGCAGCTTGGCCTGTGCGGCACGCATGCGACGCTTGATGGTGTAGAGCTCAAGCGTATCAAGCATAAACACGATGTTCGTCTCGGTGGGGTGCTTGCTCGTCGCGGAGATGCGCCCGGCACTCACAAGCGTTGCCGCATCGGGACACACTGAGCGCGCCGCATCCATGCAGGCTGCAGGATCGGTTCCCGGCGGCGTTGCCAGAACGGCCCATGCAATGGACTCGTGACGCGGGTCAACCCACTCGATGGAGCAGATGCGGTCGGCATACGTGCGGAACAGGTCGGGGTAGCTCGTGAGCATCGTCAACAGCTCGCGCTCCCCTGCCAAGGACTTGCGTTCAAGATCGGTAAGAACCATCGGCGCCGCCGCAGCCGGTGCGCCCGAACCGTCAGCCACAGGCACAGCGCCCATACCATCAGGCACATCGATCGGCGGCAGGTCGTCGACGACCTCCACGGGCGCGGCGCCGTAGGCATCGAGCGGGACGTAGTCGTACGGCTCTTCTTCGACCGGCGCGGACACCGGCGGCGTCGCGCCCGATGCCCAAGCACCGCGACCGGCATCGCGAGAACCCGACGCCCGACCGCCCGCGCTACCGGACCGCTCAGTCTGTGCCCGTTGGCGCTCATAGTTCTGCTCACGACGTCGTTCCGCATCCTCGCGCTTGGCGACATCGCGAAACACACGACCCGAGCTCGCGCGCACCGTCTCCAGATCCAAACCCAGCAGATCGGCAATCTGGATAAAGTACGTGTCGATCATATAGCTGTTGCGCAACGGATAGATAAGCGTCAGCGCATCTTCCAGCGCCTTAGCGCGACCGCCCGGCGTGGTGATGTCACTCGACTCCTGCAGCGAACGGTAGACAAAGTCCATAAGCGGCTCGGCAGCGTCGATGCGCGTCTGCAGTGCCTCGCCACCATGTGCGGTGATGAACTCCATGGGGTCGTTGCCGTCGGGGAGCACCACGCAGCGCAGGTCCATGGAATCCTGCTCGATAAACTGAATCGCGCGACGGGCGGCCTTCTGGCCCGCTGCATCGCCGTCGAACATATACACGATGCGCTTGGCAAAGCGAGTGAGCGTCTTGACGTGGTGCTCCGTGAGGGCGGTGCCCAGCGTGGCAACAACGTTTTTAATCCCCGCCTCCCAGCAGGCGATGCAATCGGTATAGCCCTCTACCACGATGGCGGTATCCTGCGCGACGATAAACTCCTTGGCCCAATTAAAGCCGTAGAGGTTTCGCTTTTTATGAAACACGCTCGTCTCGGCGGTGTTGAGATACTTAGGCTGGCCGTCGCCCATAATGCGACCGCCAAAGGCAATGTTGTGACCCTGCTCGTCAAAGATGGGGAACATCACGCGGTCGTAAAAGCGGTCGGCAAGCTGCCCGCGCCCGCGACTCACGGCAACGTTGGCGTCGATCATCTCCTGCGGGGTAAAACCCGCCTGGGACAGGTGCGACACCAGCGCGTTACGGCCCGGTGCAAAGCCCAGGCAGTAGCGGCGGCAGACGTCGCCGCCCATGCCGCGGCTGGCAAAGTACTCGCGCGGACGGCCGTCCTTACCGCGCATGAGCATGGTGTGGTAGAACTGGGCGGTCTCGGCGCACAGATCGTAGATGCGGGCACGCTTGGTGCCGCGCTCGCGGCGATCTCCGGTGTCATGCAGCTCAATACCCGCGCGATCGGCCAAGTAACGGATTGACTCGGGAAAGCTCAGGTTCTCGCGCTTCATGATATACGTGAAAACGTCGCCACCCTCGCCGCAACCAAAGCAATGCCACACCTGCGTGGCGGGGATAATGTGGAAGGACGGCGTCTTCTCGCCATGGAAGGGGCAGCATCCCCAAAACTCATGGCCGCGAGGCTTGAGCTCGACCGTTTCCTGCACGATGGCAACCAGGTCAGACGCAGCGCGTACCTGGTCTTTTTCCTCATCGCTAATCACGGATGCTCACCCCCTGATCGCCCAAGTTGTGACGAATATCCTCGATATTACCCTCGACGGTCGCGATCAACTCATCCAGCGAATCGAACACACGCGAGGGACGCAGCCAGCGCGTAAACGCCAGCGAAACGGAAGCGCCGTACAGGTCGCCCGTATAACCAATTAAATTAGCCTCGAGATGCGCAGATGCCGCATCGTCAGCATACGTTGGCGGCAGGCCGACGTTCACAGCAGCGGGCCACGCGGTGTCATCGACCAGCACCAGACCCTCATACACGCCATCGGCTGGCACCTGAATGCCGTCGGGAACCTGCAAGTTTGCCGTGGGAAAGCCCATGCCAGAACCCTCGTGACGGCCGCGAATAACACCGCCACGCACCATATACGGACGGCCGAGTAACCCAGCAGCAAGCTCCACATGGCCCTGTCCCAGCTCATGACGAATGCGGGTGGCGCAAATGGCCTCACCGCCCTCGCAAAGCAGGTCGTGACCATACACGTCAACGCCGTGCTCAGAACCCCAGGAGCGCATCTCGGCAACACCAGAAGCACCGCCACGACCCAGCCTAAAGTCACTGCCAACGCGAATCGATCGAATGTCGACCAGACGCGACACCAGCGAGAGAAAATCAACATGGTCAAGCGCCGCAACCTCAGGCGTAAAGGGAACGGCCACCACCGCATCGACCCCAGTTTGAGCCAGGGCATGCAGACGGTCGGCCGTCGTCATCAATTTTTGAGCGGGCGAAGGGCTCACCACGACGTCCGGGTCGGGATCGAAGGTAACTACGACCGCCTTGCAGCCATGGGCACGGGCATCACGGACAAGCGCCGCAATGAGCTCCTGGTGTCCACGGTGAACGCCGTCGAACACGCCGATGGCAATCGATGCGGCACCCAGGTGCTCACACTTATCAAACACATCGGCAGTAACGATGCGAGCCTCGTCCGACTCGCCCGCGAAAAAGATACGCGCGAGCTCGCGAACGGACAACATCATCGAACACCGCCGATTGCCTGCGGAAACACGTGCTCCATGACAAAGCGGCCGCCCTCAATGCGGGCGAGCGCCTTGAGTCCCCCATCGAGCACCAACGCAAACGGCGCCTTCGAGGCATCGAAATCGGCAAGCGCACGCTCAACGGGAATGCGTCGGCCGCAGAGCAGGTCGTCGGCAAGATTGCCCGGCAAGTCAACACGTGTGGCGCCCAGGGCCGCAATGGGATCCAGGGCAAAGCCAGCCGCGGACTCGGGAGAAAGCTCCTCGACCGCATGACAAGCGCCAATGGAAACAACACCGGAGGCCGTGCGGCGCAGCGCGGAAATGCGCGCGGCGCTCTCGCAGGCGCGGCCCAAGTCGCGAGCGAGCGCACGGATATAGGTGCCCTTGCTTACCGAAAACGCCACGGTCCACACACACGTATCACCCTCGCCGCCCACGGCGATCAGGTCGGCGGCATAGACCTCGACGGGGCGCGGAGGTAGGTCCACCGCATTGCCCTCGCGAGCAGACTTGTAGGCGCGAACGCCATTGACCGAGATAGCCGAAAACGCCGGCGGCACCTGCATCTGCGGACCCAGCATGGCGGCCAAGCGCTCACGCGCATAGGCAGGATCGCGGAGCTCGTCGGCAACAGCCACCGTGCGGACCGCCTCGCCCTCCGCATCATCGGTATTGGTCTCGGAGCCAAACGAAATGTCGGCGACGTAGTTTTTCGTATTGAGCGTGAGCATACCCAGCAAACGGGTGGCCTGACCCACGCCCACAACCATGACACCCGATGCCATGGGGTCGAGCGTACCGGCATGGCCGACGCGCCGCTCATGGAGAGCGCGTCGGCATTGCGAGACCACGTCATGGGACGTGCAGCCCACCGGCTTATCGACGGCGAGCAGCATATTCAATTGAGAAGGCGTACGACGAGCCATGTACCATCCAATAAGTTAGAGCTCGACGGTCACCGAAGCGGGATCCTCCCCCACCAGCTCGGCCAGCATGGGAAGTGCCACGGCGAGCGTCTCGCGAATCGTTCCGTTGTTGGTAAAACCGGCGGCGGCATGATGCCCGCCACCGCCAAAGTTGGCAGCGATCTCGGACACATCGAGGTCACCCTTGGAGCGCAGGTTGCCGCGCACCTTGGTATCGCCGTCAATGCCCTTTAAGAAAAGACAGACCTCGACGCCCATCACCGAACGTACCACATCGACCAGACCGTCACATTCATCCGAGGTGACGCCGCAGGCCTCAAGGTCGCTCTGGAAGGCATAGCTATACGCCACGCGCCCGTGCGCGACCGTCTTAATACGGCCCATGACAATGGACTTGAGGTGCAAAAACTCGACGCGCATGCTCTGATAGACCTCGAGAGCAACACGAGCCGGATCGGCACCATGTGCTACCAGGCGCGAAGCAGCGTGGAACGCGGCAGCATCGGCGTTCTGGTACTGAAAACGACCGGTGTCGGTCACCAAGCCGCACAGCAAGCAAGTCGCAACGCCATCACGGGCGACGATGCCGCAATTATCCAAGAAACGGTCGATGATCATGGCGCAGGCCGCGGCATCGACACGCCTCAGGCTCAGCTCGGTAAACTCCTCGCGCGCCGGATGGTGGTCGAAGCACACCACATGCTTGGAGCGGCGAAGTACCTCGGCCGAGTTGTTGAGGCGCTCGACGACCGGCACATCCACCGAGATAAACAGGTCCGGATTGCCGGTGTACGCAGATGCGGGCACCAAGCGATCGGCGCCCTCCATAAAGCGGTAGATGCGCGGCACCGGGTCATCGTCTGCCAGCAGCAGCGCAATGTCCTTGTTGGGGAAAAACTTCATAAGCGATAAGCCAAGGCCCAGCACGGAGCCCAGGGCGTCACCATCGGGAGACGTATGTCCCGAAATCGCAATGGAGGACGCACCCTCGATGAGCTCGAGGATGCGTCGCGTAATATCTGCAGACTCGCCAGCGGCGAGATCAGCGGAATTAGTCATCTAAAGCTGCCTCCTGGGCGGCATCCGCTATGGGGTAGCCGTCCTCGTCCTTTTCGATCGCCAGCGTGGCCGGAACGTTTTCCAGCGCACGCGTGATGCGCTCGGCCTCATCGGTCGAGCGATCGATGCGAAAATCGAGCTCGGGCGTGACACGCCAATCGAGCGAGCGGGCCAGCAGGCTGCGAATGCGGCCCTTGGCGCTGGCGAGCGCCTCCATGACCTCGTCGTAGCGGCTCGCATCGCACGACACGTACACGCGCGCGAACGAACGGTCCACCGCGACCTCGACCGCAGTCAGGGTGACCAGGTCGAGGCGCGGATCGGAAACCTCAAAGAGCAGGATATAACCGAGCTTCTCGCGAAGCTGCTCGCCCAGTCGGCGGGTTGCCTGCGTTTGCTTCATAGCGCTACCCCCTACTCGGTACGGGCAACCTGGTCGATGCGGTAACCCTCGATCTGATCGCCGGGCTTGATGTCCTGGAAGTTCTCCAGGCCAATGCCGCCCTCGGAACCGCTCTTAAGGCTCTTGGCCTCATCCTTGTAGTGGCGCATCGAGGCGATCTTGCCGTTGAAGACCACGATGCCGTCGCGCACCAGGCGCACGGAATCGGTCGCGGCGATCTGGCCCTCTTCGACGCGGACACCGGCGGCGATGCCGACTTTGGGCACCTTGAAGGTGTCCAGGACGGTCGCGGTACCCGTGGAGACCTCGACCTCGGTAGGCTTGAGCATGCCGATACGGGCAGCGTCGAGCTCCTCGAGGCACTTGTAGATAACGTCGTAGCAACGGATCTCGACGCCCTCGCGCTCGGCAGCTGAGCGGGCCTTGCCGTCGGGACGCACGCCAAAGCCGATGATGATGGCATTGGAGGCGTCTGCCAGGACGACGTCGGTCTCGTTGATGGCACCGACCGCGGAGTGGATCGTGTTGATGCGCACCTCGGACTGATCCATCTTGTCGAGCGAGTCCTGAAGGGCCTCGATAGAACCCTGGACGTCGGCCTTGATGATCAGGTTGAGCTCCTTGACCTCGGCGTCGGCGATGGTCTCGAAGAGGTTCTCGAGCGTGACGTGCTTCACGCGGCTCTGCTCCTCGATACGGGCCTTGAGCGAACGCTCATCAGCCAGGGCGCGAGCCTCGCGCTCGTCCTCGAAAACACGGAACTCGTCGCCGGCGTTGGGCACGGACTGCAGGCCCAGGATCTCGACGGCGTCGGAGGGACCGGCCTCGGTGACGGCGTTGCCCTTGGGGTCGAGCATGGCGCGGACGCGGCCGTAGGTAAGGCCAGCGACCAGCGTATCGCCCACGTGCAGGGTACCGCGGGTCACGAGCACCGTGGCAACCGAACCGCGGCCCTTGTCGAGCTTGGCCTCGAGGACGTTACCGGAGGCAAAGGTGTCGGGGTTGGCCTTGAGCTCGAGCACGTCGGCCTGGAGCAGCACGGTCTCGAGCAGGTCGTCGATACCGATCTTCTGCTTGGCCGAAATGTTGACGAACATGTTCTGTCCGCCCCACTCCTCGGGGATGATGCCGTACTCGGTGAGCTCCTGGCGCACGCGGTCGGGGTTGGCGCCCGGCTTATCGATCTTGTTGACGGCGACGACGATGGGTACGCCGGCGGCCTTGGCGTGGTTGATCGACTCGATGGTCTGAGGCATGACGCCGTCGTCGGCAGCCACGATCAGAATGACGATGTCGGTCACCTTGGCGCCGCGAGCACGCATGGCCGTAAAGGTCGCGTGACCGGGGGTATCGATGAAGGTGATCTTGCGGTCGTTGATCATGACCTGCGAAGCGCCGATAGCCTGCGTAATGCCGCCCGCCTCGCCGGCAGCGACGCCGGTGTGACGGATGGCGTCGAGCAGCGACGTCTTGCCGTGGTCGACGTGACCCATGACGGTGACGACCGGGGCGCGCGGCTTAAGGTCGGCGGGATCGTCGTAGAACGAGAAGGTGTTCTCCTCCTCGGGGGTGATGATCTTGATCTGACGGCCCAGGTCGTCGGCAACCAGCTCGACGAGGTCGTCGGACATGGACTGCGTCATGGTGAGCGGCGTGCCCAGCAGGAACAGGCGTTTGATGATGTCGTTGGCCGGAACGTCGAGCGCCTCGGCGAGCTCCTGGACCGTAACGCCCTGGGAGACCTTGATGGCATCGAGCTCCTCGGGGTTCACGCCCTGGGCCAATGCCTCCTCTATCTTGCGCTCCTCCTGAGCCTTTGCAGCCTCGCGCTCGCGCTTCTCCTTGCGCTTCTTACGACGACCGGTGGACTCGCGAGAGGCCTCCTCGACGGCGGCACGAGCCTCCTCGAGCACCTTCTCGCGACTGTACTCCTCGGCCTCGCGAGCCATGCGGCTGTAGTGGTCCTCTTCGTTGTTGTGGCCACCCTTGCGCTTTTTGCCCTTGCCCTGCTTATCGGGGTTGGGGAAGTCCATGCCGGCAGCGACATTGTTGCTGGCGTTGGTGCGATGGCTATGCGGACGGCTCTCAGAGGCGTTGCGCTCGGAATTGTTATCGGAGGCATTGCGGTCATTACGACGACCACCACGACGATCGTTATTGCCGCGACGGTTACCGCGCTCGGCGGCGCGCTCGGCCTTGGCCTTGTTCTCGGCGTCCTTCTTCTCCTTGAGCACGGTCTCCTGCGCGGCGATCTGGTCGAGCAGCGAGCGGAAACGCGACCCGGAGTCAGAAGCGGGGACGGCGCGACGCTGGGCCTCGCGGGCAGCCTCTTCCTTTTCGCGGGCAAGGCGCTCCTGCTCGACCTTCTTCTTGGCCTCGGCCTCGGCGCGGGCGGCCTCCTCGGCAGCCTGGGCAGCGGCGAACTGGCGGCGCTCCTCCTCGCGTGCCTTCTCGGCAGCGATGCGCTCGCGCTCGGCCTCGGCGGCACGCGCGGCCTCCTCGGCGGCGGCAGCCTGCTCCTCGGCCTGCTTGGCGGCCTCGACTTCCTGGGCGCGGGCCTCGATCACCGGGGCGAGCTGCTTGCGGACCATGGCGACGTAGGCGTCCTCCAGGGCGGAGGAAGCGGACTTAGCGGGAATCTTCATATCGGCGAGATGACCCATCAGTTCCTTGGAGGTCATGCCGAACTCTTTGGCCAGGGTGGACACACGGACTTTTGCCATATGACTTCACCTACCCTTTCTGGCACCTTGGTGCCTAAAGACTGAACGAGCGTGGGAGATGCGCCGAAACCTGTCCGGCGCGACCGCGCGCTAGATCAGGTCCTCCGCATCATCGAAGGCGTCGGTGTCGTGGACACCGCAGAAACGGGAGCCGGGACGGGCCTGGTTGCGGCACTGGATGCCGTCCTCGGACACGAACTCGCAGCGACGGACGTCGTCCTCCTCGTCACCGATCAGGTCGGCGGCGGGCTCCTCATGAACGGGGACGTTCTTGAGGATGTCGGCGGCAAGGGTCTCGGACTTGATATCGATGTGCCAGCCGGTCAGGCGAGCGGCGAGGCGGGCGTTCTGGCCCTCCTTGCCAATGGCGAGGGACAGCTGGTCGTCGGGCACGATGACGCCGGCGTAGGCCTTCTCCTCGTCGATGAGGACGCGGGTGACCTTGGCAGGCGACAGAGCATTGGCGACATAGACGGCCGGGTCGGCATCCCACAGGATGACGTCGACGCGCTCGCCGCGAAGCTCGCCCACGACGGCGCGAACGCGGCTGCCCTTGGGGCCGACGCAGGCGCCAACGGGATCCAGGCGGTCGTCGAGCGAATGGACGGCGACCTTGGAGCGCTGGCCGGGCTCGCGGGCGATCGACTTGATCTGAACGGTGCCCTCATAGATCTCGGGCACCTCCTGCTCAAACAGACGACGCATGAGCTCGGGGTGGGTACGGGAGATGACAATCGGCGGACGGCTGTGCTCGCCACGAACCGGCTGCAGGTTGGAGTTGGGGTCGCGAACGTCGATGATCACGGCCTTGATGTGCTGGTTGTGCAGGTAGCGCTCGCCCATCGGACGCTCGTTGCGCTCGTTCTCGTAACGGCGCTGGTCGAAGTGCGGCAGCTCGGCCTCGACGCCCTCGCGAATCTTGACGATCGTGAAGTCGGGCGTGGACTGCAGCACGGTACCGCTGATGAGGTCACCGATGCGGCCAGAGAACTCCTCGTAGATCTGCTCGCGGGCGGAGTTGCGCACGATGGCGTTGATCTCGGCCTTGGCGTGCTGGGCGGCGATGCGGCTCGTGTTCTTGGGGGTGACGTCGATCTCCTCGAACTCGGTGAAATTGCCCTCCTCGTCCATGGAATCGTCGATCGGCTCCAGGCGGTAGACGTAGATCTTGCCGGTGGTGCGGTCGATGGTCACCTTGGCGCCCCACTCAAGATGCAGGATCTCGGCATAGCTCTTGGCGAGCGACTGCTCCAGGCGGTCGATCAGGTAGAGCTGGTCGATGTGCTTCTCCTGGCAAAGCTCCATCAGGGCGGACATCATGTCGGATGCTGCCATCTTACTTTCCTTCCTTCGCGGGCTTGAAGTCGTAGGTGGGCTTCAACTTGCACTTTTTAACATCAGAGAAATCGAGGGTGACGGACTCGCCGTCCTCGAGCTCGAGGGTCACGTTCGTCTCGGTGGCGGCGGCAATCTTGCCGGCGTACTTGCGACGGCCCTCGGTGGCGGTGGAGGTAAGCTCACAGTTCTCGCCCACAAAGCGGGCAAAGTCGCACGGGCGGCGCAGCGGGCGCGCCATACCCGGGCTCGACACCTCGAGCGTATAGCTCGAAGAGATGGGGTCGAGCTCCTCAATCACATCGCCGACCCACTTGGTGTTGGCCGTGACGTCGTTGAGCGACAGGCTCTGACCCTCGGCACCCTCGATACGCACGCGCACGCAGGGGGCCTTGGTGGCACCCACGAGCTCGACGTCGACGATGTCGATATCGTGCTGGGGAGCGACGGCCTCGAGCGCGTCGATGATCGCCTGCTCGGTCTTGGTCTTGACCATTGCGGCACCTCCATCCATACAAAAAAGAAGCGGGGCCGAAACCCCACTTCTTTCAATTACAACTTCATTTGCAAGCAAACTATACCAATACCTGCACAAACGTGCAACCACAACACAAACCCGCAGGTCAGCGTGAGCACAGGTTCTCCACAAGAAATGGATAATTGGGTGTTGTCGCAAGTATACATAACCAAAAAGGGGGCGACTCCATACGGAATCGTCCCCCCTCGCCTTTTCATGTCAGCTAGGCGCGCAATGCTTACTTGACCACCAGGTTGACCAGCTTGCCGGGCACGCAGATGGCCTTGACGACCGTCTTGCCGTCGAGCCACTTGGCGACGGCGGCCTCGGCGGCAGCCTGCATATCCTCATTGGAGGCATCGCGGGCAACGTCGACGCGGCCGCGGACCTTGCCGAGCACCTGGACCACGATCTGCACCGTGTCCTCAACGGACTCGGCCAGGTCGAAATCGGGCCAGGCGGCGGTGTAGGCGTTGCCCTCGCAGCCGAGCGCCTCGTGCCACAGCTCGTCGGCCCAGAACGGGCAGATGGGGGCAAGGACGCTCACGATGTCCTTGGCCACGCCGTAGCACAGCGCCTTGTCGCGGGCGGTACCCTCGGTGGCGTTGAGGTAGGCGCTCGCCGCGTTGACGAGCTCCATGACGGCCGAGATCGCGGTGTTGAACTGGCCGCGGTCGAAGTCCTCAGTGCACTTGGCGATGGTGCGGTGACGCTCGCGATAGAGCTTCATCGCAACCTCGTCGAGCGCGGACTTGTCGAAGGCCACGTTGGCGTCACCGGACTGGACGAGCTGCCAAACGATACGCCAGGCGCGCTTGATAAAGCGGTTGGCGCCCTCGACGGCCTTGGGATCCCAGTCGAAGTCCTTCTCGGGCGGGGCGATAAACAGGATCGCCAAACGCATGGTGTCGGCACCGTAGGGCTCGATGACCGAGCTCGGGGGCACGACATTGCCCTTGGACTTGGACATGGTGTCGCCGTTCTCGTCCTTGACCATGCCCTGGCACAGCAGGTTGGTGAAGGGCTCGTCCACGCTCAGCAGGCCCAGGTCGCGCAGGGCCTTGGTAAAGAAGCGGCTGTAGAGCAGGTGCAGAATAGCGTGCTCGATGCCGCCGATGTAGTTATCGACGGGCATCCAACGGTCTGCCGCCTCGCGGGAGAAGGGCAGCTCGGTGTTGTGCGGGTCGGTATAGCGCAGGTAATACCAGCTGGAGCAGGTAAAGGTATCCATGGTATCGGTCTCGCGCTTGGCCGGGCGGCCGCAGACCGGGCAGGTGGTCTCGTAGAAGTCCTTGCACTCGGCAAGGGTTTCGCCGGCGCCCAGGTCCAGGTTCTCGGGCAGCGTCACCGGCAGCTGATCCTCGGGCACGGGCACGATACCGCAGTGCTCGCAGTGGATGGCCGGGATGGGGTTGCCCCAATAGCGCTGACGGGAAATGAGCCAGTCGCGCAGACGGAACTCGACCTTGCGACGACCGCAGCCCATGGCCTCGAGGTCGGCCACGATCGCAGCCTCGCCCTCGGAGTGCTTACCGCCGCGCATGCCGGTGTACTTGCCGGACTGGACGAGCGTGCCCTCGGCAGCGTGGGCGCAATCCCAGTCGACGGTCTCGGCATGGAAGGTATCGATGGTCTCGCCGCTGGCCTCGACGGCAGCGCGATCGTCATCGTCCAGGATGATCGGTACGATCGGCAGGTCGTACTTGCGGGCGAACTCAAAATCGCGCTGGTCGCCGCAGGGAACGGCCATGACGGCACCGGTGCCGTAGTCGGCAACGACATAATCGGCAACCCACACGGGGACCTTCTCGCCGTTGACGGGATTTACCACATAGCGGCCCGTGAAGGCACCGTGCTTCTCGAGGGTGCCTTGGGCACGCTCGACGGCAGAGATATGCTTGGAGTCCTCGACGATCTTGGTGACGGCCTCCTCGTACTCCGTACCCTCGACGAGCTCGTGCAGGCCGGCGTACTCGGGAGCCAGGACAAAGAAGGAGACGCCAAAAAGGGTATCGGCACGCGTGGTGAAGACGGTGATCTTGCCCTCATCGCCCTCGATGGGCTCGCCATCCTGGTCGCAAAGGGTAAAGTCGACCTCGGCGCCCTCGGAGCGACCGATCCAGTTGGCCTGCATCTGCTTGACGCGCTCGGGCCAGCCGGGGAGCTTCTCCAGGTCGTCGAGCAGCTCCTGGGAGTACTCGGTGATCTTGAAGTACCACTGCTCCAGGTCGCGCTTCTCGGGCTCGGTGCCGCAGCGCCAGCACTTACCCTCGGTGACCTGCTCGTTGGCCAGAACGGTCTTGCAGTTAGGACACCAGTTGACCGGGTTCTTCTTGCGGTAGACCAGGCCCTTTTCCCACAGCTTCTCAAAGATCCACTGACCCCAGCGGTAGTAGTCGGGGCTGCAGGTCTTGACCATGCGATCCAGATCGTAGGAGAAGCCCATGCGCTTCATCGTAGCGAGCGCCTGGTCCATGTTCTTATACGTCCAGGCAGCAGCCTGCGTGTTGTGCTTGATAGCGGCGTTCTCGGCAGGCAGGCCAAAGGCGTCAAAGCCGATGGGGTGCAGCACGTCGTAGCCGCGCATGCGGGCCTGACGGGCCATGGCATCGCCGATGGTATAGTTGCGCGCGTGGCCCATATGCAGGTCGCCCGACGGATACGGGAACATCTCGAGCACGTACTTCTTGGGCTTGCTGTCGTCGGTGTCGACGGCAAAGAGGTTGGAATCCTCCCAGGCCTTCATCCACTTGGACTCAATGGCCTGCGCGTCGTAGGCAGGGATCTCGTCCTTATGATCTGTGCAATCGCACATATCAGCTCCTTTAATCTTAGCTGGGGTCGGGTGGCTTGGCTTTATTTGCTACTGCGGACAGTCCTGCGCAAGACGAAGAGCACATTAAGTGCTCTTCTTTGCGTGCGGAACTTGTAGCGAACAAAGCCAAGCCACCCGACCCTAAGGTTAACTTGACTGATGATAGCAAATACGACAAGCGAGATGCCTGCGACTTGCGGGCATCTCGCTTTATCTAAATAACGTGGTTGAAACTCAACCTTTATGTGAGGCTCTTACCTTATCGATAAGATACGGACTGCTGAGAATCCTTCACGACTACATCATGGGCGCCGCCTTCGACGATCGAGGTCGAGCTGACCAGCGTTAGGCGTGCCTTTTCCTGGAGCTCGGGGATCGAGAGGGCGCCGCAGTTGCACATCGTTGACTTGACCTTGTAGAGCGTGCCGCCCACGCCGTCCTTGAGGGAACCGGCGTAGGGAACGTAGGAGTCGACGCCCTCGACGAAGCTGAGCTTCGCGGCGCCACCCAGATCGTAGCGCTGCCAGTTGCGGGCACGCGCGGAACCCTCGCCCCAGTACTCCTTCATGTACTGGCCGTTGACGTTGACGCGCTCGGTCGGGCTCTCGTCGAAGCGGGCGAAGTAGCGACCCAGCATCATAAAGTCAGCACCCATGGCCAGGGCGAGCGTCATGTGGTAATCGTAGACGATACCGCCGTCGGAGCACACGGGCACGTAGACGCCGGTCTCCTCGTAGTACTCGTCGCGAGCGCGGCAGACGTCGATCAACGCAGTGGCCTGGCCACGGCCGATACCCTTGGTCTCACGGGTGATGCAGATGGAACCGCCGCCGATACCGACCTTGATGAAATCGGCACCACAGTCAGCCAGGAAGCGGAAGCCCTCGGCGTCGACGACGTTGCCGGCACCGACCTTGACGTCCTCGCCGTAGTTGGCGCGGATCCACTCGATGGTGCGCTTCTGCCACTCGCTGAAGCCCTCGGAAGAGTCGATGCACAGGACATCGGCACCGGCCTCGATGAGCAGCGGCACGCGCTCGGCATAGTCGCGGGTGTTGATACCGGCACCGACCATGTAGCGCTTGTCGCCGTCGAGCAGCTCGTTGGGGTTGGTCTTGTGGCTGTCGTAGTCCTTGCGAAAGACGATGCCCATGAGGTGATCGTTGTCGTCGACGATGGGCAGGGCGTTAAGCTTGTTGTCCCAGATGACGTCGTTGGCAACCTTGAGGCTGATGTTCTTGTCGCCCACGATGAGCTGCTCACGCGGGGTCATGAACTCGGAGACCTTCGTCTGGTGGTCATCGCGACTGGGGCGATAGTCACGGCTGGTGACGATGCCCAGGAGCTTACCCTTGGGAGTGCCGTCGTCGGTAACCGGCATGGTGGAGTGACCGGTCTTCTCCTTGAGCTCGATGACCTGCTCCATGGTCATGTCGGGGGTCAGCGTGGAATCGGACTGAACGAAACCGGCCTTGTGATCCTTGACGGCCTTGACCATAGCGGCCTCGGACTCGGCGCTCTGCGAACCGTAAATGAAGGACAGGCCACCCTCGGTAGCGAGCGCGACACCCATATCGACGCCCGAGACGGACTGCATGATGGCGGAAACCATGGGGATGTTCAGGGTGATTGCCGGCTTCTCACCGCGCTTAAAGCGGGTTAGCGGCGTCTTAAGAGAGACGTTGTTGGGGATGCACTGCGAGGACGAGTAACCAGGGACAAGCAGATACTCCGAAAACGTGTGGGACTCACCGGGAAAGAACGTAGCCATGTTTCTCCTTTTTCCATGCGACCGGTCGGCTGCAGGCCTCGTAGGACCCAGCCCAACCTTGGGCGCCCAATACTGGGGAAGTATCTTAACGCACTTTGACTGCTACAATGCATGATATAAGAAGAGCACACGAGGGTTTGACGCAGGCTTTGCGTTTGCCCAGCAAACACTTTAGCGGGGAGACGTGGAGCGCATGGAGTACAAGACGACGGCAAAGTTGGTCATTCAAGCGTGCGACAAAGATCTGCCGGGCGTGTTCGGCCACGGCTGCGTCTTACTGCTGCAGGGCATCGCCCGCGAGCACTCGCTCAACCGTGCCGCCAAGAGCATGGGCATGGCGTATTCCAAGGCTTGGCGCATTGTGAACGAAGCCGAAGGCCAGCTGGGCTGCAAACTCATCGAGCGCGACGGAGCCCGCGGGTCCACCCTCACCCCCGCCGGCAAGCGAGCCATAGCGGTCTACGAGGAGCTGCAGGCCGACATCAACAACGTCATTGCCAACAAAGCAAACGAACTCATCGCCAGCATCACCAAAAAGTAGCTACTTACGGAGGGCGTTGTCTAGGGTGGCGGCCACGATCAAGGGGTCGTCGGTGCCGGCGAAGAGGCGGACGGTGCTCCCCTGTTTGCCACGTGGGGTCGAAAGACGCGTCGTTGCGCCGCCAGCGGGCGATGTGCGAAACTCCCCCGGCAAAGCATCGAACAGCACCCCCGCGCTGCGCTCGATAAGGTCAAATTCAACTGTCGGGCCAAAGCCGTGCTCGAGGATTCCCGTTGCAGCCGCATGGTCGGGATGCGAGCTCAGCCCGGGATAGCGCACGTTGCGCACCATCTCATTGGCGGCCAGATACTCGGCCAGCGCACGTGCGCGGTCGAAATGCGCCTGCATGCGGGCATCGAGCGTGTCCAGCCCGCGCTCCAGCACACCGGCCTCGTCAGCAGTCATATCAAGCTTGGCCAAGCCACAGCCCTCAAGCAGGGCATGCGCGCACTCAGCCGCGGCATCCACGCGATGGCGCTTGAGCTGCGAGCGCGCGACCGATACGGCAACCAATTTGTGCGGAGCATCACCGGCACATACACGATCGAGCGCCTCGAACGACAGCGCAGCACCCAGCCGCAGCGGATTGCAGCCAAAAGCCGACGCCACGGTGTTGTCCACAACCAGCAGCGCGTGGACCTCACGAGCCGCGCGGCCCAGAGCGCGAAGGCCGGGCACACGAAGACCAAACCCGCCGATAGAGTTAACGAACCACCACAGGTGCGGCCCCTCGGCATCAAACGAAACATCAAAGCCCTCGGACGCAGCAGCAAACGCCGCAACCGACGGCTCGCCCACCATAGCCACGTCGCAGGCATCAAAGCCGCGCGCAAACGCATCGGCAAAGTCGTCCGCAAAGGCCACCAGGCGGTCACCGGGGCGCACAATCCCCAGCTGCGACAGCGCTACCGGCACATGCGGGGCCGCAAACAACCGCGTCTCACGCGCATCGGTCCTCAAAGCCCAGGCCTCTTCTAGCTGCTGTACGCCCATACGGCAACCTCCCTTCATTAACAAAAACCCACGATGCGGGTGTTCCCCGCATCGTGGGCAACGGCTGCAGTATAGCGCCGATATGCGACGAAACGCCTAGATGTTGAGCGCGTGATAGGTCACGTTAGCACCCGGAGCGTCAACGGTCACGCCATAGGCCTCAGGATAGATGCGCGTCGAAAACACGAGCGCGCCATCATTCACGAACACCTCGACCGACGAGACATCGCCAACAATACGCACGTTGCGCACCTCATCGACGGGCTCCCAGCGCACGGTACGACCGCAGCCGGCAGAAGCGCGACCCTCATCGGTAAATCGCATCTCAAAGCGCGAGGGCATTTCGTCCCCAGCGGGCACAAACGCCAGCTTCAGCTCGCCAACAACGGTCGCGGTAAACGCGCCGTCGATACCGTCGACAACAACGTCAAAGCAGGTATCGCCAGCAACCTCCAACGAGCCCTCCCCCACACGCACCGAGGCATAATGGAGCTCAATCTCGCGCGCCGGCTGCTGCAGCACTACGCCGCCGGCACCGACTGTAAGCTCACGCGGCACCGTCATGCAGTGCTGCCAGCCGCACGCCACGGTAGGCGCGTTGCCATAGGTCGGCTCATCGGGCATGCCCATCCAGCCGATTAGAATATGGCGACCGTCCTCGGCCGTGAACTCCTGCGGAGCATAGAAGTCAAAACCAGCGTCCCACAGGCGGAACTCGCCCAGTTCATAGGCACCGTCACCACCGGTGATGTCGCCCGTTACAGGCATGTAGCCAGCAGCGTATACGTTGCCGCGGTTCCAACGACCGCCCTCGAGCCCCTGGGGAGAGAAAGACAGAAACCTTGCCGGTACACCGCCATCCGCCTCGAGCTCAAGGTATCCCGGGCACTCCCACATAAAGCCAAAACGCTCGGGCGTAGACACGCGGCTCTCGAGCTCCCAACTCAGCATATCGGCCGAGCCATACACCAGGATCTCACCCACATCGCGCCCGGCACCCTCGCCGTGCATGACGCAAAATCGACTATCGACATGCGGCCCGTCCACGCGACGACGCGCGCCCAGCACCATGTGGTAACGCCCATCATCATCGCGCCACACCTTGGGGTCACGCACGTGGCAGGTCAAATCCTCAGGATAATCCTCGGAAGCCAGCACCACGCGCTTTTGGCTGAACTCCCGACCGGCAAGGCCATCAACGCTCTCGACATAAACAGTATCGGCGCGGCGGCCGGTATTGACGTAGTCGTACGTGCCGTCCGCATCGGAAAGCTTAACGTTGCCCGTATAGAGCACGCGAATGCGACCGTCCTCGGCAAGCGCGGAGCCCGAATACACACCGTGGCAATCGAACGGCTCGTCGGGCAGCAGCGGAGCGCCAACATAGTCCCACGTCATAAGATCGCGGCTCGTCGCATGGCCCCAGGCCTTAACGCCGCCCTCGACATCAAACGGCGCATATTGAAAATAGGCATGGAACACGCCGCCCGCTTGGCAAAGACCATTGGGGTCGTTGAGCCAACCCGCCGGCGGCATAATATGGAAGCGTTGGCCATACGCGCCATGACCGCACTCAGAGGCGGCGGCGTCAACAGCGGCGACCAGCTTTGCAAGGTCGCGACCAAGTGCATTAGACATATCAAAGTCCTAACGGATCGAAAGTTACAAGGCGCCAAAGATAGGCACCAGATACGGGAAACGCCCGCGAGCATAAAACCCGCGGGCACCCCTCAATCAAAAGCTCTTAGGCCTGCTCGGAAGCCTTGGGCTCGTCCTTGTACAGGACAAACGAGACGGCAAAGGAAACCAGCGCGGCGACCGCAAACATGATCGCGTACTGCACGGGCTGGGCCAGGCACAGCAGGATACCGAAGATACCCGTAACGCCCGTGCCGGAGGCGGCCAGCGAAGTGAGCGCGCAGACCAGGGCACCGCAACCGCCGCCGATGCAGCCGGCGATGAAGGGCTTAAAGAAACGCAGGTTCACACCAAAGATGGCAGGCTCGGTAATGCCCATGAAGGCGGACAGGGCCGAAGGAAGCGCCAGGCCCTTGATCTTGGCATCGCGGGTCTTAAAGGCGACGGCAAGTGCGGCACCACCCTGGGCGATGTTGGCGGCGCTAGCAATGGGCAGCCAGTAGGTCACGCCGTACTGGGCGAGCTGGCCCAGGTCGATGGCGGTGTACATCTGGTGGATACCGGTAACGACCGTGGGGGCATAGAACAGGCCGACGATAAAGGAACCGATGCCGAAGGGCAGGGTCAGAAGGGCCTGGATCAGACCGAGGATGGCGTTCTCGGCCCAGACAAAGATGGGGCCGACGGCAACGAGCGTCACGAGCACGGTCACGAACACCGAGACGAGCGGGGTCACAAAGAGGTCGAACATCTCGGGAACGATCTTGTGCAGGCGCTTCTCGAGGAAGGCCAGAATGGCGCAGGCGATGACGATGGGGATCACGTGGCCCTGATAACCGACCCACTCAAAGCTGTAGACGCCGGGGATGACGGTGACCATGGTCTGAACGCCCTCGGAGGCAACCGTGTAGGCGCTCTGCAGCGAGGAGTTGATGAACGCACCTCCGACGACGGCACCCAGGTACGGGTTGGCGCCAAAGGCCTTAGCGGCGGAGTAACCGATCAGGATCTGCAGAATACCAAAGGACGTGCCCGAGACCAGGTCGGCAATCTTGTAGATAAAGTTATTGGTGTCGAGCGCGATAAAGCCGTTGGAGGCCATAAAGTTGAGGGCGCTCATGATTCCCAGCAGCAGGCCCGAGGCCACGATGGCGGGGATGATGGGGACAAAGACATCGCCGAGCACCTTAATGGCACGCATAAAGATGTTCTGCTGCTGCGCCGCGGCCTCCTTGACCTCGGCCTTGGTGGCAGCCTCGACGCCGCCGAGCGCGATGAACTCTTCGTAGACCTTGTTGACGGTGCCGGTACCAAAAATAATCTGGAGCTGGCCCTGGGCCTCAAAGACGCCCTTGGCGCCGTCGATATTCTCGAGGGCTCCCTTGTCGACCTTGGCGTTATCGGCAATCACCAGGCGCAGACGCGTGGCGCAGTGTGCGGCCGAAACAACGTTGCCGGCGCCACCGATGTTGTCGAGCACCTCTTGGGCTGATTTGCGGTAGTCCATGACTTCCCTTTCCTCCAACGGGCGCATTTGCACCCGGCCATCTTTGACACTTAAACTGTAATCGTTTTCAGTTTCATATGTCTGTAATCGTTTTCACAGTAGGGTGAACGGTAGGAAAAAGCCGGCGAAAGGTAGTTTTAAAGCAAAAAGAGGCGGCTCAGAGGCAGGCAGACGTGCCCAAAGCCTAGACATTCATAAGCTGATGGCCGAGCTTGAGCGTCTTTAGACCACTCTCCCCCTCCACGCCATCGAGCGTGTTGAGCAACATATTGGTCGCCTCGACGCCACTGGTCAGGTAGCCATAATGCACAGTGGGAATGCCGCCCGTCAGCGCGCGCAAAAACGCGTTGTCGCCAAAACCGCTCACGCGGTGTATGCCCTCGCCCATACCGCGAACCTCATCGATGGCACGCAGCGCGCCCGCCGCCATGGTGTCAGTCGCGCAGGCGATAAACGAAACATCGGGATCGACGGAGAGCAGTTCGCGCGCAGCGCGATAGCCCGAGTCGAGCGTAAAGGACCCCTGGCGAATCAGGCTCGGATCAAGCACAACGCCCGCGGCGCCCACGCCGGCCTCAAAACCGCGACGGCGGTCATAGCCGGCCGCGCGGTCCTCTTCGGTAACTCCGATGTAGGCGATCTTGCCATCAACGCGACCCGCAAGCGCACGGCCGAGCTCAAAGGCAGCCTCGTAATCGTCGTGATAGACGCACGCCGTACCCTCGACATGTTGGCCGATCAGCACAATGGGCACGCGGCACGACCCAATCGCGCGACGGTGCTCGTCGGTGATCATGGTTGCCACCAGCACAATGCCATCGACCGGGTGGTTTTGGAATAAATCGAGGTATTCGAGCTCGCGATTGGCCGCGTTATCGGTATTGGCAAGCAGCATCTGGTAGCCACGGCGACCGAGCACCTGGCCAATACCGGCGGTAATGCGGCTTACGGATTCCGAGTTAATCTTAGGCACGATGACGCCGATGAGCTTGGTGGAACCGGTGCGCAGCGCGCGAGCCTGGCTGGATCGCACGTATCCGGTCAGCTCGATTGCATGCTTAATGCGCTCGGCCTTGTCCGCCGAGATATATCCACCGTTGAGGTAGCGCGAGACGGCGGCGCTCGAAACGCCCGCCAACTCGGCCACATCTTTCATCTTTACCACGAGCACCCCTGTCATTGAAATCGCTTTCACCATGATACCTGTTCGTTCCGGCGTTCTAACGAACGCCGGACCGCTCGACGCTGCGCGGACATCTGCCGGGCGATCTGCCGCTCAAACCGTCGCTCGCGTACATGAAGTACGCGTCGCTCCTCTTTCGTGGCACCTCGCCACGGCAGCTGCCCGCTCGCTAACGTACGCTCGACCAGGAGGGCCCCTCTTTGCGCAATTTGCTCGCTAGGGTTCTAGCCGTGGTATTCACCGTTGTATTGGATCAACGTTAGATCTTCAACGCCGTCGAGCGCGCGAATGGCGTCAGCATAGGGCATATCCACACCATCCGAGAACACCTCGGCGGCCATTTCGACCTTGTCGCCGCGCATAGTCTTGGACTTAACGGTGAACTTGGTGCGCCCAAATGCACGCACGATATCGTCGCCGGTGGTCTGGCCCGTGTAGTGGATAACCATCATGTACACGCGCGCCTTGTCCTGGTGGCTCGCAAAGCCGGCGATCATCACCACGATCACCACCGCCGTGAGCGCCACGAGCGCATACATGCCGGCTCCCGCCGTAATGCCCGTGGTAATGGCCCAAAACAGATACAGCAGGTCGAGTGGGTCCTTGACCGCCGTACGGTAGCGGACGATGGACAGAGCACCGACCATACCGAGCGAGATGACCACGTTCGTCGAGATCGCGAGCGTGACCATGCAGGTGAGCACGCACATGCCCACAAGCGTCACGGCAAAGCTACGCGAATACACCACGCCGGTAAAAAAGCGCTTATAGACGTAATAGATCAGGATGCCCATGGCGAGCGCCACGAGCAGCGACAGGCCAATCTTGGCAGGGTCGACCTGGCCAAACGCCTCCAAAACGGAGTTCTTAAAAAAGTCCCTGGTGCTCATGGTCTAAATATCCCCTCGGTTCTCAAAATCCGATTCCCAGTAATTAAATCCGCGCAGGTAGGCGGTCTTTTCGTAACACAGGCAGTACTTGGAGACCGCCGTAAGCTCGGCCGCGCCCGGCGGCACCAAATCGCGCACCAGCTGCGGGCAAAACTCCGTAAACTTGACCTCCATCACCAGCTTGCCGGGCTCCAGGACCGGCAGCACGGGCAACGTCACGTCAAAGATATCGAAGCTTCCCACCACGGCACGCACGTTCATGTCAAACGTAACGCGCACGGTGCCCTCGTCCATCACCCACGGCTCACGCTCGTAGTCCACGATGGTCCGCGGGCGCATCACGTTGCAGATGCACTCGATGTAGAACTCGCGGCAGAGTTGGTGCGGACTCCTCAGCAAAAAGTCGTAGTCGCCAGCAAGAATCAGCTCAAACTCGCCACGCGTGAGCGGTGCGTCCTCCTTGTAGATCCAGCTACCGTACTTCTTTTTGCGCTCGAGCTTAATCACCTTGTCGCCGCCGTTATAGATGCGCACGCGATACTTTTTGCGCATGAAAATGCCGGCGTCTTTTTCCTCGTAGGCCGAGTTGCAGTAGTCGTCAAAATACAGGCTGCGAATGGTGTAACCACCCGCCCGCGCATGCTTGTCCAGATTAAAAACCGGCGCCATGCGACAGGCAAGCGCGGCGTGCTCACCCTCGTTAATGAGATATTTGAGCTCGTGGCGGTAACGCTCCTGCGTGGTACGCGCAGGCGGAGCCGCCAAGCGCTCAAGCAGCGCGCTAGCCCTCCTCATACGTGTCCTCCACGACCTTACCGCCGTCCTGCACGTAAAAACACTTCATGCCGTAGTGCTTGCCGTCGTCGGTCACATAGTAGTCAAACGCATCTTGCGTAAAGTCGTCGGAGTTGGTGGCACGCACGCGCACAAAATACTGGCCGGTATCGGGCGCATCACAGGTCACCTCGGGAAGCAGCACGTCCTCGGCCTTAAAGACCACATCGCTTATGGCATAGTCGCGCGCAAGCTCTACGGTGTAGCGAATGTCGCGCGCCTCAAAGTCGTAGGACGCATCCCAGTTAATGCGCAGCTTACCGTTATCGATCTGCGGCACGCCGATGTAGAACGGCATGGGTTTTTTAAAGCTCTCGCGGTAGCTCTTATAGTTCTCCTCGATCTCGGAGGGAATCGCCGCGGCGATCTGCTCGTATTCGTCCTTGGTCACGGGCAGATGCTCCAGGTCGGGCGCAGCAAAGACAAGCGGCTCCGTGACCTCGCGATAATGCTCGATCATCTTGCTCAGGCGCTCCTTGGTTAAATACGAGCGCAAGTCCTTGACGGCACGGTCGAGTTCGCTGCGGAACGACTTGCTGCGCAACGCGCGGTTAAACAGCACGTTGCCCCAGTAGTTGCTTACGCCGCGCTCCCAGCTCGCGTAGTCCGAAAACCCGGTAAGAGAAAGCTCCAGCTTACGCAGCATGCCGTCGTTATCCCAATCCAGGATATACCAGACCTTGGAGTTAAGCGGGCTATACAGATAGCAGTTACGGTTCTGCGTATCGCAGTTGCCCGTCAGGATCTGAAACGCCAACCAATAGACCAGGTTCTCGGTATCAAAGTAGGTGTCGAACACGTCATCGATCTTTTGCGATTCGTCGTTGAGCGCATCGAGCATCTCGATGAGCTTGGTGTGGTCCGAATCGCCCTTAATCTCGAGCATGCCCTCAAAGCTTGCCTGGTTGTAGTCGGGATCGTCGGCAAGCTTAATGGTGTCCTCGTAGCGATGGAAATCGAAGCTGTTCACCTTGTACAGGTGCCCGTTCTTATCCAAGCCGTGCACCTTAAGCGCCGTCTTGTTGAGCTGCTCCACCTGCGTAAACAGGCCGTAGTCCTCAAAGGTATCGTTGGACTTTTCGGTCTGGTCGCACACCCACAGATGCACAAACTGCGTGCGAAGGCCCATCATCTGGGGAATCCCGCGGATAAGATCGTAGGCCATCTTGTTGCGAAAACGCATACCCTCGCCCATGTGCTTGTTGAGCGCAATCGCGCGCTGCTGACGCCAGGTACCTTTTCCTTTTTTGAGCTCCACCTTGTAATTCTTTTGCGTGTAGGAGCTCGACGTCTGGCCACGCACCTGCACGGTAGCATTGGGCGCTTCCTCGCCATAGCCAACCTCGCCGGCCACCGGGCCGTCTTCGTCGCCCGGCTGCAGCAGGCCCATAACCTGATAGCGCATCACGCCCATGTCGGCATAGTCATACACCGAGTACGTGTTGATCTCGGCCCAACTGTGGTCGGTGTTCTCGGAGCTGTTACCGCGCGAGACCGTCAGGTACATGGTCACAATACCCGAGTCGTCGTAGACCTCGTACAGCTCGTCCTTATCGCGCAGGTGCTTGGACTGGTCGGAGGCCTCGGCCTTTTTTATCTTGTCCTGCTTTTTGACCTTGTTGGTCGAGGAGTCTTCCTGCACCGAGCAGCCCGAAAGCAACAGCGCACCGGAGGCCGCCTCAAACAGGCGACGACGAGACATCATCCTATCGGTCATCAGAACCTCCCCAATGCTTGCGATACACGTGAACTACTGCGCGCTCAAACGCGCCATGTGGCTCACCCTTATGGCGACCTTCCTCATAGCGCTGTTCGGCACGGTCGAGCAAGCGGCCCAGCTGTGTAAACCAGCCCGTTTTGACGGTCGCCACAATGGGCTGCTGGCTCAGGATACGATACGGCAAATTGGCGGTATAGGTATCGAGCCGCAGCAGCGCCACGATAAAAAACACCGCTGCACCCAACAAAAAGCCAAAGCCGTAAAACTGCTGCGGCAAGAGCAGAGAAACGGCAGTCGCCAGCCCGGCCACACCGGCAAACAGTCGCGAAGCCAGCACGGCCCCCTTGTAGTCGGTAAAGTACAGCAAGATCAGCAGGATCGTGTTGCCCACGGCATACAGGCCATAGCCCACGCATAACGTGCGGAAATACCCGTGCATCAGGTTGTTAAAGCCCAACGGTAGGGCCGACAGCACCGTGGTCTCGAGCGAGATGACCGCCGCCGTCACAAACAGTTGCTTGAGCGCACAAAAACGCAGTTCTCGGTTGAGCGTGGCAAGCATTTCCTCCTCGGCCACCACAATGTCGCCCACCACGCCACCGTCGTTGAACAGGCTGTAGTAGTCGCGGTAGCGCGGATAAAAGTTGACCTCGACCGAGACCACAAAGTTGACGGACGTGACCAGGATCGTCAAAAACGCGATGAGCGCCGGCACATCGTGGTAGGGCGCACCATAAAACAAGCCCTTGACCTGCACACCAATGGGACCGGCCCATATTATCACCAAGTGCGCAAAGAGGCCCAGGTTGGTAAACAAGCCCGTGAGCGCCAGCGGCATAAACTGATCAAGCCACCGTAAATAGAGCCAGGGGCTGCGATCGCTCTGCGGAAAATACCGGTACAGCAGCACCACGTCCCAGGCGAGCATGACGCCGTAGCCCAGAGCAATTGATGCCAACAGGCCCTCGACCGGCGGCAGTCCCAGCGCCAGCGCGGCCAGGGCGCACAGGCACGCCACGCCAATGGCAGCCGCAAAGCTGCACAGGATACCGCGGTAATCCTTGATGGCCGTGAGGTAACTCATGCCGTTCCAGTTGACGATCATAATGTTGAACAGCCACAGGCACAGCAGCCCCTGCAGCAGCGTGGCGCCCGAGAACAGCAAAAAGACGCCGTAGAGCACCGTGCCCGCAACGAGCATAATGGCGTTGGAGCCCCAAAACGAAGGTAGGATCTCATCCTCGCGCTCGGCAAAAAGCATATCGGCCAAAAAGCGCGTGACCGGCATAGAGAAAAAACTCGTGAGCGTGAGCGACGCCAGCAGCGTATAGGTCACCATGCACACCAGCAGATCTTGGTTGGCACGGCCCACACCCCACAGACCGCACAGCACCAAGATACCCACCTGGAGCAGCACGCCCAGCAGCATGGGGCCCGTACACACAATGCCGGCGTAGCCATAGGCGCGCATCGTGGCAAACAGACCCTTACGCCTAAACAGGCGCTTGAGCTCAAAACCGATTCCGGCCACCGGCTACTCCCCCTCTCTGGGCAGGTTAAACGCACACGCCGTCTCGTCGTACAGTGCGCGATAGTTGGTGAGCATCTGCTCGTGCAAAAAGTACGTGGCAACGCGGCGCTGGCCGCGCTCCCCCATCTCGATACGGCGGGCGCGGCTTGTGCACATGCGTTCCATGGCATCGGCCAAGCCCTTGCGATACATAGGCGGCGTCACAAAACCCGCCACGTCAAAGTCGTCGCCCGGGGCGCCTTCGAGTAGCTCGCGGCAGCAGCCCACCTCGGTCGTCACGCAGGGACGGCGCGCTGCAAGCGACTCCAGCACGCTGAGCGGCTGGCCCTCGGAGATGCTCGTCAAAATGGTAAAGTCGAGCTTTTCCATGTACTCGACCACGTTGACGCGACCGGTAAAGATCAGGTCGCGCACGCCCAGGGTATCGACCAGCGCGTGGCACTCGGCGCCGTACTCTTCGTCGTCCACGCCGCCCATGATGTGCAGGCGCACCTTAGGCAGGCGCTCGTGCAGCTCAAAGAAGGCATAGATCATGGTCTTGACGTCCTTGATGGGCGCCAAGCGCACCACTGCGCCAATATCCACCCAGCCATCATCGGGCTTTAAGGGAATATCCTTAAAGCGATCGAACTGGATGCCGTTGGGGATAACCAGGCATTTGTCCGCATCACAGCCCATATCAATCTGCGTCTTGCGGGCGTTATGGAACAAACTCGTCACGCGGAAGGCGCGGCGGTAGATCTCCTCCGAAAGCAGGTAGAAAAAGCGAATCCAGCGGTCCTTAAATGACGGCACCACCCAATCGGCGCGAATGATCTCTTCCTCGCGCTCGCGGGTATAGATGCCGTGCTCGGTGAGCAGCACCGGCGCATGGTGAACGCTTGAGCCCAGACAGGCGAGCAGGCCGCCGTAGCCGGTCGAGATAGCGTGGTACACATCGGCAACCGGCACCTCGCTGCCCAGCAGGTAGAGCACCGGCAACAGCATAGAGCGCATGGTGTGGAATGCGTCGGCAAAGGGCGTGTAGGGGTACTCGGCAAGGCACACGTCGCGGAAGATGTCCATAAACGTTCGGCTCTGCAAAAACGAGAGCGGATGCACGCGACGGCGCTGAAAGATATCGAACAGCACGTCCCAGTCCGGATTGGAGAGCGACACCAGACGGCGTAGCGCCTCGCGCTCGCGGTCGTTAAAACTGGCTTCGTGCTGCTCGCCCGAAAGCCGCAGGGCATCGTCCAGGAACACCTCGTGCACCTCGACCACGTTGCCGGGCAGCTCGTAGACAAACTTGCCACGGTCGGCAGCATGCGCGCCGATCACCCACAGCACAAACTCGTGCTCGGGCATAGCCGTAATGTAGCCGTGCATCCAGGTAGACACGCCGCCGTGCACATAGGGGTAGCAACCCTCGAGTACCAAGCAGATTCTCATTTGTCGCTACCCTCCTTGCGCGCAATGGTCACCGTCTTGTCCGTGGCTTTGACCAGGCACAGGTCGCCCGTCAGATGCGTAATATCGCCACCCGAGACTGCACCCGCCTCGCCGTTGTTGGCACGGAACATGAGCCACGCTTCGTCGTAGAAATTGCCCAGACTAAGCGTCCAGGCATCCGCGCTGGTATCCACGCTCACCGTCACGGACGAAAAGCGCTGGATAGCACCAGAGCATTCCGAGCCGGTCTGGCGACGCAGGTCGGGCGCAGACCTGGTAAGCCAGTCCAGGTAGTCGGTCAGGCCGCCCTTGTAGACCTCCCAGCCTTGCCTGGCGCCGCGATCGGGATCGAGCAGATCGTCCGGGTGCATAAAGTGCGTGCTCACGTAGTGCATGTTGAGCTCGGACACGGCTGCCAGGCGCATATAGGAATCGTCGACCATGCCGCCCGAAACAATACGTGGCTGCTCCACAATGCCATCGCTCGCCACGCCAAACTCCTGCACATACGGCAGGTCGGTGCCATCCTCAAAATACGTACTGGCAATGGTCTTAATGCGCGGAACATCGGTACCGATAAGCTTGCGCGCGCGGGCCGAAAGGATATTTGACGGCGGCACGTAAACCGAGCCATGAGCGTTGGGCAGGACCTCGTCTTGAAACGCGATAAGTTCGTTAAGCGAAGCGACAAGCGTCTCCTCGTTCTTCCACGTCTTGTAGTCGTACAGCGTGCCATAGTCGGTGTCCCAGAGCGCCAGAGGCTGATGGTTGTAGCCATGAAAGCCCAGCTCTCCGCCCATCTGCAGCAGCATGCCGCCAAAATAGCGGAACTGCGTGGTATCGGGTTGGCGCGCGGGCTCAGTCTGGTTGACCGCGTCCTCGTAGTTTTCGATCATCACGCCGGTATAGCGAATGCCGTATTTTTGCGCGAGCTTTTGCAGATCGGGCCACCAGACCTTGGTGTAAAAATCGGCAATGGAAAGGCCGTAATCACGCTTGATATAAGTACCATCACCCGAGGGCACGGGGCTAGGAAAGTCGTCCAAATAGAACACGGCGCTGTTGATGACCGGATAGGCCGTGGCATCACCCAGCAGGCTGATCGCCGCGGCGTAAAAGCCACGCATGACCTTGTCGTAGATACCAATGTTGCATACCACGGTGCGCCCGCTACCGCAGTCATTCGACCAAATGAGCGGGACACCCGCATCGCCGGTCTTAGCCCACACACGAGCCGTCTCGCGCAGCGAAACCGAAAGCGACGAATCAAAGGGGTCCGAGAGCTCGTAGCGCTCTCCCCCGCCCAGCATAAAGTCCTCGCTCGGCACGATGCTTTCGGCTGTCGCATAGTCATATCCGGCCGATTCGATCCCAAGCTTGGAGGCAATCACTTGCAGATAGCTCGAGTTATCCGGCGGCATCGCGAGCATAAGCGAACCGCCGGCACTCATCCAACTCATAATGTCGCTCAGGTGCGTACCGAGCCCATCGAGCGACGGCATGAGCAAAATCACGCGATCGAAGGACGTCAGCGAGGGAATGGCATCCGCGCCGTCCAGGGCAAGATCCACGTCGCGGTGCGCGATCTTCATGTCAAGCAGGATCTGGTCGAACTGCTCCTTTACGTCCTCGACGCCAGCTTGATCGGAATCGGAAATGACCAGGCACGTGGGCTTTTGACCAAACATCGCCGAGGAGGCCGGCACCGCATCGTTGGCGGCAAGCATCCCCAGCTTATGCTGGCCCGCACCGTACTGCACGCCGGCACGCTCCACCAGCAGCACGGCGGCCATGACAATAAAGACCGCCCACACCACGAGGAGTCCCATCCAACGAAAGCGCCCTGCACGGTCGCGGATATGTTGCGCCACGCTCATCTGGCCTCCTCCCCGTCGCGCCAAAACGCCAACTTTTCGCGGTTGTCGGCGCTCAAATATACATGTTGCTTGTCAATCGCATCGATCACACGGTGGACCTCGTCACCATCGCGGCGCATCACGGCCAGGCGCAGGCAAAGCATCCAAACCTCCTGCTCCTCGGGCACGTCGAGCACCAGCTGGTCGATCACGGCCTGCGCCTCGTCAATCTGTCCGACATCGGCCAGCGCCGTCGCATATCGAATGCGCAGCTCAAAGGTGTCCTCGCGCTCGCAGCGACGCGCAAGCAGGCGCGCGTACTGTTGGCGCTGAATCTGAGCCACGCGCCCCTCGGCCAAGCCCGAGCCCAAGTATTCACCAAGAAAATCGCAGTATTCGTTGAGGTTTTGCGAGCTCGGGTCCGTCTTAAAGGCGCGCTCCAGCTGCTGCAGTTTAAGGTCGGACTCCTTGGAGATCTGCGCCACCGCCGTCGCGGCATAGTGCGCCACCTCAACGTCGTCGTTAAGCTTAGCCGCCTGCAGCTGCGCCAGGTACGCGTCGGGCTCCTCGGTGAGCATGGAGAGCATTAGGCGGCGCCGGCATGCCGGATCGTTGACGATGAGCGCCTCCTCGAGCGGCACTACGCCTGCATCGGCGTCACGGTCGTGCACCAGGATGCTGCGATGTAGGTCGTCGTTGAAGCGCAGCGACTCCAGCGCAGACTCTTTCAGCCCCTCGCCAAACACCGCGCTGCGGGCCGATAGCAGAACCACCAGCAACGGGCCCCACAGCGGCACCAGCACTATCACAGCCAACATGTGCCCGCGCACCGGCAGCAGGCCCAGCTTCATGAGCGTCCACAGCATCAGGCAAACCAGCGCATGAATCAGCAGCAAGACGGCAGCAACGACAAGCGAGATCAAGCGGCACCCCCCTCACCGTCACCGGTGTAAGAGATGTGCTGCAACAGCGCCACGATGTCCTCGCCATCGACGGGCTCCACCGCAATCTGCTTTGCGCTCAGGCGCTCGCGGATAATGGGCAGATCGCACGCCTTTGCCTGGCGCATAAGCAGGTAGAGCACGTCGCCGTCGACCAAGCCCGCCGCGTCGCTCTCGCGGATTGCCGACCCGATTGCGCCCACCAGCTCGCCGACAGGCTCCATGCCCGGTACCACGCGCAGGAGCAAAAAACTCCCCATCTTGCTATCTGCCAGCGCCTGCTCCGCCGCGAGCTCTTGGCCAAAGGCCACCTGCTTGAGCACGCAAGTGCCGTCAACGCAGCGTTTATCCTGCGCCACCGCCTCATAATCAAAGGCACGGCCCAGCGCGCTTTCGACCAGCCCGCACAAGATGCGAAACAGGTTTTGATAATAGAGGGTCATTTGGTTTTCGGCCGCACGACGCACAAAGATCAACACGGCGGGTGCCCCGTCGCGCTCGATCGTGTATCCAAACATGGGAAGCCCCGGCGTCAGCTCGCGGTTCACCCACAGGTTCGAACGACCCCCGTCACCCAAAAGAGGTGCAAGCTGCTCAAGCGTGAGTGAGCGTGCGGCATCTTCGGCAATCGCAGGACTTGCTGCCACCAGGCGTGCAAATGCCCCGCCCGAAACATGGTAGATCGCCACCGAATCGTTCTCGAGGATCTCGCCCAGAAGCTCGCAGCACTTGCGATAGATGTCGCGAGGGTTGAGTACGTCGAGCTCCTGCGTCACGGCAAAGATCTTGCCAAAGCTGTCGTGGCGACCCACGATCTGGCGCCTGTACGCGCGCTTGTCCTCGATCGCGTCGTGGTAGAGCTGCGTAAGGAACGTATTGCGGTTGCGCACGAGCTCGTTTTGATCGCGCTCCGCCCTAATGGCTTCGCTGTTGCGCAGCTGCACATAGCCGCACACGGCACCCACCACAAAGTACGCAATAAACGGTAGCCAGTTGGACGGCTCGTAGAACAGACCCTGGAAGGTATAGCCGTACTGAGTAAAGTAGCTGGCTGCCAAACCCACCGACGCCAGCAGCGCCGCAACCAGGCCAAAGTCCAAGCCATACAGCGTGCCGATCAGCACCACGTAGAGCAGGCGATAATCGAGCACGTTGAGCTGGACCGATTGTGAGAACAGATGCTCCAGTACCTCGAACAGAACCCAGGCAACGCCCGTCTCTAGGCATTTAATAGGCAGCGTGCGCATCTGGATGCGGTCGATGGCGGCGCGCAAGGGGTTGACCTTCTTTGCGCGGCCAGCATCCCAACGCGCTTGAATGGTCGAGAGATCGCGCAGCAAGTCATAGCGCTGAAACCAGCCATAGCGCACGCGAGCGACGTCGCTGGCGGGCAGGGCGTAGCCGGCAGAATCGCCATAGGCAACGGCAAGGCCGGGGAACAGCGCCTTGAGGGCGTCGCCCACCTCACCCGCCGTGTGATGGAAGGTATCGGCTACGTCGAGCGTCTCAAAGTTACCATCCCAGCTATCGAAGATACGGCGTACCAGCACCGCAAGCTCCTCGGCACACAGCAGGGGAAACGCCGCATCCTGCGCGCCCTGCAGAGCGACCGATCCGGTTGAGCACGCGTCGAACAACGGCACCAAAAACGGGTCCTCCAGCGCGGCAGACGCGGTATACAGGAACGGCACGCGCAGAATCTTGGTCTGAACGCCCTCGCGAGCAGCGTAGTAGCGGCACAGGTCGTTGGCTGCGTGCGCGATAATGCCCTTGCCCGTTCGCCCCGCGGCATCGGCGGCGCCCTCGGCACCCGCGGGCCCCGCTACATACAGCAGTTGGACCCGGCGACCCATGCACGCGCGAAAGACCGAACGCAGCAGCTCGATATCGCCCACGGTATCGGTATGCGGGGTAAGGTAATTGGATAGGTAGACCACGCGGTCGAACTCGTAGGCCTGATCCAGGTGTTGCAGAAGCTCTTTCCACGAGGCATGGGGCGATGACTCGTCGCGGCGCGCTTCCGCGGCAGCGACGACCTGGACATGGTCCCCGGGGAACGCCTTGGCACAAAAGTCATCGTCAACATATGCGGTGTTGCCAACAACCAGCACCTCCATGGCGCACTCCCCCCCTAAAATCCACTTTAGACATAGTCAAACATGCGTATTTTACGCTGTCAACGCGAGCTGAAACGTCTTTAAGGCTGTTTTAAGAACTTTTTTAGGGAATGTGGGGACATCGAGGGTGCTAAATGCGCACCCAATCGGGGGTACGGTGAAAAACCGAGATCTGTCAAACAGTCCCCTGTTTTGGGCATCCGCGACCTGCAGTTTTGTTGGCAAAAATCGATGTGCGCTCGGCGAGTTTCGATTTTCCCCGCACTTCTCCTACGCACCGGACTCGCAATAGCGCAGTACAATCCGCCAATCGCACTAACCGGAAAGCCAATCCAGCGACTCGCCTAGCCAACCAGATACGGCCCGATTACATCGAAAATTTCGCCCACCTTGGTTGCGGGATTTTGCAAAGAGGGCTTGAGGTTACCCAGCTCCCTATGGTGCGTATCGAGGCGCCCAGCACGCTGAAGTGCCTCGCCCCGTTTATCGTCCACTGCTTCGAACAGCCCGCCCAAGTTCTTGCGGTACTCGATGCCCAAGTCCTTAGACATCGCCTGAGCAAGGGCGCGCTGACACTCCGCGGCCGACATGGGGGCAGACGTATAACGAAAGTGCAAAAGCGGCCACAGCTCGAAGCAGGGGTTCGACCACAACGCGTGGAAGGTCCTCGATTCATCGGAGAGCTCGGTGCATTTGCGCTCCATCGCGTCAAAGTCGGACGCAGGGAAGTCATCCTTGTCATACACGAGCCACACATGGTCGAACGTCTCGGGCGCATAGCGACAGTGTTCGACGGCGAAGTCAAGCAGGTCAAGCGTGTGTTTGCCGGTTCCCTTAACGACAATGGCAACCTTACGCTCGTTAGCCGCGCCCAACGCCGCACGCATACCCTCAAAGTAGCGAGGCTCGGTCTCCTTGCCCTCGCTCACTACAAGATGACGCGTCATCTGAACCATGCGCGAGCGGCCCCCTCGCTTGCCGCTACGCCAGCCCTTCGGCTTCTTCGCCACCATGCTAATCCCACTCCTCGATGCGGGTGAGATACGGATCGGCGCCGTAGCGACCGGACAGGTATTGCTTGTCGAAAGCCGCGTTCTTGCTTACCAGATTACCGTTTGCCTCGTGGATGTCGGCGAGAGACCACAGTTGGCTCGCCTCCCCCTCGCCGCGCGCAGCGAACCATATCTCGTCACGGCGGAACACATCGTTTCGCATGGTTGACACATCCTGGGACGAGAAGATGAGCTGCGCGCCATTCTTGTTGACCTCAGGATCCTTAAACAACAGAATCACATAGCGAAGAAGCTTCGGGTGCAGTTTGGCGTCGAGCTCGTCTACCACAACGGTGCCACCACGTTCAAGCGCTGTCATCAGATACGCAGCCAACCCCATAAGCTTCTGGGTTCCGGCAGATTCCTCGGATAAACGCAGCTCGTATGACTTGCCGCCCACCTCGTGCCTCACGAAGACGCGCTGGCCGCGCCACTCCGGCGCCCTTTCCACTCTGAAGCCATCAATACGCACATCAACGGCGCGCAAAAAACGCGTGACCTCGCGCGAGTCGCCCTCGTCGAGCATTTGCTCGAGCATCCGCTCCAGGTAGGAACTGTTGTAGTTGAGAAACACAGTGTCGAGAAACCAGTTGGCCGCCTCCTGGACCACCGGAGCATCGAAGTTGATGCAAAGGAACGATAGGTACGGCAGGCTCGGGTTGAACCTCGCAGCCGTCACAAGCTTACGCAGTGTGGGGCCGAGTTCAACCTTTGTATCCTCGCGCTCGAACAGCATCGCCGTGCGCGACGCTCCCAATTTACGCCGCCACAGCCCTTCGGACACGATCTCATCGGCGTGTACAGACAAAACATAGCGGTACTCATGCTCGCCCGCGCGGTAATAGAGCTCGAACTCGGTGGGCTCGGCAGCAGACACGTCATCGAACTCAAACGCCGAACAACGGGCTATCAAAGGGCGATCACCCTCTGGTGTATCAGCGCTGGCAGACAGCAATCTAATTGGTCTGGCTACCGCCGAACGAACGTAGTCAAGAGCCTCGAGCAGATTAGACTTGCCGCCAGCGTTGGGCCCGTACACCGCAGCCACCGGAAGGAAACTCTGCCCGTCGGAACACTCTATGAGGGAACGCTCAAACTCCTTCATCGGCGTCGCCTGCATGGAAAGCTCCGCCTCATCGCGATAGGATCTATAGTTCCTGAAGGTGAACTGGCAAAGCATCGTCATCAACATTCCTTTCATTATTTTGAAAAGATATATCAGAGTTTTTCTTTGATTATAGACTTTAAGTAGTCTTAATCAAGTGCTTACTACACCAATGACAGCAGGCGTAAGGTGCCAAACCGACCATACTCGACCATCCCATTGCCGGAATGGCGTTTAGCTAGCACGTCGCACATTACATGCATGAAAAAAGGGCAACACTCTCTAACAGAAAGCGTCACCCTTAAAGCTCCGCAGAGCTTTTGTATTACAGGACAATATCCTACACCATCTCAATGAAATGAAAGGACGCATCTAGGCCTGTCCGGTAAAAGCGTGGGCAGGCCACGAATGAACGAGACGACAGCAGGACTAACGGTCACCGCAATCAAAAGAGCCCAAATAATACAGCGAACCCTTCACAACCGATGCATTAGGGTCTCGGTCTAAAAAATTGACACTGTAAGAAGGAGATCCAACGTAAACGTGAGTCTTACCGGCCTCGCAACAGAACAAAATATCGCCAGCGCTGTTCTGTGTCAGAGTGTTGTAATTCGAGTAATACTCAAGCTCGTCTGACGGAGCTTTTCCCACAACGATCAACCGAGGGTCCAGCTTATCCAACCATGTCTTAGGAACGCGACCGGACTTCCGTCCATGATGCGGCGCAAAAAGAATGTCCACAGGCGAAAGCGCAATGTCATCTTCGATCGCCTCCATGTAGTCATTCTCCATGTCACCAAGCCAAAGCGCACGGACCCCTTCATCAAGAGAGTAGACAATCGCAGGACTAATATTATTGGGTTTATCAGAGCTTTCGGCATCCCGCAAAGCATCCCGGAAGGTCTCATTATTCACATCGGGCCAGAGGACGCTAATCCCAGCAGAACCGCGCTCACCATCAGAAACGTTCATCCATTTGCGCTTACACCCCTTGTATATTTTGTAAGCGCACGACGACTCCTTCAGATCTTTATACTTTTTGAAACTCTCAGTCTCCGTGGACTTGGAGACATTATTGTCAACGTAATAGAAATTCTTAATAAGCCCGAGCTCATCAAGATACTCAATACCCTGAATATGATCTTGGTCCGGATGCGTACTGATAAAACGAACGACGCCCTTTTTCCCTGCAAGGTTTTTGACCTCATCAAGGATTTCCGACTTACGCTCATCGGTAATATTACAGTCAATCATGCTGAAGTTATCAGTATTGTGATTGATATAAAACATGTCGCCGTTATCAACGGACAGAGACTTAATCTCGCTCATGGTTATCACACTCCTCAAGATTGAAGTTGATTCGTTTTTCTACATACCGTTCCTGCTTGATCCAGGAGGCAACAAATAAGGCGATAAAAGAGCACAGCGCCGCTGGAAGCCGATGAGATTCCGGCAACAATGATGCAAGCAGAATAATTACGAGCAGGACACCGGCCCCCGCCAGGCTGCGATACATATTTGAAATCATTAAGAGCTGCTCGACCTTTGGATCGCGTTTCTGAGCATATGCAAAGGCAGAATAGTCCCGCTTTCCGGTCGGTTGTAGTTTGCGGACCAACGGTTCAATGCAAAGAGAGCCAATCCGCGACGCAATAAGACCGAGAACATAACTCATCACAAATAGTGCCAGCCAGTTAGAGCAGTCGATACAACTGCCCAACGGCATCTGACTGACGGAATATGTTACGAGTGCACCCGGTAAGAGCACATTGAACAGATCGTAAGCAGAGATTTTTCCAAGCAAATCATCTAGATAGTTATTGGCCAATAATTACGCACCTCCAAGAATCCAAAAGCCATCCTTCGCATTTTTTACAAACTAACCCACCCCGCCACGCAAGTGTCAGGTTCTTGAAGAAGAGCTATTTGGAAATGATTTGAACAAACGGGGGGGCATACTGCTGTTGACCAATAAGCGCACACGCCCCTAAAGAAATTTAATGGACCATCAATATGGCCTCGATTTTGACAACTATTCCATCCGACTCCTTCCGAACAATTAGGTTGTAATGGGGAAACGACGCTTCTCGTTGTTTCAATTGTAGCCCTTCGCCAGTTCCATATCCTGTATTCTTTTTTGATGATGAGCACAAGATGTTGTGTTTTAACAGGTAAACGCAGCTAAAATAATGCGGAACTTATTCACGCGAAATTACGAGTCAGCTCATCCCCTTGTAGACAGCACCCTTGACCTGCATGAAAACATAATTAGACTCAATCGCTTTCGCCCGGTACAAAGTCATCCACATCGAATACCTGTTCGAAATTAACAAAAGATTTTGCTTGACCAACATGTTGAGACGCCCGCTTATTGCCCGGTCGTAAGCCGCAATAAACTAGACAGCAGCCTCGCAGACTTTTCCTGGAAGGCCTCAGTGCCGAGCCTCGAAGAGGCGCAAGACGGCCTCATGTTGAAGATTCAGCATCGCGTATAGCCAACCCAGCACAGGTCAGAACGCCGCCGGGGACTAAAGCGAGCCCGCTCCCTCTCCCCCACCCCAACATTCCCCCAGAAAGTTCGCTGATGTTGACTGGTGTTCCCGTAAAATAATCCCCAACAAAATATGTGCGGAGTGCTGGCCTGGAGCTGCCTTCGGACCCTATTGGCTGCTCACCGAGAGGCTCCGCTATGAAACGACCCCTTTACTACCTGCTCTGTGCGATCGCGTGCACGTCCATGTTCAGCGCGACGATGCCCATGGCGGCCATCGCGGAAGCCATCCAGCCTCAGGCAACAGCCGAGCAGCAGGCACAAGCCGACGCCACGAACGGCGACACAGGCAAGACTGAAGACGGCACCAACACAAATGCGACAACAGGTACCGCAGAGGACAGCACCGCAACATTCATCGACACCAGCGCAGCCAACACGGAAAGCGCTGACGGCAACGCCACCGCAACAGGCACCACCGCCGCAACCGGCACCCCCACCCCATCCCTCCGAGCCCAAGCCAACCCCACCCCCACTGCCATCTCCACCACGTCACAAACCACCTACGCCCACTCCGCCACCGCAACCCAAAACGGCGTCACCTTTACCGTCTCGTGGAACGACGCCCCCGCGGGCACCGCGACGACCTTCCACGTAACCCAAACCAACGGCTCGTCCCAGGCCAAGGCGCGCATGGACGTGCCCACCTACTGGGACGGCGGTAGCCATGAAAGCGTCTGCGACCCGTCGCGCCCAGCATGGGCCAGCTACTGCAGCCTGGGCACCGCGGGCCACGACTTTACCTTTGACTTCACGGCATCGGGCACGTACCGCATCTACTTCTACTTTATGGACAACGACAGATACGACCCCCAAAACGACAAGGGGATCTACTACCTGCGCACCACGGCGGAGGTAACAGTAAACGACGCCGCCCGCCCAAGCGTCACGCAGATCGTCAACGACGCCGCGGACCTGTGCAGGCAGCAGACAAACGGCTCGGAATACGACATGGCGCTGTGGCTCCACGACTGGACGCTCGACCAGCTGGAGTACGACCACAGCCTCAACTGGTGCTCGGCCGAAAGCGGCCTCACGCGCCACCAGGGCACCTGCGAGAGCTACCAGCGCATCTACTCCAAGCTCCTTGACGCAGCGGGCATCGCCAACGGCCGCATCACCGGCAACGGCCACACCTGGAACGCCGTAAAGATCGACGGCAAATGGTGCCAGATGGACCTAACCTGGGACGATACCAGCGACAACTGGTACGGAGACCTGGACCAGCGCCATCTTTACTTTGGCCTGACCGACGAGCTCATGGCAATCGCCCACTCCGATCACACGGCAAATTACCAGATGGACGACTACGCCTACCGCTCGACCGACCTATCCAACAATTACTTTGTGCGAAATGGCAAGGCAGACGAATGGGCAGGGAAGTATGCCGACCGAATTCAGGAGCATCTGGATGCCAAGGAAGAGAGCTTTTCCATCGATGCTGACAACCAGTCGTTCCCGCCGAGCATCTCGGGGATTCAGAACGGGATTGTTGCGTACGCGATGAATCTGAGAGAGTGGAAGACCGAAATTGAACAGGCAGAGCTAAAAGCGGCATCAATAGTCACTACACAAACCAGCACTACTTGGATTGCTACGTTCAAATTCACGGCAAAGTTCTTGCAAATCAAACCAGCCGCTACACCGGTTTTGCCCAACGGAATGTATTCCATATACTCATGCCTCGACCAATCAAAAGCCCTAGACGTTCGCATGGAGTCGAAGAACGATAGGGCGAATGTACAGCTCTGGCAAGATCATGGCGGCAGACAACAAAAGGTCAACCTCCAATTCCAAAATGACGGCACCTATCTTATTACGTTCGTTCATTCAGGAAAAGCGATGTCTGCTGAATCAAATCGTGATGGATCGAATGTTAGTCAGTCAAGTTTAGATGGTTCCGATCTACAGAGATGGGTTGTCGAACGAATGGGGGCAGGATATACAATAAAAAATAAAGCAGGGAACCAGTGGCTAAATGTTAGAAGAGCCGACACAAGAAACGGCACAAATATTCAAACTTGGTCAAATGGCGGTGTGTCCGAAACAATCTTTAATCTTATTCCAACTGAACTCGATGCACTTCCAAACGGTAGGTACGCCATAAAAACCAAACTTGACACGACAAAAACAATCGACATTCGCTTGGCGTCCCAAGATGATTTTGCAAATGCTCAAATTTGGACTGACTACAATTCCCCAAATCAATCAGTTGATCTTAGAAGACAGGGAGACGGAACATACACATTTATTTTTGTACACTCCAAAAAGGCGCTAACAGCAGAAGCTGTCAAGGACGGCGCAAACGTTTCGCAGGCAACATATACCGGTTCAAATCTTCAGCATTGGAAGCTATCAAAACATAAAAATGGATTCACCGTACAACTAGCTGAAGCAAATGAATACTTAAACGTTAGACTTGCAATGGCAAGAGATGGAGCAAATGTTCAAACATGGTCAAACGGCGGAACAATAGAGACATTATTTATGTTTGAAATGAGATAGATATTTCATTACTACAAGACATATTTAGGCTTATAGGACAAAATGTGTGTCCCGATAGAACATCCGTTTCCATCCATTAATCCAGCCAGAACGGGTACGGGTCCCTGTGGTGGAGGTCCTCCCACACGGCCCTGTCGCCCCACTCCGGCCCTCCGGCCTCGCGCGACGGCAAGGCGGAGCAGACGCTGAACAGGAAGTCGATGTCCGCGTCGGTCGGCATCGCGGCGGGCTTCCCGCGGGCCGCCCTCGCGTCCCCCGAGTGCGCGTGGCACCACCAGAGCACCGCCTTCACGCGCTTGACCGACGTCAGCCCCCGGTGGTTGCGCAGGACGGCCCCCGGCTGCGAGTTCACCCCTCCCTCGATCATGTTGTTGGTCGACGGCAGCGGGCCGGCCTTGGCCAGGGCGGGGTCGAGGTAGGTGAACAGCGTCCCCGCCGACACCAGCGACGACAGCGACGAGCGCGCCCGCCTCAGCCTCTCGTGGGTGTAGACCCTCCTGCCGTCCACCACGGTCCTGTCCTCCAGGAAGTCGGCCCAGAACCCGCACCAGTCGAGGTAGCGCTCGACCCAGAGCTCGGCCTGGTGCAGCGCCTCGATGCCCATGAGGTCGCGCGCGATGAGGTAGAGCTCGCGCCCCGCCTGGAGCTTCGGCCGCGTCGTCGTGTAGCGCTTGACCTGCGAGAAGGCGTGGAAGGTGCACCTCTGGACCCTGGTGCGCGGCCAGGTCTCGCGCACGGCCTTGGCGAACCCGCTCCCGCCGTCGGTGACGACCACCTCGGGCGCCGGGATCGGCGCCATGAGGGCCGACCACGCCCTCGAGCTCTCCGACCTCGCCATGTACCAGGAGACCACCCTCTCGCCGCTGCAGCATATGAGCACCACGAGGTCGCGCGCGACCCAGATCCCGTCGACGTAGAGCACGCGGTGCAGCTCGCCGTCGGGGACGGGCATGGGCCAGACCTCCCAGAACTCGGCCGTCCTGCGCCTGAAGGACCGTCCGCCGCCCGGCATCGCCGCCTGGGAGTCCTTGGAGAGGAGCCACCCGAGGAACTCGTCCAGCCTTGCCGCCGTGTCGTCGTACCTCACCGTCGTCGACGCGCCGCAGGCCGTGCACCTCCACCGCTGGGACCCCGATGAGGTCCTGCCGTTGCGCTTGGTCCGACCGCCGCAGTAGGGGCAATAAACGGCCTTCATGGGCACCTCTTCCGAAAGGGTATTTAACGGTTCCGGAAAAGGTTATCTACCTGCGGGAACGATAGGCAACCGGACACACATTCTGTCCGAGCGGTTAAAAGCGGGCACGGAATTTAAACGGCTGAAAAAGGGGCATCGACCTGCGCCGATGCCCCCAACGTGGACACACATTTTGTCCTATAAGCCCATATTTACAAGTGATACACACATGATATGACCCGCCGCGACGCAAATCGTGGCGGGTCATATTTCAACAATTCAGAAGGCGCAAATTAAAGCAAACTCAATTGAAAAATAAAGTGCAAATGACATTCACGTAGCATCAATCGAATCACAAGAACAGCAATAATAGAAAAGCAACGCTACTAAGAGGACAGCCCCCGAGACCTAAAGCTTTTAGCAAAAGAAATAAATGGGGCAGGGAGCAATACTTTAAGCATTCTCTTTGAATGAAATTTTAGTCCTCGCTCGCGCCTCAAATACAATTTGTAGATTGACTTCCAACCGCCCTTCGTAAAAGCATCAATATACAGTTCTCTGTCGTTGGGAAGATCACTAGGATGACGGAGCTGGTCGTTGCCCTTGGCTATATCGTCGAACTCAACAGGGCACAAGTCCAGAGCGTTGCTGGACTCAATGAATTCCCTTCCGCGGTCGTTATTAACCAGCAGGCAGGAGACGCCCTTCATCTGATTGAACTTCTCAGAATCCTTTAGAACGTCGGGCCTATTAACGTCGACACCCCAAAAATCGCCGATGGTAAGATCACCGGCACGTAATCTCCCTGCATAGGGGCACCTATAACAGCTGTCGCGAAGCGTCTTAAGGTTCAAGAACATGTCGTAGAAGGGAGATTTCGCCGCAGGAATGGTAACCTCTCTTCCGTCCTCAAGAAGAAGAAGAAGAAGGGAGTGTCCCCACCCCTCGCGCTTGCACCTAAACCGGAAATCAACCACGGGAGATCCAAACTGCTTGCCATAGTCCTCCACGCAATCCGCGAACATGCGAGCGGAAGGGACGCCATGGCAAATCAAGTCAATAGTTGTCAGGCCCTCATGATCGCGCCTGAGGAAACCCCTAAGGCCAGCAACCTGGCAAGGCGTTCCGCAAAATAAGACCCGCCTTCCCTCGCATAGATCCGCCTTGATGTCGGCAAAGCAAGATCCGGCGTCACTCTGGACATATTTAGAGTTGAGAAGCGGGCGGAGCTCATCAACGCTCACTGCACGACGATGTCGCACACGAAGCGTATTCCCCTCACGCTCATAGGCAGCACCGTATGCAACCCCACCAGAGGAAATGTGCTCACGTGCAACGGCACCGAAAACTCCGCCGGAAGCGGACTCCGAGACATCGTCCCTACCAGCAGCGGCAAAGAACGGTCCGACGGAATTAGAGCCTATCCCCCGGTTGAGGCCGCACGCCCTCGTGCACGTGCCACAACCGATACAGAGTTCGCTGTTAATTACAGGAAGAACAAACCCGCTCTTGCCCTCAGACATGGTGATGGCGCCTTTCGGGCAAGCGGCGGCACACGCCCCGCATCCACAGCAATGCGACGGCGACTCAAACAGTGTGGGGACTTCGCCCCTTTTCACGATAGACATTCAGTTATCCCCCTACTTGCGGGCCGAGATAAGATTGCGCAGAATATCGGCATTCATATAAACGGAAAAAGCCAGCGCAATTGCCAGGCAGGCGATCGCGCACAAAAAGCCCGCACCGTAGGCGGACAGATAATAAAAAACGAACACGCCGACAATCGAAACCAAAGTCAGAACTTGTTCAAAACGGTCTTCGACAAGCTTCGTAAACTTAGCGACCTTGATTCTACGGTACTCATTCACCACGATCATCGCCAAGAGTGTTGCAACAGATGCGCCATAAAGACCGAAGTGCGGAATCAGCAGGACACACAGCGCGGCGCAAAGAGCAGCAGACACCGCAGTGGTGGTACCCATAATTCCAGTCTCCTTATGCGCGGTAAAGATACCGCCGTAAAAGCCGGAAATGTTGCTGAAATATGTGGCCAAGAGCAATATCGGCACATACAACAGGCCCTCGCCGAATGAGCCCTTGATCAGGATGCCATACACGAGAGGCATAAGCGCAGACATAAGCAGAACAACACTCATCATGAAACGCCTTAGCGCGCGATACACAGAGTTGTAGAAAGCCGACTCATCCTCATCAGAGTTAAGAGCACGCGCCGAGCTCTCCTTCCAGGACTGATAGAAGAATCCGTACACCTGGTCCATAACGCCTGGGAACTTGTAGGACACGGCGTACACGCCGGCGGAGGAAGCCCCGAGCGTGTTCATGATGATTAACCTGTCCAGCAGGTTGTTAATAGTCCAGGAAACCTTGTTGGGAATGAGCGGAAATGAATACCGCAAAAGGTCTCGAGCATAAATAATGGAGAAAGACGACGGATCGATATAACGCCAGAGTTTTCGCATGACCATGAAAGAAAGGGCAACAACGCCCTGTGCAATGACCGTGGCAGAAAGCATGCCCACAACGCCCCAACGCAACACGGCGATAAACAGAACGTTGAGCACGATAGTTAGGACACTCGCGGTAAAGTTCATGACGGAATATCCCACAGTATCTCCGAAGCCACGCAAGACCGCAGAAGCCATTTGCAGAAGCGCCCCTGCAACAACAAGCCCAACGACCCAGCCAAGATTTTCAGGCTTAAATAACAGCCAGACCAGAATCGCTAAAACCGTAAAGCACACGCAACCAGCAAGAAGAACAGCACAAGACGCCGTCACGGTTTTAGCTCGATCTTCATCGGTGCGGCAATCGATGAGGAACCGAAACAGCGCTTCATCCATAAGCAAGGAAACGGCAGGGACGCAAAACAGAGCAATAGTGTTGATGTAATCGACGGTACCATAATCGCCAGTGGAAAGAACTGAAGTATAGAGCGGCAAAAGAAGAAATGAAACGAGCTTAGTTGCCATTCCACCCACTGCGATAATACCAGTGTTTTTAATAAGTCGGCGCGTCTCCCCCATTACGAAAGCGCCTTTCTAAGATAGGACCAGGAATGCTCCCGCAGAGAATCCAGATGAGAATCCACATCGTCCCAATCGCAGGGAACAATATCGTCGACACATATAGCATTAGCGCAACGTGAAGAAAGCCCAATATTTCCCAACAAGTCGCGCATGCGAGCGCCAGATTTATCCGTAGCAAATACACGGAAAGGTTTATGGAAGATGACTGAGAATACAGTTGCATGAAAAGAATTGGTGAGAACAAGGCCCGCATGCGCAATAAGTGAAACAAACTCCTCCGGACCAACGCCGAACAGGTTAACCGAATTTGGAATATCCAAGTTATTTTCAGATATATAGGCGACCTTCCTGCCTGTTGCAGTTGCCATTGAGACGGTACTCTCGACGAGCTCAGGACATTCACGCAGCAGATACATGAATATATATCCGTCTTCCAGGAGCTTCCTTGAAGTCATCACAGCGTAGTCATCAGCGTTCAGGAGGAGAGTGGGATCGAGCACCACCTCAATAGGCTTATCAACAAGAGGCTGAAAGAGCGATACCGTCTCTTCCTCACGCACAGAAAGATAATCGAATTTTGAAAGAAGTGCAGAGACTCTTCTTTTATCAAAATTCTCAGGTTTGAACGACGTGTGAGCCAAGCTGGGTGCGTAGGCTACACGACGTCTATCTCCAGCAAACGAGAGAAAAAACGGTTTAATTATGCCATTCGTGCAATCAAGATTCCAAATCTGATCGCTGCCGCAGACAAAACAATCAAACTCAGAGGCAAGCTCATCCATACGATGTCTAGTTTTGTCATTATATTTATTTGTCAGATTAAAAAATCGTTTCCAGAAAGAATGGAACGCATTTCGACGTTTCAAATATGACGCAGGACGCATGCAGAATCTAATAAAGGATTTAGGGTGTTTAAATTGCACCAACCTATACTGGTCAAAATCTTTGCTTCTGTAATCAATCAAAGACGCAACATGACCCAGTCTTTGCACTGCTGCCTGCATTGCAAACGATTGCAGAGCAGAACCAAAATTATAGGAACAATGGAAAGTTATAATTCCAACATTCATTTACCCAATAACCTTTCAATGAATTTACAAAATCGTTTAAATAAAGAATTAAACGTTGTCATAGCGCCATAAACTGCAAACGCCAAACTCAAATGACCCATAGGCAGTAACGCTGCAGCAACACGCCATTCGCCCCGCTTTCCAAGACAATCAACTGGGAAATTCAATAAATGGTTTCTAAGCCATTGCCTATCAAATGAAGTCAGCCACGAGGACTTTACTAAGTTATTTTGGGAGCCCGCAAAAACAGCTCTCTTGAATTGCTCCATGAATTCACGTCCAACGATTAGATGCTCATCTTTGGCTGAAAAGACAGAAGCATTCTTAAGCCGTTCGACAATGTTGGCAAAAAGAATAAGAGAGTCTGTGTCACGAGGACGAACGTTTGCACATGTTGAGGAACTATCAAGGTCCCAATAATATAAACAAAATGGTACAAAACCAACACGACCATCGTGAAGCTGCCAAAGATACTCTAAATTAAATAATCTATCCTCGGAAAACCTCAGTCCTATAGGGAAGGGTGCCAAATCATCACCCAATCGATCAACAAGCTGCCTAATATGGGCACTTCGATACAAACGGGCCCATGAGGCATTTAATTCGTATAACGACCTATCAATAGTTTCACTATATAAACCATCTATCATTGCATCCAAGAGAGCCCCGCTGTGCACAACCTTCATATCAGAAACTGCCTGACATACATCGGAAGAGCTGCTATTTACAATATTCGGCTGAAGATAGGAGCAGACAACTAAATCAAGGTCTTTTTTTTCAGCAGCCAAAATTAATTCTTTATAGTCGCCTGGAAATAGATAGTCATCAGCATCAAGGAACATCACCCAGTCACTGCATGAAGCTGCAAAGCCAACATTTCGCGCGATAGATCTACCACAATTGTCTTGAGTTATAACAAGAAGTCGAGAATCATCTTTCGATAACTGCTCAAGCAAATTGCGGGTCCCATCTGAGGAGCCATCATTAACAACAATTACTTTAGAGAGAACGGGACCAATTGCAAGAGCGCTTCGAACGCTTCGCACAATGGTATCCTTAGCGTTATACGCAGGAATAATAATTGTTAAGAATGTATCTTGAGTGTCAGAACTGGAATCAAAATTGCATATTCGCATATCGCTGCTACATGTCGCATGACCATTGATACGCATAAGCGATTCCTCCTCTATTTCAGACAAAACTCTTCTTCAAGCGCATTAAACGACTTTCGCATTGAACACTGAGACATAGCGTAAGCCTTGCCCTTAGCAGCTAAGGTCAACGCGTAATCGGGATTTAAAAGCAACTTGCAAATATTATCTGCTAGCGCGGAATAGTCACCAACCGGAGAAATAAGTGCGCAATTGGTATTCGCGTATTCATGAACGCCCAAAAAATCGGTTGAGCATAGAGCACAGCCGCAAAACATACTCTCAGCTAATGTCAGACCAAATCCTTCATTAATTGTTGCGCAAGCATATACAAGCGAGGAACTGTAAATCTTCCTCAGCTCGCTCTGGGTTGCGTTTTGCGTATATACAACCCACTCGGGAAACCACGAAGGTCTGGCAGGTGTGCCAAAAGCATTAACAACTAATTCAGGATTCTTTTCATGAACCATTGTTAAAGCTTTCCATAAATCATCGAATCCTTTATGTGACCCTTCGTGATAAAGGACTGCGACCGCATTGTTATTTCTTTTTATTGACTCTTCATAGAATACAGTCGCGTCAATTGGGTTCTTGATAAGAGTGGGCTTTACACCGGATTCCTTTTGCACGAGATCAAAAAGCCAATCAGAAACTACAATATTTGACATTCCAAATCTAAAAGATGCTCTCACATCTTTCTCAGAAATGCCCCATTTTTCAAAATCTTGGATAAAGTAGTGCTTCTTGCCCTTGCTATTGCTGAGACTAGAAACGCCATAAGCAGTTTCAGCTGCCGTTGCAACAACATGGTCAGAATCAGGAACCTCAGAATCCTTTATACCAAAAATGCACTGTTTTTTTATCGAAGGATTTAGGGGGTACCATCTTGGCTCAACAGAAACAGCCAACCGGCACAACAACCGCCTAATAGGCTCGAAAACTAAACCTCTATTCATCGTATTTAAACAATCGAAACAAATAGTAACTAGGCAGCCATGATCTGAAAGATAGTTCGCATACATGAAGACCATTTTAGCTCCGCCCCAAGGCACGCGAGAAAAGCTGTGGAATATAAAAGTAATCCTATTAGTTTTCATATTAGAAATCCTCTATTCACCAATGCTCTTGTCGCGCGGATAAAACATTGAACCTCCGATGGTCAAATGATTGCCAAGCACAATAGGAGCCATTGCAATCAAAAAATAATTTGAATCGACCATAATTCCGACTGTCTCGGAACATGAATAAAAAACCATTAAAAGCAAACCGAGACAAATACCGTCAATACGATTAGAAAGAATGGCATGAATAATCAACGCGATTACTCCAGCAAGCAATAAAGCAGTAGGAATAATTCCTTCTCTTAAAAATAAATGGCACCATGCATTGTCAACGGTGAAAGTCAAAGGAAGACCGAAGAAGGCTAACGAAGAAAAGTCACGACCAAAAAGGGTAAATGGGGCCACTTCTGCATACTTGTTTGCCAATGCCAGTCTGTCGCTAAGAAGTAAATTAAGATGATTATGCAATGGAGCCTGGACGTTGTAACAGATCATAAAATAGAAGCTAGCAATTATTAAAATTAAAGCACCGACAAAAAGCACTTTAAGAGTCACTAACTTCAGCTCAATATTTTGAACACGCGAAAAAAATACAAGTAAAATGGCTTGAAACACCAATAATAAAACCGCTGTACGTGAGCCAGTCACCGTCTGAGCTATAAACGCACATGAAAGAGCCATTGCAAGATTAGCAAATATGGAGCCATTATAATGTGAAACTAAATAGGAAATAGAAGCGACTACAAGATACCTTGCCAATGTATTTGGATGGACAAAACCAAGGGAATGACGGACACCATTTGTTCCATAAATCAACACATCGCGAACAAGCCCGACATTCAACAAAGCGCATACAAAAATAATTGCCGAAACTGAAACAAACAATGAAATTCGCGCAAGCGCCTCGATATCAACGCCGATACCACAAAGCACGAACAATGCAAGCCATAGAAAGTAGTTCTCCCCAGAGCATCTCCATGAAATAAAACCGATCGCAACGATCAGAAAGAAAGAAAGCCAAGAGAAGCCATTCATTTTTTGAAAAAGGATTTTTAATAACAAGCAGCACAGAGCAAATAATTGGAGTGACATAATTAATGCACTTATGGGCAGTCCGACCAATGACTCAGCAGTCGTAAAACCGAAGACACAAGAATACGAATAAGCTATAAATGCGATATAATAAATCATATCTTCAAACTTGGTATTTAATAGCTGTGCATAACCTATTTTTCCTGAAGAATATGAAATCAATTGTCACTCCAAATTAAGACTAGATATAACGAGCTAAATAAATAAAACAGCCAGCTCTTCCTCCCAGTCGGGCATGTGGAAGCCGACCGACTCGAGCCTGGAAAGGTCGAGCGCGGAGTGGACCGGGCGCGGGGCGACGGGGCCCGCGGCGTTCGCGTAGTAGTCGGCGGTCGAAACCGGCAAGACCTTGTCCCCGTTGCCGTTGGCGGCCTCGAAGACGGCGCGGGCGATGTCGGCCCAGCTCTTCACGGCGCCGGAGCCCGTGCAGTTATAGGTGCCGTAGGGGGCGTGCGTCCCCAGCACGTGGAAGATGGCCTCGGCCATGTCGCGCGTGAAGGTCAGGCGGCCCAGCTGGTCGTCCACGACCGTGACCTGCTCCAACTTGTCCTCCGGGTCGGCGACGCGGTCGGAGAGCGCCCTCATGGTCTTGACGAAGTTGTGCCCCTCGCCGATGACCCAGGAGCTGCGCATGATGTAGTGGCGCGGGCACCCGGCCACGGCGATGTCGCCGGCGGCCTTGGTCTGGCCGTAGACGGAAAGCGGGCTGAGGGGCTCGTCCTCGGTATGGACCTCGGCGGTGCCGTCGAAGACGTAGTCGCTGGACACGTGCACGAGCGTGATCCCGTGCCCGGCGCAGGTGCGGGCGAGAAGGGCCGGACCGGTCGCGTTGGCCTTCCAGGCGATGACACGGCCCTCGGGGGTCTCCGCCCTGTCCACGGCGGTGTAGGCGCCGCAGTTGATCACGGTGCCGTAGAGCGACCAGTCGTACTTGGAGTAGGCCGCCGGGTC
>NZ_JADPCJ010000068.1 GCF_015670795.1 Collinsella aerofaciens | reverse complement strand
TGGAGTGGGAAGGATAAACTGGACTTTCTTTTAAGGATCCTCAAGCGTATTGCCGCTCGTATTCCACTGGAGACATGTAGCCCAGGGTGGAATGCATGCGCACCCTATTGTAATAGAGCTCTATGTACTTGAAGATGTCCTGCTTGGCCTCGTCCCTCGTCCCATAGCTCCTCTCTTTCACCAATTCCCTTTTCAGCGTCTTGAAGAACGACTCGGCCACCGCGTTGTCCAGCGGCGTGCCGGGCCTTGATACCGACTGGACTATGCCATGCGAGTCCAGACACCGCTGGAAGGAACGGGAGGTGTACTGCGCGCCCTGATCGTCATGGAAGACGAGGCTGCCGTCATCTGGCGGACCCTCCCTGCCGACCGCCTGCTCCATCGCGTCGATCGCGACCTTCTCGGTGATGCGCTCGGACATTGACCAGCCCACGACCTTGCGGGAGAAGGCGTCTATCACGGCTGCGAGATAGAGCCACCCTTCTCTTGTGGGTATGTAGGTGATGTCGCCCACCCAAAGCCTGTTGCGCTCGCCCACGGTGAAAGCGCGCTCTACCAGGTTCAACCGAGGGTCTCCCGGCTCGACCTTCTTCTGGATGCGGTGTTTTCGGGTCGCGCCCTTTCCGGCAAGTCCGAGCTTCTGCATGATGCGGAGCACGCGCTTCTCGCTCACGACGATGCCGCTTTTTCGCAGTTCGCGGTTGATGCGCCGGTAGCCGTAACGGCCCTTGTGCCGCTCGAAGGCCTCGACGACGAAACCTTCGATCGCCTCCCGCTCTATCTGGGCGTCGGACTTCTTCCGGCCGAGATACTCGTAGAAACCGGATTTCGAGACTTTCATCAGCCCGCATGCCTTCTTGATGGGGCCGATCTCGCCCCTATGCTCTTTGAGGAACTCGAACCTCACGCATGGTCTTGACTCAAGAAGGCCCGGAAATTTTTTAGTATCTCGTTCTCGCGCTCGAGCTCCTCGACCTTCTTCTTGAGCTTCACGATCTCGTAGTCCTTGTTGATCTTCGGGGAGCCGTTTCCGGGGAACGCGCCGTCTCCCATCTCCTCGTATTCGCGGGCCCATCTTCTCAGCGTCGAATCCTTTATGCCGAGTTCCTCCGATAGGCCTTTGACCGTCATTTCCCCGGACAGGACCACCTTTGCCGCCGAGACCTTGAACTGCCTGTCGTATCGCTTTCTTCTTTGGGTCATCTTGAACACCTTTCGCTCTTAACTAGGTGTCCAATTCATCATACCCACTCCA
>NZ_JADPCJ010000067.1 GCF_015670795.1 Collinsella aerofaciens | reverse complement strand
TGCTTGTCGCGGCCCCGGCATTCCCGTTACTGTCCGATTCGGCACTAGGGCATAATGCCGTGCTCGGGCTCCTGCCGCTGGCCATATTCTCGCCTATCGAGGCAACGGGTTACGTAGGATGCTTCCCGACAGAATTCATTGGCTCCGGTTCAAGCGGTGCATCGATGCTTGCCGTGGCCCTGGCATACGTCGCGGTCTTTTTTGCGGTCGGCGCCGTTGCGACACGTTCGCCCAAACAGCCTGGACCCGCGAAAAAGCACCATGGGCTCGAGCTTCTGGACGCGAGCGTGGGATACGGAAGCACGACGATACTTTCAATCGGATCGCTTTTCCTGAGCCCGGGAACGGCTGCGGGCCTCATTGCCCCCAACGGCTCGGGGAAAACCACCCTTCTTGAAGCGCTGTCGGGCCAATTTCCCACCCGTATCCACTCGGGAAGCCTGGCGGCAGACGGAATCAGCCAACGTCAATCAGCCGAATTTGCAGAACTCGTCTACCTGAGCTCTTCAGGCGGCACGGATCTTTACCCCACGCTATCGGCCCTCGAGCACCTTGCCTTCGTTAGGGAGGAGTGGAAATCGGCCACCGACGTCGACTCGCTCTGCGACTCCCTCGGAATCTCCCCATATCTCGACAAGCCGACCCGTAAACTCTCGACGGGAATGAAGCAGCAGGTAAAGCTTGCCATGGCGATATCGACCGATTGCCCGTACCTCATCCTCGATGAGCCGCTGAACGGCCTCGATCCGGGAAAGCGGAAAACCTCCTGCGACGCGATGCGCAGCGAGGTGGCGCGGGGACGAAGCGTGCTCATTTCAAGCCATCTGCTCGACGACCTGGCAGACCTCACCGACTCGTTCTACTTCATCGAGGCCGGCACGCTCGTGAAAAAGACCGAGTCGTCCTCGCAGACGCTCAAGCAGGAATACCTCGATACATACGAGCGAGGTGAATGACATGAAACTATTTGAACAGCTGAAGTCCAATGCGTCGCGCATGGCTGTCTACGCCATCCTCGTGGCAACGGCTTTATGCGGAATCGCGGCACCCGTCTATGCGCTCAACGGGGAGAAAGGCGATGTCGAACCCGCGTACATGGCTTCGACGGTTAAAGACCGGTACAAAGCCTTCTCTGGAGACACGTTTTACGTAGCAGAGTACGACACGACCTACCGTCAGCTTCGCTACAACAAGGGCTACGACTATCTAGGCGCAGAGGCAATCAGCTATACGTCGGGTTGGTACCGCTCCAGCTATGGACACATAACCCAGTTCAAGTGTAACTACCGTGTGTACAACTAAAGCAACCCGGCCGGGACGAGGGGCGACGCAAAAGCGTCGCCCC
>NZ_JADPCJ010000066.1 GCF_015670795.1 Collinsella aerofaciens | reverse complement strand
GATCTGGTGCGGTGCGTTTTTGGATTTTTCAAAGTGCGTCTTCAAAGCGCTTTTGGTTTTCAAAGCGCTCTGAAGTTCCTATACTTTCTAGAGAATAGGAACTTCGGAATAGGAACTTCAAAGCGTTTCCGAAAACGAGCGCTTCCGAAAATGCAACGCGAGCTGCGCACATACAGCTCACTGTTCACGTCGCACCTATATCTGCGTGTTGCCTGTATATATATATACATGAGAAGAACGGCATAGTGCGTGTTTATGCTTAAATGCGTACTTATATGCGTCTATTTATGTAGGATGAAAGGTAGTCTAGTACCTCCTGTGATATTATCCCATTCCATGCGGGGTATCGTATGCTTCCTTCAGCACTACCCTTTAGCTGTTCTATATGCTGCCACTCCTCAATTGGATTAGTCTCATCCTTCAATGCTATCATTTCCTTTGATATTGGATCATACCCTAGAAGTATTACGTGATTTTCTGCCCCTTACCCTCGTTGCTACTCTCCTTTTTTTCGTGGGAACCGCTTTAGGGCCCTCAGTGATGGTGTTTTGTAATTTATATGCTCCTCTTGCATTTGTGTCTCTACTTCTTGTTCGCCTGGAGGGAACTTCTTCATTTGTATTAGCATGGTTCACTTCAGTCCTTCCTTCCAACTCACTCTTTTTTTGCTGTAAACGATTCTCTGCCGCCAGTTCATTGAAACTATTGAATATATCCTTTAGAGATTCCGGGATGAATAAATCACCTATTAAAGCAGCTTGACGATCTGGTGGAACTAAAGTAAGCAATTGGGTAACGACGCTTACGAGCTTCATAACATCTTCTTCCGTTGGAGCTGGTGGGACTAATAACTGTGTACAATCCATTTTTCTCATGAGCATTTCGGTAGCTCTCTTCTTGTCTTTCTCGGGCAATCTTCCTATTATTATAGCAATAGATTTGTATAGTTGCTTTCTATTGTCTAACAGCTTGTTATTCTGTAGCATCAAATCTATGGCAGCCTGACTTGCTTCTTGTGAAGAGAGCATACCATTTCCAATCGAATCAAACCTTTCCTTAACCATCTTCGCAGCAGGCAAAATTACCTCAGCACTGGAGTCAGAAGATACGCTGGAATCTTCTGCGCTAGAATCAAGACCATACGGCCTACCGGTTGTGAGAGATTCCATGGGCCTTATGACATATCCTGGAAAGAGTAGCTCATCAGACTTACGTTTACTCTCTATATCAATATCTACATCAGGAGCAATCATTTCAATAAACAGCCGACATACATCCCAGACGCTATAAGCTGTACGTGCTTTTACCGTCAGATTCTTGGCTGTTTCAATGTCGTCCATTTTGGTTTTCTTTTACCAGTATTGTTCGTTTGATAATGTATTCTTGCTTATTACATTATAAAATCTGTGC
>NZ_JADPCJ010000065.1 GCF_015670795.1 Collinsella aerofaciens | reverse complement strand
ACGTCCATTACAGTCGAAATTGTCAGCCCGGGACCGTCTCGGGCTACGATTGAGGCGCGCCCAGAACGGGCCGCCGACCGGGCGCCCGCGCACGGCCGAACGTCCCTGCCCCCGAGAGGGCCAATTGGGTGCTGCCGGCGCGGGACGCGCCGCCCCCGACGGCTGATAGGAAAGTGCCGGGCAGGTGCCGCGGCTGGTAATGTGAGTGCCGAGGGGGAGGCCATCCGGTCGAACGACTACCGGAAGGATACCACCGTGAAAGCGCCATCCACCAGACCCGCGGCCGTGCTCGGCCTGGACGTCGGCAAGTCATCGCACTGGGCCTGCCTGATCGACCGCGACGGGGAGGTGCTGGCCAGCGCCCCCGTCCGCAACAGGGAGGCCGAGCTCGACGCGCTGTTCGCCTCCGCGCCCGCCGGCACGCTCGTCGTCGTCGACCAGTTCCGCAACATAGGGTCCCTCGCCGTGAGGCGGGCCCGCGCCGCGGGGCTCGGGGTCGCCTACCTGCCCGGGCTCGCCGCCAGCCGCGCCGCCGGCCTGTTCGCCGGCGAGGCCAAGACCGACGAGCGCGACGCCGCGGTGATCGCGCGGACCGCCCTGGGCGTGCCGGACTCCCTGTCGGGGGTCCCGGGCCGCGGCGAGGCCCTCGAGGCCGCCCGCGCCCTCTCGTCGCAGCGCGACCACGTCGTCGCCTGCGCGACCAGGGACAAGAACCGCCTGCGCGCGGTGCTGCTCGAGTCCTGCCCGGCCCTCGAGGCCGCGGTCGACCTGTCGGACCGGCGGTGGCTGGAGCTGCTCGCCGGGTTCGGCGGGGCGTGGGGGATCGCCCGCTCCGGGGCCGGGGGCCCGCGGGCCGAGGCCGCCGGGGAGGCCGCGGCCGCCTCCACCGCGCCCCCGCCGGCGCTCGTCGAGGCCGAGAACAGGCAGGTCAGGTTCCTGGCCGCCCGGATATCGGAGGCCCTCGACGAGGCCGGGGCCCTCGAGGCCGAGACGGCGGCGCTGCTCGAGGGCGACGAGACCTACGCGTGCCTGCTCACCGTGCCCGGCATCGGCCCGAGGACCGCGGCGCAGCTCGCGGTGTCGGTCGATATCGGGAGGTTCCCGGACCACGACCACCTGGCCTCGTACTGCGGCATAGCCCCGAGGGTGAGGAGCTCCGGCACGTCGGTGAGGTCGGTCAGGGCGTCCAGGCGCGGCGACGCGAGGCTCAAGTCCCTGCTGATCTTCTCGTGCAACAGCCTGGTGAGGTCCTCGGGGCGCTACGGCGAGTACTACCGGGCCTGCAGGGCGCGGGGCATGGGGCACGGGCGGGCGCTCAAGGCCGTCGCGAGGAAGCGGCTCAGGGCGATATACGCCGTGATGCGCGACCGGGTGCCCTACCGGGAGTAGCCCCGACGGTTGACAAAACTATAGGAACACCCAATG
>NZ_JADPCJ010000064.1 GCF_015670795.1 Collinsella aerofaciens | reverse complement strand
TGCCTGTCCCAATCGAGCGGAAGTCCGGCCTCGACCCATGCCTCGTAGGCCCTCCTTATGGGCTTGAGCTCCCTTTGGCCCCTCTCCAGCATCGAGATGTACTTCTCGCTGGTTCCCAATATGGACGCCGCCCTCACCTGGCTGACCCTCGCCGCGCGCCTGGCCGCCACGAGCCCCGAGGCGTCCTCGGGCCTCCTGACCTCGTGCGGGCGCATCAGCGCCCGGTACGCCTCCCTGGCCACGTAGCGCTTGAGGCACCTCATGACCTCCCTGTCGCTCTTCCCCCGCGCCCTGGCCCTCTCGGCGTACTCGGCGGTCTCGGGGTCGCGCATGACCCTCTGCCTCGCGATCTCGTGCAGAGCGCTGTTCGCCTGCCGGTCGCCGCCCCTGTTGAGCCTGTGCCTCACGGTCTTGCCGCTCGAGGCGGGGATTGGGCAGGCCCCGCATATCGCCGCGAACGACGCCTCGGAGCGCAGCCTGCCCGGGTTGTCCCCGGCCGCGACCGCGAGCTTGGCCGCGCTCACGGGCCCGCACCCGTACATCGCCAGCAGCGCGGGGCAGTTCTCCTCCAGGGACGCCTCGATCGCGCGCTCCATGTCGAGCGCCGCGTCGCGCGCCGCCGCCCACAGGTCCGCCAGCGCGCCGAGCGCGGCGCCCAGCGCGCCCTCGGCGCGCACGGAGGGGAGCTCCTCCATCAGCCTCGGCCCTCCCATGCCGCGGAACCTCGACCTGAGCCCCTCCGGGGCGGTGGTGAGCAGCGACCTCGCGGTGTTGATCGCCGAGGTCCGCGCCTTCACCGCCCCGGAGCGCGCCGCGAGCATGCAGCGCACCCCGTCGACCCACCCGTCCTGGCTCTTGGGGGTCCCGAGCCTTGAGCCGGACATCGCCGCGCGGGCGGCCCTCTCCGCGTCCGACTCGTCGCACTTCCCCTGCCCCGGGCGCCTCCTCTGCGTCCTCGCCGGGGAGAGCGCCTCGCGCACGGGCATCCCCAGCGACGCGAGGTGCCTGGTGAGGCCCGCCCCGTAGGACGACGTCCCCTCCATCGCGACGCAGGCCGGCTCCCCGGCCGCCGCGATCGCCCCGGCGAGCGCCTCGTAGCCCGCCGCGTCGGCGGGGAACTGGCGGGACAGGACCTTGCGGCCCCTCCAGTCCAGGACGCACAGCCAGTGCGAGTCGGCGTGGGTGTCGACCCCGCAGAAGACCGGCCCGCGGGCGCCGGGTGTCGATTCGTTTTGCATGTCTCGCTCCGTTCTTTCCGTGCTCGCCTGGACCGGGCAGACGGCACACTGACGGGGCGCGATAGAATGCGGTTGTTCGGGTCCGCGGTATCGCTCCATGCTCCTATTAGGTCATGCGGCGGTCTCGGCTCGCCGCGGCCCGCGCGGGACATGTCAGGAAACGAGGGCAGCCCTGTGGGCGCCAGCGGAATGTGGGGTCACCGCGCGGTCCGCATCTGATGGTGTCGACGTCAATGGTATACGGGTGCA
>NZ_JADPCJ010000063.1 GCF_015670795.1 Collinsella aerofaciens | reverse complement strand
CCGGGCCCCGGGGGCGGCATTTTCCCAGTTGAAGGAATGGTGGAGATGTGTTTCGATGGGTCCGGTGGCCATGCTCCGCCCGCCGCCCGGCACCTCTTCCCAGACTCAGCCGGACGGTCGGTCCGTCTATTCCGTTTTTCTCCTAGGCTAGGCCAGCGGGGCATCGCCCCTCTCTGCGCGCGCCCTCTCGATGAGCCCCGGCGTCAGGTCGAGATCGCCGAGCGGCACGTCCTCCACGCCGTAGGCGTCCAGCAGCGCCGCCGCGTCCTCCCCGAGCATCGCCCTGAAGGCGCGCGCGGGCGTCGCGAAGCCGAGCGCGCCGCGGGGCTCGGAGTTCACGTGCGACATGGCCAGCGCCAGGTCGGCCGGGGCGAGCCGGTCGAACCTGATTCCGGCGCCCTTGGGCAGCAGCTTCCTGATCTCGACGTGGTTGCGCTCGCAGGCGCCCTTCTGGTCGCTGCGCCTGGGGTCGCAGTAGAACAGCCTCGTCTCGCCCGGCCCCTCGCCGAGCAGCGCCGCGATCGCCGCCTCGTCGGAGAACTCGGCGCCGTTGTCGGTGAGGACGGCGCGGAACACGCGGCGCGTCCCGTCGGCGCCGAGGATGGCCCGGACGCCCTCCAGGGCGTCCGCGACGCACCCGGCGGTCTTCTCCTCCAGCGGCAGCGCGAGCTGGAGCCTGCTGGGGCGGTGCAGCAGCGTGAGCAGGCAGGCGGAGTCCTCCCGGGCCCCCTCGACGGTGTCCATCTCCCAGGCCGCGGCGCACGCGTCCTCCCCGAGGGCGAGGAACGCGGCATGCGACCTGCGGGCGGAGTGGCGGGTCGCCGCCCGGCCCGCGGCGCGCTTCCTCGGCCTGTAGCCGACCTTGCGCCTGAGCTCCATGTTGGTCATGCCGTCGTAGCCCGCCGAGACCCAGCGGTAGATGGTCGACGGCGACAGGTCCACCGGGCCGCCGTTGCGCGCCGCCATCTGCTCGGGCGACAGCCCCCGGCGCAGGCAGTCCCTTATCGCCTCCAGCCTGGCCGCCGCGGCGGGCTCGTCGGCGTCTATCCCGCGCCTGGACGAGACGAGGACCGAGTCGGCGCACAGCTGCGCGGCCCGGGCCTCGTAGAAGACGTGGGGGCGGCGCTTGCAGCCGATCGCGCGGTACCGGCCGCACCCGTTGCAGCAGCGCGGCCACGCCGCCAGGCGCGGGCAGGCCGCCGACAGGTCGGCGGAGGCGTCCACGCGCTCGCCGCGCCTGGCCTTCGGCGCCGTCACGAACCTGTGCGACGCCACCTCGGCGCTCACCGTCGAGGGCGACCTGCCCAGCTCCCTCGCGATCTCCCTGCACGACGCCCTGCGCTCCAGCATCCTCTGGACCGTGTCCCGCTCGTGCCTCGTGAGCCTTCCGTAGGCCCTCGGGACCGCCCTTGCGGAGCCGCTCTTCTTCTTTCCGGACATGCCGTCCTCCGATCTCCCGGGGCCGGCCGATCCGGCCCTCAGGGTATCGGGTTCCCACATTCATCCGCACATGTGCGGATGAATGTGGGAGGTGTTCGGATAAAGTTGATAATCAAGG
>NZ_JADPCJ010000062.1 GCF_015670795.1 Collinsella aerofaciens | reverse complement strand
GGGACGTTCCTTTTAATATGAGCAGGACATTGTCAAGAGGCAAAATCGGGCCTGGCCCCAACGATATGGGGTCAGGCCCTCTCCCTATATCAACCCGTCCGCGGCGACCTCGGCGTGTCTTCCCGACGCTCGTCTTTGCAGTTTAATATCCGCCCGCGGCGATCTCTCGCTGGGCAATCCGTTGCTACGGCTGAGGCTTCTTCGTCGAACCGACAGTCTGTGCACGCGTGTGGCGCCCTGGGCGCTCGCAGAAAAGGGACCTGAGGTTCGCCTCAACGGCTTCGGATCAAACCGCTTCCGGGGTGATCGGCTTATGTGCGGGGGACCGGCCCCCTACGCCTCCTCGGCCATGAGGCCGACCGCCCACACCCAGCAGGCGAGCTCGCGCGCCGTGGCCACGTTCGCCTTGTTGTTGTGGACCCCGCGCGCGAGCAGCGCCTCCCGCCTCTCGACCAGCCTCCGCACGCCCTTGGCGGCATGCCTGCGGGCGACCCGGTCCGGGGCCTGGCCCTTGGCGAGGTCCTTCGGCCGCCCCGAGCACGTCAGGTAGTGCCACGCGGCCTCGACCAGCGTCTTCCTCAGGTGCTTGTTGCCGGCCTTGGTGATCGCGCCCCTGCGGTCGCTCTCCCCGCTGGAGTGCTCGGAGGGCGTCAGGCCGACCCACGCCGCGAACGAGCGGGCATTCCTGAACCTCGAGAACTCGCCGGCCTCGAACACGAGGTCGGCGGCGGACGCGGTGTCTACGCCCTTGAGGCAGCGGAGGGAGTCGACCCTCTTCCTCCACCTGGGCTTGCGGGCCTCGGCCTCGACGAGCCCCTCGAGCCTCGCCTTCTCCTCCGCCGCCCGCCTGACCGCGTCGACGTAGTAGGCGAGCACGTCGTTGTCGGCCCTCTCCGCGAACCTTATCGACTCGATCCAGGACCAGTGCGCCCGGGTCCAGTTGCCCTTCCTGCGGCCGGTGGGCGTCCTCTCGTCGAAGGCGAGCCCGTGCCTGAGCAGGAACTTGGAGAGCCGCTGCTTCGAGCGCGAGAGGTCGTCCCTCGCGTCCTCGAGCGCCCTGGTCAGGTCGCGGGCGGCCTCGCACTCGTCGTCGGGGACCCACACCTCGACCACGTTGCCGACCGACAGCATGCGGGCGAGGAACTCGGCGTCGTTGCGGTCGTTCTTCCTGCGCCTGTCCGCGCTGGGCTTGATCATCTTCGAGACGGCGCCGACCACGCAGTCGACCCCCAGGCCGGAAAGCCTCTTCTGCAGGTCGAAGCCCGTGACCCCGGACTCGTACACGCACCTGGCCCTGGGGTCCACGGAACGGACCCACTCCGCGACGGCGCCGGCGTCGTAGCCGAAGGTCGCGGCACGTACCTCCCCGGTCATGACGTCGAGGGAGACGGCCTTTATCGAGCGGGCGTGGACGTCGAGGCCGATGAAGGTGGTAGTATCGAGCATGGGAGCCCCTTCCATGAATGCGGCGTGGCCGCCGCGGCTGAATTAGACACTCACCATTGTCGGCCTAATCCGCGGTCTTTCATGCAGCAGGGGCTCTCAATGTTTTTATGTCCTGCTCATATCGTCT
>NZ_JADPCJ010000061.1 GCF_015670795.1 Collinsella aerofaciens | reverse complement strand
CCTATGTGACTTTGGTGCGTGTCGGAATATCGACTACAAGGACGCTGCCGAAGGCGTTTGGAACCTCGACCTTGAAGATATTGAAAAGGATTCAGGAAGTATTGTGCGAAAAAAGCGCAAGGTCAAAGGGGAAAGCGGCAGCACCAAGCACGTCTTTGCTTCTGGATCGGTTCTATATAGCAAATTACGTCCATACCTTAACAAGGTAGTAATTGCTGATGAAGATGGGGTCTGCAGCTCCGAAATTCTGCCGCTGAATTTTCTTGGATTCAGCAACGAATATGCGCAGCTAGTGCTTATGGAACCTGATTTTGTTAAGTACGCCAAAGGGTGCTCATATGGAGTAAAAATGCCGAGGCTTGGAATCGACGACGGAAAACGTTGGCTCGTTGCTGTGCCGCCACTGGCTGAGCAACGTCGTATCGTTGCAGTTTTTAGGACTTATACAGCAAACGCACTTTAGCTGTTTTCATGGCACCCAACGAAAGGAAGGTGCCATGAAGTCATTTGCTCGATATCTCCAGGAAAAAGGTTACGCACAAAACACTGTTGAATCATACGTGTTCGCAAGCGAACAACTTCTCGAAAAGGTAGCACAACTCACAAATCAGTCGCTCCTTAACCACAAGGAGTGGCTGGTTTCCTCGTTTGCACCGAAGACCGCAAACAACCGAATCGGAGCTATCAACGTCTACTTGGATTACATCGCATTCGACGGGATAAGACTAAGGGGAGTACGAATTCAGCAGAAACCATTTCTCGACAATGTCATCAGTAACGAACAGTACGTTCAGTTAATCGATGGTCTGAAACAAGACGGTGACTGGTTTTGGTATTTTATTGTCCGCTTTCTTGGATGTACCGGTGCGCGAGTAAGTGAACTAAGACAGTTTAAAGTGGAACACGTAATCGCTGGATATATGGACATCGTTTCAAAAGGCCAAAAGCTCAGGAGGATTTGGATTCCTGACTCTTTGCGCCAGGAAAGTATTACATGGAAAGCCGGTTCAATGAACGGTCTTCTGTTTCCAGGCAAAAACGACAACGCGATCACTTCGCGTGGAATATCTATGGGGCTGAAACGAGCGGCCTTACGCTATGGCGTCGACCAAGACGTCGTTTATCCCCATTCGTTTAGGCACCTATTCGCAAAGAACTTTATCGAACGTAATCCAGACATTTCGCTGCTCGCTGACCTAATGGGGCACGAGAGCATCGAGACGACACGAATCTATCTGCGGCGCACCGCCAATGAACAGCGCGCCGCAGTTAATAAGGCAATTAATTGGTAACGAGTGGCTCCAACATGTCGAAACGCTCGACAATTCGGCGCTGTTCGGCCAGGGGCGGAATGGGAATCAAGACTTCGGATATCTTGGATACGGCCAGCCCCGGCTGTGCTGTCGCAGTTGCATACTGGTTCAAATTAAGCGCGTTTAGAAACAAACAGGCCCATGCAATATTCGCGTCAAGAAAGCAACGGACAATGACCGCATGCTCCGTCGCATAGAAGTCACCGGATGCTCGTCTTACATTCCCGCAAAGGGCACCTTGACGCCCGATTATTGGAAAATCGCCACTTGCGTTGGGTTTAGCAACAAAGCCACGGACCCCATTTCCCCCAAAACAAGGATATGGAGTGTTTTCAGTCTGAACATCAGACAAAAGTGATGCCTTGATATTCTTGCCAGCCTGCATAGAGAAAACC
>NZ_JADPCJ010000060.1 GCF_015670795.1 Collinsella aerofaciens | reverse complement strand
TTCGCTTCCGCCAGCAGCAGGGCGGCAGCTCCATCCGGCAGCTTCACGCTCGGCGTGCGCAGATACTCGCGCACCTTCGGTCGTGAACGCCAGCCGAGCATGTTGATGAGCGTCTCGACCTCCTCGCCGCGCTCGGCCTTCTCGGCGAGCATGATTCCCACCACGCGCACCCAGTCGCGCGTATTCTCATCGCTATGCCATGCGTGAACCTGCGGCCAGTGCGCGACAACCTGCCCAGCGTCCCACTCTCCATCACACGTCAGCTCGATGCGCGTCAGCACACTCGACAGGTTCATCTCGGCCGCTTTGTCGTAGACCTTTACGTATCCGGGGGTGTTCTTGACCCCGAGGTATTCCGTGATTCCGTTGCTGATGACCGATTTGTACATCCGCCTGTCCTTGCTAAGGCGGCAGTCCAGACGGCTTGTCGGCAAATCATAGGCGAGGTCGAACCTCTTCAAGCGGGCGTGCGAGACGCACGGCGCGAGCTTTTCCAGCAGCCGCCAGAACCGCTTGTCCCCTGCAACCTTGTTCGGGTTGAACTCGATAAACCCGCGATTCATGTTCACCTTGCAACTCGGCTCCATGAAGCCGATACCGAGCGCGACCGAGCTGTTGCCGAGGTCGAAGCTCCAAAGCTCGTACCAGCCGCCGGGTCGAATCTTGCTCGTCCACGCGCTCATGCTGTCGCAGTCGAAGGTCTGGGCGTGCGTGCTCAACCACTCGCCCTTGCCGTTGATGAACGACAGCTTCAGGTGAACCATATCGATTGAGAACGTTGCCCCAGATTCGGTCTTGTATGCATTCCAGTAAGAGGGGTGAACCACCGTAAGTGGTTGAAATCCGGCTATTAGACAAGGGCCGGATTTCACATCCGGGTTCGGCGAATATGCAGAACCGCCCTCGTTTTTATTCATTGCCATGAAAAAACCTCCCTGTTTGGGAGGTAGCTGTTTGGGGATATCCCAGCTTGATATAATGCTGGTGTATCGCCGAGCTACCATCTCGGTTGATATGCGAGCTGCGAGTGTTGGCGCACTCAAAGCTCTGACCCAAATTATAACGGGGTCGCCGGCAGGAAAGGGGAGCCTTCAAGGCTCCCCTTTCTGTTAGCTCCCCTGCTGCTTTACGCTATGGCCATGAGACCATCGGCGAGGATTCCGCGGGCATACGCACCCGTCGACTTGCCCTCGGCCTTCGCTTCCTTCTCAAGCGCCCGTTTCATGGCGGCGGGAACCTTGAGGGACAGCGTTACCGTCTCGGGCGCTGCTTTCGGGAGTTTCCCCTCGACGATTTCGCCCACATTCACCCATCCGCTAGGCCACTCATCGCGCTCAAGGGCGCTTTCCCAACCGGCAATCATCTCGTCGGTCACGACCTTGCCGTTCTCGGCAACGATTCCTTTCATGTCTACCTCCATCCCAGCTCTGCCTGAACTCGGCGGCTCTCGGCCTTGTATTCGACCACGGACTTGTGCCGCCTTGCCGGTTGACCCTCCAAGCGCTTCTCGCCCCTAGAAAGGCCGTACAGCGCCCCTACGCGCCCGTAGAACCTGTCCTGCATCGCACCGAGCGCCGCCTTGTCGGGGAAGAACCCCTTCCACGAGAGCTTCCCGTCTTTAAGCGGCACCGGGCGCTCGTCCTCCGCGCGGCAGCGGTAGCCGATGTGGCGACCCGACCCGTCAATGTCGTTGGCGTAGGTATGGGCACGCCTGTCCAGCTCACGACCCACCGCGTCAAAGCTTTTCACTTGCGAGCTCTTCATTGCGATTAGTGGCGCGACCGT
>NZ_JADPCJ010000005.1 GCF_015670795.1 Collinsella aerofaciens | reverse complement strand
CAAAGGGAGCTCAAGCCCATAAGGAGGGCCTACGAGGCATGGGTCGAGGCCGGACTTCCGCTCGATTGGGACAGGCAAGCCTTCGAGGCCGAGCGCAAAATGGATTCTAAAAAACACCTTGCCAAATAGGAGCGTCAGCACGAAGCCCCCTTATCCGCAGCTCCGAAGGAGCAGGATAAGGGGGCTTCAAGTGCGAGGACGCATTCAGAGGGAAACCCGTCGGGTCCCGGTGAGAGCCACAGGGCTATCGATTACCCCGTGTTCTGCAATCCTGCCGAGACGCCGGTCACAGTCGAAAGAATCAGGCTCATGTACTCGGCCTTCTTCTCCTCGGCCATCTCGTCCTGATTCATGCGCACCTCGCGAAGGGCGCGGACCTGGGCGATGGACAGAGCGTCGACGTAGGGGTTACGCACGCGAACGGCGCAGCCGAGCACGCGACGACGCTGCAGCGGCCACTCATCACCGACGATGGCAAGGACCCACTTACGCGTGAGCTGCATCTCGGTGAAGACCTTCTCGGACAAATCATCGCGGTCGCCCAGGTGCAAATACATCTTGGCGATGCGCTGGTCGGTCTTGGCGATCGACATCTCGATGTTGTCGATAAAGGTGCGGAAGAACGGCCACTCCTGGTAGGCAGCCTTGAGCTGGTCAAGATCGCCCAGCTGCTCGCAGGCGGTGCCCAGGCCGTACCAAGCGGCCAGGTTAATGCGCGCCTGGCTCCAGCTGAAGATCCACGGAATGGTACGCAGGTCATCGAGCGACTTGGCGCCCAGGCCGCGCTTGGCGGGACGCGAGCCGATCGGCAGCAGACCGACCTCGGTCAGCGGCGTCACGGTCGAGAACCACGGTGTAAAGTCCTCGGTGTTCAGCAGGTCCAGATAACGCTCGTGGCTTGCGGTGTTGAGCTTCTCGGCCATATCCCAGAACTTCTGAGTGGTCTCGGTGTTAGTCTTCTCGACACTCGGGGCCGACTGCAAAAGCGTTGCAGCAGCAACGGACTCAACATGGCGCTGGGCCAGCGTGCGGTTGCCGTAACGGGCAAAGATGACCTCGCCCTGCTCGGTGAGCTTAAAGAAGCAGTTGACCGAACCCTTAGGCTGCGCCAGCACGGCCTTGTTGGCCGGGCCGCCGCCACGGCCCACGGCACCGCCGCGACCGTGCATGAGCACCAGGTCGATATCGTTCTTCTCTGCCCACTTGGCAATGCGCTCCTGCGCGGAATGCAGCGCGAGCATGGCCGTGGTAGGACCGGCGTCCTTGGAGGAGTCGGAATAGCCCAGCATAACCTCCATGCGGCGGTTGGTCTGGGCAAGGCGCTTTTGCACCACGGGCAGCGTAAGCATCTGATCGAGCACGTCGACGCAGCCCTCGAGGTCCTCGAGCTGCTCGAACAACGGGATCACGTCGAGCTCGGGGACATCCTCCTCGTGTGCAAAGGACAGGTGCGCCAGCTCAAAGACGTCGGCCACATGCTGAGCGCTCTTGGTAAACGAGATGATGTAGCGGTGCGCCATCTTCTTGCCGTAGCGCTTTTGGATGGAGCCGATAGCGCGGAAGGTATCGATGACCTCGCGCGTCATGGGCTGCAGGTCGCCATGGATACCGTTCTCGTGGATATCCTTAAGGGCGCGGGCATGCACCACAGAGTGCTGACGGAACTCCATCTCGACCATATGGAAGCCGAAGGACTCGACCTGCCAGATGATGGTTTGGACCGGGCCGTAGGCAGCACGGACGGCACCGCAGGCGGCCAGCGAACGCTGGACGACGCGCAGGTCCTCCAGGAACTCATCGGCGCTGTGGTACATGGTGTCGGTGATACGACGGACGGTGGCGTTCAGGCGGTCGGCCATGACGAGCATGACGGCGCGATGCGGCTCGTGCTCGGAGATCAGCTCGGCGCGGGCCGTGTAACGAGGGCTCATCTCGACCTGATGGTTCCACAGGTTAATGAGCTCGGCAGACGGCTTGCTGTAGGTGGCCTCGAGCGTGAGGTTGCGGCCGATGCGGCGGCACTTGTCCTCGAGCTTGAGCACCATGTGAGTGAAGTACTTGGCGGCGACTTCGCGGCTCACCTTGGCGGTGACGTTGGGGTTACCGTCGCGGTCGGAGCCGATCCAGCTGCCGGGATGGAAGAACGCCGGGCACAGCGGCGGCACGGTACCGGCCTTGTCGCCCAGCACCCAGTCGTCAAAGCGACGATAGATGACGGGGATGACGTCGAACAGCGTGTTATCGAAGATGTCGATGATGGTATCGGCTTCCTCGACCGGCGTGGGCTTCTTGAGCGCGATGGGGCTCGTACGCACCAGGGCGTCGATCTCCTGCAGCATATGGCGCTCGTTCTCCACCAGGTCGGAGCCGCCCAGACGCGGACGCTCCTCCAGCAGGTTGGAGATACGGCGAATCTTGCCCTCGACGGCCTTACGACGGGCCTCGGTGGGATGTGCGGTAAAGACAGGGTGGAACTCGAGCTTGCCGAGCAGCTCATTGGCACCCTCGACGCCCATCTCGTTTACCAACTGGTGATAGGCGACGGTGAGTTCGTTGGCGGGATCGACCTCGGTATCGGTCGATGCGCCGGCCTCGCGCTCGCGCAGCTGCGCCACACGGTAGTTCTCCTCCGACAGGTTTGCCAAGTGGAAGAAGCTCGTAAAGGCGCGAACGATGACCTGCTGCTTATCAAGCGGCAGGCTGTCAATCAAATCGACGACTTCGCGAAACGCCACGGCGGTGGGCTCGTCGGCAGTGGGCACGCCCTGTTCGTCAACGGACTCGTCGGCAGCGCGGCTACCGGGGTTGCCAGCATTGGCCACAATCTCGGCTGTCAAAATCTTGTCGAACAGGTCCGCGATCTCGGGATCATACTCGCTAAGCACACGACGTTCCAGGCGCAGGAACAGCGCCAGATTATCGCGCAGCTCCTCGGGGATCTCGATCTCGGCGAGACGCTCCCTGGACTCGGCATTCGAGCCGATTCGGTTAACGAGGCGGTTGACCACGGCAGCGACGCGCGCCGCGGCTTCGGGTACAGACTGGTTGCTTAGGTTCTCAGCCACGTTTCCTCCCATTCCTCCTTCTATGCACGTAACATGCGGTATTCATTATAGGCGCTTGAGAAATACTTTCGACATTGATTGCGCTTTACCACACAAAAGTATTTTCTGCATTGCAAGGGTTTTTGCCCCAAATGGTCGTATTTCTCGGTGGGCGGCATATGCAAACGAGGGCATTCCGCATAAATGCGAAACACCCCCGTAACAATAGCTCGTCGCGAGCGGGACATGTTAGCGGGTCCGCAGCTCAAAAATCATGCGCTACAGACGCTCGCGAACCGCCTCGACGACGTTGGCCAGATCGGCAAGAACCTCTTCGTGGCTCTCCATGTCGCGCACCTTGACCTTGCCGGCGGCAAGCTCGTCGCCGCCCAGGACCAGGATGAGCTTGGCGCCCACCTTATCGGCCTGCTTAAACTGGGCTTTGAGCGAACGGCCCTGATAGTCGGCCTCGGTCACGATGCCTGCGGCGCGAAGCTCCTGCGTAATGGCAAAGACGTTCTGGCGCAGCTCCTTGCCTGCGTTGGCGACATAGACGCACGGGGCCTCCTCGGCACCCAGATCGCTGCCAAAGGCCTGCAGGGCCAGCAGGGCGCGCTCAAAACCGACGGCAAAGCCGACGCCTGCCGTGGGCTTGCCACCCTCGAGCTCGACCAGGCCGTCGTAGCGGCCGCCGCCGCCGATGGAGCCGACGCCGGCGCCAGGGGCCTCGACCTCAAAGACAGTACGGGTGTAGTAGTCCAGGCCGCGCACCAAGGTGGGATCCTCGACATACTCGATACCGGCGGTATCCAAATAGCGCTTGACCTGCTCGTAGTGCTCGCGGCACTCGTCGCACAGGTTGTCGCCCATCAGCGGGGCGTCGGCCATGATCTCACGGCAATGGTCGTTCTTGCAGTCGAAGGCGCGCAGCGGGTTGAGCTCGGCGCGCTCGCGGCACTCGTCACACATCTCGTCTGCGTGATCGAGGATGAACTGCTTGACCTGCTCGCGGTAAGCCGGACGGCACTGGGCGTCACCCATCGAGTTGATGAGCAGACGAAGCTTGGAAAGATCGAAGCCCAGGCGCTTGTAGAACTCCATGAGCATGATGATGCACTCGGCGTCTGCCGCCGGATCGGGAGCGCCGAGCCACTCGATGCCCACCTGGTGGAACTGGCGCAGGCGGCCCTTCTGGGGACGCTCGCCGCGGAACATGGCCTCGGCGTAGTAAGCCTTAAACGGCGTGGAGCCCTGGGGCACCAGATTGTTCTCGACGACGGCGCGCACCACGCCGGCCGTGCCCTCGGGGCGAAGTGCCAGGCGCTGCTTGGGCTTGAGTTTGGTGTCGGTGCCCTCGGTAAAGACGCGCTCCAGGTTGGCACCGCTGAACACGCGGAACATTTCCTTGCGCACGACGTCGGTCGACTGGCCGATACCGTGGACAAACACGTCAACCTGCTCGATCGCGGGCGTCTCGATGGGTTTAAAACCAAACGGCTCGAACACGCCGGCCGCAATCTGCTGCATCTTTTGCCAGGCGCGCATCTCGGCGCCGATAAGGTCGCGGGTTCCCTCCGCCTTCTGTGCCTGCATGGGCAAACACCTTTCTTTTGTATCGCGTCATAGGTAGTGGACATTATACGGCACAAAGCAGCAACGCGGCGGCGCGCCTGACCGAACGAGGGTATGGGGACTCGTTCGGCCAGACGCGCCGCCGCGGACGAAGCGGACAAGCGGCGATGCGCTTTGGCCTACCTACTCCCCCGCCACGCTCGCGCGCAGCTTGGCGGCGATGGGCTCGGATGCCAGCAGGAACACGAGCATGACCACGGAGCACGCCAGGCACACAATCCAGGCGCTCGCAAAGGAGCCCGTGGCATCGAACAGCACGCCCGAGACAATAGCGCCCACGGTGCCGCCGACCATCTCGAGCGAGGTAATGGTGCCCGTGACCTTGCCGAGGTCGGCCATGCCAAACTGCTTGGACGCGGCAATGGTAGGCGTGATAGTGCCCATGCACGTTCCGACACCAAAGCTCACGGCAGCCACGATGGGACCAAGATCGGTCGCGGGGAAGCACAGGGCGACGCAGGCGATAATGCACGCAATGGAGCCAAGGATATTGCCAAAGCGCAGACCAAAGCGGTCATAGATCGCACCGAGCGAAATCTTGGCGATAACGACGGTGACCATGTAGGCCGAAAGCACGGTACCTGCCCACATGGGATCGTGGCCGCCCGTGACGATCTTGGCGCCGTTGACGGTAACACTCGTCATGTTGGTGACCTGGTTGGGCAAGATGGCGCCGTTAACGAGACCCATAAAGAGGAAGGCGACGACGAGCAGCCAAAACGCCGGGCTCTTCTTGATACGAGACCAGCCGACGCTAACCTCGGGCGCCGTGTGCTCGTCCTTGTCGCCAGCCGTCGAGACGGACGGATCGCCCGGGTTCTCGCCGAGCGGCTTAAGGCCGATCTCGGAAGGCTTGGTGCGGAAGGAGTAAGCCGTGATGGGCAGTGCCGCCACCATGCAGACGGCAGCGAGTACCAGGAACGCAGAGCGCCAGCCCACACTCACGATAAGAGAGCTCACGATCGGCGAGAGAATGGCGCCGCCAAAGCCCGAACCCGAAAGTGCGATGGAAATGGCAAGGCCGCGCTTGGCCGTAAACCAGTTGGCGGTCACAAGGCTGATGAGCAGGCGGGTCGAGGCCACAGCGAAGCAGCCCGAAACGGCAAAGAGCACGTAGACCTGCCACAGCTCACCGACAAAGCTCATGCCAGCAAGCACCGCCGAGGTAGCGATAACGGTGAGCGAGCCCAATACGCGGCCACTCACCTTATCGGCAACATGGCCGATAACGAGCGAACCCACGACGCTCACTACGGTGGAGATGGCATTGGAGATGTTGTACTGCGCAAGGGAAATGCCCAGGTCGCTGACGATCAGCGGCTGGAATAGGCTCATGCAGTTGACGAAAATCGTGTAGCACGTGGCCATGATCACGAAGCCGGAGGCCACCACGAGCCAGCCGGGGAAGAACTTACGCTGCTGGGGCATACTGCTCCTTATTTAACAAACGAATAGCCGGCGCAGGGGCCGGTAGTGCCCAAGATTGCCTTGAAAGACAAGGGCATAGGCCTTACGGCCATGCCCGCAGGCTTGAAAGGCAAGGTTGGGTGCTACCGGTGGTCGGCGATATAGCCCAAAGCGACGGCGGTATAGGCCGCGGCGCCGAGCGGCAGCTCGGCATCGTTAAAACGTGCCTTGGGATGGTGCTGGGCAAAGCGTTCGTCCGTGTCGGTTACGGCCGCGCCCACGGTAAAGTACGCACTCGGAATCTCGCTCGAGATAAGCGCAAAGTCCTCACTCGCCATGGCATGGAAAAGCGGCAAGAAAGCCGCCTTGGGCAGCACTGCGCCCACGTAGCCAAGCGACGCCTGAGTCATATCGCTGTCGAGTACAAGCGGCGGAACATCCGAAAGCGTCTCGATGGTCGCCGGCGTACGATATGTTGCGGCAACGCCGTTAACGACCTCCGCGATGCGGGTCTTTAGGTGAGCTATGAGCTCGACATCGAAGCCACGCAGCGTTCCCTCGAGCACGCAGGTGTCGGGGATGACGTTGGCCGCCAAGCCGCTAGCAAACTTACCAACGGTAAGTGCGACTTCCTTGGCCGCCGGCACCTCGCGGGAGATGAGCTCCTGGAGCGCCAGGTGCACATGGACGCCGGCCGTAATGGGGTCGATGCAGATCTCGGGGCTGGAACCGTGGCCGCCCTTGCCCTGGAGCGTGATGCGGAAACCGTACACGCCCGAGAGCGCCGGGCTGCCGTAGAGCACCAGGCCAAGCGGCGACTGGCTGTTGACATGCATGGCGAAGGCCGCCTGAGGGCGCGGGTTCTGCAGCAGACCGTCGGCGATGGCGGCGCGGGCACCCTCAAAGGTTTCCTCGCCCGGCTGGAACAGCAACTTAACCGTAGCCTTGGCATCAACAAGCTCTGCCTCGCGCGCTTTGAGCATACGAGCCGCACCAAGCAGCGCCGTCGCGTGCATATCGTGACCGCAAGCGTGCATGCAGCCGTTGGTGGATGCAAAGGGCTCGCCGGATTCCTCGGCAACGGGCAGGGCGTCCATGTCGCCACGCAGCATGATGACCGTACCGGCCTGCTCATTCGTGCAGATGCCATTGCCTTGGGCCGCGGCGGCACCGGCGCCGACAAGGCCCACAACGCAGGAACCATCGACGAGCGTAGCAAATGGGATGTCCATCTCGGTCAGGCGCGCTTGGATATACGTAGAGGTCTGCGGGAGGCTATTACCCAGCTCGGGCATCTGATGTAAATCGTGTCGCCACGCAGCGAGCTCGTCTGCAAAAGCCTGAGCTTCTGCAACAAGACCGTCACCGATAGCGGTCTGCGCCGCCGCGGTGGCCTTGGGCGCTGATTGCGGTTGAAGATCGGACAGTGCTGGTGCCATAGATGCCCTACAGTAACGTTTTTGCAGCAAGCACTTTGATAGCGTAAAGTGCAAGGTACTACTTTAAGGGCGACGCATAAAAAATGCCGCCCCGGGAGGCGGCGCAACAAATTGTTTACAATTGCGGACGCGGCTTTCGACGCAAAAAATCGAAATGCGTCTCGCTCAAGATAATCGAAAGAAAGATGAGCGCGAAGCCGGCGAGCAGGCGCGAGGTGAGCGCCTCCCCCATCAGCAGCACCGAGAACAGCACACCCGAAGGCGACTCCATCGAAAGGAGCAGCGAGCCCGCTGAGGCCGGGACATGCGCCAGGCCGACGTTTTGGATGAGCAGAGCCACACACGTACAGCCCACCGATAGAAACGCCATCGCGCTGATAAAGCTCGGCGTCCACACGGACAGAGGCGCTTGGGTCTCGAATAGCAGCGACGTTGCCAGGCTCAGCACGCCGTTGCCCACAAACATCCAAAACGTGATGACGTTGATGTCCATTTTGCGACCGTACTTGGCAGTCACCGCCATCTGGATGGCGAAAAAGACCGCACCCGCCAGCGTAATGACATCACCGATGTTGAATTCAACGCTATCGAGCGCCACCAAGCCAATGCCCGCCAAGCACAGCAGCGCCGCGCCCAGGTTATAGCGGGTGAGTTTTTCGCCGCTCAGAAAATAGCTCGCGAACGGCACAACGATGCAATACGTGCCCGTCAAAAAAGCATTCTTGCCCGCCGTGGTGTGCGCCAGACCGACTGTCTGCAGGGCGTAGGCGGCCCACATAAGTGCGCCCATGCCAAGTCCGACGATAAGGTTGCGGGCGTTGAGGTGCGCGATGATGCGCTTGTGGAAGATGAAAAACATGACCAACGCCGCAGGCAGAAAGCGCACGTAGAGCAGTTCGAACACCGGAATGGTGTCGAGCGCGTCCTTCATGGTCGTAAAGGAGTAGCCCCAGACGACTGCCACCGAAAGCAGCAGGACTTTCCAGAACAGCGGCGAGCGAGCGCCGGCGCCGCGGGAGGTGCCGCCCGCGCCCAGGTCCTCGCGAGCAACAGGGCTATCGGGCATCATTTCGATATTGTCAGTGGCATGCTGGGCCATAGGGCATCCTCGCGCTCAATCTGGGCGTGGTGTCCGCACGCGCATGGCTGCGTGCCGCCTCATGGTCAAATAAAAGCAGGGCGCACCGGACCCCCGGCACGCCCCGCTACTGTAGCAACAACCAAGCAGCCCGTGCAATTCACTACGCTAAAGCATCGGGTTGGAAGATCTCGATGTTCCGACGGCGTTTACGTTGCTGAACTAAATCAATTTGGTTGACTCCAGTTTTTCGATGATCCAGTCGTTGGCTTTGATGACCGGGCGGCGGAAGACGACGCCCAGTGCCAGCGACGGAATCAGATAGCTCGCCAGAATGCCTAGCTCAATCCAGTACTCCATGTGGTACGCACCGGCCATGGCGGCATGCATGGCGTTGATGCCGTGGGTGAACGGCAGGAACGGATAGATCGCCTGGAACACGGGGCCGGTCATCTCGATGGGGAACGTGCCGCCCGAACCGCCGACCTGCATGACCAGCAGCACGACGGCGAGCGCCTTGCCGATATCGCCAAACGAAACCGTAAGCGTGTAGACGATATTGGAGAACACGAGACTCGCGACCCAGCCCGCCAGCACAAACTGCAGCGGGTCGTCGCACTGGATGCCAAAGAACAGGATGTCGCCCGCACACACGAGCGTTGCCTGCAGCAGGGCCAGACCGCCAAAGAACAGGTAGCGGCCCAGGTAGATCTCGTGCAGGCGCACGGGGATGAGCTCGTTGATAAGCTCATCGTCAACCGAGACCTTCATCATGGCCGCCAGCACAATCGAGCCCACCCAGAGCGACAGAATCGTGTAGAACGGTGCCATGGCCGAACCGTAGTTGCGGATCGGATAGACCGGCTTGCGATCGAGCGCGACGGGGCCGGAAAGCGACACGGCCAGACCCTCGGGATCATTGCCGATCATCGTCTTGATCGTAGCGAGGTCATCCGACATCAAGGCGCCGTCGAGCTCGTCCTTAAACGCACTGATCTTGTCCGACGCCTCGCCCAGCTGATCAGAAGCCTTGTTGACCAGCTTTGCAGCTTTGGAGAGGCCCTTTGCCAGCGAACCGGATGCGTCGGTCAGGCCAGCAACAGCACTATCCAGATCGTTCGAAATACCGTTCAGCGAATCCAAAACGCCCGAGATGGTCTTCTTGAGCTCCTTTGCCTTGGCCGAAAACGTAGAGTCGTAGTCAGTCTTGGCGCCCGAGATACCAGCCTTGGCATCCGCGATTGCCTGATCGACCTCGGCACGCGACTTATTAACCTCTGCCATGCTGTCAGAGAGAGACTTCGCGGTGGCCGTCAAGTCCTTGGCGTTGTTGCGATACTCCACAGCAATCCTGCTCAGCGATGTTGCCACAGACTTGAGGCTGTCCTGGAGTTTTTCGTCAGTCACCTGATCGGCAAAGCCGCGGAGCTGGTCGGCCGTGGCGTCGATATCGTCGGCACGCGTGTTGAGCGCCGCCGCGGCATCGTTGAGCTGGGACACTGTAAGGTCGACATGTTGATTCGCGGCATCAAATGCCTTCGCAAGCTCGGCGGACACGTTGTCAAACGAGCCCGCGCTTCCGTCAATCGCGGCATTGATGGCGTCGTTGGCGTCCTTCAGCGCTTCCTTGGAATCGCTAATACCGCTCTTGACATGCTCCATCAGCTGCTTCGTTGACTCATCGACCGTGCCCGTCTGCTTGAGCATGCCGCTCGCCGACGTCAGCGAATCGGACGTGGAGCTCAAAATGCCCGCCAGCGACGAAGCATTTGCCCGAACGTCTCGCAGGTCCTCAATCGAATCGCCGAGCGTCGAGGACAGGTTGGCGATAAAGTTACCCACCTGGTCGGTGCTCATGTAATCGAGCAGGCTGGACACCGTCTTAAGACCGATCGTCATAATGGTCTCGGTAAAAGTTTTGTTAACCTGGCTCTGGACGGCGCTCGAACCCTTCTCGGTCACGATCTGCGCAATGGCGTTGGCCTTCTGATTCTCGTAGAACTCGATATCGGCATGCTTCACGTCGGTCGAGAAAAGCGTCATCATGTCAGCGCTAAACGTTTTGGGGATAACGACGGCAGCATAGTACGCGCCCGACTTAACGCCCTCGATAGCCTTTTCGCGATTGTTGAGCACAACCCAATCGAAGCTCTCGTTGCCGCGTAGGGTGGCGGTCACGTTTTCGCCCACGTTAACCTCGACGGGGATCAAATCGCTCTCGTAACCCTCATCGGTGTTGACCACGGCGATCTTAAGATTGCCGGTGTTGCCGTACGGATCCCAGCTGCCGGCGATGTTAAACCACGCGTACAGACACGGTACGATAATGAGGCCCATCACGACAACCAAGCCGATCACGGAGCGAGACACGTTTTGGACATCGCGCTTAAACAGATGCAGGATGTTCTTCATTTATGCCTCACCTCCTTTGGAGTGCTTGCCAAGCGCGGTGGTATCTCCATCATTTGTGGCTGTGCTGTCGCTGCCCTGAGATTTATGGTGCGAGCCGATATGCGGCAAGCGGCCCGTGGACTGATCGCCGCCCTTGGCACCACGCTCGCTGGCGTTGAGGCCAAACATGTGGCGGGCGGCAGGAATGGCGGCCGTGTGTTCGCGCATCTCGCGACGCAGGTCCTCATCCGAAAGCGCCGAGATGCGCATCTGGGTATTGAGGCTCGCTCGGATATATTCGATATTGATAAGCCAGCCGCAGATGGCAATAACCGAGATGATCCAAATGACAAGCAGGATGATCTTGCCGTTATTGTCGATATCGAGAACCGTCGACAGGACAAAGAGCAGGACCTGAACGCCCACCACGGCGGCAAAACCGCCCTTGATGTAGTACGGGTAGCGATGTTCAAAGGCGACCGCATGATCGAGCAGTTCGCGACGGTACGAATCGGAATCGAGCATGACGCGCATGGCCGTGCGCAGCGAGTAGCGCTGGCGCGGCAGGTCGTTGGACTCGCAAATCATCATACCGGTCGTGGAGAGCTGTTTATCAAAGAGCAGGTTAAGGTTGAGCAGCAGCGGACGCAGCTGCAGGCCGATAAAGAGCGCCACGATCAAGAACACGCCCAGAATGCACAGGTTAAACAGGTAGTTGAACGAATACATGCCGCCGACCGTCTCGCGCAGCAGATTGATGCCGTAGGTAAAGGGCAGCAGCGGGTGCAGCCACTGGAAGAAGCCGGGCATCATCTCGATGGGGTACATGCCCGACGAACCCGGGATCTGCACGATGACGAGAATGACGCCGATAGCCTTGCCGATATGCTTAAACGTGGTGGACAGCGCATAGATGATATTGACGTAGGTGAACGAAATGGCGATGCCGCCCAGCACGAACAGCAGCGGGCTGACGCACTGCACGCCAATCACCAGATCGCCTACCGTAACGATGATGGCCTGCAACGCGCCCAGGATCACCATGAGCAACCAGCGGCCAAAGTAGCCTTGGCGCGCCGTAAAGCTGCCAACACCTTCACGGTCGACCTCGAGCTTGTAAATGGCGATGAGCACATAGCCGCCCACCCAAAGCGCCAGATTGGTGTAGAAGGGAGCGATGCCCGAGCCAAAGCTCTTGACCGGATAGATTGGCTTGGACGTCAACTCAACCGGAGACGCCATGAAATCTGCCACGTCATTGACATCGACGCCCATCAGATCGGCCAGCTCGCCCATGGACTCGGAGGTCTGCAGCGCCGCGATGTCATTGGCGGCGGTTGCAAGCTTGTCCTGGACCTTGGCAAGCGAGGAATCGGTCTGGGACAGCGTGGTCTTGGCCTGGCCGAGCGTAGCGCTAAGCTGCGCCAACGTGCCGCGCGCATTTGCAAGTGTAGGTGTCATACCCGAGACGATACCGGTCAGGTCGACCGAAACGGCAGCAAAAGAGTCGAGCGCGCTCGAGGCCTTCGGCAGCGCGTTTTGGCCCAAGTCCGTCTGGGCTTGGCCAAGGTTGGTCGCACCGGTATGAATTGCGTTATTGATAGCGTCACTGGCACCCGAAACAGCCGCTGCGTCATTCGCCATGGCGCTCGACTGCGCGGACAGACCGTCCTTGATGCTCTGAAGCTTTTCATTCTGCTCTCGAAGCAAATCGATGGTCGATACAATGCGCGCGTCAATTTCCTCGGAACCTGTCGACGTGTCATTGGCGAGAATCTCCAAGTGCCCGATAACGGCCTTATTGTGGTCGATCGTCGCTTGAAGAGACTCGAGCGAGTTGTCGATACGGGTGGTCGTAGATGTGACCGCGCCCGTCAGCTTGCCGATGGCAGCGTTCGCAGAGGCCGACGTCTTGGTGAGCGCAAGGCTGCCTTCCGAGAGCGCCTTGGAGAGCGAGGTGATGGAGTTGCCCGCCGTGGTGCGAGCTTCGCTCAGCAGATCGTTGCCCTGGGAGATCGCCTGCGTCAGCGACGGTGCCTGGCCTTGCAAGCCGGCAAGTGCCGCATCAGCCGAGGCGATAGCGCCACTCGTCTTATCGATGGCGGCATTCATATCGCCAATCGAATCGCGCACCTCGCCCAAGGTGTCGGACGCCTCGGACACCGAACTTGCCAGCGAGTCCTGAGTCTGGGTTGCCTTGTCCTTTAAATCGACACCGGCATCCTTGGCGATACCGGCAACAGTCTTGCCTACCGTAGAGACAAATTCCGAGTTGATCTGCTCCTCGATGGTGTTTGCACCGGTATCGGTAACCTTGGGCGCAATGGCGCTCTTCTTCTCATTGACGTAGTACGTGAGCTTGGGCTGATGGTAGTTGCCGTCGAGCATCGAAACCAGGTTATCCGAGAAGTTCTTGGGAATCACGATAGCGGCATAGTACTCGCCGCTCTCGACGCCCTCCTTGGCATCGGCCGTCGAGTCGACGAACGTCCAGCCCAGCTGATCGTTCTCCTTGAGCTGATCGACGACCTGATCGCCCGCGTTGAGCTCGCCCACCAGGTCGTTTTGGGTGCCCCGATCGTTGTTGGCGATGGCAATCTTGATGCCCTGGGTGTTTCCGTACGGATCCCAGTTGGCCACGATGTTGTACCAGGCATACAGCGAGGGAATAACGCACACGCCAAGGGTAACCACCAAGGCGACGGGGTTCACAAGCAGTCGCTTAATGTCGCGCTTAAATATCGCAAAGGAGACCTTTGCATTGGATAGTTTGCTGCCGAGACTCACGCTTGGACCATCCATCCTGTCGTTGAATCGAATCGTACTATCGATAACCATTGTACGTAAGCGCTTTAGCGTCTCAGAGCACAATGGTATTGAGTTTTGCGGGTAGCAATATACTACGAAGACGAATTAACGTACAGTTGTACAGTATCTTTAATTTCAGCAGGTCACAAAACCACAACCCGCACAAATTAGCAATTCAAATAGTCATCGGGGACGTTCTTAAACGACTGGTCAAACAAGAACGCCCCCAACGACTAGTTTGGACCACGGTAACATCGATGTTTTAGCAATGCCAGCGAGCGGGCGCCAGAGCGAACAAATTGGCATGAAAAGAGGACGGCATAGACCTTCTGGTCATGCCGTCCTCTTTGAATGACAAGTTGTCGCTCTGGCGCCCGCGCAGCGTCGACTGGTCCGCCGTTCGTTAGAACGGCGGAACTGAGGGCAGCGTCGAGCCGTTACGCGGTTTGGTAAAACCGCGTAAATACCTAACTACATCAAGTTGCAAACAGCTGCTGCGAAGGCAACGGGGTCCTCGGGCAGAATGCCCTCGACCAGCAGGGCCTGGTCATAGAGCAAACCGGAGTACTGCTTGATCTTGTCGGCGTCGCCCGCCTTCTGAGCGGCGACGAGCTTGGAAAAGACCGGGTGCTTGGCGTTGAGCTCGAGCACGCGCTGGCTCTTGGGCATACCGTCGGGCGCGCCCTCGGGACCCTTCTGGAGCACCTTCTCCATCTCGAGCGAAAGCGGGCCCTCGGTGGTGATGCACGCGGGAGCATCGGTCAGGCGCGCAGAGACGGCAACCTTCTCGACCTTGTCGCCGAGTGCCTCCTTCATGGCGTTAAAGAGGTCCTCGTTCTCCTTGGTGGCGTCCTCGGCCTCCTTTTTCTCGTCCTCGGTCGCCAGGTCAAGATCACCGGTTGCGACGTTCTTGAGCTCCAGGTGACGATCCTCAACCTCGGGCTCGGCACCATCGGCCACGGCCTTCTCGGCAGCCTCGCGGGCGGCATCGTCCTCGTAGATCTTGGGCATATCGGCGGCAACGTACTCACGCATAGCCTGGAACGTGAACTCATCCACATCCTGCGTCAGCAGCAGCACGTCATAGCCGCGGTCGAGCACGCCCTTTACCACGGGCATCTTGGCCAAGCGCTCACGCGAGTCGCCGGCGGCGTAGTAGATGGCCTTCTGATCCTCGGGCATGCCCTTGGCATACTCGGCCAGGGTAATCATCTTCTGTTCCTTGGCAGACCAGAACAGCAACAGGTCGGCGAGCTCATCGGCCTTCATGCCATAGCTCGAGTAGATGCCGTACTTAAGACCGCGGCCAAAGTTCTCAAAGAACTTCTCGTAGGCCTCGCGGTCGTTGTCACGCATATCCTCAAGGTCGGCGGTAATCTTCTTTTCCACACGCTTGGCGATGGCCTTGAGCTGACGGTTCTGCTGCAGCGTCTCGCGCGAGATGTTGAGCGACACGTCGGCGGAATCCACGACGCCGCGGACAAAGTTGTAGTAGTCGGGCAGCAGGTCGTCGCACTTCTCCATGATCAGGACGTTGGAGCTGTAGAGCGCCAGACCCTTCTCGTAGTCCTTGCTGTACAGATCGAACGGCGCGCGTCCCGGCACAAACAGCAGGGCGTCATACTCGAGCGTGCCCTCGGCGTGGAAGCTGATGGTGCGCGCAGGATCGTCAAAGTCGTGGAACGTGGACTTGTAGAACTCGTCGTAGTCCTTCTGCTCGACATCGGAGCTGCGCTTCTTCCAGATCGGTGTCATGGAATTGACGGTCTCGAGCTCCTGATAGTCCTCGTACTCGGGCTTGTAATCGTCGCCGGCGTCCTCGGGCTTGGGTTTCTGGCGGCTCTTGGACACCATCATCTGAATCGGGTAGCGCACATAGTTGCTGTACTGCTGAATCAGGCTCTTGAGACCCCACTCGGTCAGGAAGCGATCGTAGGTCTCGGCCTCGCCGTCGGCATCGAGCTTCTCGTTCTCGCGCAGCGTCAGGATGACATCGGTACCGTGCTCGGCGCGCTCACCGTCCTCGATGGTGTAGCCCTCAAGACCGTCGGATTCCCACACATGGGCGACATCCTCGCCATAGGCGCGGCTGACGACCTTCACATGGCTGGCAACCATAAAGGCAGAGTAGAAGCCCACGCCAAACTGGCCGATGATGTCGACATCGGAGCCCTGCTGCTCGGCGTTCTCGGTCTTAAACTCCTCGGAGCCGGAATGGGCGATGGTGCCCAGATTGCGCTCGAGCTCCTCGGCGGTCATGCCAATGCCGTTATCCGAGATGGTAATGGTGCGGGCGTCTTTATCAAAGGAGACGCGAATGGCCAGGTCGCCCTGGTTGATCTTGACGCTCGGATCCTGCAGGCTCTTAAAGTTGAGCTTGTCGACGGCGTCGCTCGCGTTAGAGATAAGCTCGCGCAGGAAGATTTCCTTATTGGTGTAGATGGAGTTGATCATGAGGTCGAGCAGTTTTTTGCTCTCGGTCTTAAATTGACGCATGTGCAGTCCTTTCGCGCTACCCCCGTCCGCAAAAACGGCCCGGTTGCCCGAGCCGCATCGCAGACCTGCTATGTTCAGACTTAGATTTTATAACCCAATAGCGCGCATATATACATACGGAATCGAAAAACTGTATGTCCGAGCGCTCCAATGCGTCAATTGCCAAGGAGTGTCCCCAGCTGCCGGCAGAAAAGGAACGTCCCTATCTGCCATCTACGCGCTTGGCCATCCAGACATGGGGCTGGCCCTCGTCTTCGTAATCTACCGGGGCAATTTGCGTGTAGCCCGCCTTTGCATAGAGCGGCAACACGTATTCCTGCGCATGCAGCTTAATAAGCTTAGCGCCGGCATCGCGTGCACACGAAGCACTGGCCTCGACGATCGCACTCGCCAGTCCGCGACGACGCATAGCCGGCAGCACGGCGACGCGCCCCATAATGTAGGCCTCCCCCGCCGCAACGCCTTCGTCCATGTCGCATGCCGGCAACACCGGGGCCTCTGCGTCAGCCACGCGCTCAAGCTCCTCGGGAAACACGCGCGAGCAACCGGCAAGCTCGCCGTCTACATAGAGCGTCACATGAATGCAGTTCTGATCCTCGTCGATAGCGTCGAACTCATTCTCGTAGCCCTGCTCGTCCATAAAAACGACGCGGCGCACCAACGCCGCGTCATCAAAGCATCCCGTCTTAAGTTGGATATCCATGGCTGCCCTTTCATTCAATGCGAACGTTAGGGACAGATATTAGCGAAAATGAGCTCCGCGCACGCTAAACTTCGCGCGAGCCTTCGCCAGGCAGTCGTAATGACCCACGTTATGGGCATCGCTCGCGATGAAGCTGTACAGGTTCTGATCGAACAGGCGCTGTGCCGGCTTTTTCTCGCGACCAAAGCGACCGCCGGCAATAAAGTCCGCCGAAGCCTGCAGCTTGCAGCCCATATCGACCAGACGCTCCGCCACGCTTACATCCTTTTGAACCGCACGATAGCGCTCAGGATGAGCGATGATCACCTGGTAGCCACGGCACTGCAAATCGTAAATCGTGTTCTCGTACTCTCTAAACGCATACGCATCGGCATGCGTCGAAAGCTCGAGCAGAAACTCGTTGGTCCCATCGAAATGCAAGTGCTCCGCGGCATCGATACCAAGCTCAACGAGCTTTCGATGGTTGACCTCGAAGCCCATCTGGAGCGGAAAACCGTCAGCGTTATCACGCAGCAGCTCAAAGGCATCCCACATCTTGTCGTAATCAAAATAGGGATCACGGCAGTGAGGAGTGCAAACGATTCTGGTTACACCGGCCCGCTTGGCAGCCTCGAGCATCGCCAAGCTCTCATCGAGATCGGCGGCGCCGTCGTCTACACCCGGCAAGATATGGCAATGAATGTCACGCATAGGTCAGCCTTAATCAACTAAACGTTTGCTCGGTTGGTGAAGATGCCCTTTTTGGAAGTCCCCTGATCGTCGGAGCCCTTCTTCACCTTCTTACCGTCCTTGGTGTAGTAGGAGTAGTAGTACTCGCTGGTCTCGGTCTCGCAGTAGTTCATAACGGTACCGATGAGCTTGACCTTTTCGGACTTCTTAAGCTGGCCGATAGCGTTGAGTGCCTCCTCGCGCTTGGTGAAGTCCTCGCGCACCACGAACAGCGTGCCGTCGGTCAGACTTGCGATCTCGGCAGCATCGATGAAGGTGCCGACCGGGGGAGCATCAAAGATGACGTACTGAAACTTGGCGGACAGTGCCTTTACCAGCTTGGCAAAGCGGTGAGAGACGATGATGTCAGCAGGATTGGGAATGTGCGGCTCGGCATCGAGGAAGTAGAAGTTCTTCTGACCCGTCTCGACAATTGCCTGGTCAATGGAGATCTGCTCGGAAAGGACCGCATAGAGTCCGCCGCGCGAACGAACGCCGAGCATATCGGAAAGGGACCTGCGGCGCATATCGGCCTCGACCAGGAGCACGGACTTGCCGCTCGTGGCGATAGCCTGGGCAAGGTTGATGGAAACCGTAGACTTGCCCTCGTTGGGAATCGAGGACGTGACAGTAATGGAGCGAATGGGGTCGTCCACGCTCGCAAAGCGGATGTTGGCCAGAAGGGTCTTGGCGGCATTCTGTACAACGAGCTTATCGGTGTTCTTTGCCTTAGCCATGCCTATTTACCACCTTTCATAGCCGGAATTCGGCCAACAACGGGAATGCCCAGGAGCTCTTCTGCCTCTTCGGCACCGCGGATGCGGGTATTGAGCATGTCTGCCAAAACGACATAGGCGACTGCGATAAAGATACCGGCGAGGAACGCGACAGCAACGTACAGCATACGCTTGGGACCGCTGGGGGCTTCGGGGGTCTTAGCCTCGTCGATAACGTTGATGCTCTGGGCAGCGCCGACGTTCTGAGCGACCGTACTCACCGAGCTGGCCATGGCCTTTGCGACCTTAGCCGTCTCCTTGGCATCGGTGCCGGTAACCGAAAGCGTAATGACACGCGTGGTGGTCTCGGAGGAAACAGACACCTTGTAGTCATCCAGATCGGTGAGGCCCAGTTCATTGGCTGCGCCGCTCTTAACGCTATCGCTATCCAGCAGCGTGGCGATATCGTTGGAAAGCATCTGACTCGCCGAGAGATCGTTGTAGCTCATCTGACCGCTATCGTCGGTCTTGGCGAGAATGTACATGCTCGTCGTCGCGGTATAGGTGTTGTCCATCGCAACGAAGGACACGATGCCCATGGCGATCGCGCAGACCACCGGAAGGGTGATGACCAGCTGAAGGTGCTTCTTCAGCAGCTGGAACAGTTCGAGAAGGGTCATGCAGCTTGCCTTTCATTTCCCCAGTTCGGATTGACAAAACTGTCCGTATGTTATCGCATCTTTTTACCGAGACCAAACTCTATACATAAGAAACAGGCTCTCCTGTAAAAATGTCGGAAGCAATCGTAAAATTGCACAACAACGCCGCACCCGAAAGTCAAATGCGGCGTCTGCATCAATATCTATGTTATATCGCTATGCGAATGGCTCGTCCTGCTGTATGGGAAACGTCACCGTAATGGTGGTTCCCACGCCCAACTCGCTCGACAGATCGAGCGTGGCGTGATGATACAGGGCCGCATGCTTGACAATGGCAAGCCCCAGACCGGTTCCGCCGCGTGCCTTGGACCTACTCTTGTCCACGCGATAGAACCGCTCAAATACCTTGCCCTGTTCTTCAGGCGCGATACCGATTCCCGTGTCGGCGACCGCAAGGAACGGATGGCCTTCGTCGTTGGTGCCGCACTGCAGCGTAACCGTACCGCCGGGTCGATTGTAGCGGATGGCGTTGCTTGCCAGATTATAGATGAGCTCGTCAAGCAAGCGCGACACGCCCTCGATGACCACAGGCTTGGTCTCATGACTTATCGTCACATTCGCCTGACGGGCGACCTGTTCAAGACGCTGCTCGACCGCGTAGATGGCACGTGAGAGCTCAATAGGCTCCGTGGACCCAATGGGCACCGCCTCGCCCTCAGCTGCACGCTCGGCCTCGTCCAAGTTAGACAGCGTAAGGATATCGTTGACAAGCGCTGCCAAGCGGCCCGCCTCACGATAGATGCGACCGCCAAAGTTGCGCAGGTCGCCCTCGCCCTCGACCATGCCGTTTGCGATGAGCTCGGCATAGCCCGAAATCGCCGTAAGCGGCGTCTTGAGCTCATGGGTGATATTCGCCGTGAACTCGCGGCGCATACGGTCGTTGTCCGCCAGCACCGCCATTTGGCGCTTGAGCTCCTGGCGCTGCGACTCAATACGCTCAAGCATGGGGACCATCTCGGCATAGGCGTGCTCATAGCTACGGCGTGGGTGGTCCAAATCCACCTCTTGCAAAGGCGCGATGATGGCACGGGACTCGCGGCGCGCCATAAAAAACGAGAGTACCGCACCCGCTGCTGCGATAAGCAGCATCGGCGCCACCATCGACAGCAAAATCGCCGCAACGCCAGGCTGGGCCTGCGCCAAGCGGACAACCTGGCCGTTATCAAGGGCGACGGCGCGATACAGCATAATCTCGTCGAGCGTAGAGCTTGCGCGCTCCGCGGAACCCGAACCACTCTCAAAGGCCTCGATGACCTCGGGGCGATCGCCATGGTTGGGCAGTGTGGAAGGCGACGCCTCGTTGTCGTAGGCAACCGATCCATCCTTGTTAATCAGCGTGATGCGCAAGTCCTCTCGATCGAGGCTACGCAAGAACGGGATGGGCTCCTGCTGCTCGTCGAGGGCGGCAGCAATGAGCTCGGTTTCCTGCGCCAGATTGGCACTCGTGGCATCCGCCAAGGTGTTTTGCACAAAGAACGCACCCAGCACCGTAAACGCCACGATAACCGCCATGGCGCAGACAAAGATCGTCACAAAAACGCGGTGCGACAGCGTATGTTTTCCCTGGGGGGCGAAGACCACGGGTTACTCCTCCGATGCGGTGGCCGCGGTGTCGTCACCTTCGGCACCATCACCGGCAGAAGGCTCGGCCAAGCGGTAGCCCACGCCGCGCACGGTCTCGATGGCGCTGGCATGCTCGCCCAGTTTTTGGCGAAGCGTCTGCACGTGCACGTCAACGGTGCGCGAACCGCCGTCGAAGTCCCAGCCCCACACGCTCTGCAGCAACGACTCGCGGGTAAAGACCACGCCGGGCTTGCGCATGAGGTACTCGAGCAGGTCGAACTCGCGCAGGGTGAGCTTAAGCGACTCGCCGGCAACAGTCACCTCACGATGGCTGGGCGAGAGCACAATGTCGCCCACGCTGAGCACATCGCTTGCCTGTTTGACCATGCCGCCGCGACGCAGCAGTGCGCGGCAGCGGCTGGCGAGCTCCATGAGCGAAAACGGCTTAGTCAGGTAATCGTCGGCACCGCCATCGAGCGCCATCACCTTGTCGAGCTCGGTATCCTTGGCGGTAAGCATCATGATGGGCACCGTCGCCGTCAGGCGATCGGCACGCAGTCGACGCATAATCGCCAAGCCATCGGTATCGGGCAGCATGATGTCGAGCAGGACGGCATCGGGTACCCGTCGCGCCACGGCAGCCTTAAACTCACCGTCGCACGAAAAGCCTTCGGCCTCAATCCCCTGCTTGCGCAGTGCATAGACCGTCAAATCCCTGATGTTGTCATCGTCCTCGACGTAATAGATCATGTTGAACCCCTTTGCGGCCGGCATGACCGCATCTTAACCCTAAAGGTACCTTTACTAGATGGTATCAGCCAAAACGTCCCGTCAAATAATCCGCCGTGCGCGGATCGGTCGGATTCTTGAAGAGTTGCGCGGTGGGCGCGTGCTCCACCAGCTCACCCAGCAAAAAGAATGCGACCGAATCGGAGATACGCGCCGCCTGCTGCATATTGTGCGTAACGACCACGAGCGTGCAGGTCTCTTTGAGCTCGCAGGCCAGCTGCTCCACCACCAGCGTCGACACAGGGTCGAGTGCCGAGGTCGGCTCGTCCATCAGCAGAATGTCGGGCTGCACGGCAAGTGCGCGGGCGATGCACAGACGCTGCTGCTGGCCGCCCGAAAGACCCAGACCCGACTCTTTGAGCTTGTCCTTGACCTCATCCCATAGCGCAGCGCGACGAAGGGAGTCCTCGACCAGCTCATCCAGCGCAGCGCGATCGCGCACACCCATACCGCGCGGACCATACGCGACGTTGTCGTAGATGCTCATGGGAAACGGGTTGGGGCGCTGGAACACCATGCCCACGCGCTGGCGAAGGCGGCAGATGTCGTAGTCGCCCAGGATATCTTGACCATCGAGCGCAATCTTGCCCTCGATGCGGCAATCCTTGATGCCGTCGTTCATGCGGTTAAAGCAGCGCAGCAACGTGGACTTTCCGCAGCCCGAAGGCCCGATGAACGAGGTGATCTGCTTGTCGCGGATCTTGATATTCACGTCCTTGAGCGCATGGTGGTCGCCATAGAACAGGTCGAGGCCCTCGACATCGATACGCGTCGGCGAGGCGGCAAGATCCTCTGCCGTGGGGCGAGTCGCATCCCCAACCTCGCGCTCGCGCGCGGCCTCGGCCTGCGCTTTCATGAGTTCTTCAAGCTCCGTGGGCTCCACAGCCGCAGCAGCCGTCATACCGCATACCTCCACATCGATATCAATTCAGCAGTATCGATAGTAGGAATCACGGCTCATATGCACGTGAGCGCATTGTCAAGTGTTTGTAAGGGCACACTGGCTATGCGGCGGGCAGCTCGATGGTGAATATCGTGTGTTCGGGCGTCGATTCACATGCAACGGTACCGCCGTGCGCGCATACGATCTCCTTGGCGATGGCAAGCCCCAGTCCAGCGCCGCCGCGATTGGTCGCACGCGCCGCATCCAGGCGATAGAACTTCTCAAAGATCACCTTGAGCTTTGCCTCAGGGATGGGATCGCCCTGATTGATAAAGCGCACGCGCACGCCACCGCCGTCCCGGCGTCTGGCCTCGATCGTGATGGTCGAGCCCTCATAGCTATAGGCAATAGCGTTTTTCATGATGTTGTTGAACACGCGAGCCATTTTGTCGCCATCCACGAGCACCGTCAGGTCCTCGCGAATATCAACTTGGACTTCCTTATGCTGCTCGTTGAGGATGGGATAGAACTCGTCAGCCACCTGAGCCAGCAGCAACCCCAGATCAACATAGCCGCGCGTGAGCACGATATCGTGGAAGTCAAAGCGCGTGATATCGAAGAACTCTTCGATGAGCGCATCGAGCCGGTGCGCCTTGTCGAGAGCCACGCCCGTAAAGTGCGCACGTTGCTCAACCGGCAGCTCAGGAGCCTCTTGCAGCAGCGAAAGATAGCCCACTACGCTCGCAAGCGGGGTGCGTAGGTCATGTGCCAAGTACGTAACCAGATCGTCCTTGCGATGCGACTCGTCACGCAGAGCTTGCTGCACCTTGCGCTCACGGTCACGCACGCGGTTAAGGGCGCCCTCGACCTCCAAGAAGTCGCCGTCGATGTTGTCCCAGGTGTCGGGGTGATCGATCAGGCGATCTTGAATACGAGCGGCCAGCACACAATCGGCATGCTGCTCGCCCTGTTCGTAGCCCTGGTAGTACAGGGCACGGCCGCACAAGAACAGCACGCACGCGGCAAGCGCCAGCACAAAGCCAAGCATGTTGAATACAAAGCCGGCATCGAACAGCACCGGCCCTTCGATGCCGCCGAGCGCCATGGCGCCAATCGCCAACGTCATGGCCCACGCGGCGCCGCCAATCACCACGCAGCGGCACACGATCTCAAATCGATCGATCAGCAAAAAGCCGACAAGCAGCACCGCCAAGATTCCGACGATGTTGTCGATGCCAATCAGCAGCAGGCTCAGCAAAAAGAGCAGCACCGTTGCAAGCGCGCGGTTGTCGACGACCGACCTCACGTATTCAAAGAGCCGATCGGGCACCTCGAACGCTTGCCTATCGTCTTTTGTCATATCAAGATCCTCACAAGCGAAAAGCGTTATTCGATGATGTAGCCGACGCCCCAGACGTTTTTGATAAAGCGTGGCTTTTGTGCGTCGTCGCCGATCTTTTCGCGCAAGTGGCGAATATGCACCATCACCGTATTGTTGGAGCCGGGCATAAAATCCTCGCTCCACACCGCGCGGAACAGGTCCTCCACGGCCACCACGCTGCCGCGATGCTCGACCAGATACAGCAAGATTGAATACTCGGTGGGTGTGAGGCGTACCGGTGAACCGTCCACTGTCACGGAACGAGCATCGCGGTTGATCTCCAAGCCGTCGAGCTGAATGGTCGGCGACTCGGCCGCCTGTGCACGGCTACCGTAGCTGGTGTAGCGGCGAAGCTGAGCGTGCACGCGCGCGATGAGCTCCAGCGGACGGAACGGCTTAACCACGTAATCGTCCGCGCCAAGCGAAAGGCCCCCGATCTTGTCTTGCTGGGCATCGCGCGCCGTCAGCATGATCACGGGATAGGTATGGCTGGAACGGATCGTACGCAGCAGCTCAAACCCATCGATATCGGGCAGCATGACATCAAGCAGCGCCAGATCGAACTCCTGCTCCAAAATCGCCTTGGCAGCATCGGCCCCGCTATAGGCAATCTGGACATCAAAGCCCTCTTTTGTAAGGTAGATGCCAACCAAGTCGGCGATGGCCTTTTCGTCATCAACTACCAAAATGCGCTCGTTCATGCGTGCTCCTCTCGCGCTCCATTATGCCTGAGGCGACGCACGCCACACACAACAAGCGTGGGTGATTAAGTCGGCCTTAAGCACCCTTGTGCCCGTTCGGGTGCGGATGTGGGCCAAGCGCGCACGCGATGATCGCCGACGCCGGCAAACGATATACTCTAGTTTCAGAAGAGACCATCCCGTCGAAAGCGAAATCTGTGAAGTCCCTCACCTCTTTTGCAAAGCGCTCAGCCCAGCTTGCCGCCGGCTTTGTCTGCGCTATCGCCCTTGCCGCTGGCGCGCCCACCGTCGCCGGCGCCCAAGTGCTCACGACCGACAATGTTTGCGGCAAAACCGCCGATGCGCGCGGCATCACGGCCGAAAACCTGCCCGATATCGATGCGACCAATGCCCTCGTCATGGGCAAAGACGGCACCGTCTACTATGGGCGCGGCGCCGATGAGCAGGTCAAGATTGCCTCGATCACCAAGGTCATGACCGCAATCCTAACCGTCGAGAATTGCAAGATGGACGAGAAGGTCACGGTGAGCAACGCCGCAGCCACCGTGGGTAATTCGACCGCCGGCTTGCTCGAAGGCGACGAGCTTACCGTGGAGCAGGCACTGCGCGGCCTGATGATTCCCTCGGGCAACGACGCCGCCATCGTGCTCGCCGAATATGTGGGCAAGAAAATCGACCCTAAGACCAAAGACGCCGAGGCCACATTTGTGAAGGCCATGAACGAGCGCGCTAAGAAGCTCGGCTGCACCGGTACGCTTTTTGAAAACCCGCATGGTCTGGACTTTGATGAGTGGGCTGGCGATATGCACTCAACCGCACACGACGTAGCGCTGATGATGCAGGAGGCCATGAAAAACGACACGATCCGCGAGGTCGTAGCGAGCGAGGATTCCTGGATCGAAGTCACGGGCGCCGACGGCACCGACCATTCGCATTCCATGGACACGCATAACTATTTGCTGGGCCAAGATGGCAACATCGGTGGCAAGACCGGCACCACCGACGACGCGGGCTATTGCTTTACGAGCGCCTACAACCGCGACGGCGACGAGATCTACACCGTTATTTTGAACTCCACCACCACCGATCAGCGCTTTACCGATACCGCCACCCTTGCCAACTGGTACTACGGCCACAAGGTGACGGTCGCAATCGCCAACACGCAGGAAAAGACCGCCAACGGCAACCCGCTTATGGCGCGCATTGGCCAAACCGACTGGACGGATAAGACAATCGACGCCACACTCGCCGATCCTACGGCGCAAGCGACCGTGTTTTCCCTTGCCGGCGAGGTGACCGAAAAGGTTAGCTACGACGATCTTTCGGGCACGGTGCATGTGGGCGACAAGGTGGGCAGCGTTACTCTCAAGCAGGACGGCACCAAAATCGCCGTTATGGACCTGGTTGCCGACGAGGAAGGTGCAGGGCCGAATCCCATTGAATGGCTGCTCGTGAAGCTCGATCGCTTGGGCCGCCGCATCGACAACCGCCCGCTCACAGCCGAGAGCGAGACCGTCGCCAAGGCGCCCGAGATGTAAGATCGAAGAACAATACACTCGCTGAAAGGAGGTGTCCGAAAGGATGCCTCCTTTTTTTGAGGGTTCGAATCCCCAGCGCCCTTTCTCGATAATAAAAAAGGGCCCCCGATGGGACCCTTCTTTAAAGTTAAACTGGCGGAGAGCTGGGGATTCGAACCCCAGATGCCCTTTTGGGGCATACTCGCTTAGCAGGCGAGCACCTTCGGCCTCTCGGTCAGCTCTCCGTAACAGCCGTTCTATAGTAACCAAACAGCCAAGGATGGGCAAGAGGAAATTTTCTAATTGCCTAGCATCCTTTCCTCCTTGGAAGCTTCGCCTACCCCAGCGAGCGGTTGAGGGAGCCGAGCTCGTCGTTGCCCATGGTGCGCCACATTTGGAAGATGCAACCGCGTGCCAGGAAAAAGAAGCCGTTGTCGACCAGTTGCACAGCGGCATCTGCCAGCTGATTCGTCACGGCGGACACTGGCGGCAACTCAAGTCCAGCCTTGTGGATGGTCTCGACCGCTTCTTCGAACGTCGGAGGCTCGCTGACGCCCATCTCGTTCATAAGGCCCTGCATTTCTTCCAGCGCGCTGCTGCCCGACTCCTCGCCGCGCGGCACTAGACGGTAACAAGCCAGCGCCAGGTCGAGCTGATCGCAATTCCAATAGGCAAACGCCAAGCGGTAGAACAGGTAGCCAATTGCAGAACGATCGCTGGCAATACGTAGGCCGTGGCGCGCCACCTCGATAATCTCGTCAAAGCGCTCCAGACGCGCAAGCACGTTGATGAGCGCAAAGTGCGATTGCATGGACGAGCGCGCCAGATCGTAAAGATGGCGCACCTCGGGCAGTGCTCGTTCAAAGTCCTCTTGCTCGGCGTAAAAGCTGCAAATCTCGTGCTGGGCAAAGTACAGCGCATCGGGCGCACGAAGGATCCGCACCGAGCGGTCTTCTTCCAACACCGGTAGCACCATGCGCACCAGCTGGTTATCGCAAAACTGCGTTTGAACCGGACCTGTCGCCAAAAGCTCGGCGACGGCGCACTTAGCCTCCAACTCCTCGACAAGACGGGAAAAGCCTTCAAAAGCACCTGTACGGTCGACTTTTGCCTGCTCGCGCAATTCAACAACACGGGCCACGTATGGGTCGTCGTCCTCTTCCATGACCTCCAACTCGTCAGCCGTATCGGCAAGCAGCAGATTGCGCAGCGCCGGCGGCAGCGTGCGATGGTCATCACGCGGACGAGCATGAACCTCCGCAGGCTCAATCGTCTCCGGAGCGGTTGACTCATACGCCTCAAGCACACGCTTGCACGGCATATCGTCCATGTCCATGCTCTCAAGATCCTTGGCGACAGGCACGCAATCGGCCAGATAGGCCGCACGCCCAAAGAAATACGTTGCGACAACGCGCTCGCCCTGCTCACTGTCGGTAGCAGCAATCTGCACATAGCAGCGCGTGATGCAGGTGCCCGCGGCAAAACACGCTGCCGCAAGCGTGAGTGCCACGCGCGCATCGTGCTCCGCGGCCCAGATCGCCCGCGTGTCCTCGTCCAGCTCGCGCCAGGCGTCATCCTGAGCGTCGTATTCACGTTGCGGCATGGCATCAACGACAGACTGCCCAAACCGAACGAGCATAATCCCCTCGGCAACGTTTGCCCGATAGGTATAGTCGAGCCGCGTGACCACGTTGAGCGCCTCAACGATTCGCGCAAAACGGGTGCGCACGTCCCACTCGCCGCCCGGCTGGCAAGCCACCGTACCCGGCTTGCCCCACGGGTTATCGCTCGAAGCCGTATCGAGCAGTCGGGGAACATCGTTGGTCGTCTTGGCGATATGCCACGCATCAAAGAGCGCGCAGCCCTCAAGGCTCGGCGAGGATGCCGTAGGGACCAATCCGGCCCCGATGCGCTCAAGGATGCCGGAGAGGCGGTTGAGACGGCACTCGACGGCAAGCAGCATGTCAATCTCGTCCTGGTCCAGCAGGCTACGATCAAAATTGAGATAGAAAATCTTTGAGCGATCAATGCGAGCCAGGCTCATCTCGGACTTGGCAGCGATGGTGCGCAGGCGGGGCAAGTCAATTTCGCTCATAAGGGCGGCGGCATAGCGCTCGATACCGCTCGGATTCTCGGCATGGTCAACGCGGTAAAGCAGCGTCTCGATAGCATCGGGGAGCGGTGCCGTGTTAAAGCCCAAAAACACCTCGACCGGCTCGGGCAACTTTACGAGCTTGATCTTGTCGACTACGTTTTGCATACCCTCGTCGAGTCCGCCGGCGTCCGCCGTGTTCACAATAGCGCTTTCGGAGTTGGCAAATATCACGTAGCGCAAGAACATCGAGGCCATGAACTCGCCGTAAGGAAGGGCGCGGGTCGAATTCCATGTCTCGTGGTCGGACTGCTCGCGCATGGGGCCTTCGGGAGAGCCGGCAGTTTGCGCACACGCGCGCATTGCACCGTTGGCTTCCCTTACCATAATCTCACCAATACTGGAATCCGACTCGTCAAGGACCAGTTCCATGTCGGGATCGTTGGGCAGCGGAGCCTCGCAGACGGGGCGGTCCACCTTGTACACCTCACCCGAAACGCTTACGTAGCCCAAAAGCGACACATGACTTTTGCCAACGAATTCGACGACATAACAAGATTCATGCTGGTCCTCGCCAAAGAGTTTCCAGACCACGCCATATGAGCGCCCCGCAGGCTGCTCGGGCATCGCCGGAAAGCGCTTTTTGGGATCGAGAAACCTGAGCCTGTATGTCGGACGCTCTGCCACGAAATATCACCCTGATCGGTCGTTGAGAGAAGGAGTGGTCGCGGATGGGCCGCGACACCTACTCGGAATCTTACACGAGTCGACAGGAAATCGTCCCTTTGGACGAAAGCACTCAAGCTGGCGTAAAAGAAAAGCCCCCGTTGCCGGGAGCTTTAATCTCAAATGGTGCGGCGTATAGGATTCCGCGCATCCGCTGCGCGGATCCGCACCGGCTTCGCCCGCCTGCCGGCGCGCTCGCCCGCGGGCTAAAAACGCTCCGCGTTTTCTTTACGCCCGCGCCTCGACCGAGGTTCGAATCCATGCGGTGGCGGCATAAAAGAAAAGCCCCCGTCGCCGGAGGCTTTCAATTTCAATTGGTGCGGCGTATAGGATTCGAACCTATGACGTTCTGATTCGTAGTCAGACCCTCTATCCAGCTGAGGTAACGCCGCGACTTGTTGATTATTATGCACATCGACTGAATAAAGGTCAAGCAATTTTCGAAAAAAGTTATCAAATTTGATTTTTACTCATTTTGACCACTTGATGCTATCTTCGACGCATCGCGATATAAGAAAAGCCTCCGTTACCGGAGGCTTTAAAGTTCAGTTGGTGCGGCGTATAGGATTCCGCGCATCCGCCGCGCGGATCCGCACCGGCTTCGCCCGCCTGCCGGCGCGCTCGCCCGCTCGCTAAAAACGCTCCGCGTTTTCTTGACGCTCGCGCCTCGAACGAGGTTCGAATCTCCGCAATGCCCCCGTAAAGGAAAAGCCCCCGTTTCCGGAGGCTAAAAACTCAATTGGTGCGGCGTATAGGATTCGAACCTATGACGTTCTGATTCGTAGTCAGACCCTCTATCCAGCTGAGGTAACGCCGCAGCGCAAGACATATAAAACCACTTTAGCTTATTGGAGTCAAGCTCAATCTCAAACTTTTTTGTGAAACGCAGTTTTGTCATGCTGCTCCGCATATACCGCCGTTCCCCGTACGATCGATTGGCTTTTCGATCACGTCAAACTTGGCATCAAGTTCCCTCAGGAGCGATCTCACCCGCTGGGCACAATCATAATCGGCAAACGAGATGCTCAGCATGCGCGCGACCTGGTTGGAAGTCCCAACTCCATAGAAGTGCTCCAGCGCCACAAGCCCCACGTGCGTCACAAAGGTCTCGACCACATGCGGCGACTCCTCAAAACACCATTGTGTCAACGGACCCTCACTCGTCTGTCGAACCACCAGGCCACCCATGCCAGACGGCTCACACGTTACAAGCAGGTACTCCCCACCCTCGTCGCTCTCAAACAAAACCACCCGATCATCAAACAGCTCCATCGCGTCCCCTTTCTCTCGCTCTTATTTAGCAAAAGCATAACAGGTAGATAGCTGTATACAGAACAGTTGTTCGTGTGTTTTCTATTGAGCTGTCCGCACGGCATGATATGGACCTGCGCACGAAATAGGGCGCCCCCGAAGGAGCGCCCTTGCATATCCCCTATGCAGCCAAGTTACGCGACCGGCTCGATCTTCTCGAGACCGCCCATGTAAGGACGCAGAACCTCGGGGATCGTGATGGTGCCGTCGGCGTTCTGGTAGTTCTCCAGAATGGCAGCCATGGTGCGGCCGGCCGGCAGGCCAGAACCGTTGAGCGTGTGCAGGTAGCGCGAACCCTTGAAGTTCTCGGGGTCGCGATACTTGATGTTGGCGCGGCGAGCCTGGAAGTCACCGCAGTTGGAGCAGGAGCTAATCTCCTTGTAGGCGTTGTAGCTCGGCAGCCAGACCTCAACGTCGTAGGTCTGACGGGCAGAGAAGCCCAAGTCGCCGGTGCACAGGCTAATCACGCGATACGGAAGGCCCAGCTGCTGCAGCAGGTACTCGGCCTCGGCGGTCATGCTCTCGAGCTCATCGTCGGACTCCTCCGGCTTAGCGAACTTGACCATCTCGACCTTGTCGAACTCGTGCTGACGGATGATGCCGCGGGTGTCGCGACCGGCGGAACCGGCCTCCTCGCGGAAGCAGGGGGTGAAGGCGGTGTAGCGACGCGGCAGAGTGTCGGCATCGAGGACCTCGCCGGCGTGCAGGTTGGTAAGCACGACCTCGGCGGTGGGGATCAGGAAGTTGTCGCCCGAGACGTGGTAGGCGTCGTCCTCGAACTTGGGCAGCTGACCCGTGCCAAACATGGTCTGACGCTTGACGACGATGGGCGGCCACCACTCCTTAAAACCACGGCTGGTGTGCGTATCGAGGAAGAAGTTGATGAGGGCGCGCTCCAGGCGGGCGCCAGCGCCACCGAGAACGGTAAAACGGCTGCCGGAGAGCTTGTTGCCGCGCTCGAAGTCGAGGATGTCCAGATCGGTGCCCAGATCCCAATGCGGCTTAAAGTCGAAGTCGAACTCGCGCGGGGTGCCCCAACGACGGCGCTCAATGTTCTCGTCCTCGTCCTTGCCGTACGGCGTGGCCTCGCAAGGAATGTTGGGCAGGTGAGCCATGAAGTCGTACTGCTCCTGCTCGAGAGCAGTACGGCGCTCGGCCAGACCGTCAATCTTCTCGTTGACGGCGCGCACGGCCTCCTTGGCGGCCTCGGCCTCGTCCTTCTTGCCCTCCTTCATCAGGGCGCCGATCTTCTTGGACTCGGCATTGCGCGTAGCCTGGAGCTCCTCGACCTCGGTGATGACGGCACGGCGCTCGTCGTCGAGCTCAAAGAACTTCTCGCGATCCCAAGACGTCTGGCGGTTAGCCATGGCGACATCGATGGCATCGGGGTTCTCGCGAACAAACTTGATATCAAGCATTAGATCCTCCGGCGATATACATTCCATTTAGGTTGCAACCTTGTACATGTATGGGCAAGTATATACTTATGAGCGTTTACGACCCAACTCAACTACGCAAGAAGGCACCCAATGGACGCAGTTTTTTCCTTTTTGTTTGGCACCCGCACCGGTTTTGCCATCCTTTTCGCCGGCGGCATCCTGTTATTTGCGATTCTTGCCTTTGTAATGGAGAAGCGTACCCATAAGATGTACGTCGACCGCGGACCCAAGTCCGAGGATGAGGAAGACAGCTTCTGGGACTAACCTGCCAAAAAGGGACAGGTTTATTTTGGTCTGTTTTATCTGGGCAAACGCAAGCGCCCCGCAACTGGAATTGAGCCAGTTGCGGGGCGCTTTTCGCTAAAAGGACAAAACCGCAGAAAATACCTGCCAAAAATAAACCTGTCCCTAAATGGCAGGTTTTACTGGAGAGTCGCGTCGATTGCCTTGACCAGGGCGCTGCGCATGCCGGCGTCCTCGAGCGCAACGACGCCCTTGATGGTGGCACCACCGGGCGAGCATACGGCATCCTTCATCGCCGCAGGATGCTGGCCAGTTGCAAGCTGCAGCTTTGCCGTACCCAGCACCATCTGGCTCACAATGCGATAGGCATCGGCACGCGGGATACCGTGCTTGACCGCCGCATCGCCCAGAGCCTCGATTGCCATGGCGACAAATGCCGGAGCGCAACCACCCACCGTGCCGCCCACGAACAGCAGGCTCGTATCGAGCTCGACCACCGCGCCGAGCTTGCCAAGCAGATCAAGCACCACTGTGCTCTGCTCATCACTAAGCGTGGAAGCCTTCTCGCAAGCGATGACGCCCTCGCCCACCGAAACCGGTGTGTTGGGCACCGTCGAGATATGCGCGACGCCCGGCAGGACCTGCTCCCACTTGGCACTGTCCCAGGTCCAGGCAACCGACAGAACGACCTTTTTGGCAAGAGCATCCTTGAGCGGGGCGAATATCTTCTCGATCATGTACGGTTTGACCGCAGCGACCACGATATCGGATGCGGCGACAACCTCGGCGGCATCGTGGCAGGCGACCATGCCGCGCGCCTCGCAGCGCTCAACCAGTGCGTCGTAGCGACCCGCGCAGGCGCACATGTCGCTCGCAGCTACACCGGCAGCGATCCAGCCATCGGCCATAGCGCTCGCCATATTGCCAAAACCGACAAATCCAATCTTCATATCGCATAGTCCTTTCAGACACATTCCTCAAAACGAAAGGTATTGTCCCACGCCATTGTTTCGTATTGCCGACCTATTTGTGATACGGCTCGCCACGACTGATCTTGCAGGCACGGTAAATCTGCTCTAGCAGCACCACGCGCGCCAAGTTATGCGGCAAGGTAATGCGTCCAAAGCTGAGCATCTCGTCGGCTCGTGCGCGCACGCCATCGCTCACGCCGTCCGATCCGCCAATCACAAAGGCGATGTCGCTATTGCCTCGCAGCATAAGATCATCGAGCCGCGCCGAAAACTCCTCGCTCGAGCGCTCTTTGCCCTCAATGGCCAGCAGGATCACATGCGCTCGAGACGGCAAGGCAGCAAGAATCGCCGCCCCCTCCTTGTCGCGCGCGGCATCCACGCCGCCCGCCTTAGCCGGGTCGATATCGGCCACCTCGCGGATATCAACCTTGGCATAGGCACCTAGGCGCTTGGCGTACTCAGCGCACGCGTCCTTCCAAAAGCGCTCCTTGAGCTTACCGACGCAAACGACGGTGTATTTCACGCGCGCCTACTCCTTCGAACCGTTTTGAACTTTGCCGGCGGTCAGCATCTGCTCGAACATCGAGGCCGACTGCGAGAAATCGCTCGGCAGTACGACCGTCGAAGTTTTACCCGTGCGAGCGAACTCCGTCATCATCTCGGACCACTGCGTAAACATGAACAGCTGGTTGGCCTCGTCGTTGCCGACGCCCGTCTCCTGGATGATCTCGAGTGAATCTTTGATGCCCAGCGCGATGGCCTTGCGCTGGTTGGCGATGCCCTCGCCCGCCTTTTCCATAGCCTCGGCCTCGGCGGTCGCCTCGGTGACGCGCTTGATACGGTCTGCCTCGGCGAGCTCCTGTGCCGCAGCGCGCTTGCGCTGGGCGGCGTTGATGTCGTTCATGGAGTTCTCGACCTCGGTCGGCAGTGCGATTTTGGTGATGAGCGTCGACACGAGGGTGAAGCCGTAGGCGGCCATCTGCTCGGAAACGGTAGCGTTGACATCCTTGGCGATGTCATCCTTCTTGGCAAAGACCTCATCGAGTGTGTAGACGGGGATCGAAGAGCGCAGGGCGTCGGTGATGAAGTCACGCATCTGGTCGACGGGCTCCTGCAGCATGTAGTAGCTCTTGTAGATACCCGAATCTGCCGGGCCGGCGCCCATGTCATAGCTCACGTGGTACTGAGCAGAGACCTCAAGGCCGATGGTCACGTTGTCCTGGGTCTTAACGTCGATGCCAAAACCGTTTTTCATGGTGCGCAGACTCACCGTGGCGGCCTTGCGGTCGATCACGGGCACCTTCATGTGGAAGCCCGCGTTGACGATGCGGTTAAACTTGCCCAGACGCTCGATGATCACGGCATGCTGTTGTTCAACGACATAGCAGGCGTTGGGAAGCAGTAACAACAAAATGATGATGGGAATCAAAAGGCTGGTAAGGGCGGCGATGATACCGGACAACAGCATGGTCTCTCCTCTGATAGGCATACGTTGGCACTAGGATACCCGCACAAGGAGATCGTACATAACAAAAAAGCTCCCATTGCTGGGAGCTCTTTCATTCAATGGTGCGGGCGAAAGGACGTCCGCGTATCCGCTTCGCGGATCCGCACCGGCTTCGGCCGCCTGCCGGCGTCCTCGCCAGCTCGCTAAAAACGCTCCGCGTTTTCTTTACGCTCGCTCCTTTACAGGTTCAAGTCCCTGTGATGGGCCCATAACAAAAAAGCTCCCATTGCTGGGAGCTCTTTCATTTAATGGTGCGGGCGAAAGGACTTGAACCTTCATGGGGTTGCCCCCATACGGACCTGAACCGTACGCGTCTGCCAATTCCGCCACGCCCGCGTGCAGAAATTAGAATAACGGAGCGCCATCGCGAACGCAAGAACTATTTTTGAAAAAGTTTGCAGGCATTTTCCCAAGCTGCTCGCGCGATTACCTCAGCATCCTCGCCGGTACGATCGACACGGTCGTTGACCAGCGTGTTTGCCGTAATGGAGATCATTGCGGGCTCGCATTCAAGACCGCGGATGGGCTCCGGAGCCATATACGGGCAATCCGTCTCGAACAAAATTCGATCGAGTGGGGTTGCCGCAAATGCCTCGCGCACATCGTCGTTGCGCTTAAAGGTGGCCGCACCGCCATAGGCGATATAGCAGCCCAAATCCACAAAGCGCTCCATCGTGGCGCGGTCCTCGCCAAAACAGTGCAGCACACAACCAGCCTGGGGCACACCCACCTCGCGCAGTACGTTGTACGCATCAACGTGCGAGGTGCGCTCCCCATCCGAGTCCTCGTGACGCAGGTGCAGCTCCACCGGCACATTGCGGCGCACGGCAAGCTCGAGCTGGCGCGCCATGCAATCAATCTGCACGTTATGGGGTGCCGGCGCGATATCGTCGTCATAGTCCATGTGATAGTCCAGGCCGATTTCGCCAATACCGGCGCATAAGGGGTCATCAAGTGCCGCAACGACCTGTGCATGAACGTCGTCGGTATAGTCCGGCGCGCCATACGGATGCACGCCGGCAAGATACTTGATCTGCGGGATATCCTGCATCGGAAGAATCTCGCGCGCCAGCCAGTCGCTATAGTCCGCCACGCTGCGCTTGTCGGCAATGGGGTCGAACATCGTCACCAACAGGTCGACGCCCGCGGCTTTGGCGCGCACGAGCGTCTCGGGCACATCCTTGCCCCAAAACGAAAGCAGATGTGCATGCGTGTCGGCAAGCGGCGCCAAGGGCACGGGACAAGCAACCGTCTTCTTTTTCTTGGTAAACGTCACGCGTTCGGCATTAGGCGTCATGGATTAGCTCCCGGGCCAGACGGACAAAGTCGGCAACATCGAGCGTCTCGGCGCGCGTGGTGGGTGCGATACCGCAAACCTCAAAAGCGGCATCGAGCACGTCCTTGGCAAAACCGTTGGCGCTCATGGAATTTCGGATGGTCTTGCGCCGCTGAGCAAATGCAGCGTCGATCACACGAGCCACGAACTCGCGATCGAGCCCCTCGGGCACCACGCCGTCAACACGGTCGATACGCACGACGGCCGAGTCCACGTGCGGCGCTGGCATAAAGCAACGCGGCGGCACCTCAAAGCGACCCGTCACCTGCGCATACAGGCCGAGCTTTGCCGTATAGCCGCCATAGGTCTTGTTGCCCGGCACTGCGGCAATGCGATCGGCAACCTCCTTTTGCACCATGACGACGGCACGCTTGAGCGCCGGCATCGTCTGGAAAAATTGCAAAATGATCGTCGCCGCCACGTTATAGGGCAAGTTCGCGACAAATACCGTGGGCTCGCCGCCGGCGGCCTGCTCAATCTGCTCCGGGCCCACCTTAAGCGCGTCGCCCATGATAAAGCGGAAGTTGGCATAGTCGGCGGCATGGGCGTCGAGCACCGGTTCGAGCTCGGGATCTGCTTCGATCGACGTGACGCACGCCGCCTCCTGCAACAGCGCAAGCGTGAGCGTGCCAACGCCCGGACCAACCTCGAGCACGCGCTCATCGCCCGCAAGCTCGGCAAGCTCGCAAATGCGCTCGATCACATGGTTGTCGATCAGGAAGTTCTGGCCCAGGCGATGCTTGGTCGCAAGGCCAAACTCCTCCAGCAGCTCCCTTGTTGCCGTGGGGTTTGCCAAAGGCGAAGTTGTCATAGTTGCCTCCTTAGCATGATGGCGGCGTCTTGAAACGAAAGGGCATGGACCGTGGCGGCCATGCCCTTACATCTAAACAGCAAATTGCCGATATGGCGCGCCGCGTCTTAGCCCAGACGCGGGAACAGCGGCTCGCCCTTCTCGACAGGCTGACCGCCGGCAAGCAGGCCCCAAGCGCAAATGCCCTTGAGGTCGTCGGTCGCGGCCTCGTCCTCGCAGGACAGGCGGCGCAGGGCCTCGGCAGAGGTCTGAGGCATGAGCGGCATCAGCAGGTGGGCGGCAATGCGGATGGCCTCGAGCAGGTTGTAGATCACAAACGCCAGCTCGTCAGCCTTGGCCTCGTCCTTGGCAAGTGCCCAAGGCTCAGAGTCCTCGATGTAGTGGTTGGCGGCATGGATGAGCTCCATGACCTCGTCCTTGGCTCCGCCGTAATCGAGCACGTCCATCTTGGCCATGTAGCGCTCGACCAGACCATCGGCGATCTTTGCCAGCGGGTTGTCGAACGCATCGAACGATGCGGGCTTGGCGGGCGCGCAACCGTCAAAGTACTTGCCGCTCATGTTGAGCGAACGCGAGATAAGGTTGCCCCAGCTGTTGGCCAGGTCGGCGTTGTAGACCTGCTCCATGCGGTCGAAGCTGATGGCGCCGTCGGTACCGGGGACGACGTCGGTCATGAAGTAGTAGCGATAGCCCTCGACGCCCAGCATGTCGATAACGTCCTGCGGAGCGATGGCGTTGCCGCGGCTCTTGGACATCTTCTCGGCCTTGCCAGTCTCGGCATTGCGCACGGTCAGGAAGCCGTGGGCAAAGACGTGCTCGGGCAGGGCCTCGCCAATGGCCATGAGCATGGCGGGCCAAATGACGCAGTGGAAGCGGATGATGTCCTTACCCACGATGTGGAACTGCGCGGGCCAGCGATAGGCCAGCTCGGCACGCGCCTCGTCGGTGTCGACACCGTAGCCGACGGCCGTCATATAGTTGAGCAGCGCATCGAACCACACATACGTCACGTGGCCCTCGTCAAACGGGACCTGAATGCCCCAGTCAAAGCTCGTACGGCTCACGGATAGGTCGTTAAGGCCGCCCTCGACAAAGCTGCGAACCTCGTTCATGCGGAACGCAGGCTCGACAAAGTCGGGGTGCTCGTCATAGAGCTTGAGCAGCTTGTCCTGGAAGGCGGAAAGCTTAAAGAAGTAGGACTCCTCCTGCACGCGCTCAAGCGGACGGTGGCAGTCGGGGCACAGGTGCTGGCCGACGCTGCCGTACTCCTCGTCGCCCTTCTGGACCTGCGTATCGGTGAAGTAGGTCTCATCAGGCACGCAATACCAGCCGTCGTAGCTGCCCTTATACAGGTAACCGGACTCCTTCATGCGCTCCCACAGGTACTGCACGGCATGATGCTGGCGCGGCTCGGTGGTGCGGATGAAGTCGTCGTTGGAGATCTCGAGCTTGTTCCAAAGCTCCTTGAAGTGCGGAGCCTGGCTGTCGGTCCACTCCTGAGGCGTCATGTTGTGCTTGGCTGCGGCCTCGGCGACCTTCTCGCCGTGCTCGTCCATGCCGGTCAGGAACTTGACGTTATAGCCGGCGGAGCGGCGATAGCGAGCCTGAACGTCGGCGATGATGGTGGAATAAGCCGTGCCCAGGTGCGGATCGGCGTTGACGTAGTAGATGGGCGTCGTGATAAAGAACGAAGGCTTGCTTTGATCCATGGGGTTTGTCCTCCAGAAAAACGTTGCATACAGAGGATGATTCTAGCGCAAGGGCTGGATATCCTCCATCTATTGCATATCGAGCACCATGGCATAGACATCGCGCTTGCGGCGCGAATACTTCTGAGACAGGCGCTTGGCCACCGCAGACGCGGGCTCCCCCTCCTCGAGCGCGGCGCGGATATCCTCGCGCAGGGCCTCGTCGGGATCCGCTGCCGCGGCGCCAACCGGCACGATACCGGCCTCCTCATCCTCGCTCGGCGGCGCGATGACCAGCGCAATCTCGCCCTTTACCTCGCCGCGAGCACGCAGCTCCTCAGCAAGCTGGGCAGCGGGCCCGCGCAAGACTTCCTCGTGCAGCTTGGTGAGCTCGCGGCAGACGGCAACCTCACGCTGGGGAAAAACCTCTGCCACGGCCTCGAGCGTCGCCACGATGCGATGTGGAGACTCGTAGAAGATGAGTGCGCCGGGAACCACGGCAAGGCGCTGCAAACGACGCACGCGGTCGCCGTGCTTTCGGCCCAAAAAGCCCTCAAAGAAAAAATGCTCACAGGGAATGCCGGACGAAACGAGCGCCGTGACGCAAGCGGAGGGCCCGGGAATAACTTCGACGGGCACATCGGCCTCACGTGCCGCCTCGACCAGCGCCTGGCCGGGATCGGACACGCTCGGCATGCCGGCGTCCGAGGCAAAGGCGAGGGTCTCCCCCGCCAGCAGACGGTCGACCAGGCCGGCGGCGCGGCTGGCGATCACATTCTCGTCGCAACGGACAAGCGGCTTGGAAATGCCCAGGTGCATCAGCAGCTTTGACGTCACACGCGTGTCTTCGCAGCAGATGGCATCGGCGGCGGCAAACGCCTCGCCAACGCGCGGGGACAGGTCGCCCAGGTTGCCGATGGGCGTGCCGACCACATAGAGTTTGCCCGTATGGGCGCTGTTTTGCGTCATATCAACCTATTCAATCATGCCACGCTCGAGCGTACCGAGCGCCGCGCGGGCGTCCCATGCTGCAATGCGCTTCTCGGTCTTCCACGTTTGGAAGAACCAACCGGCAGCCGGTGCAAACGAAGCCAGTTGGTTGGCGATAAACACGCGCTCGTAGGCATTGCGGCCCTCGGGCGTAACCGACGAGTTGGCAAAGATCGCCGCGCCCGACCATTCGCCCACCAGCACGGGGAACCCAGTCGAAATCGCTTCTTTAAGCTCGCGCTTGTTACGCGAAATCGCCGTCGTCAGCCCGCGGGGGCTCGTGATATCGAGCGCATACTCGTCGCGGTAATGGTACAGGTGAAGGTCCATGTAGACGTTCTTGTACTTAGCGCCGCGCATAAAATGCTTCCACTCGCTGGGATGTCCCGAAGACGAAAAGACGACGATCTTATCCTCGGGCATATACGAACGGACGAGCTCATAGGCATCGCGATAGAAGTTGCGCAGGTAGTGCGCAGGAATGCCATCCGTCATGGTGAAGAGGCTCTTGCGGACACTCATCTGCGGCGTATCCAGCAGCTCAATGCCCAGCAGGCTCTCGGCCTCGCCGTAGCGATCGGCCAGGCGCTCGAGCACGTCGAGTGCGACATGACGACCGTTGGTGGACGAATGCCACTCGGCAACAGCCTCCGGCGTGGCGGGCGAATCGTTGGAATCGCCCTGGCCACCGGGCACAGTTGCTAGATCAAGCAGCACGCGGATGTCGTACTTGGCAGCCCACTCAATTGCACGGTCGATGTAGTCGACAACCGAGATGTAGGACGCATCGGACTCCTGCGAGCCAAAGGCATACCAGGGTACCGGCAGACGCACGGCATTGAGGCCGATCTGCGCCATGCGACGGAAATCATCCTCGCTCACAAACGTCTCGTAATGACGGCGCATGCGCTCGTTATAGGCGGCGGTGCCCATGGCCTCCTGCAGCTCGGCCGCATTGGATGCACCGGTCGCCGTGTATAGCGACGGGGTCACCCAAGGCTCGGGAATAAACCAGCCAGAGAGATTAACGCCGAGTATCCTCTCCATCACTGCCCCCTTTTGAATCATACGGGCTAAGCCCGCATCGCTCTTGCATGACATATCTATCGATTTGAGTATACCCGCGCATGCAGACAGGCGACCGAACGGTCTACAAAGTGGCGCAAAAGTGGGAGGAATGTCTAGGCGGGCGGGTCCGAGATGGCGCGCCGAGATGTGCACGCACGTCGGAAGTACGCGCCGGAAAGCGCATCCCGCTCTAAAGCCCAATTCTGGGATGCATTTTTCGCGGAACTCTACATAAAAGAAAAGGACCCCTTTGCAGAGGTCCTAGTCAATTCAAGGTGGCGGGGAAGGGAATCGCGTCCGCGCGCTGCGCGGACGGACCGCTGCGGCGCTTACGCGCCTTGCGAGCTACGCTGGCAAACGCTTACGCGTTTACTCAGCTCCGCGCCCTCACGGGGTTCGATTCCATGTGGGGGCTGCATAAAAGAAAAGGACCCCTTTGCAGAGGTCCTAAACAATTCAAGGTGGCGGGGAAGGGAATCGAACCCCTGACACGAGGATTTTCAGTCCTCTGCTCTACCAACTGAGCTACCCAGCCATTTGAGGTGTGCCTTGTTTCAAGGCTTGATTAGTATAACCAAGGACGCGTTCCGGTCAACCGAGAATTTTAAAAAAGTTTTTGAGCACAGCCTCGGTTCTATAAATCGGCACGTCAGAGGCATCAGCCGGCAGCAAGAAGTTTTTCGCTCAGTCCCTTAAGCCGGCACGCGTTGGAGAGCAGGGGTCGAAACAATGATTGAAGGGCGCTCTAGTACGGCCCAGGCGCCGGGACAGGAGCACATACGCCAGGGACGTACGTTTTCGTAGCATACGAGGACATAGCCGCGCGCATCGATAAAGGCGATATCGATGGGATAAGCCATAAAACACGTGTGGACCGAGGAACAGTGCGGAAACGCCATGACAAGCGGCAGGCCGTTGGCGGCAACCGGACGCCGTCCCAGCATGCCGCGCAGGCGCACGGCAAACGACTCCGCCACCACAAACTCGGCCGGCGTCCAACCCAGCCTGTTGAGTGCCCGCGCGTAGGCGATGTAAGACGAGACCGCGGTCACATGACCACCCCCGGACGCCATGGATCGACCGTCACCGCGCGCTCGTGCGACAACGTTGTCGGCGCCCCCAGCGAAACGCCAGCGATGCTGAGAGAAGTCGGCCACGGCTCATAGTGCATGGTGCAGGTGTAGGTCCTAAACGTACCGGATAGGGAGAGCAGGCCACCATCCAATGCCTCCGCGCCTTGCTCGCTCGACACTTCGATCCGCAAGTCATAGCCTTCCATGGCATTCAGAATTTGAGTCTGAACCGTCGCCGAGGCATCGGCAGAGCTTTCGTCGCCCTCCCCCTCCGACGCCACGGCGTGCGCCAACACGATGTCGGGTACCACGCGGTCGAAGCGCGCGACAGCGCTGGCAAAGATCATGACGTTGTACACGATGAGTGCCAGCACCAGCAAAACGGGCGTAACCACCGCCATCTCCACCGTCGCTTGGGCGCGCTCCTCGCGCAGACGCATGCGGATACTCATTACGACCCACCGCCCAGAGCGCCAACCAGCGTGGCAACATCGACGGTGAGTGGGATGGAGCCGCCGCCGGGCAGAGGAATCTCCGCAAGCGTGAACACCGTACCGCTAATGGTGCGTTCGACTTGATATTCCAACGCCTCGCAAAGCGCCTTGGGATCGGTCACGCCCAACGGAATACTTCGCAGCTTGTCTTGCGCTTGAGAGAGACCAGCAATGTCAGACCCCGGGCTCTTAATGACGTTGGCGGAATCGGTCAGCACTGGCTTTCGCAGGCGCAAGTCGCACGGTTCCAGACCCAACGCCGCCATGGACGCCGAAACGGTATCGCCGAGCCACGATGCGATGGAACCCAACGCGCCGCTGCCCCCTCCTAGGCCTTTAATCATCTCGTCCATAAGTTCGTCGGCCGAACCTTGGATATCACCGTATCCTACGAGCAGCCGTCCCCAAACATCCATGACGCCGTCGAGCACGCCGGCAACGCCGCCCGAGCGTTCCTTCAATGTCGAGAAAAATCGCGAAAGCACGTTGTTTTGCGCCGTCGCCTCATCGGGTGCCAACACCGCGGCAGAGATAGCACCGCGATCGCCGAGCCTGACTGCCGTGCTAAACGAAGAGTTGAGCTCATCGGGGCTCGAGATGGCACCCGAAACCGCAAGGGCAACTACGCCGTTGCGACCGGGCGGAGCGATACGCGGACGCTCGCCCGAAAGCTCCTTGATGGCCTGGTCAAACGTATTGCCCGCACGATCGGCCTCGTCTTCGGTCTGACGCTCGAGCTCGAGCTCTTTGTTGCGGCATTCGACGTAGTCTTCCAGAGCCTCTTTGAACTTGTCAAAGTGGTACTCGAAGCCGTTTTCGATAGAAGTCGAAGGAGCCGCAACGGCACCGAGCGACGAAACACCAAAATGGCATCTATTGCATTTGTCCTGCCCGTCATAAGCAGCAACCGAGGCCAGCCCGCATGGCGCCCCCTTCTTATAGTTGGGGCAACTCGTTCCGTAATGCAGATACGTCTTGCCATCGATGGCACTGGTTGGCCACACCGTATCGGTATAGAGTTCCGTCGCTCGCACCTCGTCAGTGTTGCGCGGCAACAGCGGGATATAGGAAGCGACTTCATCTCCGTCCTCGGTTACATATGCACGATTGACCTCTGTACTCGCATAGGTGTAAAACGCCTTGCGCGCCGCCGACTCCGCCTTCGTCTCGACGCTTGAACCCTGCGGTTTTTCGTCTGCCAGGCGTTGACGGTAGTAGGTCTTCGCGCGGTCGAGCGCCACCTGTGGCTCCCACGAAATGCTCGAGGCATAATGCGGGTTCTGCTCACCCGAGAGCTTTGCCAAACTCCTCGCACGTTCCCACATGCATGAACAGCTACCGACCGAAGCCGGAACCGATCCACCGCAATCCGCAAGCCAGGCGCGTTCTTTTGCTTTCGCCGTCTCCTCCGAGGCCTTCTGCAGCTCATCTGCTGCGCGCTCCAGATCTTTCGATGTGTCTTTAATGGCATCGGTCGAGATCTCAGAACCCTCGAGCGCAACGAAATCCGACTCGGACATCCTGGGCACGGCAAGCGCCGTACCGGTATAGGTCACACTATCGGTATCCTGCGCCGACACCGCCTGCGTGGCACGCGCGGCAATCAGATACGGCAGAGCCGTCTCGATTTTCTGTAAGCCTTCCGATGCGCTTTTGGCAAACTTGTTGCGCGTTTTAATGATCTCAATCCCGGTGTCGACCATATTGCCGGCAACTGGTTCGGCACCCGGGATGAGGATGGCGACCAGGCCCGTCCCGATTGTGGCAAACCCCGCCAGCCCCAGACTCAAGATGCTCGCATCAACCACCGTAGCAGCCGTGTGATAGGACGACACTACGTTGGCACCCGCCAGCGCGCCGCTATCGGCCGCCACCTGGGTATCCCCGGCACGCGACATGCTCCATATCGCCGCGGTCGACGAAAACAACAACGTGAGCACCACTAGGATGACCACGGCAGAAGAAAGCGTGGTGTAGGCACCGTCTTCGATAAACAGGTCGATACCGGCGCGGCCCATAAAGCCGCCTCGCTTGCGATGGCAGCTCGGACGGCGCGTCAAAACGCATCTAGACCAGAAACGCTTAATCCCATGTAGCAATCCACGAATCATAATCTCCCTCCAGCCATTCGGGACGTGATTGATACGAGACATCGACCTTGAGCTCAACGTAGCCGCCCTCGGCGGTACCACCCATAGCCTGCGCAAACGCACCGATCACAGGCAACGGCCTGACCTCGCCGGAAACGGACACGGACGAGACGCCACCCGCACCGGCCCGACCAAGCTCGATATTCCACGACAACGGCCCGCCGGCATGAAAGATCGAAACGTTGGGCACCGCGGCAAGCCGGCGGCGGGTGAACTCCTTAAGATCGTCGTCCTCCGCCGTCGTCGTGGTCATGAGCCGCGCGGTCTCGGCAGCGGCAGACTCCATGACCGCGCGCGTATAGAGCAGGCACACCGGTTGCAGTGCGAGAAGGATGAGCATCAGAAACGTCGGCAGCAAAAAAGCGGCCTCGACCGTAGACTGCGCCCGGTCCTCGCGCGCGATATCAATACAACGCGATGTCCTTAGCACCCGCAGCGGCGTCGATAACCGACGTCGAGGCAACGCCATGGGATGCCGCCCGCTCGACCAGCGCCGCCAAGCGCCCGTCGGCACCGGCACGCCAAAGCCCCGCGATCGCCAGCACGATGGAAAGCAGCGCCACCGTGACGATGGCGTATTCGACCGTCGCCTGGGCAGATTCCTCGCGCAGGACGTCATGCATTTCACGACCCCTCCTTTGAGTTCGATGCCTGCGGGCTCAGGCGGATCACGCGCAGGCGGCACGAGGCATCGCCGGCATCCGCGGCAACCGTCACCATATCGACCCAGCCGCGCCCATCGCGCACAATGGCGCCCCATACGTTGCCCTTAATATCGAGATAGCCGCTCAGGGCGAGCTGGGCCGTTGGCACCTCGCGGTAGGCGCGTAACATATCCGCCGCTGCCTCGGTCATCGGTCGGTCCTCGGACCATGCAAGCCGGACCGCAATCGCGTTGTCCTCAGGTGAATCCGTCGCAGTGCCAGACCGCTTGTCGAGCGTCCGCAGAAAGGTTTGCGCCGTGACAGCGACATCCGAATCGTCCGCATCTCGCATCTCATCTTTTTGAGACGCCACCGCCGAATCTGAGCCCGAATCGAAGGCGGCCCCAGGACGCTGCTGCCGCGCGGCGTTAAGCCCCCAAAGCACCGCCGCTATCGCCACGGTCAGGCAAGCAAACACCAGCAGCACCCCGATGGGGCGCTCGCCCTCTACAGGCTGTTGATGCCCTCGCTGATAGCGTTCCATAGATCTTGGACCTTGCCCTTAAATGCGACAATGGCAATGATGGCGATCACCACGAGCACGCCGACCAAGATGGCGTATTCGGTGGTGCCCTGCGCACTCTCCTCCTGCAGTAGCTCCCCGGCATGCTGGCGAGCGCGAATTGACTGGCAAACAGCCCAGCTCCAGACCTTGCCAGCAACGTCAGTCATCGTGTTCATGTATTCCTCCCTACATCATCCCGCCTGCTCCCAACAGCGGGCCCAATATGGACAGAAGCAACGCCGGCAAGATGAGTGTGCCGGTGGGAATCAGCAGCTTGATGGGCGCACGCTCGATCTCGCGCTCGACCGCGGCGCGATGAGCCGCACGGATCTCGCGACTTTGAGCGGCCAGTGTCTCGGCAAGTGGGGCACCCAGGGCGAGCGCCTGCCCCACCGTGATGGCAAAGGTCTCGAGCGCTCGTACGTCCAGATCGCGCGCGGCGGCCAACAACTCGTCCTCACGCGTGCCCACGCCCACCTGCCACGCCATGCAGGCCCGCTCAAGGCGAAGAGCCAGCACTGACCGGCGGTTGGCGCAGAAAATCTCAAGCGCCGCATCAAACGAAAGACCGGCCGAAAGACCCAAGCGCACAACATCGATCATCTCGGACACTTCGCCGAGCGAAACTCGCGCCGGGCCGCCCGCTCCAACCGCGCCCTTCACTCGCGCGGTCAGGGCATCGACCACTGAGCGACCCGCGGCAGCGACCAGCACCGCCTCGCGCTTGCAGGCCCCTGCGATCTTGCGTGCATCCGCCCGATCCAAACCCGTCGCGATAAATACACTCAGGGCGCACAGGCAAGCCGCAACTGCAACTGGGGCGCTCATAGCTCCACCCTCATAATGCGCCGGATAACCACCAGGGCAACGGCGTTGAGGGCGAGACCCAGCACCACAGCGCCCGCACCGGCAGGCGTCGCAAGACCGCGACGAAAATCTGCCGAAAGCAGCACCAACACCGCGCACATGCCCGCCGGCATCGCCGCGACCATATGCGCCGACATGCGAGCCTGCGACGTCTTGACATCCAGGCGGCGCTTGAGCTCAATGCGCTCCCCTACCATGCTCGACGCCTCGGACAGCAAGTCGGCAAGCGGAGCGCCGGTGCGCTGTGACACCTTAAGCGCCAAGGTCACAAGCGAAAGACCGGGGGCGTCGATGCGCACGAGCAAGTCATCGAGCGCGTCGGTCGCCGAGATACCGCAATCGATCGCCGCCGCCACCCGCAAAAACTCGGTATGCACCGGTTCTTGCGCATGAGCGCCCACAAAGCGCATGCCCTGGGCCAGCGAATGTCCCGAGGCAAGCGACATGGAAAGTGCGGTAAACGCCTCGGGCATGGCCTCTTCTGCATCGTGTTGCTCGCGCCGGCTCTCAAAGCCATCCCGAGCGGCGCCAGCGGCAATCGGAGCAACAAGTCCCAAGGCAAACCCGAGGGGCGATAACGACACCATCGTTAGTAAAACGCTGCAGACACCGCTCGATAGCAGTAGAAACGCCAAACGCCCCGAAGCATCTTCAATCACGAGGCCAAGGCGATGCGCCGGAGCCAGCGATGCCCACGAACGGGCGATCTTTTTCAGCAGATCGTTTTCCACCAGCTCACGCGGCAGCTTCTCTGCCACCGTCTCGAGCGCCTGACGCGCCAGCTCCGCCGGCGGCACCTGCGGCACACGAGGTTCCGCCCCGCACGCCGTCGCAACAGAAAACCCTGCCAAACCCCCTACGACGAGGGGCACAGCGACCTCCATTCGTCCACCTCCTCTTGTGTGAGCGTCCCCGACCGCAGGCCTTCTGCGATAAACGGCGGCTCGCGGTCAAGCGCCCAGGTGCGCTCGGCGGCATCGAAAGTCACATAGCGCTCGAGCTCTACGCCGCCCGACGCGGCGCGACGCACCCCCGAATACGAGGAGACGAAGCGCCTGCCATCGGCGTGGCGCTCGGACATCACGATGTCGTCGAGCGCCATGGCAATCTGCTCCTCGATGAGCTCGCTCGGCAGATCGATGCCATAACGTGCAAGCAACGTCAGACGCACCACGGTCTCCTGTTCTGAACCCGCATGAAGTGTGGTGAGCGACCCGTCGTGGCCCGTATTCATGGCCTGCAACATGTCGCAGCACTCGGCACCGCGCACCTCGCCCACCACGATGCGGTCGGGGCGCATGCGCAGGGCATTGGTCACCAGGTCGCGGATCGTCACCGCGCCCTCGCCCTCAATTGAAGCCTCGCGCGCCTCTAGGCGCACCACGTGCGGATGATGCGCAAACTTGAGCTCGGCAGAGTCCTCGATCGTCACGATGCGCTCGCCGGTGGAAATCTCGCATGACAGCGCGTTGAGCAGGGTGGTCTTACCAGATCCCGTGCCTCCCGCAACCGCCAGGTCCTGTCGCAGCGACACCGCGCACGACAGCAGCTGCGCATACCAAAGCGGCAGTGACCCCAGCCCCACAAGCTCGTCCAGCGAGCAGATGCGGTCCGAGAACTTTCGGATGGTGAGAATCGGTCCGTCAATCGCCACAGGCGGAATCACCGCGTTGACGCGATAGCCCGTTTTAAGGCGAGCGTTGACGATGGGGCTGCGCTCGTCGATACGGCGGCCAAGTGGCGAGATGATGCGGTCGATAAGCACACGGATCTGCTCATCATCCTCAAACGCATGCTCGATAGGGTACAAGACGCCGCCGCGTTCAAAGAAGGCCGAGCGGCAGCCGTTGATCATGATCTCGGTAACGGTGTCGTCCTCGATGAGCGGCTGCAACGGCCCCAGGCCCACCACGTCATCCAAAATCTCGTCGATGATGGTCTCGCGTTCGGACGTCGCGAGATCGGTCGGCTCCTCAACATTGAGCGCCGCCTCCACCGCGGGACGCAATTCCGAGCGGGCAAGCGCCGGGTCGATATAGGCGCTGATACGCGCCACTTCGTCGTAACCCATGCGGTCCATCACGGCGCGCTTAGTGCGTCGTTTCACCGCGCGGCGACGCCCCGCATCTACAGGAGCTGCCGCCGCTGCAGCGCCGGCAGCCTTAATCCTCGTTTGCAGGCTCATCGCTGATCACCCTCGCGCGACCAGGGAAGGCGGATACGCGGGCGTTCGGTACGCGTTGCACGGTCGGCGACTATATCGCTCCAAGGGCCGACGGCGCACCCCAGTTCCACGAGCATCTCGCGCGTGGCCTCGCGCACGCTGGTCGCAAAAGCGCTCGTCTGACCCACTGCCTCGTCGGCGCGCCCAAACGCCATGAGCGCGGCGAGATCCTGCCCGCCATCGGCGATACGAATCTTGGAGCTCAACGCACAGGCAATCTCAAAGCGCATGGCGACGTCCTCGTCTGCCCCGCGCGCACCGAACCGGTTGAACACGGCGCTCATGCGCGTGCGCGGCACACCTACTCGACTTGCCAGTTCAATGACGCGCGACGCCGATGTCGCGGACGACACCGCCGCATCGCCAACGACCAGGCAACGGTCGCTCGCCGCCACCGCAGCCGCCACGGCATCGCCCCAAAAGACCGAGGTATCGATAAAGACCACGTCGGATTCGCGACGCAGGACATCGAGCAGCAGCTCCACCGGACGTGCCATGAGCTCGGCTTGCTCGGGCGCCGCGACGGGACCCCAGAGCGTAACGCCCGGGGCGACGCGCATCGATGCGGCCACGATATCCGGCTCGGTGAGCGTGCCCGCCGCCGACGGCTCGATAAGTGCCGCCATATCGTGCGGAGCATCGACGCCTAACAAGTCGTAAAGGTTTCCAAACATCAGGTCCAGGTCGAGCACGGCGGCACGCAAGCCCAACAGCGACGATGTGTGTGCCATGGTGGCAACGATCGTCGACTTGCCGCAACCGCCCGAACCCGAAATGGCGCAGATGACCGGAGCTCGATGCGGCGAAGCGGCAGCGTCTGCCGGCGGCATCGGAGGCGGCGGGGCGGGCGTCGGTGACAGCGTCCCCGTCTCCCCCGCCGCAACTACACGCTGCGTCCAAGCCGGCATGGCGGCTTGTTCGGTCTGCGAGGCAGGCTCGTTCTGCGCAATCTGCTCATGCTGCATCAGCGACAACTCGCCGCACCCGGCAAAGCCCTCAACTTCGTCGAGTTCATCCGCCAGATTCACGCCGCGCACGTATCCCATATCTACAGCCGGGGAGTCGCCAGCATGCTGCGCCGGTCCTCCAGCGTCATCGTATACAAGGGGGTTCCGGGGGCGCCGACCATGCTCGGCTTCCGCTTTTCCATAATCATCAACACGCGGGCCTCTTGTAGCGCGAGGCGCCCCGGGTTCCCTATCAACAAAAGCATCGGGCTCAATCGTCATGCGCCGATCGGAATCAACCGCTCCCTCGCCCGCTCGCCCGTTGCCGCATATACTGTGCGCAGCGATGACCTCGGTCGCCCCTGCGCGAAACAGCCCCTCGATATCCGACGGATCGAGTGCTTCTATCAACACGACCACGCGACTCACGCGGCCTTCGGCCGTCAGGCGCGCAACAGTCTTGCGCACATCTTCGGTATCAAACAGAGACGCCGCGATGATGGCAGCTCCGCGGCGCGACGGAAACGCCCGCGCCATGGAAACCAGCCCGTCCAGGTCACCCACGCGAAGCACCTGTGCACCCGTATCACGGCCCTCGACTTCCCGCTGCAACAGCCCGTAATCGCCGCACGCGCAGCACGCAAGCCAGATCGCCTTCATCACTCGTCGCCTCCGCTCTTTTTGCCGCGCGCCGTGGCGGGAATCGTCAAGCTGACCGTTCCCTTGCCCGAGGCTCCCAGCAGTTCCTTGACGTCTTCGGGGTCAGCCGCCAGCGTCACCCATTCGATCTTGCCCTCGCGCGTGGCGCCGGAATCCTCACTGGTATCGATCACGTACGCGCCGCACAGTCGATCGGTTACGCCGTCTTTTTGCACATACACATCCACGTAGCTGCCCACGCCCGTAGCACCGCCGACCGAGTGCTCGGCATCGACCGCCACCGAAACGGCGACCTTGCCCTTAGGCACCTCGAGCTTGTGGCTCTCGGCCTTGGTGTAGACATTGCAGATCACGGCGTTTTTGGGAATACGCGAAGTCGTCACGTCGCCGCGCACCTGGCGCAGCTCGGTCGCCGCGTCACGCGGCAGCAGACTCGTCAGCCATTCCTGGGTTATGACATTGGTCTCATCGAGGGTCTCGCCCACATCGATATCGCGCGCCGCGACGCATACCTCGGCGCGATCGCCACCGTACTTGGCCAAGGTCTCAGCCTGGACCTGTTCGGCTTGCGAGCGAATCGACGAGCCGTAAACCATGCAGAGCAGCGCAGCGAGCACGCCCGCGACCAGACTGATGGCGATGCGCTTGCTCTTGTTCACGGCCGCTCCTCTCATGGCAGTGCCGGGCGAATGCCCGTACCACCATTGTCTGGGTGGTCAGAGTGCAAAGCGGCGCAATCGCGATCTCGGTTTTCGATGTCAAACCAATCGCTGACCAAAAACTAACCAGCCCGTCAAGCTCGTGGCAAGGTTTTGGTCAGCACGTCAGCAAACTGCATGTTTCGAGGCTTTTTCGCAGCAAAAAAGCCGTCTCCCGAACAGTTGGAAGACGGCTGTCATAGGAAAAATCAATTACAGGTGGACATCGGGATCGAGCATTTGAGCACTCACGCGCATGGATGACGCCAGGTTTTGGAACGTTTCCAAACGCAGGCTGTCGATCTGCCCGGCGTCCTCGGCCTCGCGAACGGCACAACCCGGCTCATGGGTATGCGTGCAATCGCCAAACCGGCACGCGCGCGATGCCTCGACAATCTCGGGGAAGGCGCGCGCCAGACCCCGCTCGTGACCCACGAGCGGTAAGCTGCGCAGGCCCGGGGCATCGGCGATCACGCCGGCGTCGCCCGGCAGTGCCACCATCACGCGCGCGACGGTAGTGTGACGGCCCTGGTCGTCGCGTTCGCGCACACCGCCAGTCGCCAACGTATCGTGGCCCAGCAGCGCATTGAGCAGCGTCGACTTGCCGGCACCCGACTCGCCCAGAATCATGGCGCAGCTCCCGGCAGGCACGCAGGAACGAACCTCGTCCAGGCCGCGCCCCTCGGCAGAGGACGTCACGATCACGCGCACGTCCGGACCCACCAGGCGGCGCATGCGGTCCAGATCGCGCTCGAGCTCCTCGGCATCGCAGCGATCAGCTTTGGTGAGCACCACCACCGGTTCGGCATCGCAGTCGAGCGCCAACACCAGCGAGCGCGCCACGCGGTCGAGCAGCACCTCGCCGGCACCGAGCGCCTGCACGATTAGCACGCTATCCACGTTGGAGCAGAGCACCTGGCGCTCTCCACGGGCACGGCCGCGCCAACGCTCAAAGCTCGTACGGCGCGGCAGCACGCACTCAATCACGCCCATATCGTGCCCGGGAGCGCGGCGCACCGCCACACGGTCGCCCACGGCAGGCAACAGGACCTCGTCCTCGCCGCGCGACTTGGCAAACCCCACGGCATGCTCGGCGCGGAAGGTGTCGTCGGCAGTCGCCACCAGCGGAAACCCGCGATCCAAGCGCACCACGGCACCCAGCCGCATCTGCTCGGGCTCCTCGGCATGTGCGCAGAAATCATCAAAGGCAGTCTGCTGGGTTTCATCGACTGGCAGGTCATCAAACGCCGGAACGTCCTGCAGCGCGTCAAGCCCCGGCACGCTTGCCAGCAGCTCCTCAGCAGATACGGGAGCCTCGGTCGCGAGCTTCCGACGACGATCGCGCTTAGCCCGCGCCCCCGTCGTCTTTTTCTTCGCCTTAGCCTTAGCCTTGCCCACAAGCGCCTCCCAGCACCATAAATCACAACTGAGCAGGTATTTTAAATCAAAAAGAGCTGGCCGGGCAAAGCCCGACCAGCTCACAAACTTTCCCTCAGCCCTTTATCATCCGCGCGGGAGAAAAGCCAGCAAGGATACCGCAGGGCCCGCCCCGGAAGCCCTTTCTCCCGAACGATCCCGCAGCGCGAAGCGCGAGGACCAGTGAGGGAGAAAGGGCGTGGGGCAGGCCCGGACAGGTACGTTACTCTTTCTCCACAGCGCGCATGATCGCCTTGTAGATCTCCATCAGCGGGATGATCAGGAAGGCCAGGCCCAGCGCGGCAAGAACGCCCTTGAGCTCAAGCGTCACGGGGCCAAAGAACATCTCGGCAAGCGTCGGCTGCACGGTCACGATCACCGTCAGCACCAGTGCCAGCGCGGCGGAAGCCCACAGCCACTTGTTCTGCTTCTTCATGGTGAACAGCGACGCACGACGGCTGCGCATATTGAAGCAGTGGAAAATCTCGACCATGTTGAGCGTGATGAACGCCATCATCACGCCTTCCTCGTCGGCATTGCCGGCGATCATATCGGCGATGTGGATGTAGCCCATGTCAAAGTACACGCCCACAAAGAAGCTCGCCAGCACCAGCACGGTGATGATTAGGCCCTGGACCACGCAGTCCAGACCCATATGTCCGGCAAAGACACCGTCCTTGGCGTTGCGCGGCTTGCGCTTCATGATGTCGCCCTCGGCGTCCTCCATGCCCAGCGCGAGCGCGGGGAAGCAATCGGTGACCAGGTTCACCCACAGCAGCTGCACCGGCTGGAAGATGGTAAAGCCGATGAGCGTGGCGATGAATACCGAGAAGACCTCGGCAAGGTTGGCCGAAAGCAGGAACTGAATGACCTTGCGGATGTTGTCGTAGATGCGACGGCCCTCTTCGCAGGCACCGATGATGGTGGCGAAATTGTCGTCGGCAAGCACCATGTCGGCGACGTTCTTGGTGACATCGGTACCGGTGATGCCCATGCCAACGCCGATGTCGGCGCGCTTGATGGACGGGGCGTCGTTGACGCCGTCGCCCGTCATGGCCACGATCTGGTCGCGCGACTTCCAAGCCTCGACGATGCGTGTCTTATGCTCGGGCTGGACGCGGGCATACACGCCGTAGTCCTCGATGTGCGCGTCGAGTTCCTCGTCGCTCATGCGATCGAGGTCGGCACCGGTGATGGCCTGGCTGCGATCGGTGACGATGCCCAGCTGCTTGGCGATGGCCACGGCGGTGTCGATGTGGTCGCCCGTGATCATGACGGTGCGGATACCGGCGTCGTGCGCCTCGCGGATGGCGTCGGCGACCTCGGGGCGAACCGGGTCAATCATGCCAGACAGGCCGCAGAAGACCAGGTCGTGCTCGAGCGCAGCGGGGCTGCAGTCGTCCGGGACCTCGGTGTAGGTGCGACTTGCCAGCGCCAGTACGCGCAGGGCCTCGTCGGCCATGGCCTTGTTGGCGGCCACGAGCTCGGCACGACGCTCCTCGGTCAGCGGAACGACCTTGTCGCCGTCGTAGATATGGGTGCACAGGCCGATCACCACGTCGGGCGCGCCCTTGGTGTACTGCTCATACTCGCCATCCAGGGTCTCGACGACCACGGACATCATCTTGCGGCCGGAGTCGAACGGGGCCTCGCCCACACGCGGGTGCTCGGCGGTCAGGCCGGTGAGCCCCGCCTTGCCGGCGTCGTTGACGAGCGCGCACTCAGTCGGCTCGCCCACGGCCTCGCCCAGCTCCTCGTCCCACTGGGCATCGGAGCACAGAGCCATACCGGCCAGGAACTTCTCCTTAGGCGCGGCGAGCTCGTGCTTGACGACGGTCATCTTGTTTTGGGTAAGGGTACCGGTCTTGTCGGAGCAGATGGTCTGCGTGCAGCCAAGGGTCTCGACGGCAGAGAGCTTGCGGATGATTGCCTGACGCTTGGCCATCTTGGTCACGCCAAGCGACAGCACGATGGTCACGACGGCAACCAGGCCCTCAGGGATGGCGGCGACGGCGAGCGAGACAGCGACCATAAAGGTGTCGAGCAGCGCGGTCGGATCGGTGAGAACGTTGCCCACGCCGTGGCGGATGATGTCGACACCAAAGATGACGACGCAGATGACGATAACCATGATGGTGAGGATGCGGCTGAGCTCGGCAAGCTTCACCTGCAGCGGCGTGAGCTCTTCCTTGGCCTCGGCCAGGGCGCCGGCGATCTTACCCATCTCGGTGTTCATGCCGGTGCCGACCACGACGGCGCGGCCGCGGCCGTATACCACGGTGGAACCCATGTAGCACATGTTCTTGCGGTCGCCGAGCGGCACGTCGTCGGTGCCAGCGGCGAGCTCAATCACGTTGGCATGCTTCTCGACGGGCACGGACTCGCCGGTAAGGGCGGCCTCCTCGATCTTCATCGTGGCGCTCTCGAGCACGCGGCAGTCGGCCGGGACGGAGTCGCCCGCCTCGAGCATGATCACGTCACCGGGCACGAGCTCGGCGCTCGGCAGGTGCACGAGCTTGCCGTCGCGCAGCACCTTGGACTGCGCCGCGCTCATCTCCTGCAGGGCCTCGAGAGCCTCCTCGCTCTTGGCCTCCTGAACCACGCCCAGCACCGAGTTGACGATAACGACGAACATGATGATGGCGACGTCGGCAAAGTCCGCCTCGCCCTTGACCATGCCCGTGAGTGCACTGATGACGGCGGCAACGATCAGCATGATGACCATGGGATCGGCCATCTGCTCAAAGAAGCGCTTCCACAACGGTGTCTTCTCGGCTTCCTCGAGCTTGTTAGGGCCTGTCTTGGCGAGGCGCGACGACGCCTCGTCGTTGCTCAGGCCGAGGTACTCATCGACACCTTGGTCGCTGAGTACCTCCGCCGCGGCGGACAGGTATTCCTTTTGCATATAGAGTCCCCTCCTGGGATTCGGGCCACTCAGCAGATTGATGCCCGATCATAATTCCCAGGAGAAGGGCAAGGGCTCATCAAGGCTGCCGTGCTGAGCGGCAGTTGATAGTGGAGCTATGGTACCCCAAAGCGGCGCGTCTAGCCAAAACATTCCAATTGGAAACACGGCTCGAGTGCAACGATGCAGACCGTGTGATGCTCAACATTGATAAAACGTTTTTCCTTCGGCGCATCGTCAAACTGAAATATCGCCCAGATAGCAGCGGTCAGAACGGTTGATAAAGTTTTTTCATATACCGTTTTTACCGCAAAAAATGAACTTCTAATTCGGCATACGGTCGATTTTTGGGGGTGTTCGGTCGTCATTTCGTTATAATCATCTCAGTTTTATTTCTTATGGTTTATCTATCAGCGCAAGACGATGTCAGATGGAGGTCTGAATGTACAAGCGCACTAAGATTGTATGCACCATGGGTCCCGCCTGCGATAGCGACGAGACCATCCGTGAGATGATCAAGGCGGGCATGAACGTCGCCCGTTTTAACTTCTCGCACGGATCCTACGACGAGCACCACGGTCGCATCGAGCGCGTCCGTCGTATTTCCAAGGAGCTCGGTCTGCCCGTCGGCATCCTGCTCGACACCAAGGGCCCCGAGGTCCGCACCGGCCTTCTGGTCGACGGCAAGAAGGTTGCCGTCAAGACCGGCGACAAGATCGTCGTCACCGCTCAGCCCACGTCCGAGGATTTCCACGGCACCGCTGAGCACATCTCCCTCGACTACCTGGCCCTGCCCTCCGAGGTCGAGAAGGGCTCCCTCATCCTGATCGATGACGGCCTGGTTGCCCTCGAGGTCGAGTCCGTCGACGGCCAGGACATGACCTGCGTCGTTAAGAACGACGGCCTGATCGGCGAGCGCAAGGGCGTCAACATGCCCAACGTCAACATCTCTCTGCCCGCCATCACCGAGCGCGATCGTCAGGACATCCTCTTTGGCCTGACCGAGAACATCGACTACATCGCCGCTTCCTTCATCCGTGACGGCGAGTCCGTCCGCGGCATCCGCAAGCTTTGCCGCGAGAACGGTGGCGAGCACGTGACGATCTTCCCGAAGATCGAGTGCGCCCTGGGCGTCGAGAACTTCGACGAGATTCTCGAGGCTTCCGACGGCATCATGGTCGCCCGTGGCGACCTGGGCATCGAGATCAAGCCCGAGCTCGTTCCGCACATCCAGAAGGAGATCATCGCCAAGTGCAACGCGGCCTACAAGCCCGTTATCACCGCTACGCAGATGCTCGACTCCATGCAGCAGAACCCGCGCCCGACGCGCGCCGAGGTTGCCGACGTCGCTAACGCCATCTACGACGGCACCGACGCCGTCATGCTCTCTGGCGAGTCCGCTGCCGGTAAGTACCCGGTCGAGGCCGTCAAGATGCAGGCCAGCATCGCTCTCGAGACCGAGAAGTACCTCCCGGCTCACGCTCCGCTCGAGGTTCCGGCTGACGCTCACGGCACCCGCGTCGTCAACAACGTTGTGGGTATGTCCGCTGTGAACATGGCCACCACCGTTGGCGCCAAGTGCATCACCGTGCCGACGACCACCGGTCGTACCGCTCGCCTGATCTCGCACTTCCGTCCCAACATGCCGATCTGCGCGTTCTCCCGCCACGAGTGGGCCGTCCAGCAGATGATCATGTACTGGGGCGTCATCCCGCACCAGGCCGAGATTACCCAGGGCACCGTCAACGGCACGATCGTCAAGGCGATCGAGACCGCTAAGGAGCTCGGCTACGTCAAGACTGGCGATTTGACCGTCGCTACCGCCGGCGATCCCCGCATGAGCGTCCAGCTCGAGGACAAGGTCTCCTCGACCAACGTCGCTTACGTCGCTCAGGTGCGCTAAATCGTACTTGCAAGCAGATTTGCATTGCAAAGGGCCCGGAAGGCATTGCCTTCCGGGCCCTTTTTCTGTGCCAATGCCGCCGCACGGCAAAACACGCACTCATTTCTTTACCAAAAGCGCGAAATCCACCCTTCGAGGCCCAAAAAATAAAGCCCCAAGCGCTAAAAGTGTTCGCCCGGTGGCAAACCCACACCTCACACAGGGCTGATAAATCGTTTTAGCAAGAACCAAATCGACCTGGTTTTCGGAAGTATGCGGCAAATTCTGGAACCTCCGAGCACACCCTGTTTTTTCGCAACAAAATGCCTGATAAACTAGCCTCAAAAGCCAGGTCCGCTCATAGGGTTCAGATTTTGCCGCATACTTCCGGATTGACGCTGGCATCACTCGCTTCAAAGAGATGATTTCGGCCAGGAGGGCATTATGGACCTGACGCTTTGTGGGCAATCCGCCTTTAACTACTACCGCATCCCGCCGCAGGTATTAGGCCTTTACCCCGCCATTAGCCTTGGCAATATGGATCGCAGATGTTGTGGTCTCGGAAGTCATGCAGTTGTAAAAGACCTGCTTCACGCACCACTTCACAGGCTTGTATTCACTCGGGCACAATCCGGGTCGCGAAGCCTGTTTAAATCGCACCTCCTGACCCAAGAACCACCTCCGGGGTCGTTTAGGCAGACTGAACATGGGTTTGATGTCACGTCACCGGAGTTCACGCTGCTCAACCTTGCTACGCAGGTTTCACGCAACCAGTTACTCATGGCTTGCTACGAGACGTGCGGCTCCTTTGCAGTGTTTAAGCCCTGCGAGCGAACGCAACAACAACTCGATGAAGCTATTTCGCTTAAGTTCATTCCACCCAACTGCGGCTGGGAGCGAGTTAACGACACCAAGGGCAATGACACCAACTTGTGGAAGCGCACGCCGCTTCTTACCGCAACGGATATCGCCGCGTTCGCCAAGCAAGCCGCAGGCCTGCGCGGCGTCAAACAACTGCGCTGGGCGGCCGAGCACATGACGGGGCAGGCCGCCTCGCCCTTCGAAGTACAGACCTCCATGCTTATCTCGCTCCCCCGCGACGAGGGCGGCCAGGGCATCGAGATCGCCAACAACGCGCGCATCCCGCTCAGTGAAGCCGCACGTTCGCTGTATGACAAAACCTGCTGCTACGCCGATATCCTCATCGAAAGCGCCACCGACAGCATGGGCGTCATTCTGGAATGCCAAGGCCGCTCTGCCCACGACAGCGAAGCCGCGAGCCTCTCCGATGCCGAGCGCGCCACCGCACTCACAAGCATGGGCTACGACGTCATCCAAATTACCTATGACCAGATCAAGGAGAAGAAGAGCTTCGACCACATAGCCGAGCTCATCCATAAAAAGGCCGGGCTTCCCCACATCCCAAAGACCAAACAGGAACGCATTGCCGAAGATACCTTACGGCAAGAGCTACTTGTCGATTGGGTTGAGCTATTCACTGCCGGGCCGGCCAGCTAGCAGCTAGCAATCAGGGGCAGCGCAGGCACATCGGGCGATTCGGCGCGAGCCGCAAATCCCGCCTCGGTCAGCTCGATGACCTCGGTAAACGTTGCATCGAAAAACTCCTCGGTTAGCAGGCGGTATGGCGGATGGTCGGGCTCACCGGGGTTTTCGCGTACAATCTCGTGCATGACGCCGATGGTCTTGAGCACATATTCTTTATGGATGGGATACTGCCCAAAACGCGTCGCAGCGGTATACAGGCGATCGGTCGCACGCGGGATGGAAACAATGCCCAGCGTCTTGCCAAACCAGTCAAAGTCGCCTTGCTTTTTAATGCGGAACTCCTCGCACGGCTTGCCGCCGTGCACCTCCAGGTACTGATTCACGCGCGTATTCCATACGGTATCGGCCACCAGATGCGACCAGACACCCAGTGTCAAATCGAGCAACGACTGCGCCACGTCCTCGGACGCAAGCGAGAACTCACAGGCGCCGGGACCGGCAACCGGCTCGGCATCCTTGTAGCGCTGGGGATAGTGCACGCGGTTCAGTCGCTCGCGTTCCTCGATAATCGAGGTCGCCGCGGCTGGCGCACCGATGGGCGAACTTTTAAGCAACGGTGCCACATAGGTATCCCAGAACTCATGCTCACGAGGCTTTGGGATGGGCTCAGGCTTGGCAAAGTGCGTAATGCGGTACGGGATGGGATCGGCGATGCCAGGGACCATATAGCCCACGAAGATATCCGGAACCACGCAGCCAAACAAAAAGGCATTGCGGTCGCGCACGCTATTGGCAAGCGCACCGGTGCGCTCCAGCAAACGCTCCGTCTGAGCGATATGAATGTTCCAACTTGGCATAGCCACCCCCATAAAAAACCTGGATAACTATACCATCACGGCAAAGCCGCGCGGGCGGCTACGCACGCTCTACGCAGCAACTAGTCCGTAGCACCGCTTTCGGTTCCATACGACGGCGAAGGCGCCTCGACCACATGGTGATATCGATCGATATAGATTGCACGGGCACCCAGGCGTCGCACCAAATCCTGGTGATGCGTGCTCATCAAGACCGTCTTACCCACCGCGACGTAGGCCAGCAAGAAGTTGACCACGATGTCGCATGAATCCTCGTCGAGTCCATTGGTAGGCTCGTCGAGGACCAAGATATCCGGGTTCATCGACACCACCGCAGCCAGCGCAACGCGCTTCTTTTGCCCGCCCGAGAGCTGATAGGGAGAGGCGTCGGCAAGGTCAGCAACCTGAAACAGCCCCATGGCATCGCGCACGCGGCGCTCGAGCTCGTCTGCCGGCAGCCCCATCTGCGCGGGACCAAAAGCAACTTCCTCGCCCACCGTGGCGCAGAACAGCTGGGCATCGGCGTTTTGGAATACGAAGCCCACGCGCTGGTGGAACTTCTGAGCAGCAGCAGAATCCTTCAGATACGCCGCATCGACCACGTGCCCGTCAAACAGGTATGCCCCTGCGTCCGCGAGTTCAAGGCCGTTAATAAGACGCATAATCGTCGTCTTGCCGCAGCCGTTGGGACCGAGCAGGGCAACGAGTTCACCACGATCGACCTGCAGCGACACGCCATCGACAACCGTATGCCCCGCATAGGAGAACACCACGTCGCGCAGCTCGATGAGCGGAACGACCTCGGCGCCGCCCACACCGTTCGTGCCCGCCGCACTATTCATATCGATCGTCAAAACGTCGCCCTTCCCCATTTACATCCCCAGTCGGAACCAGCAGCGCCTACAGCACGGCGCACAACACTGTCAGCAGCGCCACGCCGGCCGCATAGGCCGCATCGCGCCAGCCAAACCTGGCGCGCGCGGGAGCCGGATACGCACCGGCAAAGCCGCGGCAAAGCATAGCCTCGTCCATCGCGCGGCTGCATTTCATCGCCTTGATAAAGGTCATGCCCATGATACCCGCGATCGAATCGGTACGCGAAAATCCCTCGGGCGCACGGCCAACGCTGCGCAGCATGACCGATTCGCACAGATCGTGCGCCGTACGACCCAGCACCTCGATGTGCTTGAGCGCCATATCAAACGTAAAGATAACTTCGTCGGGTAGATGCAGCATCTTGAGCGCCGCCGATATGCGGCTCCACGTGAGGGTCCACGAAACGCCCAGCACCAGCGACACATTAATGAAGGTCTTGAGCGCAATCTTGAGCATGGCGCCCGTAGCGGAAGCACCCAGCAGCAGGGCAGGCAGCGCCAAAACCACTGCGAGCCCCGCGGCGCCAAGCGCCGGCACAAAGGTCGCGCGCAGCCCGCGTACGGGACGCACGGCAACGAGCACCAGCGCAATGGCCGCCATCAACATGAGGTACAGCGGGCTTTGTGTCAGGCACACGCACAGGACGCAAACGAATATCCCCACCAGGCGCACCGGAGCCGAAACGCAAGAAAGGGCGCGGTCGACCATCGACCCGCCCTCGTGCGCGCCTCCACCCAGGCGAACCCGCTCAAGCAGGCTCGCCAGGTGCAGGACGTTCTTTTGCATCACGCGATGACGAGCGCCCGTGGGCTCGTATCGCTCCTCGGCCGCAAGCCAGCTAGGCAGCTCGACCATCGCCATGGGCTCCGCTTTCCTTGACCGTCAGCGAGATCAGACGGAATGCGATGGTGAGCACCGCCACGCCAATCACGCCGGACAGGATATACATGGCAGCCTGACCGGCAAAGCCGAGACCCTGCTCCTCGGAATAGGCCTGCAGGTAATCACCCGTAGGCAGAGCGTCGGCAAAGGTCGGGGTGTCGAGACCGACCGAAGCCTGCAGGCTGTCGTCGCCAGCCTCCTGAACGGCGGTCGCGGCGCCCTCGGCGTCCCACTCACCCCAGGCGTCACCCGTGGCCAGCAGGCCCAGCGGCGTGGCCACGACAAGCACGGCAACCAAGATGAGCGTGGGGACCAGCGAGGTCTTCTTTGCAGCAGCGCCCTCGGCAGCAAGCTGTCCATCGGCGGCTTCGGGGCCGACGATAACGCTCGGCGCCGTCTTCTTGATAAAGCCGTAGATCGCGGCAGTCGCCACGCCCTCGACCACGCCGGCTACCAACATATGCGGGATCATCATGGCCGGAATGGCAATGGACAGCGGGAAGGGGCAGTACAGCGGAGCGCCCGAAGCATTCGTGAAAAGCATCGGCTGAATACCAAACTCGATTGCTGCGCACAGGGCCGCCAGGCACAGGCCGACCCAGCCGCTTACGATGGCCGAAACCGAGGTGCCCCAGCTCTTGTCGTGCAAACGGCTGTTAAGCGCGCGGAACACGATGGCTGCGGCAAACGGCAACACGAAGGCCATGTTAAAGCAGTTAGCGCCAAAGGACAGGATGCCGCCGTCGCCAAACAGCAGCGCTTGCAGCGCCAGCGCGACCGAAACCGCGATAGCCGCGGCCTCGGGGCCCAGCAGCAGCGCGATGAGTGCGCCACCAACGGCGTGGCCAGTGGTGCCGCCGGGCAGCGGCACGTTGAACATCATAAGCAAGAAGGAAAATGCGGCGCAGATGCCCAGGAAAGCCATGTGCTCGCGATCGAGCGTGGCGCGCACCTTCTTGATACAGTGAACCCAGACGGGCACCATTGCCACCGCCATGACGGCATCGGTCTGCGGGGACAGATAATTATCTGGAATGTGCATGTACGCCTCCCGGTTATCGGCGCACGGAATTGCAACGCCGCTTGAATCACCTTTCCAGTGTTACGTAATGTCAGATTCGTAACACGCCGCGGGCTATCATAGCAAAACGGCGCACTGCCGACAAAGCAGCACGCCGTTATGTAATGCGCGTGTCATATATGCAGGCTCAACGGTGCCTTATACCGAAAACAGCAGTCACGTAAGACTCGACGGCAGCCGACGCTGGCCTATATCCGGCGCAGGACCTAGCCGCGGACCTCGCCGTTTACGCCCTTGCACACCTTGGTAACGATCTTCTGGTGCGCCTTTTCGACCTCTTCGCTGGTAAGCGTGTGGTCGTCGGAGCGATACGTAAGCGCAAAGGCCATGGACTTCTTGCCCGCTCCGATGCGGATGGGATCGCGGTAGACGTCGAACAGACGCACATCCTCGAGCAGCTTGCCTCCGGCGCTGGTAATACGGCGCTCAAGATCCTCGCAGGTCACAGTGTTGTCGACCACGATAGCAAGGTCGTGCTCAACGGCCGGGTACTGCGAGAACTCACGGTAGTTCTCCTGGTTGCGGGCGCCCTTGATCAGCTTGTCCAGGTCGAGCTCAAAGGCAACGACAACCTCGTCAATGCCCATAGCCTCGCGCGCCTCGGGGTGAATCTCGCCAACCCAGCCCAGCACGGTACCGCCGGACAGAACCTCGGCGGCGCGACCCGGCTGCAAGAAGGCATAGCCCTCGCCCTCGACGGGACGGAAGCGAACCTTCTCGATGCGCAGCTGAGCAAGCAGCTCCTCGACAATGCCCTTGCCAAAGAAGAAGCGCAGCTTACGGTACTTCATGTTCCAGGACTGCTCGCTCCACTGGCCCGAGAGCACGCCCGCCACGGACTTGGTCTCCTTGGGCAGGCTGGCGTTCTCGCGGCCATGGAACAGGCTGCCGACCTCGTACAGGTGCACGTTGGGCGTGCCGTGGGCCTCGTTGTAGGCCACAGACTGCAGCAGACCCGGCAGCAGCGAGCGGCGCATCTCGGTCTGCTCGGCCACCAGCGGGTTCATGAGAACCACGGGGCAGCCGCGGCCCTCGGTGGACATACCAATCTTCTCCAGGTCGCCCGGGGCGGCAAAGCCAAAGGTCGTGGTCTCGTTGAGGCCGCAGGCGCGCAGGATCTCGCCGACCTTACGGGTGAGCTTCTGCTCGCGGGTCAGGCCGCCGATGTGGTTCTTGGCAGCCGGGATGGTCGCCGTAACGCGGCCCATGCCCCATAGGCGCAGGACCTCCTCGATCAGGTCGATCTCACGCGGCAGGTCGGGACGGAAGCTCGGCGGCGTGACCATAAAGTCCTCGCCGTCGCGCTCGACGGTGCAGCCCAGGCGGGTGAGCGAACGCTCGATAAAGTCGGGCTCGATGTCGGCACCGCAGATGGCACGCACGCGGGCCAGGCGCAGCTTAATGCTGTCGATGGTCTTGGGCGCGGGGAACACGTCCACATAGCCGGGAGCAACCTCGCCGCCGGCGATCTCCTCGATCAGCGCGCAGGTAACGTTGGCGACATCCACGCAGCCGGTCTCGTCGACCTGGCGCTCAAAGCGAATGGAGGCGTCGGAGATCAGCGACAGATCGCGGCTGGTGTGCGAGGTGCGACCGGCGTTGAAGCAGGCGCTCTCGACCATCACGTCGACGGTGTCGTCCTCGATCTCGGAATCCATGCCGCCCATTACGCCGGCCAGCGCCACGGGACGCTCGCCGTCGGTGATGAGGCCCATACCGGCGTCGAGCACGCGCTCCTCGCCGTCGAGCGTCGTGAACTTCTCGTCCTGCTGGGCGGCGCGAACCACCACACGACGGTGGCCATCGCGCTCGGCAAAGGTGTCCAGGTCAAAGGCGTGCAGCGGCTGACCGGTGAGCATCATCACATAGTTGGTGATGTCGACGATGTTGTTGTGCGGGCGCACGCCCAAGGCGTTAAGGCGCTTGACCATCCAGTCGGGCGACGGGCCGACCTTGACGTTGCGCACGATGCGGGCAACGTAGCGGTCGCACAGGCCCTCGTCAGCGATCTCGACGGAAAGCTCGTCGTCGGTCGCGCGGCCGGCCTCGGCCTTAATGGCGGGCAGCTCAACGTGGAAATCGCGGTCGAAGATGGCGCCGGTCTCGCGAGCCATGCCGATCATGGACAGGCAGTCGGGGCGGTTGGGCGTGATCTCGCAGTCGAGCACGGTGTCGCTCGAGCCCACGTACTCGGCAAACGGCATGCCGCAGGGCGTATCCTCGGGCAGGATCATAATGCCGGAGTGGTCGCCACCCAGGCCGAGCTCGCGCGCGGAGCAGTTCATGCCCATGGACACGACGCCGCGAAGCTTGCTCTTCTTGATCTTGACGTCGCCGGGAAGCACGGCGCCGATCATGGCCGTGACGATGTGGTCGCCGGCCTCAAAGTTCTGCGCGCCGCAGACGATCTGCAGCGGAGCGGGATTGCCGTCGGGGTCGAGGTTCTTGTCGCCCACGTCGACCGAGCACACATACATGTGGTCGCTATCGGGGTGCGGGGTCTTGGTGAGCACCTTAGCGGTCACCACGTGGTCGAAGGACTCGCCCACGGTGTCGATCGCCTCGACCTCGGTGCCGGTACGGATATATTCGTCCGAAAGGGTCTTGGGATCCTCCGGAATATCGATCATGGTCTTGAGCCAGTCGTAAGAAACGCGCATGTAGCTCTCCTAGTTCTTAATCTCCGCATAGGGAGGAAATATCAAATGAAGACGTTCGCCTTAGGGTTGTCCAGGTGCCCCAGGTTGGCGTGAAAGAGGAGCGACGCGTACTAAAGGTACGCGAGCGACGGTTTGAACGCCAAGATGGGGTGCCTGGGCAAGCCTAAAATTGGTTCAAGAAGCGCATATCGCCCGTCATGAGCGTTCTGAGGTCGGGCAGGTCGTAGCGCAGTGCCGCGACGCGCTCGGCGCCAATACCAAAGGCGAAGCCGGTGTACTTCTCGGGGTCGATGCCGCAGTTGATCAGGACGTTGGGGTCGACCATGCCGCAGCCCAAGATCTCGATCCAGCCGCTGTGCTTGCAGAAGTTGCAGCCCTTGCCGCCGCAGACGTGGCAGCTCACGTCCACCTCGCAAGAAGGCTCGGTGAAGGGGAAGAAATGCGGGCGGTAGCGCGTCTTGCGGTCCTCGCCAAACATGCACTTAACAAAGTAGTCGAGCGTGCCCTTAAGATCGCCAAAGGTGATGCCCTCGTCGACGACCAGGCCCTCAATCTGGTTGAACTGCGGCAGGTGGCAGGCGTCGGCCGTGTCGGGACGGTAGACGGTGCCCGGGCAGATCATGTAGATGGGCGGCTTCTGCGACTCCATGGTGTGGATCTGCACGCCCGAGGTCTGGGTGCGCAGCAGTACGTCGGACTCGCCGTGAGCGTGGGCCTCGGGATGCGCGACGCTGCCGGGGTTGTTGTCGACCACATAGAACGTGTCGCGAGCCGAGCGGCTCGGGTGATCCATGGGCGCGTTGAGCGCGGTGAAGTTGTAGTAGGAGGTATCGACCATGGGGCCGGACTCGACGGTGTAGCCGATACCGCAGAAGATATCCTCGGCCTCCTCGATGATCTGCTTGATCAGGTGCTGGTGACCGATCTGCGGACGGATGCCCGGCAGCGTGATGTCGACGGCCTCGTGCTCGAGTGCATGCTTGAGGGCGGCGGCCTTCATCTCGGTGGTGCGCTCGTCGAGCATGCCCTCGATCAGCTGGCGCATCTCGTTGGCGCGCTTGCCCATCACGGGACGGTCCTCGGGGGCGAGCTTGCCCATCATGCGCATCAGGCCGGTGATGCGGCCCTTGCGGCCGAGCAGCTCAACGCGCGCGGCCTCGAGCTTTGCGGCGTCGTCGGCGCTAGTGACGAGCTCCTTGGCCTCTTCCTCGAGTTTGACCAGATCATCAATCAGACTCATGTCTTCCCTTTCGTCTCTCGCGCATCCGCACCCCGGGACGGCTGACGCCGCCCGATGCTGCGGATGCGCGGCCCGGTTCGGTAACAAAAAACCGCCCTCGGGCATGTGCATTGCCCAAGGACGGTTAAATTCCGCGGTACCACCTTGTTTGACCCGGCGGATGTCTGGCCCGCCGCGCCCACTCTGCGCCTCTTGTCGCGAGGCTCACGGCTTCCCTACTGAGGCTTTGCTGCCACTGGCCGCGTGCCCGTTGAGGTCGCTGCTCGGGAGTGAACGCTTGGCCCTTGCCACCGCAGGAAGGCTTGCAGCCCATGACCTTCCCTCTCTTGCCGGCGACGCGGCGGGCAAAACCCTCTCCGTCAACGCATTGGGCTATAGGATAACACATTTCGCGAGCGCATCGCCGCGTTCCGTTTTGTTCGCGCTGGGTACAAGGCAAGTAGCTGTGAAAAGTGGCCGTGCATCCGCCTGCGGTGCTCGGCCTGCGAGATTAAGGATACGGTATGGGAAAGAAACTCGATAAGAAGGCCAAGGCCGCCGTGGCAAAGGCCGCCAAGGGCGTCAAGGCCGCTAAAGTCGACAAGGCCGTCAAAAAGTTCCGCAAACTCGAGGGCAAGCTGTGGACTCGTGAGTACCTGCTCAAGATTGCCGAGTTCGACGGCGCGACGATTGCCCCTGCCAATGGTGCTGCCGCCCGTGCCGACGCCATGGGCACGCTTGCCGGTGAGCATCACAAGCTGCTGACCAGCGAGAAATCCGTTGAGCTCGTACGCTCGTTAGCGCGCGAGACCGTCGCCGGCGGCAAAATTGACGACCCGCAGCTGCTCGACGAGATCCGTGTGCTCGGTCGCGACCAGCGCGAGGCAAGCGTCATCCCCACCGAGGAGGCCGAGGCCTGGACCAGGCTCACCTGCGAGGCCGATGCCGTGTGGCACAAGGCCAAGACGGCTAATGACTGGGCGAGCTTTGAGCCCTATGTGGATAGGATCGTCGCCCAACTTAAGCATCAGGCCGAACTTATGGACCCCAAGCGCGACCCATACGATGTTTGGCTCGACCAGTACGAGCGCGGCCTTTCCGCCAAGAGCTTCGATGCGTTTTGCGATGAGGTCAAGGCGACGGTCGTGCCGCTCGTGCACGCCATCGGCGAGCGCAGCCAGCAGCCCGATGCCGACTTTTTGCACGCCCGCGTGCCCGAGGCCGCCCAGCGCGCCATGAGCTTCGACCTTATGAAGCTTGTCGGCCTGAACCTGGACGACACCACGCTTGCCTTTACCGAGCACCCGTTTAGCGAGGGCTTTGCCGTGGGTGACGCGCGCATCGCGACACACATCTACGAGGACGATTGCATCTCCAACGTCTACAGCATCATCCACGAGGCGGGACACGCCATGTACGAGCTGGGCGTCAATCCTGCCTATGCGCGCACCTGTCTTGAGGGTGGCACCTCCATGGGCATCCACGAGAGCCAGAGCCGCTTTTTCGAGAACACCGTGGGTCGCAGCCGCGCCTTTATGGGACCGTTGCTCGAGGTGCTGCGCCGCCACGCACCCGAGGTCTACGGCGACGTCGACGAGGACACGCTCTACCGCGCCGTGAACATCGCGCAGCCGTCGTTGATCCGCACCGAGGCCGATGAGCTCACCTATCCGCTGCACGTTATGGTGCGCTACCAGATCGAGCGCATGCTGTTTGCCGGCGAGGCCATGGCCAAGGATATCCCCGCGCTTTGGAATCGCTTTATGGACGAGTACCTGGGCATTCCCGTTTCCGACGACACGCACGGGTGCCTGCAGGATACGCACTGGAGCGGCGGCTCGTTTGGCTACTTCCCCACCTATGCACTGGGCAGCGCCTACGACGCCATGTTTGTGCCGGCCATGTGCCGCGACGGCGTCGACCTTACCGGCGCCTGTGCGAGCGGCGACCTGACACCCGTCCGCGCCTGGCTGGGCGAGCACATTTGGCAGTGGGGCCGCGCCAAGGACGCGCCGGAGCTCATCAAGGGCGCGTGCGGCATGGCGTTCGATGCCCGCTACTACTGCAGCTACCTGCAGGACAAGTTCACCACGCTCTACGAGCTGTAAGGCATAACCGACACGCCAACGCAAAGGGGACGCCGCGGAACCAATCCGCAGCGTCCCCTTTCCACCTAGTCGTTTAAGAACGTCCCCAATGACTACCTTACAGAGCCTCCAGAGCACTTGCGATGCGCTTCATGGCGGCATCGGCGGATGCTTGGTCGGGCGCCTCGGCCAGCACGCGGATAACCGACTCGGTTCCGCTCTTGCGCACGAGCACGCGGCCCTCGCCTGCCAGCGCAGCCTCGGCCTCGGCGATGGCGTTCTGCACGCCCATATTCTCGAGCGCGGCGTCCTTGTCCGCCACGTGCACGGCCACCTGCGCCTGTGGCAGCAGCTTGCACGGAGCCGTGAGCTGCGAGAGCGTCTCGCGCTCGGCACGAATCACTTCCATCACGCGCAGCGAGGTCATAATGCCGTCGCCCGTGCGCTCGATATCGCCAAAGATCGTATGGCCCGTCTGCTCGCCGCCCAGGCTGTAGCCGCCCTCGCGCATCTTGGCATACACGTGACGGTCGCCCACGCCGCTGGTCACGGCACTCAGGCCGGCAAGCTCCAACGACTTGATCAGGCCAAAGTTGCTGGCGATCGTCGGCACCACGGTACCGCCCGAGAGACGCCCGTGCTTGTTCAGGTACACACCGCACACGTACAGGATCTGGTCACCGTCGACCACGCGGCCGCGCTCGTCCACGGCCAGGCAGCGGTCGGCATCGCCATCGTAGGCAAAACCCACATCCAGGCCCTGCTCCACCACGTGGCGCTGCAGACGCTCAATATGCGTAGAGCCGCAGTCGACATTGATGTTAAAGCCGTCGGGCGCGGCATTGATCACGCGCACATCGGCGCCCAGTGCGTCGAACACCGGCTTGGCCACCGAGGATGCCGAGCCGTTGGCGCAGTCGATACCGATCTTGACGCCCTGCAGCGAAAAGTTCGCGCTGGCGATGAGCGAAGCAATGTAGCGGTTGCGACCCTGCATGTAGTCCACCGTGGCGCCGATGTGGTTGCCCGTTGCCAGCGGCACCTCGCTCTTGCCATCGATATAGTCCTCGATGAGCTCCAGTACGTCCTCGTCCATCTTAAAGCCGTCGCTGTTGACGAGCTTAATGCCGTTATCGCAAAACGGGTTGTGGCTCGCGCTGATCATGATGCCGCAATCGAAGCAGCCTTCCACAGTCTGATGCGCTACGCCCGGCGTCGGGATCACATGCAGCATATAGGCGTCCGCACCGCTCGCGACCAGGCCGCTCACCAGCGCCGCCTCAAACATATAACTCGAGCGACGCGTGTCCTTGCCCACGATCACGCGTGCCTTGCGCTCGCGGTTGGCGCCGTAATACCAGCCCACAAAACGGCCAATCTTATAAGCGTGCTCTACCGTCAGCCCAACGTTGGCCTCACCGCGAAAGCCGTCGGTGCCAAAGTACTTCATGCGCTCTCCTTACAAAATAGGGGCGAACAGATTGCCTGTCCGCCCCAAAATGGTACTCGATTATCTGCGCTACCAGAAAAACCCTACGCCGACGCGCTGTCGCGAGCCGCCTGGCATGTAGGAGTCTGACGCAGCGTAAGCGGCTTGTCCCCCGCCTCGGCCGACGTGGTCAGCGTATACGTGATCGTCGTCGTCTCGCCAGCATGCAGGTCAACGGTGCCCGAATAGAAGGGGATTCCATGCCACGTAGCGGCGCCAAGACCAAACTGTGTGCCCTCAACCGTAAGGTCACTGATGTTGCCGCCCGTCGGGGCAAACAACGAGACATTCAGGCGTTCGTCGTCACGCGCGGCATCGGGTGCGCTCGCCGCAACGTAGTCGGGCAGCTTGCCTGCCTCCTCCTGCGTCATGATGTTCGTCAGAGTAACGGTGATGCGATACGAGCACGTGCCGTCGCCGTTCTTGATGCCCTGGCCGATCTGCGTGTCGGCGTTCAGATACCAGTCGAGCTTGGAGAAGCTCAGGTTGTTAAAGTAAACGCCGGCAACAGGATCGGCACTCGGGTCATCCGGATCGGGCAGCGAAGCGTCAATGCCCGTCTCTTTGATGGCACTCTGCTCATCATCGTTTCTCATCCACGCGATCAGGCGGCCCTCTTCGGCACCGCGCTCAACGGCGCTGACAAGCTTCGTAACATCGACATCGCCGATACCGCCAAGGATCTTGTCGAAGGCAGCGCTGGCGACGGATGCAAAGATGCCGTCAGACTCCTCGACCGGATAGTTCCAGTACACATCGTGCATGAGGACCTTTGCGGCGTTGGTGCCGTCGACAACCGTTCCGTCGGGCAGTGACACGTTACCGACCAGGCCCAGCAGATACTGCAGGAACACCGGGTCGATACCGATGACGCCATCAGCGTCCTGTCCATACTGGGACTTCCACAGCGCGGCGACACGCTGCGAGTTGCGGGGCCAATCAGGCGAATAGGTATTGCCCGAGTTGTACAGGTTACTGTGGTTGCCGAACAGCGCCTCATCCTCTTCGTCGACGCTCTCGACTGCCTCATCCTCGCTGAGTCCAATGCGGGGAACAAACTCGCCAATCGACATCTGGCCGTCAGTGACCGAAATCAGGCCCTGCGAACCGCCAAAGCCGCCGCAAGCACGAATCTCGACGTTGTTCATGGCGTACATAAGGTAGTTGCGCGTCTGGCCGTTGGCGCCGAGCATCTGGGGAAGGACGGGGGCGACCTTCTCCGCCGCGTCAACCGCACCGTTGAGGGTGGCAAAGCCGTCCTTGGCCTTATCGACCAGCTCGGTCACCTGGGAAATATGAGTATCGCCAATGCCCTGGACCTTCTCGTTGGCGCTCTTGAACACCTTCGAGCTGCTGGAAAGCGAATCGGCGACCGCCTGCAGCGCGGACACGTTAATCATGCCGTCCTGGAACAGCTTGCCGGGCGTGGCCTGCGAAAGGTTGTCGGCCATGGGAACCAGCGCGTTGCTCGAGACATCGGACAGGGCGTCGATCATGGTGCGGGCTGCGTTGATGTCACTGCCATACACCGGGATAAACGATGCCGCCGTCCACAGCGGGCTCGAGGTCTCCGCCTTCATGCTGTCGCAGAGCTCATCGATCTTCTTCGCGTCGTCAGGCAGCGTCGAAAAATCGCCCGACGTGACCTTGTCCTTAAGGCCACCGACGATCTCGACAGCCTCCTTCGCTTCGCTCTTTACGGTCTTTGCCGAGTTAAGCAGCATAAAGCCGCTTGCGCCAAGCGCAACGAGAAGCACCGCGACTACAACGGCAATAATGGCGCCGGTGTGACGCTTTTTGCGCTCGCCCTTGCGATGGCGATGACGGACCAGACCGTCAGAGGTCGAACTCGGCGAAGCGTCGCCACCGTAGTTCAAGCCAAAATCGTAATAATCTTCCTTGGAACCCGAGCCCGCAAACTCGGCACCGCCATCATCCAGGCGGGCGAACGTGCCAGTCTCGGAGGCGCCGGTGTAAATCGTGCCAAGGTTACCCGTAAGCCCCGCGCCACCGGCAGAGGGAGTATTGTTGGCGGCCTTGTCGGCATTAACGTTGCCGGCGGCATTCGCGGCGTTGGCAGCACCTGCGTTGTTCGCGGGTACCGAAGGAGCCCCGCTCGGCTGCGACGTGGAGGTTGCACCGCCCGCAAAGACATTCCCTCTTGCACGGCCGGTCTTTTTTGCCTTTTGAGACTGCTCGTACAGAGCGGTAAACATCGCTGTCTCGCCCGGGGACACGCGCTTACCGGAACCGCCCTGTCCAGCGCCGCCCGGCGTGCCGGCCTTACCAGCCCCGTTCGGACGCGGCGGAACTGCAGGACGGCCGCTATCGCTGCCCTTAAAGTGATTACCAGCCATAAAGAAATCCTCGCAATTGAGTCGCAATGAAAAAGTCCATAACGTTACTAGTTTATGGCATTTTGAGCATCGACAGCTAAACTCCAGACACGGACATCAATTGGCGAAAATGCGGCACAACACCTTTTCCGTCTTGGCAGCGGCGCCAGCTACACCGTGAGGAACATCATCACGATGATCATGGCAAAGCCGATAAGGTCGGTCGGCAAAAACACCGTGCCCAGCATAACGGCGCTGGTGATGGTCGCCGAGACGGGCTCCACGGTTCCGATGAGACTCGCACGCACCGAGCCGATGTCCTTAACGCCCTGCATATAAAGCATGTAAGCAAAAAACGAGCCGATAACCACGAACACCGCGAGCGCCTCGATGCCGGCAGCGTCGAGCGCCGGCATATGCGCCCAGGGCTGCACGAAGACACACGAGACCACGCCCGCCGTGAGCATTGCCGAGCCCGTGACGATAGGGCTGCCGTATTCGGGCAGGATCTTGGCGGGAATCACCGCCATACACGCGGCGCTGACCGCACACATAAGACCTGCTGCCAGGCCAAGCGGCGAGATATTCAGGCTGGTAGGGTCGCCGCCGGTGGCAATTAAAAAGGTTCCACCCAGAGCCAGGCCAATGCCGATGACTTCGCGAGTACGCGGCATGCGGCGATCGGTCACGCAGGCGTAGCCCATGATGATAACGAGCTGCAGGCACTGGAGCACCGTCGCGGTTCCGGCGTTCGTCAGGCGCACGGCCGAAAGATAGCAAAACTGGTTGAACAGCAGGCCAAAGGCAGTAAAGAGCAGCAGCTGCTTGCGATCGGCGGGTGTGGTCCAGAGCTTAATCAGGCGCTCGCGGTCGCGCGTAACAACCACGGCCATAAAGAGTAGACCGGCGAGAATCTGACGCACGCTCATAAGCCACAAGGTGTCGACGTGGTAGGTATCGAACAGAAAGCTCGCGCTGGTGCCCGAGAAGCCCCAAAACGAACCGCCCACCAGCGTAGCCAAGACGCCCGTGATCATCTTGCGCGACGACGCATCGTTAAGGCGCTCGCGCCAGGCGCGGCGGGTGCTACGGCTGAGCTCGTCGGTGCCCTCGGGCACATCAATGTTCGATATATCGGTCATCGGCACCGAAGCCCCTGCGCCTTCGACCTGCTCGACACACTCTTTGCTCATTCCACTCCCCCGAAACAGCCTGGAAACAATTCGGCTTACCTTACCACGGCGAAGGCACCAGCTGGAGGCTTGTCCGCTTATCGGTAGGACAATTCCGCAGGCGTCTTTCCATAGCTCGATACCGCAATGGCCTTGCATTATGCGACAGCCAAATCGCGGCAGTAAGCTCTTTTGAAATGGATATGACAAAGCCCCTGAATTCCACAATGTAAGCGATTTTTAAAAATGTTCTTGCCACCGAGTTCAGGCTCCGTTATATTATCCCTTGCGCGCTTGCGCACCCTTGATCGGGCGTTTAGCTCAGGGGGAGAGCGCTTCCCTGACACGGAAGAGGTCAGAAGTTCAAATCTTCTAACGCCCACCAAATGTTCACAGCTCAGAGGCTATGTCCTCTGGGCTGTTTTGTTTTATGTCGCCAAATCCGCTGGCAGCTCCAACCGCCCAACTAGCCAAAAGCCGACCATCTACTTGCCGATCTATCCATCGGCATAACCAATCAGTCCGCACCGCAGCTTCTCGGCAAAACGCCACGATGCCTGCGCCCTGCGGTATCCTTGAGCCACTTACACCTGCAGCACCAAGGAGCCACCATGCGCACCGAGCTCGATGTTCCCTTTTCGCACAAAGAAGAAGCCAAGGCGTTGGGCGCCAAATGGGACCGGACCAAGAAAATCTGGTATGTACCCAGCGGCGTCAACCCCGAGCCCTTTGCCGAGTGGCTGCCCGGTATTGACCGATCCGACCCCTCTGCGCCGTATATATATCTAGTACTGGGCAAGCGCGAGTGCTGGAAGTGTCACAAAGAGACCTCGGTCGCGGCCTTCGGCATTCCCTATCGAGCCGATAACGACGAGAGCATCGCCATCGCGCACGCGCCCAACGAAGCCGGGCACATTGCCATCGACACGGCCAACGCCAACGCACTTGCCATCGTGCCCGCTCTTGGCTGCGTGCCGGGCGAGATCCGCGACTACCTTCATAAGCGCTGCGGCTACAAGCCCGTAGGCGCGCGAGCCTCCAAAGCCCCGTCGCTCGGCAACACGTGCACCAGTTGCGACGCGCTGCAAGGCAGCCGCTATCTGTTCGAGGAGCCCTCGTCCCCGTTTGCCCTCACTGCCATCAACAAGCTGCCGGCACTGGAGTTTATACGCGTCGAAGTTGCCGGCGTCTTTGGCGTCCCGGCCACGCGTACCGACTTTGACCAGGCGCTCTTTACCTGGGCACGCGACCATCACGCCGAGTTCCACAAGCAGCTCGGTGAGGGGATTAATTTGTAGGGACGGAGAGGCCTTCACAGTCAGCTCCTCCGCATCACCTATCCCTCGTCGCCGGCGTCGTACACGATATCGAGGCCACAAACGGGGCATTTCTCCGGATACACCGGCATATGAACGCCTGTCTGTTTTCTCACTTCGTCGCTGAACCTGTCGCGCGCATCGATGAACCGAATGTCGAGACACGGTATTTGCGAGCCGCAGCAAGGGCAGGTGACGACAAACGACCCGCAATCAACCTCTACGCTCGGAAACATATTGTTGTCTATAAGGGCACACGGCAGTTTTCCGTACTTCCCCATCGCAATATCGCCTCGCCAGCTCATACACGCTCCCCTCTCGCTATACAAAACAGGAAGAGCATGCACCGGCGGGCATGCTCGAGATTGCATCGCCACGCGATCCGATCAAACAACACGATCGTCAAAGAATGCCAAAGCCAAATACGCTAATACGGCAGAAGCCCCGCCTTTTCACGCTTCTTTTCCGAGCGATCGAACTCAATGCGATGGGCCTCAAGAAACACCGTATTGGGTCGCCACTGACGCTCATTCGGCTGCCTTAGCGTCGCACCCGCAAAGGAAGCGTAGCCGGTCTTATCCAGCAGGTACGATCCGCACAGCCGATATTCGCCGCAAACAGGCTCAAACGAAATCAGATGAGCATCGAATAAAGCATGTAAGTCGCGCCGAAGCAGAATGCCGTTGCTGGCAACCTGCGATTTGGGTCCCGAGTAATTCTCGATATGTGCAGCCTCCAGAGCTTCGCTGACGCCGCAGTCCGACACCGCGCAACGGCCATCATAGGCGGCAACGAGCTGCTTGCGGAACCATTGCTGCCCCAATCGCTCGCGCCTTAACGCATAGCGGACCTTTTCGTCGTCGGTCGTACCCTGTCCGGCAAACTCAATATCGACGGGCATGTGCTTCAGATAGCTCATGTCGGGCGCAAAACGGGGGTCCGGTCCGCCTTTATGAACAGGACCGTGCAGAACAAACCATCCGTTTTCGGGCTCGAACCGTTCAACAAACGCAAGGCCGAGCACCTTGTAGCCCACCTCGGTTGCAAATATGACTCCGACTGGAACGCCACATTCCATGCAGTTGAGCATTTTACGGTTGTAATTCTGGTCTCGAGAACCAACGGCGCCTGGCGCTTGGACCGAATACTTAATGACCCACGTACCATCGTCCAAATAGAGCGGAGGTACATCGGTGTAGAAGCTCTTTTTAGAGTTATGGACCGAAAGCGCAAAGATCTTATTGGGATCTTGCTTCACCCGATCCTGGCCCGGCCAGAAGATCCCTGAATCCCGCGTTACGGGAAAGAAGTCCGAGCCAATTCTCAAACGATACTGATACTGAGGGCTATCTTCCTTGGTGTGGTGCGGAAGGCTGGTCCAAACGCCGCCGCGCTGTTCCTCACCCAGAAACCACTCCCATGCCTCAACGTATTCGGAAGGCACGAGACTGCAGGCGCGGTCATAGCTTGGTCCATCCATCAACGGAACAGCAAGGTCAATGTCGTTCATCGCCAGCACCTACAACCATACGAACGCGAGTCATGCCACTCAATAATATGGCCGAGAGTCAATTATTACGAGATCTCATTCCGCGATCGGCACATCGTTGATGCTCTCGGTTTGCCGCTGGCGCGTTTGTACCCCGCTGCCCCACTTCCCTGTATACTGATGTAGCACGTGTTTCATCCGGGCTTGTTGGGCCGGATTGTTCATGGGAGGTTCTTGTGGCTGTTTCGAATCCGCCTAAGGGAAGCGTTTCTTCTTCGTCCATCAAGCCGGTTACGCGCAAGGCCGTGCGTTGCCAGCGCGAGGTCGCTTGGCTTGTCACGCAGGCAGCGGGCAGGCTTGTGGCGACCACTCAGGACGTCAATGCGCCTACGCCGAGCTTTGTGCTGGCAGTGGCGCTGGATCGAGTACGCCAGCTGGAACTCGCCGCACAAGAAGACGGCAACCATCTTGGCTACCAGGACGCTATGGCGCCCGACCTGCAAACGTTCTGCCACATGGCCAAGTTGCCCGCCGCGCCCAATGCGCTTTCGGACGCAGGCTACATGTTTACGCTTTCGGGCGCGGACCTTATCCGCGACATCTATGCATACTGCAGCGAGCTCGCCGAGCGCCACGTCTTTGGCACGGCCGAAGTCAAACCGGGAAATGTCATCAAGCTGGTTCTTAGGCTGTTCTTGATGGACGGGTTCGGGGCCATGCCGGCGTAAGCCGAGTCTTTAGCATCACCGTCGACTGGGCAACAACCGCTTTACCTTAATGGACGCCAATCGAGGGTCGATTATTGGGTCGCCTCGTCCACTAACGCATCTATCCCACGCGCTCCGACAGTCGATACTTGCGGTTGCGGCTCGTCGCCGGCGCCGTGGGCTCAAGCTCGCCTTGAGCAATGAGCGCGTTGACGCGCGACCTAACCTGGGAAATTGTGAGCCCTGTGTGCTCTGCCAACTCGCGCGTCCCCAGCTCGCCGTAGTGTTTGAGTGCCGTCACAATTAAGCCCCCGCCATGATCGACCGGCTCGATCTTTGAACGGTAAAGTACGACCTTGAACCGATCGAATCCCGGGCGGAACAGGGGATCGGCCAGACCATACGCGCGCATGGCATCGATCATCATCGGGATGCCCGAGCCATTGCCCTCAACCGGCGAACCTGCGCCATCCGGCAGCGGAACAATCGACATGAGCTTCACAAGCGTCGCGTTACGGCATCGGGAGCTGCCGTCAAACAAGCTCTCGCGAGTCATTCCCCCGTAAAGGCCGCCAGGATTCGTCACCTCGACACGATCGTCAAAGACGTCGACGGCAATCGATTGTCCACAGAACCGATCCCCGTATTCTCGATGGATTACGGCGTTAGCGATTGCCTCGCGCAGAACCTCCTCGGGAATCTCAAGCGAGTCGACACGCGAGACGCCTTGGACGGTCGAGGTTCGCCGCAAATTCTCGGCGACGGCTGCGACGGCATCCGAGATCATCTCGCCCAACGTTCCCTCACAGATTGTGCGGTCCATGAATCTCAGCGACCCCGCCATGCCCTTCTGAGTTCCCGCATGGACAGCCACGTCAATGAAGAGCTTGGGATAGAACTGCTGAGGGTAGGTGCCCACAACTAGGAGTCCAGCCTTGGTGACATTGCCCTGGGAATCAAGGATATTTAGGCGCTCCAGCTTCGTTTGTTTGTCCGGCGCGCCGCGCATTGCCCGGGGTGTCAGCGAGAAAGCACGCTCTATCGTGCGGTCGACCAGGGCCTCGTCAAGATCGCCTGCGACCGCGCCGGGCACCGCATCGCGATCGCTAGGACTCGTCCGCTCGTATGACGACAGCGCCAAAACCTCGGTCGGTGAAAGTGGCACGTCTTTGTCATCGATGCGCTTGTAGCTGCCGCCCTGGGCGCCACGCTCTATTACATAGCAGGGCTTGCTCGACGGGTCGAGATCCTCAATCGTGATAGCGAGAACCACGGTGCCCCGAAGCTCCACGCGCTCAATGGTGTATTTGGGCGGATTGGCCAGTTTTCCGCGGCCGCCGGCATCACCCATGCCCGCTACGAATTGGTTGAGCACCTTCTCGGTCTCAAAGTTCTCAACCGGGACAAAGCCCGCGCGCTCGCTCACGCCGAGCACGATAATTCCGCCGGCGGTATTCGCGAATGCGCTAACCGTTTCCCATACGTCGCGAGAAAGCGTCGTGGCGCTCTCCTTGACCTCGACGTTAAGATCGTCCGAGCCCATGCGCCTTAAAGACTCGAGCAGACCGGTCAGCTCGTTTTCGTTCATCTGCACGTCCTTTCGCTCGGTCCGGCGGAGAATGCCGTGAATAGATTTCCTTCATCTCTCAGTTATCTCTCGTAATTATCTCTCATCTTACTGCTATCTCTCATATAAGAGATGAGTGAGAGATGGAAGATAAGATGTCTGCTATCTGTTTCATTTAAACATGTTCTTGCTGGTAGAACAATCGGTATTGAGACAATACCATGATTGCTTGTCTCTTTGCTGCTCAGTTATCTCTCATATTTATCTCTCATCTTTCTGTTATCTCTCATATTAGAGATGAGTGAGAGATGAGAAATGCATGAGTGATGGACGGTCAGGAATCGAGAGTGGATTTCCGGACGGTTTTTGGGCGTTTTGGAGCTGTTTCCGTCCGAAAATCCACTCTCGTTCAATTTGCGTCCGAATTTCCACGCTCGTGTGTCCGAAAATCCACGCTCGTGCGGCAGATTGGTCGAGGGCCCCATATGGGTATACTCTCGAGGATTCGACTCGATTCGCCCCCGCTGGGGCGTCAAAGGAGACTGCATATGCCCACTACCTCAACCGACCCGCGCGCCGCTGCCGCCGCGCTGCTGGTGCCTGGCACCACCTGCCATGGCTTTGCCGTCGAGCGCTGCGAGACCGTGCCCGAGCTCGACTCGGACGCCTACGTGCTGCGCCACACCGCCTCGGGCGCTCGCCTGCTGTACCTGGCGTGCGACGACGAGAACAAGGCCTTTGCCATTGGCTTTAAGACGCCGCCGGCCGATTCCACCGGCGTGTTCCATATTCTTGAGCACTCAGTGCTGTGCGGATCGGCCAAGTTTCCCGTCAAGGAGCCGTTCGTGGACCTGATCAAGAGCTCCATGCAGACGTTCCTCAACGCCATGACCTACCCCGACAAGACTATCTACCCCGTTGCCACCACCAACGAGCAGGACCTGTACAACCTGATGGACGTGTACCTGGACGCGGTGTTCAACCCGGCCATCTACACCAAGCCGACCATTTTTGAGCAGGAGGGCTGGCACTACGAGTTGGACCTGCCGCAGGGCGCCGAGAGCGAGGGCGACGGCGGCTCCGCCAGCCCGCGCGAAGGCACGCTGCGCTATAACGGCGTGGTGTTCAACGAGATGAAGGGTGCGCTGTCCGATCCCATGAGCGTGCTGGACGACGCCGTCAACGCCGCGCTCTATCCCGACACCGCCTATGCACACGAGAGCGGCGGCGACCCGCGCGCGATTCCCGCGCTCACCTACGAGCAGTTCCTGGACACGCACGCGCGCCACTACAATCCCTCCAACTCCTACATCACGCTCTACGGCGACCTGGACGCGGACCGTGCCCTGGCCTTTTTGGACGAGCGCTACCTGTCGCAGCCGAGCGCCGCGAGCCGCCGCATGGACGCAGCCGTCGCCGCCGGCGAGGACCCGTCCACGCTGGCACCCAATCCGCTGGGCGTGCAGGCGCCCGTGACCTGCGAGTATAAGCGCGTCGAGATGGCCACCACGCCCGAAAACGCCCTGGTAGGCTTGGGTCTTGTGCTGGGCAGCGCGCTCGACCGCAAGCGCACGATCGCGGCGGATATCCTGTTCGAGGCACTGCTGGGTTCCAACGAAGCGCCGGTTAAGAAGGCCATTCTGGCCGCCGGCCTGGGCGGCAACGTGGTGAGCTACACCGCGGCCGAGAGCCTGCAGCCCTACGAGCTCATTATGCTGCAGAACGCGCAGACCGGCGTGGCGCGCGAGCTGCGCCGCGTGTTCCAGGACGCCTGCCGCGACCTGTGCGAGCACGGCGTTCCGCGCGAGCGCCTGGAAGCCATCATCAGCAGCAACGAGTACGACCTGCGCCAGCGCGACTATGGCATCGCCGACGGCGTGGCCATTGCGTGCGACGCGCTGAGCACCTGGCTCTACGATGACGACGCCGCGACGCTGGCGCTCAAGTACGGCCCGGTGTACGAGGAGCTGCGTGGCGAGCTGGACGGCAGCTATTTTGAGGACCTGCTGCGCGAGCTCGTGCTGGAAAACGACCACATGGCGCTGGTCGAGCTGGTGCCGGTGGACGCCGCTGAGGGTTCGGAGGGCGCCGAAGCTGCCGAGCTGGCTGCCAAGCGCGACGCCATGACCGATGCCGAGCTGGCCGACGTGGTCGAGCGCACGGTCGCACTGCGTGCCGCGCAGGAGGCCGAGGACACGCCCGAGGCCAAGGCCACGCTGCCGCGCCTGCGCGTTTCCGACATTGGCGAGGCGCGCCCCGAGCCGCCGCTGGTCGTGGACACCACTGCGCCCATCCCCTGCCTGCGCCACGGCATCCCCACCAACCGCCTGGCCTACGCCATGCAGTATTTCGACCTGAGCTGCGTCGCGTTTAAGGACCTGCCCTATGTGACGCTGCTCTGCCGCCTGCTCAAGCAGCTGCCCACGAGCGAGCACTCGGCCGAGGAGCTCGACAACTTGCTCGCCGGCAAGCTCGGCTTTTTGAGCTTTACGACCGAGGTCATGACCCAGCCCGACGTGGACGGCGTGCGCCCTTATCTGTTGGTGAGCGCCGGCGCCCTATCCGAGAAGATCGATGCGCTGGCGAGCCTGCCGCGCGAGGTGTGGTCGAGCACGCTATTGCTCGACGCCGACGCCGACCGCGTGCGCGACGTGCTCACGCAGATTCGCATTGGGCTTGAGCAGGGCTTTATCAACAACGGTCACTCGGCGGCGCTCGGTCGCGCGATGAGCTACAGCTCGCCTTCGGCCATGGTGCGCGAGCAGCTTTCGGGCGTGGACTTCTACCTGTTCCTGCGCGATCTGCTCGACCACTTTGACGAGCGCCTGGACGGTCTGCGTGCCAAGCTTGCCGAGCTGGCAGACCGCATCTTTGTGGCCGATGGCTGCATGGCGAGCTTTACCGGCAGTGACGAGGACTTTGACGCGTACTGGGATGCTGCGGGCGACCTGGGGCTGGGCGCGGGCCACGGCGCCGATGCCGGCCGCAACGCACTCGTGGTGCCGACGCCGTGCGACCGCCACGAGGCCTTTGTCATCCCCAGCGACATCTGCTTTGCGGCAAGCGCGTGCGACCCGCGTCGCTTAGGGCTTGACGTGACGGGCGCCTGGGCGGTTGCCGCCAACGCGCTCTCCTACGACTATCTGTGGAACGAGATCCGCGTGAAGGGCGGCGCGTACGGCTGCGGATTCCGCGCGGCAGGCGAGCGTCAGACGGCGTTCTACACCTACCGCGACCCGGCAATCGACCCCTCGATTGAGCGCGTGGCGCGCGCGGGTGAATGGCTCGGCAGCTTTGAGCCCGACGAGGCCGCCTTTGAGGGCTTTATCGTGAGCTGCGTGAGCGGCATGGACGCGCCGGTAAAGCCGTACGCGCTCACCAAGCGCCGCAACACGACCTACCTGGCCGGGCTCGATCCGCACGCACGCGAGGAGCGCCGCGCCCAGATGCTCGCCGCCACGCCCGGTGAGCTTCGCTCGCTCGGCGCCGACGTGACGCGCATTGCGGCCGAGTCGCCCACCTGCGTCTTTGGTGGCCGCGACGTCATCGCCAAGAGCAACGCCGGCTTTAACGTAGTCGACCTGCTGGGCTAACCGCAACAAAGGTAGATTTTTGGGACATGCCTGAAAATCTACCTTTTCTTTTGCCGCTGCTTGGGCAGGGCAGCTCAGCCCGTCCCACCAGTTTGTCTAAATCTGTAACAGCTAGGCCCATTTTTGCCGAGTTAATGTTACAGATCGAGACAAACCGCCGCAGACACCCGCCCCACCAGCAAAACCCCCACGAAGGGGCAGGTGCCTTCGTGGTGGTTCGAACACTTGTTCTATACGTACACATGTTCTATAGTAGGGGCGCTTGCATCGGACTTAAATTGCAACTAGGATATAGTTGCAGAATGTGAGGCGGGATGACTCGGACCGATAAACTCATCGCCCAACTGCTTAGCTGCCCTTCGACGTATCGGTATACCGATTTTTTAAAAGTCATGGCTTCATATGGCTTTGAAATGGACAACAAAGGCAAGACATCCGGATCGCGCATTCGCTTCTACAGGCCATCAGATGGCAGGATGTTCGTAATGCACGCGCCACATCCATCTGACGAATTGACGGCGGGGACCATTCGAAACATCGTTCGATTTCTGCAAGATGTCGGAGGTAGTCATGAGTAACGTTTTGGCATACAAGGGTTATTTCGCCCCAGTCGAGTTCGATGCCGAACAGCATGTGCTAACAGGTATGGTCACCGGCATTAGGGACGCAATCGTATTTGAAGGCTCCACAGCTGAAGAGGTGGAGCAATGCTTCCACGACGCCGTCGACGATTACCTTGAGTTTTGCGCCGAGAAAGGCAAGGAACCCGAGCGGGCTTTTAAGGGCTCGTTCAACATAAGAACGGGCTCTGAGCTCCACAAGCAAGCGGCGCTGGCAGCGGCAAAGAAGGGTGAGTCACTCAATAAGTTTGTGACTGAAGCAATCGCTGCGGCGTTATAGCATTAACGCATAGGCCCAAACAACCACAAAGGGCGCAGTTCACAGGCATATTTGCGGTGGCTTTACTGCCCATATCGCGTTTGCCCAGATAAAACCTGCCAAAATAAACCTGTCCCTTTTTGGCAGGTTTGGGAGAAAAGGTTGAGATGGATAAGGTTGAGCTGCGACGGGCGGTGATTGCTCGGCGCGATGCTCTTGATTTGGATGTGCGTGCTGCGATGTCTGCCGTTATCTGTGCGCGACTTGTCGAGCTGTTGGATCGCTTGGGTGCCGCGGCGCCGCACACCGTTGCCGTCTATGCCGCCATGGGTTCCGAAGTCGATCCTGCCGCGTTTGCCGCAGCTGCCGCCAAACGCGGCTGGCGCGTGGCCTATCCGTGCATGTTCTCGGCAATTGATGCCGCAGCTTGTGGCCAGCGCATGTGCATGCGGGCAGTTGCCGCCGACGATGCGTCCGCGGCACCGTTTATCGCCCACCCCACGCGGGTCTTTGCGGCCGTGGACATCGACAACGACCGCTTCCCTATCGTGCCTGCCGAAGCTCTCGACATGGTCGTCGTGCCGCTCGTAGCCTTCGACCGCGCCGGCGCGCGCCTGGGCTACGGCGGCGGCTGCTATGACCGCTACCTGCCCATGCTCTCGCCCGCATGTCAAATCATCGGCATCGCCTTTGACGAGCAGCGTGTCGACCACGTTCCCAACGACGCCCACGACCTGCCGCTACCCCACATCATCAGCGCCTGATCGCCGCTGTATCGCACCCGCAAGATGAGCGTGGAAAATCTCCCACTTTGAGCCCCCTTACGAGCCAAAAGTGGGAGATTATCCACGCTCAACCATTGCGCGTCCAGATTTCCACGCTCGTCCGTCCGGATTTCCACGCTCGTGCGGCTCAACGTCCTGCAACTGCCTCAACACGCACGCGGCACGCCGGCAACTTTGAGTTTGCGATCGAGCTTTGACGGGTCCCTCAAATCATCCCAGCACAAGCGCACGATCTTGCAGTTATCAAGCAGCGAAAGCCTCGACTCGCGCTGGCGCTCATCAAACTGCGCCTTCGCGAGCTTGCCCTCCTCCGCCGCCTTCTCGCTTTTAACGAATCCGTCGAACTCCCCGATAATCAGCTGGTCGCCCGCACGCCACAAGTAGTCAACGCGATACGGCCGTCCCGGCTCAACCGGGTCGAACAGCTCAACTTGCAGCTCCGGCGTCTGCCAACCGCGCTCGATCATCAGGGCGCGCGCCTTGGACTCGCCACCGCTTTCCGATAGGCCATCGGCACACCGCGCAACACTTCGCGCCGTCACAACACCGCGACGATTTAAGCCAAGCTTGTCGACTGCCTCAACGAGATGCTCCTTCGACAACAGCTGCTCATGAAGCGCCGAGTCCGCAATGATCAGTCCCTCGACAAACGATGCATCGACCAGGCAATCCGTAATCGTTTGATCGATATCGGTCACGGCAATATCCATCTGGATTGCCCGTGTTTGACGAGCATAACGATGGCGAATCACCTGAGAGCCGGGCGTCGTCGATTGCGCCGGCGCCACGGCGATATGGATGTGCGCCAAATTGGCATGCGAAACCGAAAGGCCATAGATAACAGCCGCCGTATAGGAGCAAAACGTCCAGTCGGGATGTTTTTGCGCAAGGGCCCGCACCCGATGCAGATAACGCTGCCGAAACTTGAGCTCGGACCAATAATCCGGACGCGCATACAGCCCCGGCATGACCGCCTCTAGACTTCACGCCGCCACCCGCCGCTCAATCTGCTTTGCCTCCGCCGTCGTGCGTGCGTACACGCAGCTCATCTGCTGTTCGCATGCTTTAATGTGACTTGTAAGCCTTTGATTCGCCGTCATGTTTCCCATGTCGCCTCCCAACTCTTGGAACGGCGCAAACGTACCAGACGGTTTCATGCGAAGTCTGACCAAATGCTGTCCAGGCGCTGACCAAATGCTTGACGGTTTTGGACGTTTTAGGCTGATGACTTATATCTGCAGGTAGGGTGGTTGTCGAGAGGTCCCCGTCTCCATAATTTGGCGCCTTGGTCCATCGGATTATCAGAAAGAAAAACCCGTCGAGATTCAAGACCACGCCAAATGCGACTTTGCCTCTGCACGCACCGTCTCTTAGCCGAGCCATCGGCATCTACATGCCTAAAAAATGAGCGTGGATAATCTTCCGTTTTGAGCCTAGTTTCAAGCCAAAAGTGGGAGATTATCCACGCTCGATTTGTAAACGTCCGAAAATCCACGTTCGCGTGTCCGATAATCCACGCTCGTCATGCCGTGAGCACAGCCACAGTCGCAGCCACGGCCGCAGCCTAGTGCTCCTCGCCGGCGCGGGCCAGGTCGTAGGGCGTGGTCTGGTAGACGTAGTAGTTGAGCCAGTTGGTGTAGAACAGCTGAGCCTGACTGCGCCAGACGTTGCGCGGCTCGGCGGTGGGGTCGTCGTTCGGGAAGTAATGCGCCGGCACCTGAGGGTTAAGCCCGCGCTTCACGTCGCGCTCGTACTCCAAACGCAGCGTGTCGGTATCGTACTCGGGATGGCCAAAGACAAAGAAGCGGCGGCTGTCGGTCGACTTGACGATGTACAGGCCCACCTCGTCGGACACGGCCACGACCTCAAGCTGCGGCTCGGCCTCCACGTCCTCGCGGCGCACATCGGTGTTGCGCGAATGCACGGCATAGAAACGGTCGTCAAAGCCGCGGACCAGCGGGCTTTGCGGCTTCACCAGATAATGCTCGAACACGCCACTCGCCTTTGCCGGCAGGTCGTACTTCTGGATGCCGTAATGATGGTACAGGCCGGCCTGTGCGCCCCAACAAATGTGCAGCGTAGAGTGCACGTGCGTGGTGGACCAATCCATGATCTGGCAGAGCTCGGGCCAGTAGTCGACCTCCTCGAACGGCATCTGCTCCACCGGCGCGCCCGTGATGATCAGGCCGTCGTAGTGAATGTCGCGGATGTCGTCGAATGTGCGGTAGAACGTCTCCAGGTGGCCGGCGCTCACGTGCGTGGCCTCGTGCGTCTTGGTGCGCAGCAGGTCCACCTCCACCTGCAGCGGCGTGTTGGAGAGCTTGCGCATGATCTGCGTCTCGGTGGCGATCTTGGTGGGCATGAGGTTGAGGATGAGCACGCGCAGCGGACGGATGTCCTGGTGCAGCGCGCGGTACTCGGTCATGACAAAGATGTTCTCGCTCTCGAGCTGCGCGGCGGCAGGGAGGGCGTCGGGGATGCGAATGGGCATGGATGCTCCTTACGAGTCAGTTGCAGCTATGGTACAACGACCGGCCCCATCCGCGCGAGTGCATCGCCCAGCGATGCCGTCAGCGGCCCAAATCACTCCAAAAGTAGAAATTAAGGCATGTCCCAAAAATCTATGGCGCTTTAGCCTGGCAAAGTGGCGGCAGGAAGCTACAATGGTTCGACGCGAAAAACTCGGCCGAAAGGATACGTATATGTACCAGACGCGTAAGATCGGTGTGGTCGGCCAGGGCCACGTAGGAGCACATGTCGCCAACAGCCTGCTCATGCAGGGCATTGCCGATGAGCTGTACCTGTGCGATATCAACGAGGCCAAGGTGACGTCCGAGGTCCAGGACCTGTGCGACTCCCTTTCGTTTGTCCCGTACAACACCAAGATCGTCAACTGCTACGACCACTACGAGGAGCTGGCCTGCTGCGACGTCATCGTCAACGCCGCCGGCAAGGTCGCGCTGGCCGCCGGCAACCGCGACGGCGAGCTGTTCTTTACCACCGATGCCGCCCGCACCTTTGCCAAGCGCATCGTCGACGCCGGCTTTGACGGCATCTTCGTGAGCATCTCCAACCCCTGCGACGTCGTGTGCACCGAGCTGTGGCACCTGACCGGCTACGATCCCAAGAAGATCATCGGCTCGGGCTGCGGCCTGGACTCCGCCCGCCTGCGCACCGAGATCTCCAAGAAGGTCGGTGTGAGCCCCAAGTCCATCGACGCCTACATGATCGGCGAGCATGGCTTTAGCCAACTGGCAGCCTTTAAGGCCGCGACCATCGCCGGTAAGAGACTCAACGAGCTTCAGGCCGAAAACCCCGACAAGTACGCCTTCGACCACATGGAGGTCGAGGAGCTTGCACGCAAGGGCGGCTATGTGACCTACCAGGGCAAGCAGTGCACCGAGTACGCCGTCGCCAACTCCGCCGCGCGCGTCTGCGCTGCTGTTCTGCACAACGAGCACGCCGTGCTTTCGGCCTCTACGCTTATGACCGGCCAGTATGGCGAGGAGGGTATTTTTACCTCCCTGCCGTGCGTGATCGGTGCCGAGGGCGTCGAGGAGGTCTACACGCTGGACCTGTCCGAGCACGAGCTCGAGGGCTTCCACAAGAGCTGCCAGCACATCCGCGACAACATCGCCCAACTCGACTGGTGGGATGCCGAGGCCTACGACGCCAAGTAAGCCGCTGACTGACGCGACACCTCGCTCATACGGACGCCATGCAAAGCGGGCCGCGCCGGAAATCCCCGGCACGGCCCGCTTTTTTGACTCGCGCTGCGCCCTTGCGAATCGAAGGTGAATGGTTTTCCCGTTACCTAATACTGCTCGATGCCCATGTAGCGACGAACCTCGGGGCTGTGGTCGAATACCTTGCCGCGAGCGGCACGCAGCTCGCAGCTCATGTTGTAGAAGAAGATCGGCTCCAGGTACGAACGCACGCTGGCAGGCACCTCGCCCACGCCGTACTCGAGTGCATCGAGCACCATGACCGTATCGGTGTGCGTGTTGAGGAACGCCAGCGCACGCTCCTCCATGGGGCGGCACTCGCCCGATCCAAGCTGCACAAAGTAGAACACGCCGGGCTCGGTGGCCTCGAACGGGCCGTGGAAATACTCGCCGGAGTGGATATAGCAGCAGTGCTGCCACTGCATCTCCATGAGCGAGCAGATGGCCATGGCGTAGGTCTGGCTAAAGTTGGGGCCGGAACCCAGAATATAGAAGAACTTATGCTGCTGGCAGAGCTCGGCAAAACGGGCGCCCAGCTCAGCGTTGACCTTCTCGCGGGCAGCGGGCAGCAGCGCATCCATCTGCTTGAGGCCAGCGTACATGTCGGCAAGCGCCTCGTAACCCTCTTGCTGGTCGAGCAGCTCGGCAGCCATCAGGGCGCCGATGCCCTGCGGCACCTCGGCCTGCGGCACGCCTTCGCCCCACGGATAGACCCAGGTGGTCCACTTGCCGTTATCGATCTTGGAGCCCTCGCAGTCGGTGAGGGCGACAACCTCGGCGCCGGCGGCCAGCGCCATCTCGCAGCCGTCGACGACCTCCTGCGTGTTGCCGCTGTGGCTGCAGGCGATGACGAGCGACTTCTCGCCAAGGCTCTTGGGGGCCATCAGGCAAAACTCGCGCGCCGTGTAGACCGTCGAGGTAAACGTGGTTGCCTCGCGCTTGAGCAGCTCGTTGGCCGGCATCAGGTCGATCATCGAACCGCCGCAGGCGATCCAAAAGACGTTCTCAATCTTGCCCTTGCGCTCGATAATTTCCTGAATCAGATCGTGTGCGTTCATGGTGATGCTCCTCCTTGTGTGGCGCTTTTGAACGACGGCAGCTCGTACCTGCGGTCGTTCTATGTTATCCTATTTATAGCACGCATGACGACGCCCGTGAAGCCATTTCACCAAATTTGTTCTATATCGTTCTATCTGTGGACGTTAGATGTCGAACACGTAGCGCGAACCCACGATCTTTTGGCGTCCGAGCAGCAAGGGCCGCTCGTCCTCATCGGTAAAGTACGCCTCCATATAGAAGAGCGGCTCGCCGACCGGCACCTCCAGCAGCGAGGCCGCCTGAGCATCGGCAAGCGCAATCTCCACAGTACAGGGGTCGGACTTGAGCGGCGCGCGGCCCGAATGCTCGGCAACGAGCGCAAAGATGGAATTGTCCGTGAGGTCCTTGTCGGTAAGCGTCTGCAGATAGGGATGGTCGGCCAGCACAAAGGCGTTGTTCTCGAGCATGACGGGCACGCCGTCTGCCGTGCGCACGCGCTCGACCACGATGAGCTCGCAGCCGGGTTCCACCCCAAAAAACACCGCGTCCTCGCGCGTCGCCGCAACCACCGTGCGCGACACCAGACGTGCTCCGGCCACCATGTCGTTGGCAGCGCAACCCTCGGAAAAGCTCTGAACGTCACCCTTCTGGACAATCTTGCGTTTGAGCTTGGGCGCACACACAAACGTGCCCCTCCCCTGCTGGCGGTTGAGATACCCCGCGCGCGACAGCTCCTCGATGGCGCGGCGCACGGTGACGCGCCCCACGCCATAAGACTTCGCGAGCTCCATCTCGGAAGGAATGCGCGAGCCGGATGCGTACACGCCACGCGCGATCTCGCCCTTTAGGTCATCCATAACCTGCTGGTACAGCGGCACGGCGGACACCTCAGTGCGCTCGGTTTTATCGTCGGATGCCATCGTTATGCTCCATTCCGTGCATGCTCGGACTCAAACTCTTCAATCGCCGCCATAAACTGCTCGCCAAAGGCATCGGCCTTTTTCTCGCCAATACCGTTGACCTGGATAAGCTCGTCGCGTGTCTGAGGTCGTAGGCGGCACAGGCCGCGCAGGGCCTTGTCAGAGAAGACCATGTACGGCGCCATCTCCAGCTCGGTCGAAATCTCCTTGCGCAGGGCACGCAGGCGCTCGAACAGCTCGGCATCGTCACCCACGCGCGGGCGCTGATCTAGCTCGGCCTCCTCACGCAGCAGATCCACCGCGCGGCGGGCACGGGCCGAGGCCTTGTGCTTGGACGCACGACGCTTAACGGTAAAGGCAAACGCCTCATCCTCGACCTCGGCGGCACGCGGGCCCAGCCCCACGACCGGGTACTGCCCCTGCGAGGTAGCCAGATAACCGCGGCCGCACAGCTGGCCGATGATGTCCTTGATACGCCCGACCGATTCGCTCGACAGCTCACCATAGCCGCGGTCCTCGTCCAGATGCATCTGGCGAATGCGCTCGGTGTTGCCGCCGTGGAGCACGTCGGCGATGAGCGACTTGCCAAAGCGCATGGGTCGCGTGGCCACATAGCGCACAGCGGCGCGGGCCATATCGGTGACGTCCTCGACCTCGAACTGCGTAAGGCAGTTGCTGCAGTTGCCGCAGCCCTCGGCCTCGTCCGTGGCGGTGGCGCCCGCACCAGCCGCGGCAGCATGCTCGGCCGCGGCCTCGTCGCCAAAGTAGCGCAACATATATTCGCGCAGACAGCCGGTGGTATTGCAATAGCCCTCCATCTGGCTGAGCAGACGATATCGATTCTGAAGCGCCCACGCGCGCTGCTCGTCGTCAAGCGCCTCATCGGCGGCATCGCCGCGGTCGATTAAAAAGCGGCGCATGCGAAAATCGTTACCGTTCCACAGCAAGTGGCAGCTTGCCGGGTCGCCATCACGGCCGGCGCGGCCCGCCTCTTGGTAGTATGCCTCGATGCTCTCGGGCACGTTGTTGTGGATCACGTAGCGCACGTTGGGCTTGTCGATGCCCATGCCAAAGGCGTTGGTGGCAACCATCACCTGAATGTCGTCGTCGATAAAGGCACGCTGGCTTTGGCGGCGGGCGTCGTTGCCCATGCCGGCATGGTAGCGACCCACGCGAATGCCGCTGGGGCCCAGTGCCTCGGCAAGCTCGCCTGCCAGCGCATCGACCGTCTTGCGGGTCGAGCAATACACGATGCCGCTCTCGCCCGAATGCGCAATCACATAGTCGCGCACCCAGGCGGTCTTGGCCTTGTCGCCCATCTCCTCGCAACCAAAGTAGAGGTTCTTGCGATCGAAGCCCGTTACCACCGTCGCGGGGTTTTGCAGGCCGAGCATTTGCTGAATGTCCGCGCGCACACGCTCGGTCGCCGTAGCGGTAAAGGCTGCCACGATAGGGCGCTGCGGCAGGGAATCGATGAACTCGCGAATCTGCAGGTAGGCGGGGCGGAAATCCTGGCCCCATTGGCTCACGCAGTGGGCCTCGTCAATGGCCACGAGCGGCACGCCGATGCCGCCTCCGGCCGCAGCTTCCTGCGCAAAGGCCAAAAAACGCGGCTCAAGCAAGCGCTCGGGCGCCACGTACATAAGCTGATAGCGGCCCTCGCGCGCCCGCTTGAGCACGGTGTTTTGCTGGGCCGGGGTAAGGCTGGAGTTGAGATAGCTGGGTCGCGCACCCGCCGCGAGCAACGCACGGGTCTGGTCCTCCATAAGCGACAGCAGCGGACTCACCACAAAGGTGATGCCGGGCAGCATGAGCGCGGGCACCTGGTAGCAAATGGACTTGCCGGCGCCCGTGGGCATAACACCCAACGCATCGCGACCGGCAAGGATCGCATCGACCATGCGGTCCTGTCCCGGGCGAAACGAGGTGTAGCCAAAATAGGCGCCGAGCGTGTCGAGCGCCATCTGCTGCATGCTATCGGTCATGGTTTCCTAACGTCCAAGTCATCTGCCGCCGATTATACGCCGCCACGCGGACCGGTGCCGCGCGGCTGCCGGCCACGGGCAACGCAATCCAAAAGGAACGAGCGTGGGATTTTTGGACACTTTCCCAACGGCTAATCTCTTGACAAGCGCGCAAACGTCGCTGGTTGAGCATAAGTCAGACACTATGACCCAATCCGAGGGCACGGAAACGACAGGAGCCCCCGCTCGTGACCGCGGGTCGGGGCTGCGACAATGTTGTTGAAGTGCCAGAGGCGCAGCCGCGCCGCAACGAGGTTGGGAGGCTCCCGTGCCTAGATATTCTACCGCCTTCGGAATGGACGTACACCTCAGGTCCACCACCGTCTGCGCGCTCGACGCGGAGACGGGCGAGGCCGTGACGAGGAGGTTCCGCGGCAACCCCTGGGGCGAGGTCGCGGAGTGGATGTCGGGCTTCCCCGGCCCGTCGCTCGCCGCCTACGAGAGCGGCTACCTCGGCTTCGCCCCGCAGAGGGAGCTCTCCGGGCTCGGCGTCGACTGCGTCGTCGCGGCCGTCTCCAGGGTCCCGAGGTCGGCGGCAGACTTCTCGTCCAAGAACGACCGCAACGACGCGGCCAGGATGGCCAAGGCGATACTGTCGCACGACATCTCCCCGGTATGGGTGCCGTCCCCCGAGATCGAGGGGCTCAGGGACCTCGCCGGGGCCCACGACGCGGCGACCGCGAGGCTCGCGGCGGCGAAGCAGCGGCTCCTGGCGTTCCTGGCCCGCCGTGGCTACGCCTACGGCGGCACGACGCCGGCCGGAAACCCCCGGAGGTACTGGACGTACGACTTCCTCAGGTGGCTCGACAAGGTCCGGCCCGCCGACGACGGCGGCATCCGGGCGCTGGCGGCGCTGAGGAGCGAGGTCGAGGCGGCCGCCGAGACGCGCGACGACCTCCTCGCCGAGTACAGGGCCGCCGTCGCGGCGGGCCCCCTCTCGGCGGAGGTCGAGGCGCTCCAGTCGATCAAGGGATGCGGGTTCGCGCTCGCCGCCGCCTTCGCGTCCGAGGTCGGCGACTTCTCGAGGTTCCGCTCCGGCAGGCAGGTGACGTCCTACTTCGGCCTCGCCCCGAAGCAGAGGTCGAGCGCGGACTCCGTGCGCCTCGGCGGGATCAGCGGGGCCGGCAACGCCCTCGTCAGGAGGTTGGCTGTCGAGGGGTCCTGGAGCTACGTCCAAGCGAGCCACCAACCGAAGCTGATGCCCAAGGGCAGCGGCGTCCCCCTCGAGGTGAGGATGCACGGGAGGAAGGGTTCCGAGCGCCTGCTCCGGCGCCGCGAGGAGATGCTCGCCAGGGGCATGCCCCAGGCGAAGGCGAACGCCGCCACCGCGGCCGAGCTCGTGAGGTGGCTGTGGGCCCTCGGCGCGATGTGCCGGGAGGGCGCGGAATAGACATAGCCCCCGTCCCGGCGAGCCGGGCGGCCTTCGGG
>NZ_JADPCJ010000059.1 GCF_015670795.1 Collinsella aerofaciens | reverse complement strand
TCTGTTTGCTTCATGGAGCAGTTTTTTCCGCACCATCAGAGCGGCAAACATGAGTGCTTTTATAAGTTTAGAGAATTGAGAAAAGCTCATTTCCTATAGTTAACAGGACATGCCTTTGATATGAAAAAAAATACTACGAACTACGATTTTACCAAGAAAGATGTAAGAGACAAGTGAACAGTGAACAGTGATAGTGGGGACATTTTTTTTTTTTAAGTAAATGGCAGTTTCTAGGGAATGATGATGGCAAGTTCCAGAGAGGCAGCGTAAAAGGATGAGGCTACTGGGAAGAAGAAAGAGGAAAAGTGCAAGATGAATAGCCAGTGCAATATATATACATGTATACTTAACAGATATGGAATGGTTGGCGAAGTAAATTTTTGGCGACGCGGTATGCGGAGTTGTAAGATGTACTACGATCGTATAGTGTACTGCGGCAAAATGTTAGTGCAGGAAAGCGGGAAGGAAAAAGAAGCAACTAAACGAGGGTGTAGAAAAAGACGAAGAGGAAAGGATTAACCGTAGAAGAGAGGGAAATGGAGGGAAGAGAACAAAACCGGAGTGTTTTTTTTTTTTTTGTAGGAATATCGGAGGAGAATATTGTTTGTACATATCAAGTAGTAGCAACCCAATGAGCATAATGGAGTGCTTAACTCTTCAGAAGAAGAGTGCAGCTGGATAGTGCGAATTTTTCTGAATCGAATGGTAGGTTAGTTATGGGATTTAGCATAGGAAGCCAAGAAACTAGAAAAAAAAAAAAAAAAAAAAAAAAAAAAAAAAAGAAATAAAGATTGCAGCACCTGAGTTTCGCGTATGGTCACCCACTACACTACTCGGTCAGGCTCTTACCAGCTTAACTACAGTTGATCGGACGGGAAACGGTGCTTTCTGGTAGATATGGCCGCAACCGATAGTTTAACGGAAACGCAGGTGATATGAGGGCAGGGTCCAGACATGTTCAGTAGGTGGGAGTGAGAGGTGTTATGGGTGGAGGACAATTTTTATTATATTTCATCTAATAGCAATAGGATATGAGAGGTGAAAAAGCAAAAGCAATAGTGCATTGTGATGTGGAGAATAAGGTGCATACGATGAAAAAGGTGATTTGTCATTTACAAGAGGTAGGTCGAAACAGAACATGAAAGTTGGTCGGTAGGTGGCATGCAGAGGTAGTTTCAAGGTGACAGGTTATGAAGATATGGTGCAAAAGACAAATGGATGGTGGCAGGCATAGTAAAATGATGGTGTGGAAGACATAGATGGTATTTGTTTTGCATTTACGGCACCGGATGCGGGCGATAATGACGGGAAGAGATTTAGTATGTGGGACAGAATTTCGGCGGCAGTATTGAGACCATGAGAGTAGCAAACGTAAGTCTAAAGGTTGTTTTATAGTAGTTAGGATGTAGGAAATGTATTCCGATAGGCCATTTTACATTTGGAGGGACGGTTGAAAGTGGACAGAGGAAAAGGTGCGGAAATGGCTGATTTTGATTGTTTATGTTTTGTGTGATAATTTTACATTTTTGCATAGTATTAGGTAGTTAGATGAAAGATGAATAGACATAGGAGTAAGAAAACATAGAATAGTTACCATTATTGGTAGGAGTGTGGTGGGGTGGTATAGTCCGCATTGGGATGTTACTTTCCTGTTATGGCATGGATTTCCCTTTAGGGTCTCTGAAGCGTATTTCCGTCACCGAAAAAGGCAGAAAAAGGGAAACTGAAGGGAGGATCATCGTATGAGCAACACGCCCGTTGCGTCTAACAAAAAGCGGCTCATGATTACGCTGCCGACCGAG
>NZ_JADPCJ010000058.1 GCF_015670795.1 Collinsella aerofaciens | reverse complement strand
TGACCGGTGGACGGCACCGAGCCGTCGCATCGACTTGAAGAAGGGGGAGGCCTCGCGGCCTCCCCCTTTTTTGCGTTAAAGGCGGCATTCACTAAGCAATTAAATCAATCCAATCATCCACCGGTGAATATAAACGTTCACCGTTCTGTGGCCGGTTCTCTGTTCTCAATGGACTAATATTTGCTTTAGCGCGCTGATGCGCTTGTCCTGTTTTACACGGGTTGTTTTATTGATTGTGACGGAAGGACTCACATGGCAGATGTTCATGAGCTGCTTGATACTTGGATTGCCAATGTCAAGGACGAGGAGCTCCTCGCTGAGCTCAACACGATGAAGGAGCAGGGTGACGAAGACGCCATCACCGACGCTTTCTTCCAGGATCTCGCCTTCGGTACTGCCGGTCTTCGTGGCACTATCGGTGCAGGTACTAACCGTATGAATATCTATACGGTCGGTCGTGCGACCCAGGGATTCGCTGACTACCTTAATGCGACCTTCGAGCATCCGACGGTCGCCATTGCTCGCGATAGCCGCAATAAGGGCGAGCTGTTCGTTAAGACGACGGCTGCCATTCTTGCGGCAAACGGCGTGACGGCTCTCGTGTATCCCAAGATTTCTCCCGTGCCGACGCTTTCCTGGGCCGTCCGCGACCTTAAGTGCTCCGGTGGCATTTGCATGACCGCTAGTCATAATCCGGCGCCTTATAACGGCTATAAGGCCTATGGCCCCGACGGCTGCCAGATCACCAGTGAGGCCGCCGATGCAATTTCTAAGGCTATTGCCGAGACCGATACGTTTACCGGCGTGAAGTCCATGGACTTTGATGAGGCTCTTGAGCAGGGTCTGGTCAAATGGATCGACGACTCGTGCCTCGAGCGTTATTATGACGCCGTTCTCGCCCGCGGCGTGACCAATCTTTCTGCCGAGGAGATCGCTGGCGCCCCGCTTAAGCTCGTCTACACTCCGCTCAACGGCACCGGCCTCATTCCCGTCACGACGGTGCTCGAGCGCGCTGGCATCACCGATGTCACGGTTGTTCCCGAGCAGAAGGAGCCTAACGGCGATTTCCCGACCTGCCCGTATCCTAACCCCGAGATCCGTCAGGCCATGCAGAAGGGCATCGATCTCTGCGAGCAGGTTCACCCTGATCTGCTGCTTGCAACCGACCCCGACGCCGACCGTGTCGGCGTTGCTGTCAAGAATGGTGATGACTATCTGCTGCTGACCGGCAATGAGATGGGCGTTCTGCTGCTCGACTATATCTGCAAGACCCGCGCTGCTCGCGGTGAGGACCTCACTAAGAAGGTTGCTGTCACTACTATCGTTTCTTCCGCCATGGTTGACGCTCTGGCCGACGAGTACGGTTTTGAGCTCCGCCGCTGCCTGACGGGCTTCAAGTACATCGGCGACATCATTACTTCTCTTTCCGATGCTGGCGAGGTCGACCGCTTTATCTTCGGTTTCGAGGAGAGCTACGGCTATCTGGCCGGCGACCACGTGCGCGATAAGGACGCGGTGAGCACTTCGCTTCTGATTTGCCAGATGGCGCAGTATTACAAGCTGCAGGGTAAGAACCTTGCCGACGCGATGCACGAGCTGTACGAGAAGTATGGCTACTATCACAATAAGACGATTTCGCTGAGCTATCCGGGTGCTGAGGGTGCGGCAAAGATGGCCGGCATCATGGCCGGTCTGCGCGAGAACCCGCCCGCGGAGCTCGCCGGTTCCAAGATTGAGGCCGTCGTTGATTACAACACCTGCGTGAACGGCCTGCCGAAGGCTAATGTCATTGAGTTCGATCTTGAGGGTGGTAACAAGGGTATTGTTCGTCCTTCCGGCACCGAGCCCAAGATTAAGCTGTACATCTTTGCTAAGGGCGCGGATGCCGTTGAGGCTGATGCGGCACTTGACGCGATTGAGGAGTCCGGTCGCAAGCTGCTGGCATAAGGTATTTAAGAGTCTATTGCTATAGATAGGCAAAAGAGGGGATCTCGGAAGCGAGGTCCCCTCCTGTTTTTAACCAGCCAGCCGAGAGTACTTATATGTGTAGGAAATGTGTACGCCCAGATTCCCGCCCGTGGGGGCCCTCCGGTCTGGCAATATATCTCCTTGCCGCGCGGCCCGGTGCAACCGGGAACCAGCGCAGGCGTGCACCTTGAGAACCGGATACTGCGAGGATGGACACACCAGATGTGTCGCATCCGGGCAGACATCGAACCATTTGAAATGGTCTAACTTGGATTTGTTTTTCGCAAGGCCGCCGAGAGG
>NZ_JADPCJ010000057.1 GCF_015670795.1 Collinsella aerofaciens | reverse complement strand
ATAGGCCAATCGAGCCCAACATTGCTGTGAAATCCATACCGCGCCACCTCTCTTTTACAGTCCTGCTCGCACGGAGAGCACATTAAGTGCTCTCCGGCTCGTGCGGAACTCGCGATCAACCTTATGCCTCTCGGACTGTCCCGGCCCTCTCGGATTCGGGGCGCGACACACCGGACTGGGTTATCTGAATAAATATGGTGAAGGCCCCTTTCGGGGCCTTCTCTTTTAGAGGAATTCGCCTACTCGGTGGACTTCGGGTTCTAGGTCTACGTCGAACTGCTCTTTGACTTTGGCTTGGATGTCGCGGATGAGTTCGTCGACGTCGGCGGCGGTGGCGTGGTCGGCGTTGACGATGAAGCCGCAGTGCTTTTCGCTTACCTGTGCGCCGCCGACAGCATGGCCGCGCAGGCCGGCGTCCATGATGAGCTTGCCGGCAAAGTAGCCCTCGGGGCGCTTGAAAGTGGAGCCGGCACTCGGCATGTCGAGCGGCTGCTTGTCCTCGCGGCGCTGGCGGTAGTCGTCCATGTCGGCCTTGATCATCGCGGCGTTGCCCGGAGCGAGATTGAAGGTGGCCGAAAGCACGATGAAGCCGTCGTCGGCAATGCGGCTCTTGCGATAGCCCAGGTTGAGCTCATCGACATCGAACTCAATGATATTGCCGCTGCCGCGGGTGCCGTCGTCGAGCTGGCGAGCGGGTTTGTAGACGCGCACGGACTCCAGCACATCGGCCATGCAGGCACCGTAGGCACCGGCGTTCATGTAGCAGGCGCCGCCGACCGATCCGGGGATGCCCGAGATGGGCTCCATGCCGGTGAGGCCGGCCTCGGCTGCCGCCGCGGCGACATCGGAAAGCAGCGCGCCGGCTGCCGCCGTGACGTGCGTGCCGTCGACGGTGATGTTGGAGAGACCTTCGCCCAGCGCCACGACAACGCCGCGGATACCCTTGTCGCCGACGAGCAGGTCGGAGCCGTTGCCCACGATGGTGAGCGGTAGGTCGCAGCGATAACAGGTGTCGAGCGTGGCGACGAGGCCCTGCTCGGTATCGGGCGTGACAAAGACGTCGGCCGGGCCGCCGATCTTAAACGTGGTGTGCTCGCGCATGGGCTCGCTCATCAGCACGTTGTCCTCGCCGGCAACGCCAGCAAGCGCGCACAGCAGGTCCTCGTTAAAAAAGTCGTTCTCGTGCATACGAATATCCGCCTTTTGGTGGTTGTTGTCATCAATCGATTGCAATATACCCCACCCGGACGGATTTGGTGCGCTGGCGGCGATAAAACAGCCGTCTACCGGATTGGTAAAGTGTTTATCACCGAGGTAGAGGGGCGGTCGCTATACTTTCAAGAGATTGCGCGTAAACCTGGAAGGAGCGAGATGGCCAACAAAGTCACCCTCAAGCAGATTGCCCAGGAGGTGGGGCTTTCCCCCTCGTCGGTCTCGCTTGTTCTCAATAATCGGCCCTGTCGCATCTCGGAAGAAAACCGCAAGCTCATCAAGGAGGTTGCGGCGCGCAACCACTATGTTCCTAATCAGATTGCGCGTAGTCTGGTCATGCGCGAGTCGCGCACGCTGGGCCTTATCGTCCCTAACATCGAGAGCCGCTTTTTTGCCTCGCTCGCCGGTAGCCTGGAAAAGCGCTGCCGCGAGGACGGCTATGCGCTCTTCATTACCAGCTCGGGTGGAAGTGCTGACGACGATCTGGAGCTGCTGCGCCAGCTGGTAACGCGCGGCGTTGATGGCGTCTTCCTGGTTGTGGGCGACGAGTTCTCCGACGACCGCGCCCTGCGCGAAGAGGTCAGCCATCTGCCTATTCCTGCCGTGATGGTCGACCGTGCCATTGAGGGGCTCGAGTGCGACAAGGTGATGTTCGACCACGAGATGGGTGGCTACATGGCCACTCGCTATCTGATCGAGCAGGGCCACCGTCGCATTGCCTGCTTGGTTAACGCGCGCCGTTCCAATACGGGGCGTAAGCGACTTGCCGGCTATGAGCGCGCGCTGCGCGAGGTTGGCCTGCCTATCGACGCGCGTTTAGAGTTTGAGAGCGAGTACTACATCCCGAGTGCCTACGAGGCCTCGGAGGCGGTGCTCGCAACTGATGCTACCGCTGTGTTCGCAAGCTCGGATAACATCGCCCTCGGTCTGCTCAAGCGCTTACACGAGATGGGGAAGAGCATTCCGGGCGACATCTCGGTGGTGAGTTACGACAACTCGGCCGCCGACGTTCTCTTTGAGCCGGCGCTGACCGCGATTGAGCAGGATCCTGGTATCCTCGCGGAGCATGCTTTTGGCTGCATGTCCAAGCGCCTTGCCGGTAGGGGCGGTAGACGTGCCGAAGAAGTCGTTCTGGAGCCGGCGCTTATCGTGAAGGGCAGCGTGCTCGATCTTACCGAATGTAGCTAAGCGTACTTGTTTGTTTGCATAGATTGCATGCGGAGTGTCCGCTATTTGCCGGCGGGGCCGGGGTGCCTGCCTTGTTTTGAGAAGTTCGCGGAGCCCACTTCTCAAAAC
>NZ_JADPCJ010000056.1 GCF_015670795.1 Collinsella aerofaciens | reverse complement strand
TACCAAGCTACGCTTGGCACGTGCAAGGGCGCCGCCCTTGACCCGCTCGGGCGTTCCCCCCGAGACCCCCCAGCCCTACTCATTCGCGACGTCGCTCATGAGGTGCGGGCCATCGGCGCAAGCGCCGAATGAGGGGGCTTGCCCCCTCAAACTCCCCCGCTCAACCTGATTTGTCATTTGTCATTTGTCACATTATTTTTCGGACGTAGTTAGCGAAAAATAATGAGCGCGCCCCTCCAAACCACCCCGCAAATCACTGTCGGTATCGGATATCGGATTCCCATGGGCGAGGTCGTAGTACCTCGCCCATGGGAATCCGAGCCGCAGCCCTCCCGCACCCGCAGACTTGGGCAAGGAAAGGGTCGATGGAGCAGAGCGTCCATCGACCCTTAATCAAGTCTGGTCTTGTGGCTTGACCGTTGCGTCAATTCCGCAGCCGGTGAACGAGTCGGCTTAGATCCGCGCGAGCGCGGAACACGCCGCCCCGTAGTCACCGCCTGCTACATTGACCCGACTACCGCGCCGCACCAGCTTTTCGCTTCCGCCAGCAGCAGGGCGGCAGCTCCATCCGGCAGCTTCACGCACGGCGTGCGCAGGTACTCGCGTACCTTTGGCCGGCTGGTGCGTCCAAGCATATTGATGAGCGTCTCAACGTCCTCGTTTCTCTCGGCTTTCTCGGCCAGCATGATTCCAATCACGCGAATGTAATCCTTTGTCCCAGATTCACTGTGCCACGCGTGCACCTGCGGCCAGTGCTCCTCAAGCTGCTCCGCAGTCCACTCGCCATCACAAGTCATCTCGATGCGCGTCAGCTGCACCTTGTCCGTATCAAGATGCAGCTCGGCGGCCTTGTCGTAGACCTTGACGTATGCGGGCGTGTTCTTGACCCCCAGATACTCCGTGATGCCATTCGATATGACGGACTTGTACATGCGCCTGTCCTTGCTCAAACGGCAGTCGTAGCGGCTCACCGGAATGTCGTAGGCGAGGTCAAAGCGCTTGAGCCGAGCCTTGGACACACACGTCCCAAGCGTCTTAAGAAGTCCGTGGAACCTTTTATCGCCAGCAACCTTGTTCGGGTTGAACTCGATAAAGCCCTTGTGCATGTTGACTTTGCAGGACGGTTCCATAAACCCGATCCCGAGCGCGACCGAGCTGCCGGCCAAAGCGAAACTCCACAGCTCATACCACCCGCCCGGCCTGATTTTCGACGTCCAAGCGCTCATCTCGTCGCAGTCTGTGAGCTGCGCTCCCTTGCGGCTCAACCACTCGCCACGGTCACCCTTGAAGGTAAGAGAAAGTCGAACCATATCGACCGACAGCGTATTTTTATTTACACCCCTATAAGGGTTGTAGTAGCTAGGGGAAGTGCACGAAAGTGCATGAAATCCGGCTATTAGACAAGGGCCGGATTTCAAGCCGCCGTTCTCGGGGTCATCCACGACCCCATCAATTTGTTTACTTTCGGTTGCCATAAAAAAGAAAACCTCCCGTTTTTTTGGGAGGTAACGTCTCGAATTCCTGCCCCCTGATACGTATTGCACGTATAATTGCAGGTGGTGTTGATGCGAGCTGCTACCTCGTGTCGGCGGTGTCGGGACGGTCATCCCTTCACCTGTGGCCACCATTGTAAGCCCACCCGCCCGTCTTAACGGCGGGCGGGTTTCTTTTTTTGCCAAACAAACCGCTGGTAGAGTCCACAATCATGGACTCCGAAAACGTAAACTATAGTTTACGTTTCACCGAGCCTGCCCGCGCGACCTGCTGTTCGTCGGTGCGACATGGTTACGGCCCAACGCTTCCGACGCGCGCGCGGCTTCCGTTGCTTCCCTCATCACGTCATCAAGGCTGCGCTCGCCGCGCTGTGCCTTCCTGGGACGCATCAGCGCCCAGATGCGGTCTCCAAGCTCCTCAATTGCCGCTCTAGCTGCTCTCGCTGCTCCTGCGCATCGAGCAGTGATTGAATCGATGATTGTGCCGCGCTCAGCGCGCCCCGCAGCTTCCCAGCGCCAAATCTCGGCAGCGACGGGTCGAAGCTCCTCAACGTCTCGCGCAACTGCTCGCGTTCCGCGCCGAAGAGACTCCAATCGCGCGGACTCCCGCTGGATTTCATCGCCCACCTCGTTGCGAAGCTCGAGCTTTTCGCCGATTTCGCCGTCCAAGCGGTCAATCTCGGCCATTTTCTCCGCGATTCGGCGGTCAATTTCCGCAGCTTGTGCCCGTTTTTCATCGACCTGCTCGGTCACGGCACCCAATTTGGCACGGGTCTCAACCCTCTGCCGCTCAAGGCCGTCCAGCTCGCGCTTGGCAGTAACCGCAATGTGCTTCGCCTTGTCCCTCGCGCCCTCAAGGGTCTCTATCTCGGACTTGAGCGCCCGTGTGGTGCCGACCTGCACCTTGTAGGCATCAAGGCTCCTGTAGCCTTTTGCACGCAGCTCGTGGCGCATCGGGCGCTCATACCCGTAGGGCTTGGCCACCTGCTCCCAGAAGTCCTCCTGCAAGCGGCTCATCGTGCCCTGCGCGGTCACCTCCCACTTGCCCTCCGCGTTCTTTCGGCGCTTGTCTGGGGCGAACAGCTCCTTGGCGCACAGTCGGTCAAACCCCGTCTCGGCATCGTGTATCACGGGCGCGATCCAGATATGCGCGTGCGGGGTGCCCTCGTCCAGATGGATCTGGGCGGCTAGCAGGTTCTCGTATCCGTACCGAGCGCCGAACCAGTTGATGCTCCTGTCCAAGAACTCCCTCGCTGTCTTCTCGTCCAAGGCATCGTTGCTTGAGACGATGAACCCCATCGCGCGGACTTGGTTTTCCCTGACCTTCCTCTTCGTCTTGAGTTCCCCCATGCGCCGCTCGACCGCCTTCTCAAGCGGCACCGGGCACTCATCCTCGGCGCGGCAGCGGTAGCCGATGTGCCGTCCGCTCTGGTCAACATCGTTGGCGTAGGTATGGGCGCGCCTGTCCAGCTCACGACCCACCGCGTCAAAGCTTTTCACTTGCGAGCTCTTCATTGCGATTAGTGGCGCGACCGTCATGGGTGAACCTCCGAGTTTGAAGCCTGATGGAGCGTTAGCGACATTTGGTATAGTCACGTTATACCAAGCTACGCTTGGCACGTGCAAGGGCGCCGCCCTTGACCCGCTCGGGCGTTCCCCCCGAGACCCCCCAGCCCT
>NZ_JADPCJ010000055.1 GCF_015670795.1 Collinsella aerofaciens | reverse complement strand
CAAGGTGACGTGAAACGAAAGGGCGCTGACCTTCTGGTCGCGCCCTTGAAGTTGAACGTCAGATTGTCCAAATGCGGCCCGCGCAGCGTCGGCTGGTCCGCCGTTCGTTAGAACGGCGGAACCTGAGACGTAACCCCTACGGACGCTGGCCCATGCCACCCTCGAGGGTGACGGTCTCGCCGTTCATGTACTTAAAGTCGGGACCGCAGAGCTGAACGACAACACGGCCGATCTCCTTCTCGACGTCGCCGTAGTGACCCGCCGGCGGCATGTGGACGTTGGCCTTGAACGCCTCGGGGTAAGCATCCTGGAAGTTCTCGAGCGCGGCAGTCCAGGCAAGCGGGCAAACGATGTTGACGTTGATGCCGTCCTTGCCCCACTCGTTGGCGGCAACGCGGGTCAGGCCGCGGATGCCCTCCTTGGCGGCAGCATAGCTGCACTGGCCATAGTTGCCAAACAGGCCGGCGCCCGAAGCGAAGTTGACCACGGAGCCCTTGGTCTCCTTCAGGTGCGGATAGGCCTTCTGCATGTACAGATAGGTAGCATACAGACCGGAGTAAATGGCCAGGTTAAACTGGTCCATGGTGTGATCGGCGATGGTCACGCCCGAGGCGCTGGCCTGAGCATTGTTGACGACGGCGTCGATGCGGCCGAACTCCTCAATGGCCTTGTCGATGACGTTCTGGACGACGGCCTCGTTGTCCTGACCAGCCGAGACATCGGCCTGAACAGGCAGAACCTTGACGCCGTACTCGGCCTCGAGAGACTCCTTGGCGGCCTCGAGCTTGGCAACGTTGCGGCCGGTGATGACGAGGTTCGCGCCCTCCTTGGCAAATGCGATATCGATGCCGTAGCCGATGGAGCCAGCGGAACCGTCCTTAAGCGTGGCCTTGCCGCCGCCGGTGACGATCACGGTCTTACCAGTGAAAAGTCCCATACAAAGTCCTTTCAAATCGCGACGGGCACGCCCGCCGACTGCGCGTATCCAACTTCACGCGCCAAAAGTTGAGATGCAACTTTAGCGTGTTCAAGCGAAAATAAAAGACCGCGGTAGGCGAACGGCACCACGTCGTTCGGCGAAGGGATTGTCAAGTACAAACTGGATAAAGCGGCCGAGTTATTGTTATCAGATCGAGCCATCGAACACGTTTTGAAACTTTGCTGCGGCGCGCGGGATGTCGGCGCGAGACTTTATCATAGGGTGACAAACAACGATGAGGAGCACATGCCTATGACAGACGAGCTGGACCCCCAGACTCAACAGCATATTGATGATTCAGCAGACGTTGCCGCAGATACTGACGCTGTGACCTGCGATAGTATCGACATCGACGACCCCATCTTGGACGAAAGCGCTACGGCGGAAACCCCCGAAACAGAAAACGCCGATGAGCAAAACGACGATGCGCCCGCTCAGGACGACGCCCCCGTACAGGACGACGCCCCCGTACAGGACGACGCCCCGCAAGCAGCGGGCCCCATCGAGGTGTCTTCGGAAGAAGAGCTCGATGCCGTCATGGACTCCATGATGGATGCTGTCAAAGCGATGAAAGACGCCGTCGCCGATGCCGATATTGATGCCGAGGAAGAGGAGGCCGCCGAGGCGGCCTCGACCTTTGTGCCCGGCGAGACTCCGGTTGCCGACCAGGGCAGCACCATGCCCTCGTTTCTGCAGCTCGAGCACCCCACGATTGGCGCCGATGCGGTCGATCCGCACGCAGCAGGCTTTTCTGTGGTCGAGGGCGGTACCGGCAATATCGCCGTGCCGCAGACTGCCGATGCGGACGCTGCCGACACCACTCGCCCGACCGCCCCGCACTCTCCCGCCGCGAGCCGCGATCTGGGGACCGCTGTCTCGAACACTGCGAACGCCGTGGGCACCTTTATCGCCCAGGGCGCCTCGGCCATGCGTGAGATGAATGCCGCGAAAAAGGCACTTGCCGATGCCCGCACCCACCTGGCCGAACTTGAGCAGCGCATTGCCAATCAGGCCGAGGAACTCGAGACGCGCCAGGATATCGCAGGCCGCTACGAGCAGATCGTCGCCGACCAGCGTCAGGCGATCGCCACAGCGCAAAAGACCGCTGCGGCAGCCGAGATTGACCGTGATGCCCACGGCGCCAAAGCGACAGAGCTCAATGGTCAGCTCGAACAAATGAAGACAGAGGATGACGCGACTGAGCTCCGCCTGAAGGCCGCGCTCGACGCCGTGGAGGCCCGCGAGGCGAGCTCTCGCGAGACCGGCAACCGCCTCGTTCGACGCCTTGAGGATTCCAAGCGCATCCGCGACAAGGTGAAGGCCGAGCGAGACGCCGGCATTGCGGCCGCACAACAAACCGTCGACGCCACGCGCGCCCAGCTCGAGACGCTGCGTCATGAGTATGCCGAGCTGCAACGCAATCCCTCGGCAAATCCCGCCAACTATACGGTGCGCACCAGCGAGCTCTCGATGCAGATCTCCGACACGGCGGATGCCCTGCGTAAAGCCGAAGAAGATGTCCCGCGCATCACCGCCGACCTTGAGCACTCGCTTGCCGCAGCCGAGCAGGCCGTCGAGCAGGCACAAGCCCCCATCACCGACGCCAAGCGAGCCCATCAGGCCGTGACGGCAGAGGCCGATGCCGCGCGCGACGAGCTGCAGACCGCAAAAACCGCCGCCGCGACGCGCCAGCGCGAACTGCGCGAGAAGATCGCCGCCGAGGACAAGGCACGCCGCGACCAAGAGCAGAGCATAGCCAACGCCCAAGCAGATGCCGCGCATGCGCAGTCGATTATCGAACAGGCGACCGAGGTGCACGACCACCCAGAGATCACTGAGTCGCTTGCAGGATCCTTGGCCCGAGACAAAGCCGAACACGCCGAGACCGAGCGAGAAGTCGCCCAGCTCGAGGCCACCGAGGACGCGGTGCGCGAGCGTACCCGCGACTCACGCATCAAATTCACCGGCGCCATCGTCTGCATCGTCGCCGCAATCCTGGTGATCATCCTAGTCTGGCTGTTCGCGAGCAAGTAAACCAGCTGCCAAAAAACGCTCAACGCAGTTGCGGTGAGATAGTTCCTGTTTAGCCCTCAAAAAGCCAATTCAAGAACTATCTCACCGCAACTTATTTAGATCGACGCAAGGCAACCTATCCCTCTTGCACCGATCTCATGACATAAGGACTGTCCCCAGGTGCCGGCACAGACGATATGAGCAGGACATAAAAACATTGAGAGCCCCTGCTGCATGAAAGACCGCGGATTAGGCCGACAATGGTGA
>NZ_JADPCJ010000054.1 GCF_015670795.1 Collinsella aerofaciens | reverse complement strand
GTGTAGGCGGTGCCGTCCTCCAGGGCCTGGAAGGAGTTGCCCACGCCGCGCGGGACGTAGATGGCCCTGGACGGGTCCAGGGTGCAGGTGAACACCTTCCCGTAGGTGGCGCTGCCCTCGCGCAGGTCCACCCAGGCGCCGAATACGCTGCCGCGGGCCACCGAGATGAACTTGTCCCAGGGCTCGGCGTGGATGCCGCGGGTGACGCCGCGGCTGTCGTTGTAGGAGATGTTGTTCTGGACGACGCGGAGGTCCGGGATGCCCAGGGCGGTCATCTTGGCGCGCTGCCAGTTCTCCTTGAACCAGCCGCGCGAGTCGCCGTGGACGGCGAGGTCGACGACCTTCAGGCCCCCGATGCCGGTCTCGGCGACGGAGAGGTCCTTCTCGAATGCGATGTCTGCCATGTGGGAAAAGCTCCTATCGAAGAGGTTCAGGTTGCGGGCGCCCGCGCGGGGACGCAGGATCATCCCCATGCCCTGCGGCCCCGCGCGGGCGCCCCGCGGTGCGGTTCGCCGGAATGCAGTCTTACTGGCCCTGTGCGCGGTAGCGGGCCTCGGTGGCCTCCTTGGCGGGGCGCCACCAGGACTCGTTGGCGACGTACCAGTCGATGGTCCGCTTGAGCCCCTCGGCGAAGTCGGTGTGGGCCGGCCTCCAGCCCAGCTCGCGCTGGAGCTTGGTGGAGTCGATGGCGTAGCGGCGGTCGTGGCCGGGGCGGTCGGCGACCCAGTCGAAGTCCTCGGGGTCGCGGCCCATGGCCTCGAGAATCATGCGCAGGACGGTGATGTTGTTCCTCTCGCCGTCGGCGCCGATGAGGTAGGTCTCCCCCATGCGGCCCTTGGTGAGGATGTCCCAGACGGCAGAGGAGTGGTCCTCGGTGTGGATCCAGTCGCGGACGTTCTCGCCGCGGCCGTAGAGCTTGGGGCGGACGCCGTCGATGATGTTCGTGATCTGCCTGGGGATGAACTTCTCCACGTGCTGGTAGGGGCCGTAGTTGTTGGAGCAGTTGGAGATCGTGGTGCGGAGGCCGTAGGTGCGGGTCCACGCGCGCACGAGCATGTCGGAGCTGGCCTTGGTGCTCGAGTACGGCGAGGACGGGTGATACGGCGTCTCCTCGGTGAACTTCGCCGGGTCGTCGAGCGCCAGGTCGCCGTAGACCTCGTCGGTGGAGACGTGGTGGTAGCGGACGCCGTGCTTGCGGACGGCCTCCAGCAGGCGGAAGGTGCCCTCCACGTTGGTGCGCAGGAACGGCTCAGGGTCGGCGATGGAGTTGTCGTTGTGGCTCTCGGCGGCGTAGTGGACGATCGCGTCGTGGCCGGGGACCAATTCATCGAGCAGCCCAGCGTCGCAGATGTCGCCGACGACGAGCTCCACGCGGTCCGTCGGCAGCCCCGCGATGTTCTCGGGGTTGCCGGCGTAGGTCAGCTTGTCCAGGACGGTCACGTGCACCCCGGGGTGGTTGTTGACCACGTAGTGCACGAAGTTGCTGCCGATGAAGCCGCAGCCGCCCGTGACGATGATGTTCTTGGGTTCGAAGATCTCAGACATGAAAATCCAATCTGAAGCATGTACAGCTTCTTTAGTATGCCGCAGGAAGTGACGCCGCGACGCTATTCAACAAAACTATCGGACATTTCGGCATGCGATAAGAGCCATAACCTTCGCAGAATTACCTCCTGTACAAAACGCCTCCGAAATGCAGTCTTTGTCGTAGTGAAAAACCGAATCCCCAGTTATTTCACGTAAGTACTTATAGAAGAAATCCTCCCAGCTTTTAAACTTCTCACTGTTTACAAAGGCTTCTGGGGTTTCCAAAACCGTCTTAACATCTAGCTCTGAAAATACGCCGGAGCTCAGTAGAAGCCACTCGAATGATTCGGGAAGACAAACCGTAACAGTATCGCGGTGAATGTCTTGCAGCTTAAGGACGCGGTCCGCATAGCACCCAAATGCCGCCCCGTCCGCGACAACAAACACGCGATCGTCGAGATGCTGATCCAACCAGCCCAAAATCGCGCTGTTCGTCATGGCCGAAGTACAGGTAAGCTCACTGTCAGCGAAATGCCGTTCAAAGAACTGGAAACCAGACTTACTGTCCTCGCATAGAAGGATAGAAAAGTCCTGTTTTGGCGCCGACCGGGAAATAGCATAACGATGATTCCCGCGATCTTGATAAACAGGGACGAAAGAATGGTATTTTCCGCTCGTCTTAATCTTGTAAATCTCATCCACGCTATACGGAAGATTGGGGAAATCAGCCCTTGAGATCAGCACGAAATAATTCGAGGAATACAGCACATGATGGGCAAACTCATCAGAATGGATCTCTTTTAAGCCCTCATCGACAAATACAATCGAGTCATGAACGGACGAAAGCTGGTTTCGCCAATCATAATCGGTCAGGGCGACACAGGGACAATCGCATTGCAAGGAAACGCCCGACTGCTCGCCCGTTCGCATGTAGTCTGCGACCATGTCAAACAGTGTCGTCTTACCCGTGCCACTATCGCCACGCACAATAGTGATGTTCCGCTTGATGGTAAATGTGTACTTAGTTCCCCTGCGGCGGGAAATCTTAACGAGATGCGAACCGTTCATAAGCAGTACCTACAGATACGGAATCGACTCGTGAATCAATTCGGCCATGTTGTGAACGATTCGGCCACTATTCACGACTTTAATTTTAAAATCCTCGCGACCAAAGTCCATCACATGATAGAGATTCACAACGAGCTTGCGGTCTTTCGCCATGTCGAGAATCCACTTGGCACAGTTGTCACCACAGGTAGAAGCGTTAAAAATTTGCTTACGATCAAATCTCATAAGCAGCAGCGTTTTCACGCCACCAGAAAGCTGGAGTGGGGAGATGGATCCAAGCACAGGGCTTTCGATGACGTTTTCGGAGACAACATCCGATCGATCAACATCTTTAATTATCGAGACTGCATAGGGATCCGTAATCCAAGAAGACCGGTAAGAGTTTTTGAAATATGTCGCTGTGTTGTAAATCGCTTCTGGCATATCGCCAAAGTAGACGCTTAACACATCCACTCCCAATCATATTGTCTTTATGGTCAACGTAATCATAACGAAAGGGGCCACCAGATAAACGGTGACCCCTAAAAGAAAACAAGCTTGCGCTAGTACTCGCGCGGGCTGTTGACGATCTCGCCGGCGGCGACCTTCTTCAGGTGCCGGCCGTAGACCGACTTGCCGTAGGCCTTCGCGGCCTCCTCAAGCTCGGCGGTGGTGATCCAGCCGTTCTCCCAGGCGATCTCCTCGGGGACGGACACGGGAAGGTCCTGGGAGTGCTCCACGGCGCGGACGAACTCCGCGGCCTCGTGCAGGCTCTCCATGGTGCCGGTGTCCAGCCACGCGTAGCCACGGCCGAGGGTGACGACGGACAGCGTCCCCTCCTCCAGGTACATCTGGTTGAGCGTGGTGATCTCGAGCTCGCCGCGGGCCGACGGCTTGACCTCGTGGGCCTTGGCGGCCACGTCGCCCGGGTAGAAGTACAGGCCGGTGACGGCGTAGGAGCTCTT
>NZ_JADPCJ010000053.1 GCF_015670795.1 Collinsella aerofaciens | reverse complement strand
GGAGCATGGCCACCGGACCCATCGAAACACATCTCCACCATTCCTTCAACTGGGAAAATGCCGCCCCCGGGGCCCGGATAGGACCTCGGGGGCGTTCGGTTAACTGCGGGAGCGTGCCGTCAGCTCAATGTGTTCGGTTGGGATCGGAAATCAACCTTTTTGACTACTTTTGCAGCCCGATTGCCAGAGCAGCCAATGAGTAGTCAAAATAGTCCCATCCCAAAATGACCGGCTTGGTGCCGCACCACAGAAAGGGCCCATCTACTACGTTTAGGCCACAGGGGTCAACCATAGCCGACTTTTTCGAAAATCGGCAAGCTTTCTACCTGCGGTTTTGTTTTGCAAATTCCGGAATGGTCGAGGGTGGCCGGTTTAACGTAGTAGATGGCCACGTTTCGTGGCAGGCGGTCCGACCCAAGGCACAAGGCAGCCAACCTCGAATGGACATTCTCGAAGTTGCGGTGGAATACGGACTGAATTGGCACCTTAAAGGCAAAAACACTCCGTATTTCACCGCAACTTATAGGGAGATAGGCCTTAGAGGCGAGCGAGGTCGTAGGATTGGGCGGCTGCCTCGCCGGCACAGATGAGGTTGGTTGTGGCTTCTTGCGAATCGAGTGCCCGTTCCAGGTCCATGGGCTTGCGGCAAATCGGCAAAACCAAGTCAATACCCTGCCCATATACCGCGTCCAGGTTGACGGCGCGACCGCCCACGACGGCGACCACCGGCTTGCCATATCGCTTCGCACGACGAGCCACACCCACCGGTGCCTTACCGGCGGCGGATTGCTCGTCCATATTGCCCTCGCCCGTTATGACCAGGTCGACATCGCGCACGCGCTCGTCAAACCCCACGAGGTCGAGCACCGTCTCCACACCCGAGCGTAGCTCCGCGCCGAGCGCCAGCAACGCCGCGCCCAAGCCACCGGCAGCGCCCGCGCCGGGTACACCGAGCACCGAGCCAAATGTCCGTGCGCCCTCGGGTGTGCGCAACAACCCCTGGGCTCGAGCTCTGGCAATCGCCGCATCGAGCAAGCGACCGTAGCCGACCATCCAGCCGTCGTATCTGCGCAGCACCTCGACATCATCCGCCGGCAGGCCCTTCTGCCCGCCAAACACCGCCAGTGCGCCTCGACGCCCCACGAGCGGATTCTCGACATCCGAAAGCACAACGATGCGAGCATCATCCAAAGCCTGCAGCGCGGGCGCCAAATCAACGCTCGCCACCTGCTCAAGGCCGGCAAGACCGGGGGCGACATCGCAGTCCTGATCATCGACCACACGCGCGCCCAGCGCCTGCAGCATGCCGGCGCCACCGTCGTTGGTGGCGCTGCCGCCCAGACCAATATAGAGTGTCTTTGCGCCCATGCGAACCGCGCGAAGCATGAGCTCGCCCACGCCATAGGTTGTGGCCGCCAACGCCGCCGACTCCGTACAAGGCGAATACCCAATGCCGGCCGCCTCGGCCATCTCGATGACCGCGGACTTGTGCTCGACATCAACCAGCATCCGGGCAGACACGCGGTCGCCCAAGGGCCCTGCGACCTCGCAGGTTGAGAGCTCGCCACCGCAGGCGGCAACGGCATCGAGCGTTCCCTCGCCACCATCTGCCAGCGGCAATGCGCGCACCTCGGCATCGGGCCAAACGCGGCGCACGCCTTCGGCAACCGCCGCCTCCGCCTGCGCGCTCGAAACGCTGCCCTTAAAGGAGTCGATCGCCAACAGCACACGGCGGGGTCGGCGGCACGCAGGACCAAAGTCAACCGCCGTGCCAGCATCCTCACCGGCACCTGCAAGCGCTGCGGCGTGAGCGGCGTGTGCTTCAAGATCGGCCCCACAACCGCAATCAGCGCCGCCCGCTCCGCGCAGACCGCCAAAATAGCTACTCAGCAGCTCGCGGCATTCATCCGCCAGGACCCCAGCCGTCACGTTAAACCGATGATTCAGGCGCGAGTCGGCATTCAGGTCATACAGCGAACCCAGCGCGCCCGCCTTGGCATCACTCGCGCCATACACGCAGCGCCCCACGCGCGCGTTGACCATAAGGCCCGCGCACATGCAGCAGGGTTCCAACGTCACATAAACCGTACAGTCGAAAAGGCGCCAGCGGCCAAGCGCCTGGGCAGCGGCGCACACGGCCGCAAACTCGGCATGAGCCGAAGGGTCCTGGTCGAGTTCGCGCCGATTGTGCGCCCTCGCGACGATCTCACCGTCGCGCACCACTACGGCTCCGATGGGCACCTCGCCCACCGCAGCAGCGGCGCGCGCCTCCGCCAACGCCTCGCGCATGAACTTCTCGTCGATTTCGGTGATCGTCATCGTTCGCCTTCCCTGTTGCAAATTCAAAACGATGCTATCATTACGACTCACGGAGAGATGGCAGAGCGGTTGAATGCGGCGGTCTTGAAAACCGTTGAGCGCGAGAGCGTTCCGGGGGTTCGAATCCCCCTCTCTCCGCCACTCCTAGTGATGCACCGGTGTCATGGTCCGCTCAAACAACGCATCGACCACGTCGGCTATCTCAGGTCGACGCTCAAGATCGTGGCCCGATTCCCACCATATCGTGAAAAGTCGAATAATACCGCCGGCGACAAACTCAGACGTCGTCTCGAGTGACACGGGGGCCAGGGCATCCTCGGCAAGCACGTTCATCACACGCTCGCGGATGGAGCGGGCAATGCGGTCGCAAATAACGTTGGTCAACATGCCCGACATGCTGCTTGCCAAAATGTTATCCATGAGCCGCTCGTGCGTCAGAATCAAATCCATGGCATCGTCCAAAATCGCGTGCCGAAGCGCGCGCACGTCCTCGGCAGACACTGCGCCGGCCTCATCGGGCTGTTTTTGCGGCAAGCCCGACATGAGCTCATCGATATAAAAGGCAAAGTAATCGTTCTTGTCGCGAAAGTGCTTGTAGAACGTCGTGCGGCGAATCATGGCCCGGTCGCACAGCATGGCAACCGTCAGGTCCTCAAAACGATGCTCCTCGAGAAGCTCGGTGAAGGCATCGAAAAGGGCGCGGTAGGTTTTCTTAATGCGAAGGTCCACTGGTATCGCCATCCTCAGGGCAAAGACAACACTCGTCAATCTGTCGCATATCTTACACCTGTACCTCGCGCGCTTTGCCCCGGTGCCGGCCCCGCCGAAAACACAACGCTTACCGGAAAGTTCGGCACGGCAAAACGTTGCGGGTATACTAGTAGCGTTATACCAACGGCAGCTGGCGCATGCCGCCGCGGCCATTCGAAACGGAGACATCATGATTACCGTCATCATCGGCATCGTTGTTGTCATTGTGATTGTCTGCGCCATCGCCGGCATCTACAACAACATGGTCACCAAGCGTAACCGCATCGATAACGCCTGGCAGAACATCGATACGCAGCTGCAGCGCCGCAACGACCTGATCCCCAACCTGGTCGAGACCGTCAAGGGCTACGCCAAGCACGAGCAGGAGACGCTCTCCGCCGTGATCAGCGCGCGTAACACCGCCGTCAAGGCCACCACGCCCGAGGCCAAGATGGAAGCCGACAACGTGCTGACCGGTGCGCTGCGCCAGCTCTTCGCCGTAGCCGAGGCCTATCCCGATCTTAAGGCAAACACCAACTTTACGCAGCTGCAGGCATCGCTCGAGGATACCGAGAACAAGATTAGCTATGCACGCCAGAGCTACAACGACTGCGTGCTCAGCTACAACAACGCCATTCAGACGTTCCCGGCTGTCATCTTTGCCGGCATCTTCCAGTTTAAGGAGCGCCAGGGCTTCGAGGCCGCCGAAGCAGCCCGCCAGGCCCCGACCGTCAAGTTCTAACAATCACGGCCGAGTCTTAAGCCAGTTCATCAACCCTTTAGGGTCCAAGGCACAAACCTTGGGCCCTTTTCTTATCCACGCACAACGCGCGGCCAATAGACCGCGCACCATCTTTTTTCAGATTAATCATTGCCCGTTGTGACATCGCCGAACCCGCAGGGCAGAGAGCAAGTTCCCCCCCCCGGCGCATTCCGCACTGATATCTTCTGTATTGAAGACGTCGATGATGCACCCGTATACCATTGACGTCGACACCATCAGATGCGGACCGCGCGGTGACCCCACATTCCGCTGGCGCCCACGG
>NZ_JADPCJ010000052.1 GCF_015670795.1 Collinsella aerofaciens | reverse complement strand
AACGGCGCCGGGCAATACGGGGCCCGCCCATGCGAAAACCAAGTTGTTAGGATGCGCCAGCTGGCTAGAGCTCGACCGGCACCCATTCGTCGTGATTGCAGATAAAAGCCTCGGGATCCTCGACGCTAAAGAAGACGAGCGTGGGGTCGTTAGGCCCCTCATAGTGCTCGCCCAGGTGCTCTAGATGCTTCCACCCGGCTTCGCGCATTTCGTCTAAAGCCCGGTCATCCAAGCCGGCACGCCCGCGCAAGATGAGCCAGCCATGGCCCGGCCACCAACTCGTGGCCTCAAAGCGCTGATTTTGCAGCAGCTCTTGCCACACGTCTTTGGTGCGCGCCGTCACAAACCACAGCTTACCGTCCTGAATCTGAGCAAACGAGAACGGACGCACATGCGGCTGCCCATCCACGCTCGTCGCCAGATACCACGCCGGCACCGACGTCAGATACTCCAAAACCGTATTCAATCCGTCCACGTTTCCTCCTGTACTAGCTAGTTTGGGAACCTGGTTTGTGCGAGCTAGAGCTCCAGGCGCTCCTCGCTGCCGTCGATATCACAGAAGCGCGCAGCAATGTTGCGGACCGAAAAGAAAGCAAGGCGGCCGTCGTTGGCACTCTCGTGTTCCTCGCCAATGCCCACCATGTGCTTAAAACCCGCTTGACGCACCTTGTCGCTCGCAACTGCGTCGTCCTCAAGCGCGGCTTCGCCGGTCAATACGATCCAACATTCCCCCGGCTTCCAGCCCGAGAGCTCAAACTTGGGATTCGCGCTCAGCTCCGCCCACACATCCTTGTCGCGCGACGTGCAAAACCACAACTTACCGTCATCGACCATGGCAAACGAAAACGGCCTCACGCGAGGCTGATGCCCGTCGGCCACATCGGTCGTGGCCAGATACCACGCCGGAATGCGCCTGAGATACGAACAGGCGCGCTCAAGCTGAGCCGTGCGGTCGTTGTCGGTCATAGGGACCCCTTTCTTGCGCTCGAATCGCGCCTAAACAAGTTGAAGATTGATGACGATGACGCAGATGAGCAGCAACGCCGTCACCACCGCCGCCAACGCATCGCCGCGGCCAAATGCAAGCGCATGCAGGCGCGTGCGGCCCTGCTCGCCGTGATAGCAGCGTGCATCCATGGCAGCAGACAGCGTCTCGGCATGGCGGAACACGCCGGTGAACAGCGGAATCGCCACACTGCCGAGCATACGCACGCCGCCGAGCGGGCCCCCCGTCACGCGCGCACCGCGGCTCGCCTGCGCGTCCGCCGTCTGCTTCATCTCGGTGGCAAACTGCGGCATAAAGCGCAACGCGATACCCATGATCATGCCGAGCTCGTGCGCAGGAAGTCCCACACGCGCAAACGGTGCGAGCAGGCGCTCAAAGCCCGCGGTGAGGTCGAGCGTCGGCGTGGTGAGCGTGATAGCGCTCATACCGGCCATCATCAAGGTCAGGCGGCACGCCATAAAGGCGGCGGAATGCAGCGAGCCCTCGCTTATCTGCAAAAAGCCGAGCTGCCACAGAATGCGCCCGCTCTGGTCGGTAAACAAGTTGAGCACCGCGACCACGACGACGATTGCCAGCAGCGGCGCCATCGACGACAGAACGCGACGAACCGGCACCCGAGACACGGCATAGATCAGCACGACAAACATTGCGACAGGGGCCAGTCCGCGGAAGCCGCCGACGGTCAGCGTCGTGATCAGAAACACAAAGCCCAAGAGCAACTTAGTTCGCGGGTCCAGGCGGTGGATCGCACTATCGCCGGGATAGTAGCTGCCAAACGAAAACGCCTCCATTAGCAGCCCTTCTCTCGCGCGACCGTCTTGAATTTAGCAATGTCCGCGACGTTAGAAGGACCGCCCGAGCAACCGATTAGCAGGTCCACCAACTCGTCTGTCAGCGACTCAACCGTATAGAGGCCGTCAAAGCGCAGCGGCACGCCCGCCTCCGTAAGCGCCAGCGCCATACGCTGGGCGGCGGGAACGCCCAAGCCGATTGATTTAAGCTCATCGGCATGCGCAAAAACCTGAGCGGGCGTGCCCTCGGCAAACACCGCGCCCTCGTTCATCACGACAATACGGTCGCAGCAATTGGCCAGGTCATCCATACTATGCGAAACCATGACAACGGTCAGGCCATCGCGGTGAAGTCGATCGATAAGCTCAAGGAAATCCCTGCGCGCAGCCGGATCGAGCCCCGCCATGGGCTCATCGAGCACCAGGACTTCGGGCTCCATGGCGAGCACGCCGGCGAATGCCACACGCCGTTGCTGACCGCCCGAAAGCTCAAAGGGACTCTTGTCGCCGACCGTGGAAAGGTCGAGGCCCACGCGTGAGAGCGATGACTCGACACGACGGTCGACTTCATCTTGCGGCAAGCCAAGGTTATGCGGACCAAACGCCACGTCCTGCGCCACGGTTTCGGCAAACAGCTGACGCTCAGGATATTGAAACACCACGCCGACCTTGGCCTTAACCGCGGCGGCGTCTTTCTTGTTTGACAGATCGAGCCCCAGCGCGCGAACGGATCCCTCCTGGGGGCGAATCAAACCGTTGAGATGCTGGACCAGCGTCGACTTACCCGAACCGGTATGACCTGCCAAGCCCAGGAACTCGCCGCGACGCACCGTCAGCGATACATCGCGCAGCGCCCACGGGCTGCTTGGGTCGTTTCCCCAGAGAGCCTGTTTGCTCGATTTGCCCGCAGTGGCCGAGCGCTTATGCCAGCGGCGGCGCTCGCGCGGACTGAGCGAATAACTGTACGAAACATGGGATAGCTCGATGACGGGCTCCGACGCGTTGCCCTCGTTGTCTACCGGAACAGTGCCGTCAGCGATTTCCGACTGGGATACGGAAGACTGCCCCGCGATGCCTGCCCCACTTCGCTCGGCATAAGCCTGCGCAATCTCGGCGACCATATCCGCCTCACGTACCTGCGCGCAAACGGGCACGCCCTCCGCACGAAGTGCCATGCCCAAACGGCACGACTCTGGCATGTCAAGGTTGAGCTGAACGAGTTCATTCGCCCGCGTCAGAATCTCATCGGGCGTGCCCAGCATGGCAACTCGTCCCGTCTGAAACACGGCGACACGATCGGCCTCGGCAGCCTCCTCCATAAAGTGCGTAATCATCACGATGGTCATGCCGCGAGCGTGCAACGCGCGGCAAGCCTTCATGAGGCCCTTGCGTCCACGCGGATCGAGCATCGAGGAAGCCTCGTCCAATATGAGCACGCGCGGTTCCATGGCGAGCACGCCGGCAAGCGCCACGCGCTGCTTTTGGCCGCCCGAAAGCGCATGGGTCTCGTGGCGCTCAAAGCCCACCAGGCCCACACCCTTCAGCGCCTCGCGTACGCGCTGCGCAATTTGCGCCGATGGCACGCCAAGGTTTTCGGGACCAAACGCAACGTCATCTTCGACAAGCGTTGCCACCAGCTGGTCGTCGGGATTCTGGAATACCATGCCCGCGGTCGAACGAATGTCGTAGACCAGCTCGGGGTCGGACGCATCCATGCCGTTGATGCGTACCGTGCCCGCATCGGGCTGCAACAGCGCATTCAGATGCTTGGCAAACGTCGACTTGCCCGACCCATTGCCACCGAGGATGCAGAAAAACTCGCCGTCCTCGATATTCAGATCGACGCCGTCGAGCGCCGGTACGGCACCGTCATAGCTAAAGGAAACGCCCCGACACTCAATCATGCGCTGCCTTTGACCTGGTCCTTTTTAGGCGTGATGAGGTTGGAGACCGCTTTATACACCGCCAGTGTCAACACCGAGTTAAGCACGGTCTTGATAAGGTTGAACGGCAGCACGGCAGGAATCATGAGCGGGGCGATCACATCGACCGAGCCATACCAGAACCATACGCCAATGGTAAGGTTTGCGACCATAGACAACGCCGTAGCGGCAATAACGCCGAGCACCAGGCCAATCACGGCACCCTTATAGGTATGCATCTTCTGATAGACGATAGCCGCAGGCAGAATGTAGCCCAGCGTGGCAACCAGGTTCATAAGCGCGCCGACCCAGTCACCCGTGGTGAGCGCATGGATAACGATAGCCATAGCGGCAACAGCAGTGCCGGCGCCAGGACCATACGCAAACCCGCACACCATCGCCGGTACCAGCGACGGGTCATACGTCAAAAACGGCGCCGAAGGAAGGATAGGCAGCTGCACGTACATAAACAGGGCGCCCAAGGCGCACATCAACGCCATGGTAACGAGCTGTTTGGTGCTCCACCTATTCGTGTTCTCAAAATGGATATGCTGCGACTGTTCAGACATAAGATCACCTGCCTCTTTCATCCGGACTCTAACCGTTGGTACTGGGATCTCACCAGTTCAGCCGGCATGCGAACCAACACACGCACGGGTCGCGGACTCATCGGCTCGGTCGCAGACACCTCGCCTGCGCCACGGCGTCCCTTTGACACCGCCCGATTTACCGCCAGTGGGGAATTCCACCCCGCCCTGAAACAGCAATTGCAAGTGTAGCACGAGCAGGTTCTCGCGCAAGTATGCCAAGGGTAATTTGTGGCGGAGATCAGTTGCCAAAGCAACCACGTCCCCCACCCATCCCAAAGCAACGCGCCTTTCGCGCAAAGCGCGAAACAGCGAAGGGGACACGTATCCCTATCGACCACATCCTTCTCCGCCCGCCGGCCTCAAGGCCGTAAACGCAGGGAATCCGGGGGCGGGACGGGGACTTCTCTCCGGAATATTCCGCACTGATATCTTCTGTATTGAAGACGTCGATGGTGCACCCGTATACCATTGACGTCGACACCATCAGATGCGGACCGCGCGGTGACCCCACATTCCGCTGGCGCCCACGG
>NZ_JADPCJ010000051.1:2083-5023 GCF_015670795.1 Collinsella aerofaciens | reverse complement strand
CGTCGCCGCCCTTGCACCTGCCGTCTATCGACCAGGTAGTCTACCTGGGCCCTTACCGGAAGGAGAACTAATCCCTGGAACGGCTTCCCGCTTAGATGCCTTCAGCGGTTATCCGCGCCGCACGCGGCTACCCGGCCGTGCCGTTGGTCGACAACCGGTTCACCGGAGGTGCGTCCACCCCGGTCCTCTCGTACTGGGGGCAGCCTCCATCGATTCTCCTGCGCCCACGGAGGATAGGGACCGAACTGTCTCACGACGTTCTGAACCCAGCTCGCGTACCGCTTTAAACGGCGAACAGCCGTACCCTTGGGACCTGCTCCAGCCCCAGGATGCGATGAGCCGACATCGAGGTGCCAAACCTTGCCGTCGATGTGGACTCTTGGGCAAGATCAGCCTGTTATCCCCGGAGTACCTTTTATCCGTTGAGCGACGGCCCACCCACTCGGGGCCGCCGGATCACTAGAGCCTGCTTTCGCACCTGCTCGGCTTGTGGGCCTCGCAGTCAAGCCCGCTTGTACTCTTGCATTCAAAAGGACGGTTGCCGACCGTCCCGAGCGGACCTTCGCGCGCCTCCGTTACCCTTTAGGAGGCGACCGCCCCAGTCAAACTGCCCGCCTGGCACGGTCCCCGAGCCGGTTGACGGCCTCGGGTTAGGACGCCGGTCGCGCGAGGGCAGTATTCCAAGGGCGGCTCCCCGGGGGCTGGCGCCTCCGGATCGATGCCTCCTGCCTATCCTCTACACGCGGGACCAGCGGCCAATGCCAAGCTGCAGTGAAGGTTCACGGGGTCTTTCCGTCCTTCCGCGGGTAAGTCGCATCTTCACGACCAGTGCAATTTCACCGGGTCCATGGTCGAGACAGCGCCCAAGTCGTTGCGCCTTTCGTGCAGGTCGGAACTTACCCGACAAGGAATTTCGCTACCTTAGGACCGTTATAGTTACGGCCGCCGTTTACCGGGGCTTGGCTTCGGGGCTTCGCGCGATGCGCTAACTCCTCCGCGTGACCTTCCGGCACCGGGCAGGCGTCAGACCCTATACGTCGCCTTGCGGCTTCTGCAGAGTCCTGTGTTTTTGGTAAACAGTCGCTTGGGCCTCTCCACTGCGGCCCGCCTCCGCTCCCCGGGCGAGCCGGTTCACGTACGCGCGGGCACCCCTTCTCCCGAAGTTACGGGGCCATTGTGCCGAGTTCCTTGACCATGGTTGACCCGATCGCCTCGGTATGTTCTACCCACCCACCTGTGTCGGTTTGCGGTACGGGCGCGCACGCGCCTGCCTAGGGGTTTTTCTAGGGACCTCGGGCTCACTCGCTTCGCTCAGTCGCTTCGTCCGGAGCCTCGCCCTTCTGCGGACCGGATTTCCCTGGTCCGCGGGCCGCGCTCCATCACGGGGACGTCCAGAACCCCGCCGAGCCACCCCCATCCGTCGCCCCGTCGGTCGTAGCGCCGCGTGCGCGGTGCAGGAATGTCTGCCTGCTGCGCGTCGGCTACGCCTCCCGGCCTCGCCTTAGCCCCCGACTGACCCTGGGAGGATTAGCCTTGCCCAGGAAACCTCGGGTTCACGGCGGACGAGTTACTCTCTCGTCTCTCGCTACTCATGCCAGCATTCTCACTCCCATGCGCTCCACCGTCGGTCGCCCTCCGGCTTCTCCGCCCATGGGAAGCTCCCCTACCGATTCTGAAAATCAAAATCCCGCCGCTTCGGTGTCCAGCTTAGCCCCGTGTATTGTCGGCGCATGTCCACTCGACCAGTGAGCTGTTACGCACTCTTTGAATGGATGGCTGCTTCTAAGCCAACATCCTGGTTGTCTGGGCGGACGCACATCCTTTGCCACTCGGCTGGAACTTGGGGACCTTAGCGGGCGGTCCGGGCTGTTTCCCTCTCGAGCACACAGCTTAGCCCACATGCTCTGACTGCCGCGCTCTGGGCCGCCGGCATTCGGAGTTCGGTTGGATTCGGTAGGCGGCGAAGCCCCCTCGTCCATCCGGTGCTCTACCTCCGGCGGTGAACGCGCGACGCTAGCCCTAAAGCTATTTCGGGGAGAACGAGATATCTCCGGGTTTGATTGGCCTTTCACCCCTATCCGCAGGTCATCGCCGCCGTTTTCAACCGACGTGCGTTCGGCCCTCCACGGGGTCTTACCCCCGCTTCAGCCTGCCCACGGATAGCTCACCCGGCTTCGCGTCCGCGGCGCGGGACTCAAGTCGCCCTGTTAAGGCTCGCTTTCGCTCCGGCTCCCTTTCGGTTAACCTCGCCCCGCGCCAGCGACTCGCTGGCTCATTCTACAAAAGGCACGCCGTCACAACTGAAAGTTGCTCCGACTGCTCGTGGGCGCACGGTTTCAGGTACTGTTTCACTCCCCTCCCGGGGTGCTTTTCACCTTTCCCTCACGGTACTGGTGCGCTATCGGTCACAGGGTAGTACTCAGGCTTGGATGGTGGTCCACCCAGGTTCGGACCGGGTTTCACGTGCCCGGCCCTACTCAGGGACCGCGTCGCGCCGTCCGGTCTGGGTTCGCGTACGGGGCTGTCACCCGCTGCGGCCGGCCCTCCCATGCCGTTCCGCTCCCCAGCCGGACCTGCGCCCGGGGGCGGCAGCCCCCGGATGCGCGGCCCTGCAACCCCGTCGGCGGAACCCCTGCCGGGTATGCCCGCTCGACGGTTTGGCCATCGGTCCCCTTTCGCTCGCCGCTACTCGGGGAGTCTCGAGATTGATTTCCTCTCCTCCGGGTACTTAGATGTTTCAGTTCCCCGGGTTGTCCTCCCGGCCCCTATGTGTTCAGGGTCGGGATATCCACACCTCTGTGGATGGGTTCGCCCATTCGGAGACCCCCGGGTCGAAGGATGTGTGCTCCTCGCCGGGGATTATCGCAGCTTGCCGCGTCCTTCATCGGCTCCCTGTGCCAAGGCATCCGCCGTGCGCCCGTGGTATCTTGCGGGACCGCA
>NZ_JADPCJ010000051.1:0-1888 GCF_015670795.1 Collinsella aerofaciens | reverse complement strand
TTTTAATCGCAGAAAAGAATCGAGTCTGGAAGATGAATCTCTTCCATCTCTCTCCTATCGCTATGCGGCTCTCAAGGTACGCGGGTGCGACCCCGGGGACCGGGTGCTGCGGGGACTTCATCCAGGTCGGACATCTACCGGACGGGCTCCTGCCCTCTATTCGAGTTAAAGTTTGTCTCTCTAAGAATTTATCTCCCTAGAAAGGAGGTGATCCAGCCGCACCTTCCGGTACGGCTACCTTGTTACGACTTCACCCCCCTCACCCTCCACACCTTCGGCGCCTCCCCCCTCTCGGTTGGGCCGGCGACTTCGGGTGCAGACGACTCGGGTGGTGTGACGGGCGGTGTGTACAAGGCCCGGGAACGCATTCACCGCGGCATGCTGATCCGCGATTACTAGCAACTCCGACTTCATGGGGGCGGGTTGCAGCCCCCAATCCGAACTGGGGCCGGCTTTCCGGGATCCGCTCCCCCTCGCGGGGTGGCATCCCTCTGTACCGGCCATTGTAGCACGTGTGCAGCCCAGGGCATAAGGGGCATGATGACTTGACGTCGTCCCCGCCCTCCTCCGCCTTGACGGCGGCGGTCCCGCGTGGGTTCCCGGCATCACCCGATGGCAACACGCGGCGGGGGTTGCGCTCGTTGCGGGACTTAACCCAACATCTCACGACACGAGCTGACGACAGCCATGCACCACCTGTATGGGCTCCTCTCGGCCACGGGGTCTCCCCCGCTTCACCCATATGTCAAGCCCTGGTAAGGTTCTTCGCGTTGCTTCGAATTAAGCCACATGCTCCGCTGCTTGTGCGGGCCCCCGTCAATTCCTTTGAGTTTTAGCCTTGCGGCCGTACTCCCCAGGCGGGACGCTTAATGCGTTGGCTGCGGCACGGGGGGATCGTCCCCCCACACCTAGCGTCCATCGTTTACGGCTGGGACTACCAGGGTATCTAATCCTGTTCGCTCCCCCAGCTTTCGCGCCTCAGCGTCGGTCTCGGCCCAGAGGGCCGCCTTCGCCACCGGTGTTCCACCCGATATCTGCGCATTCCACCGCTACACCGGGTGTTCCACCCTCCCCTACCGGACCCAAGCCGCGGAGGTTCCGGGGGCTTCGGGGGGTTGAGCCCCCCGCTTCGACCCCCGGCCTGCCGGGCCGCCTACGCGCGCTTTACGCCCAATGAATCCGGATAACGCTCGCCCCCTACGTATTACCGCGGCTGCTGGCACGTAGTTAGCCGGGGCTTCTTCTGCAGGTACAGTCTTGACTCTTCCCTGCTGAAAGCGGTTTACGACCCGAAGGCCTCCGTCCCGCACGCGGCGTCGCTGCGTCAGGGTTCCCCCCATTGCGCAAGATTCCCCACTGCTGCCTCCCGTAGGAGTCTGGGCCGTGTCTCAGTCCCAATCTGGCCGGTCGGTCTCTCAACCCGGCTACCCGTTGTCGGCACGGTGGGCCGTCACCCCGCCGTCTACCTGATGGGCCGCGGAGCCATCCCCTCCCGTCGGGGCTTTAGCCGGGGTGCCATGCGGCACCCCGGGGTATCCGGTATTACCCGTCCTTTCGGGCGGCTATCCCGGGGGAGGGGGCAGGTTCTCCACGTGTTACTCAGCCGTTCGCCACTCGCTTCTGCCCGAGGGCAGGTGCCGTTCGACTTGCATGTGTTAGGCGCGCCGCCAGCGTTCATCCTGAGCCAGGATCGAACTCTCCGTCCAAAATATATGGGCTTCGAGCCCGTCCGGTCCTCTCAGTCCATCGCTGATCGGTTCCGTTCGATTCATATGGTTCTATTAGATAGGAAAAGGAATTTCTCGGGGCCGCCTCTCGGCGGCCTTGCGAAAAACAAATCCAAGTTAGACCATTTCAAATGGTTCGATGTCTGCCCGGATGCGACACT
>NZ_JADPCJ010000050.1 GCF_015670795.1 Collinsella aerofaciens | reverse complement strand
AACCTCGTTGCGGCGCGGCTGCGCCTATGGCACTTCAACATCATTGTCGCAGCCCCGACCCGCGGTCACGAGCGGGGGCTCCTATCTTTTTAGTGCCCTCGGATTGGGTCATAGTGTCTGACTTTTGCTCCACCTGCGGCGCTGCCATTGTTGGTGTTATGGGGCGGTGCAATGGGGTCAGGTTAGTTTGCACCAAATATGTCCGACAAGAGGTTTGACGGATGTTTGGTTGGTGCCTGTTGATGGTCTGGGTATCGGGGAGGGCGGGCTCCGTTATAATCGCCTAGAACATTAAATGGAAACGGGACGGGAGCCATATATGCGCCAGGGTTTCGACAACGCGAAGTATATCGAGCTGCAGGCTGCTCACATTAAGGAGCGCATCTCGCAGTTTGGCGGCAAGCTCTATTTGGAGTTTGGCGGTAAGCTATTCGATGACTATCATGCGAGCCGCGTGCTACCGGGTTTTGAACCGGACAGCAAGTTCCGCATGCTCAAGAGCATCGCCGACGATGTCGAGGTTATCATCGCGATCAACGCGAACCACATCGAGAAAAACAAGGCTCGTGGTGACCTGGGCATTACCTATGACGAGGATGTGCTGCGCCTGGTTGACCTGTTCCGCGGCAACGGCTTTGCCGTCGCGGCTGTGGTCATCACCCAGTACGCTGGCCAGCCTGCTGCTGATGTGTTCCGCAACCGCCTGAACGCGCTCGGTATTCCCGCCAAGCTGCACTATCCCATCGAGGGGTATCCGCACGATGTCGATCTGATCGTGTCCGACGATGGCTACGGCAAGAACGAGTTTGTCGAGACCACGCGTCCGCTCGTCGTGGTCACCGCTCCCGGCCCCGGCTCAGGCAAGCTCGCCACTTGCCTCTCGCAGCTCTATCACGAGCACAAGCACGGCACCGCCGCCGGCTACGCCAAGTTCGAGACTTTCCCGGTCTGGAATCTGCCCCTCACGCATCCGGTCAACATCGCCTATGAGGCAGCAACGGCCGATCTCGACGATGCCAATATCATCGACTCCTTCCACTTGGAGGCCTACAACAAGACCACGGTCAACTACAACCGCGACGTCGAGGCCTTCCCGGTGGTCCGTGCTCTGATGGAAAAGATCCTGGGCAAGAGCCCCTATCAGAGTCCTACGGACATGGGCGTCAATATGGTCGGCTTTGCCATCACCGATGACGATGCCTGCCGCGACGCTTCCAAGATGGAGATCGTCCGCCGCTACTTTACCGCGGTCGAAAATGTGCGCCGTACCGGCGTGGGCGATGAGCAAGTCGACCGTCTCAAGATTATTATGAAGAAAGCCGGCATCGATAAGAACTACTCACCGGCGCGCTCGGCGGCCCTCACCAGGGAGCAGCTGACGGGTGGTCCCGTGGGTGCCATGGTCATGCCCGATGGCTCCGTGGTGACCGGTAAGACCTCCACGCGCCTGGGCGCCGCAAGTTCGCTCATTATGAACGCCCTCAAGCATGTCTCGGGCGTCGACCTTGAGCTCGAGGTCATTAGCGATGAGGCGATCGAGCCCATCAGCAAGCTCAAGACGCATTTCCTGGGCAGCAAAAACCCTCGCCTCCACACCGACGAGACGCTTATGGCGCTGTCGATCACCTCGGCCACGAGTGAGACGGCCGCTCGCGTCCTTTCGGGCCTGGAGCAGCTGCGCGGTTGCGATGCCTTCTTTAGCGTGATTATCTCGCCGACGGACGAGACGGTACTGCGCAAACTGGGTATCAACGTGTGCTGCGAGCCCAAGTTTGAGCGCCGCGGTTTCTTCCACCGCTAAGTTTGAAGCACCGCGGTAATTGCATTGCATTTTGGTCGTATCGGGTTGGCGCCCGGTACGGCTTTTTGATCAATAAAGCGCCTATTTCGGCGAAAAATAGCCGTTTACCTGCCTAGAAACAATTTGAGCGGTATACAATAACCGTAACTGTTTCATCCTTAGCGGGATGCCGCATGATGGATATTACCTGCCATCGTGAGGTGTGTCGGTCGCGCACGGCGCGTTAGATGCTCGTGCTCGGTTTGAGGAGGCTGCTATGGCGGGCAAGGGTCGTGCGAGTGTCAACGATATGAAGCGTGTTGAGGTGCTGGTGTTGATGGAAATCGACCAGCAAACCGAAGACAATGGCGGGCCGTATGGTTTCTCGCGCAAAACGCTTGCCGAGCGCGTGGGGGTTTCGCCGTATCGTGCCCGCGCCGCAATCGATCGCTTGGATTCCGAAGGCATGATTGATGTCGTCTCGCGTTATAGCGACGACGGCGGTCAGCTTGCAAATGGCATTTGCCTCACCGAACGTGGCGAGTGGTATCTTGAGGGCGTCCGTACCGGCATGCTCGTTCAAGAAATGCTTGAGGACGAGGTTGCTGATCGATAGCAGCATGTAACCCTTGCCATAGCGACGCCGCCTGGGAAACCGGGCGGCGTTTTGTTTCAAGATTGAGAAATGCAATCGCACGCGAGAAAAATTGCGAACGGTCCGCGGCGCGAGTATTACAATGAAGACCCGTAAGATGTGGATAAACAACTTCTACGGGAAGCGCAGGTAACTCAATATGACCAAGCATGTGTTCGTAACCGGTGGCGTGGTTTCGTCCCTGGGCAAGGGTATCACCGCGGCCTCGCTGGGCCGTCTGCTCAAGTCGCGTGGCTACAAAGTAACGATGCAGAAGGCCGACCCGTATCTGAACGTCGACCCCGGTACCATGAGCCCGTTCCAGCATGGTGAGGTCTTCGTTACCGAGGATGGTTACGAGTCCGACCTGGACCTGGGTCATTACGAGCGCTTTATTGATGAGAACCTGACCCGCGATTCCAACTTTACGACCGGTGCCATCTACAAAAGCCTAATCGCCCGCGAGCGTCGCGGCGACTTTTTGGGCGGTACCGTGCAGGTGATTCCCCACGTCACCAATGCCATTAAGGACAAGTTCCGCCGCATCGAGGAGCAGACCGGCTCCGATGTAGTCATCACCGAGCTGGGCGGCACGATTGGCGACATCGAGTCCCAGCCGTTTGTCGAGGCCATCCGTCAGTACCGCAAGGAGGCCGGCCCCGAGAACGTCTGCTACATCCACGTGTCGCTCGTTCCCTATATCGCCGCCGCCCACGAGGTCAAGACCAAGCCCACACAGCATTCCGTCAAGGAGCTCCGCAGCTTTGGCATCCAGCCCGATATTATCGTGCTGCGCTCCGACCACCATATCGATGACGCTATCCGCGGAAAGATCGCAAGCTTCTGCGACGTCGACACCGATTGCGTCTTTACCAACGAGGACTGCGCGAGCATTTACGATGTTCCGCAGCTGCTTGCCGAGCAGGACTTTGACCTGCGCATTTGCGAGCGCCTGGGTCTGGACCCGCGTGAGCGCGACATGAGCGAGTGGAACGAGTTCCTGCGCAAACAGAATCACGCCAACCATCACGCCGACAAGGTGAAGATCGCCGTCGTGGGCAAGTACACGCAGCTGCCCGATGCGTACCTGTCGGTTATCGAGGCCCTGCACCATGCGGGCGTCTTCTACGATCGCCATGTGGACGTCCAGCTGGTCGACGGCGAGAGCCTCGACGAGCAGAATGTCTCCGAGGTTCTGGGCGACGCCTCGGGCATCCTGGTCCCCGGCGGCTTTGGCAAGCGCGCCCTGGAGGGCAAGATCCTCGCGGCCGAGTTTGCCCGTGAGCACAAGATTCCGTATCTGGGCATTTGCCTGGGTATGCAGGTGGCCGTGTGCGAATTTGCGCGCAATGTCGTCGGCCTTGCCGGCGCCAGCTCCTCTGAGTTCGATCCGGATGGCCCGTATAGTGTCATCGATCTGATGAGCTCGCAGGAGGACGTGACCGAGAAGGGCGGCACCATGCGCCTGGGCGCCTATCCGTGCAAGCTCGCCGCCGATACCCTTGCTCGCGAGGCATATGGCGAGGAACTCGTCTACGAGCGTCACCGTCACCGCTTTGAGTTCAACAACGCCTTCCGCGACCAGCTCGAGGACGCCGGTTTGGTTATCTCGGGTCTGTCGCCTGACGAGCGCCTGGTCGAGATGGTCGAGCTGCCGCGCGACGTGCATCCGTGGTATGTGGCAACCCAGGCTCATCCCGAGTTCAAGAGCCGCCCGACCAACCCGCAGCCGCTGTTCCGCGAGTTCGTACGCGCTTCGATCGGCCAGCACGAGGGTGTCGACCGTCTGCAGGTGACGCCCATGAACCTCGCTACGGACTAAGGGTGCCGGCGAATAAGGAACATACCGAAGCTACTCCCTCGTCGCTCGCCGTGGCGGCGGGGGAGTATCTCGATTACCTCGCGGTCGAGCGGGGTTTGGCGCGCAACACGATTGCGGCCTATCGTCGTGACCTGACGACGTACTGCGCCTATCTGGAGCGGGCGGGTATTGTGTCTTTTGAAGAGGTGACTCGTCAGGTCGTGGAGGGCTTTGTCGCCGACCGTCGCGATGGGGGCTATTCCGATGCCTCGGTGGAGCGTGCGCTTGCAGCCGTGAAGGGCCTGCATGCCTTTTTGGTGCGCGATGGGGCTGTAGCCCAAAATCCAACGGCGGCGTTGCGCCTGCCTAAAAAGGCTGAGCGTTTGCCGGAGTATCTATCGGTGGAGGATGTCTCGGCTCTGCTCGATCAAGACTTCCCCGAGGGCGAGATGGGCTTGCGCGACCATGCCATCTTGGAAGTGCTCTACGGATGCGGTTTGCGTGTGAGCGAGTTGGTGGGGCTCGATGTGGGCGATATCCATATTGACGATGGCTTTGTACTCGTTCGCGGTAAGGGCTCAAAGGAACGCCTGTCCCCGCTGGTGGGAAGCGCGGCGCGAGCTCTGATGCTCTATGTAACTGAGGGACGTTCTCGCTTGGCGGCCCATGCCCGCGGAACCGAGACCTCGGCGGTCTTTTTAAATAAGAACGGACGTCGCCTGTCGCGCCAGGCCGTGCATGCGATATGCGAGCGGTATGGGCGTCAGGTGGGGCTGGTGGGGCTCCATCCCCATACCTTGCGCCACTCCTTTGCCACCCACATGCTCGCGGGCGGTGCCGACCTGCGTGTGCTGCAGGAGATTTTGGGCCATGCCGATATTTCGACCACGCAGGTCTACACGCATGTCGACCGCACGCAACTGACCGAGGTCTATCTGGCGGCGCATCCGCTGGCGCATCGTTAACACATCGCTCATATGACCCAATCCGCTGTCAAGAGCCACAATGGCCCCGCCGACCGCTTGCAATCGGTCGGCGGGGCCTGCCGTTGAACCCGTCCCGGTCCGCCCCCGGCATGTCGTCGACGCCTTCGGCTCAGTCTCATATCCGCGGATACCGTTCTGTCGGCCCGCACTCCATTCCTTCGGCGGGGCTCCCCAAGTCTGACTACGCGCATGCGGCCGCTGCCGCGCGCCCAGCGAAAGCGGGGGTATCCCCGAAGGCCGCCCGGCTCGCCGGGACGGGGGCTATGTCTATTCCGCGCCCTCCCGGCACATCGCGCC
>NZ_JADPCJ010000004.1 GCF_015670795.1 Collinsella aerofaciens | reverse complement strand
GGAGCATGGCCACCGGACCCATCGAAACACATCTCCACCATTCCTTCAACTGGGAAAATGCCGCCCCCGGGGCCCGGATAGGACCTCGGGGGCGTTCGGTTAACTGCGGGAGCGTGCCGTCAGCTCAATGTGTTCGGTTGGGATCGGAAATCAACCTTTTCCGGAATCGTCGTCGGCCTGGGTACGTTGTTTACCACCGAGGCGATCTTTGGCGAGATGGCCACTGCGGGCCATCTTTGGTTTGATTGCTGGAATGTGCTGCTCCAGGGTGGTTGGACGCTCTTTAACCAGATGCCGTTGCTGTTTTGCGTAGCGTTGCCAATCTCGCTCGCGAACAAGCAGAACGCTCGCTGCTGCATGGAGGCTTTGGCCATCTACCTTACCTTCAACTACTTTGTTAGCACAATCTTGGGGCAGTGGGGCCCTGTCTTTGGGGTCGACTACTCTGTCGAGGCGGGCAGCGGTACTGGTCTTGCCACTATCGCAAGCATCAAAACGCTTGATATGGGCATCATGGGCGCGCTCATTATCTCTGGTATCGCCACGATGCTGCATAACAAGTTCTTCGACACCGAACTTCCTGAGTGGCTGGGCGTGTTCTCGGGCTCCGTGTTCATCTATATGATCGGTTTCTTCGTTATGGTTCCGGTCGCTCTTATCGCCTGCCTGGTGTGGCCGCATGTTCAGGCTGCTATCTCCGCCTTCCAGGGATTCATCCTTTCCGCCGGTACGTTTGGCGTGGGTGTCTTTGCTTTCTTCGAGCGCGTGCTGATCCCTACAGGCCTGCACCACTTTATCTATACGCCGTTCTATTACGACAACGCGGCGGTCAACGGCGGCATCTTTGCTGCTTGGGCCAACATCCTGCCCCAACTGGCTGCGGATCCGAGCATTGCTCTTAAGGATGCCGCACCCTGGGCTGCCTATACCTGCCCTGGTTGGACTAAGGTCTTCGGCTCGCTTGGCGTCGCCATTGCGTTTTATATGACCGCCAAACCCGAGCGCAAGCAGCGCGTCAAGGCTCTGCTGATCCCGGTCACCCTTACCGCTATGCTTTGCGGTATCACCGAGCCGCTTGACTTCACCTTCCTGTTCATCGCGCCCGGCCTGTTCGTCGTCCACTGCGTGCTCGGAGCGCTTGGCTGCATGGCTCAAAACCTCCTTGGCGTCGTGGGTATCTTCGACGGCGGCATCATCTCGATGCTCTCGTGGGACTGGCTGCCCCTTTGGGCCGCACACGGTCTGCAGTACGCCATCTCCATCCTTGTCGGTCTGTGCTTTACCGCTCTTTGGGTTGTGGTCTTCCGTTTCCTGATCGTCAAGTTCGACTTTAAGACCCCCGGTCGCGAGGATGACGATGTTGAGGTCGAGCTCAAGTCCAAGGCCGACTACAAGCAAAAGCAGGGCGGTGCTGCTGGCAAATCGGTCGCCCAGAGTAAAGATGATGAGCGCTTGGTGCTTGCCGAGAACATCCTCGATCTGCTCGGTGGCACGGATAACATCATCGATGTAACTAACTGCGCTACCCGTCTGCGCGTTAACGTCAAGGACAAGAGCGTCGTTGCACCCGAGGCTTCCTTCAAGGCGATCGGTACGCATGGCTTGGTGGTCCAAGGTCAGTCAATCCAGGTCATCGTCGGCCTTAGCGTCCCGCAGGTTCGCGAGAAGTTCGAGAGTCTTCTGAAGTTCGAGAGTCTTCTGTAAACCATCGTCCATCGAAACAATCGGCCTTGCAGAGCCGGTATGCACCGCAAGGCCGATTCTAGAGATAAAAAACTCCACTTCTAGGTAACAATTCCAAACCGTGCAGGCCGCGTACGGGGATGGATTGAGCAAGCGGCCAGAATGAGGAGGACATCATGTCCAAGAAAAACTATGCCGTGACCATTGCCGGCGGTGGCTCTACCTTCACCCCGGGCATCGCTCTGATGCTGCTTGAGGAGCGTGACCGCTTCCCGGTCAACAAGGTGACCTTCTACGACAACAACGCCGAGCGCCAGGAGATCGTGGCAAAGGCCTGCGAGATCTATTTCCACGAGAACGCCCCCGAGGTTGAGTTTAGCTACACCACCGACCCCGAGACCGCATTCACCGGGACCGACTTCGTGCTTGCTCACATCCGCGTCGGCCTGTACGCCATGCGTGAGCTCGACGAGAAGATTCCTCTCAAGTACGGCTGCGTTGGCCAAGAGACCTGCGGTGCCGGCGGTATCGCCTACGGCATGCGCTCCATCGGTGGTGTCATCGAGATCCTCGACTACATGGAGAAGTACAGCCCCAACGCCTGGATGCTCAACTACTCCAACCCCGCGGCCATCGTCGCCGAGGCCTGCCGCGTGCTGCGCCCCAACAGCCGCATCATCAACATCTGCGACATGCCGATCGACCTCATGGATAAGATGAGCCGTATGTGCGGCATCAAGGATCGTCGCGAGCTGCAGTATAGCTACTACGGCCTCAACCACTTTGGTTGGTGGAGCAAGATCTACGACAAGGAGGGTAACGACCTCATGCCGCAGATCAAGGAGCACATGGCAAAGAACGGCTACTTGGACGGCATTGAGCACGAGGCCGGTAAGGAGCAGCACGTCGAGGAGAGCTGGATTCACACCTTCGGCAAGGCCAAGGATGTCTATGCTGTCGATCCCGAGACGATTCCCAACACCTACCTCAAGTACTACCTGTACCCGGACTATGTTGTCGAGACGTCTGACCCCAACTACACTCGCGCCAATGAGGTTATGGACGGCCGCGAGAAGAAGGTCTTTGGCGCTTGCCGCGACATCATCGCCAAGGGTACTGCCAAGGACGGCGGCTTTGAGCCCGACGTACACGCCAACTACATCGTCGACCTTGCCTGCGCGCTGGCCGAGAACACGCTCGAGCGCTTCCTGCTGATCGTCCCCAACGATGGTGCTGTGCCCAACTTCGACCCGACGGCCATGGTCGAGGTGCCTTGCATCGTTGGCTCCAACGGCTTTGAGAAGATCTGCCAGGGCCCGATCCCGCAGTTCCAGAAGGGCCTGATGGAGCAGCAGGTTTCCGTCGAGAAGCTCGTTGTCCAGGCTTGGGTCGAGGGCAGCTATCAGAAGCTCTGGCAGGCGCTCACGCTCTCCAAGACCATTCCTTCGGCAAGCGTTGCCAAGCAGATCCTGGACGAGCTCATCGAGGCCAACAAGGATTTCTGGCCCGAGCTTAAGTAAGGACTGCTGTCTCGAACCCTCACGCATCTCTGCTTCATTTGCGCCGCCGTGGTGTCCGGATTCGCCCGGATGCTGCGGCGGCGCTATACTTATGAAGTTTGAAGTACCTGTACCAAAAGGAGCTGTCGTGTCCCTTTCCATCGGTATCGTGGGCCTGCCCAACGTGGGCAAGTCGACGCTGTTCACCGCGCTTACCAAAAAGACCGGCCTTGCCGCCAACTACCCGTTTGCCACGATCGACCCCAACGTGGGTATCGTTGACGTGCCCGATAGCCGCCTGCAAAAGCTCGCCGACATTGTCAACCCGGGCCGCATTGTGCCGGCGACGGTCGAGTTCGTCGACATCGCAGGCCTGGTGAAGGGCGCCAACGAGGGCGAGGGCCTGGGCAACCAGTTCCTGGCCAACATCCGCGAGACCGATGCCATCTGCGAGGTCGTGCGCTACTTTAAGGATCCTAACGTCATGCGTGAGGTGGGCCGCACGGGCGAGTTCGTCGACCCCGCCGGTGACGCCGATACCATCATGACCGAGCTCATCCTGGCCGACATGGGCACGCTCGAAAAACAGCTGCCCAAGCTCGAGAAGGAGGCCAAGCGCGACAAGGAGCTCATGCCCAAGTTCGAGGTCGCCAAGCGTCTGCTTGCCTGGCTCAACGAGGGCAAGCGCGCCGCATCCATGGAGATGACCGACGAGGAGCGTGCTGCCGCCAAGGGCCTGTTCCTGCTCACCATGAAGCCCATCCTGTATGTGGCCAACGTGGACGAGGACATGCTCAACGAGGACCTGGCGCCCATCGATGGTGTCAAGCCGCTGCCCATCTGCGCCAAGATCGAAGCCGAGCTTTCCGAGCTCGACCCCGAGGACGCCGCCGACTACCTGGAGAGCCTGGGCCTGGAGCAGCCTGGTCTGGACGTGCTCGCGCAGGCGGCCTATAAGCTGCTCGGTCTGCAGTCGTTCTTTACGGCCGGCGAGATGGAGGTCAAGGCCTGGACGGTTCGCCAGGGCGCGACCGCTCCGCAGGCCGCCGGTGTTATCCATACCGACTTTGAGCGCGGCTTTATTAAGGCCGAGGTCATTGGCTACGACGACTACATCGAGCTCGGCGGCGAGCAGGGCGCCAAGGCCGCCGGCAAGCTGCGTATTGAGGGCAAGGACTATGTCATGGCCGATGGCGATGTCGTGCACTTCCGCTTTAACGTGTAAGGACGACGCACATGTTTAAATATGGCAAAAAAGCCGGCTACATGGGCATCGCGCTGCTGGTGCTTGCAGTGCTTCCGCTGGTGGTAGCGGCGTTTGTGATCCCCAACATTGGTCCCGAGGTGGCAACAAAGTTTAATGCCGCCGGCGAGGTGACGCGCTGGGGCAAGAGCTACGAGTTGCTGGCACTGCCGGTGCTCAACCTGCTGCTGGGCGTGGCGACGTACTTTACGGCGGGACGCCAGGCAAAGAACAACGAGGACTCCGCTGTGATGGCACGTCTTGCGTGCGAGCGCTACCTGCGTAACGGCTGCATCACGGGCGTGTTCCTCAACGTAATCAACGTCTACTTTATGTATTCGGCGATTACCGGAACGGGCTTTGGCCTTGGTTTCTAGCTTGTCCTTTTAGGCAACGAGCCTGCACGCATATTCAATGGCTGCTGCGAGGCCGCCGCTCGATCGTGGTTTAAAGACCATGTCGGCGGCGGTCTCGTTTTCGTATCCGGCGCCACGAAGGGCGAGTGCGATACCGGCTTCTAGAAGGAGCGGCAGGCCGCGTTGGCTGGTTGCGATTACGGCAGCCTGATTGAGCGAGCAGCTGTGCGCTTGGCATTGGATGGCAAGCTCACCTTGCGCCGGGCAAGGGATCAGAACGGTGGCGACGCGACTTGATAGCAATGCAAATGCTGTGCGCTCATCGGGCGAAAGGCATTCTGCTTCAACGACGACGAGCTTGGGCGGTGCGCTGTTTGTGCGAAGCGTGGCTCGGTACATGCGGACCGAAGAACCCGACATAGAAAACTCCTGTGTATTCGGCAAAACGTAAACTATAGTTTACGTTTATGTTCGGCTCCATTTCAAACTCGGCTGCATGGACGAACGTGCGAAACAGATTCTTGGCAGGCGGGTCGAAGAGACACGCAGGGACCTTGGTATCTCCAAGGTTGATTTTTGTGTGGCGACAGGAATCAGCCGACCCTACCTCGACCGAATCGAAGATGGGACGGCAAATTTCACGCTCAAGGTTCTATTTAAGATCGCGCCCGCACTCGGCATGACGGTGTCAGAGCTTCTTGAGGGTATCGAATAGAAGATGCCTATTGACCGGTGGTTACACCATCGGGATACGGTCGTGGTTGACTTGACTGTAGAACAGGCGCTGAATTTCTGACGCATCGCGTGACTGGCCGAGCGCCCACATGGTTTTGGCCACGAGTGTCTCGGTGGTCATATCGTCGCCGCGCAAAATACCTGGGTGATCGGCGTAGGCACGGCCGACCTCATAAACACCAAGGTCAAGGCCCTCTTCGGGGACCTGCGTGGTCATAACGACGGTGCGGCCCGAATCGACCCAGCGGAAAATCGTCTCCTGGAACGACTCGCCCGACTCGCCAAACTCGGGAATACCGCCAATGCCAAAGGTCTCAAGAATTACAGCATCGTAGCTATCGGCTAGGGCGTCCAGGATACCCGGGTTCACTCCGGGCGTCAGCTTAAGGACAAATACGCGCGGGTCGATACTGTCGTAGAAACGCACCGGGTTTTCGCCCTGATGCGTGCCGTGAAGCCCGTTGCGCACGATGCGGTCGTTGCGGATATAGGCGATGGGCGGATAGTTGACGCTAATGAACGCGTTAAAGCTCATGGTGCGCTGTTTGCGGGCGCGCGTGCCGGCAATGGCAACGCCGCCAAAAACGATCGACACATCGTGCGAATGCTCGTCGAGCGCATAGAGCAGGCTCTGGTACAGGTTGAGTTTGGCGTCAGTAAAGGGGTTGCCCATTGGCTTTTGCGAGCCGGTGAGCACGATGGGCTTGGGGCTGTCCTGGATCAGGTAGGAAAGCGCCGCCGCGGTGTAGCTCATGGTGTCGGTGCCGTGCAGGACCACAAAGCCGTCGTGGTCGGCATAGCCTTCGACGATGACGTCGCGGATACGCATCCAGTCACTGGGACGCATATTGGTGCTGTCGATGTTCATGGGCTGCACGACGTCGAGCTCGCAGAGGCCTGAGATCTCGGGGACGCTCTGGGCGAGCTCCTCACCGGTCAGGGCGGGGGAGAGGCCGTTGCCGTCCTCGGTCGATGCGATGGTGCCGCCCGTGGCGATGAGAAGGATGCGCTTCATGCTGGTATTCCTATCGTATTTGCCGCCGCAGAGGCGGAGTCGTTCGGCAGTATTGTGGCACAGGGCGTCCAATGTTCAAACGTATTACATCATCTGTAACGTTTGGTAACACTTCAATTGTCGTCAAATAGGGCCCAGGTCGTGCGTTTGCCGTGCGCTGACGGCTGTGAGGGACGAGAAACCCCATATAACGTGTACACTATGAAAGCTATTTCGTTCATTCACGCGGGTGGGCACCGGCTCCCCGCCAACAAGAGGGGGAACCATGGATCAAAAGGCTTCCGCAAAGGTCCTCGTACTCGACTTTGGTGCGCAGTACGGTCAGCTCATTGCCCGTCGCGTCCGCGACCTCAACGTGTATTCCGAGATTGTCCCCTGCGACATCTCGGCCGACGAGATTCGCGAGATGAACGCCTCTGCGCTCATCCTTTCCGGCGGTCCGGCTTCCGTGTACGCCGAGGACGCTCCGTCCATCGATCCTGCCATCTTTGACCTGGGCCTTCCCGTCCTGGGCTTTTGCTACGGCCATCAGATCACGGCCGTGACGCTCGGCGGCAAGGTCGGCCACTCCGAGGTGGGCGAGTACGGCCGCGCCACCATCACGCGCACGGCCGGCGCCAAGCTCTTTAACTCCACGCCCATGGAGCAGACCGTGTGGATGAGCCACCGCGACGCCGTGTCCGAGGTGCCCGAGGGCTTTACCGTTACCGCCAGCACCGACGTGTGCCCGGTTGCCGCCATGGAGTGCGTCGAGCGCAAGATTTTCACCACGCAGTTCCACCCCGAGGTCAAGCACTCCGAGTACGGTCAGCAGCTGCTGAGCAACTTCCTGTTTGAGATCTGTGGCCTGGAGCCCAACTGGAGCATGGACGACCTGGTCGAGACCATGACGGCCGAGTTCCGCGAGAAGGTCGGTGACGACCGCGTGATTCTGGCTCTGTCCGGCGGCGTTGACTCCTCCGTCGTGGCTGCGCTGGGCGCCCGCGCCGTGGGCAAGCAGATGACCTGCGTGTTCATCAACCACGGTCTGCTTCGCAAGGGCGAGCCCGAGCAGGTGGAGGAGGTCTTCACCAAGCAGTTTGACGTCGACTTTATTCACGTCCACGCCGAGGACCGTTATGCCGAGCTTTTGGCCGGCGTGACCGAGCCCGAGGAGAAGCGCCGCATCATCGGTACGCAGTTCTGGAAAGAGTTCTTCGCCGTGGCGCAGCAGCTCGAGACCGATGGCAAGCCGGTCAAGTACCTGGCTCAGGGCACCATCTACCCCGACATCATCGAGTCCGGCGCTCGCAAGACGGGCGGCAAGACGGCCACCATCAAGAGCCATCACAACCTGATCCCGTTCCCCGAGGGCGTGCACTTCGACCTTATCGAGCCGCTCGACCACTTCTTTAAGGACGAGGTCCGCGCACTTGGTCTGGCACTGGGCCTGCCGGGTCACATCGTGTTCCGTCAGCCTTTCCCGGGCCCGGGTCTGGCCATCCGCATCATCGGTGCGGTCGACAAGGAGAAGCTCGAGATTCTCAAGAACGCCGACGCCATCGTGCGCGAGGAGCTCGACGCCTACAACCAGCGTCTGTTTGAGCAGACCGGCGAGCGCAACTCCGAGCACAGCTGCTGGCAGTATTTCGCGGTCCTGCCCGATATCAAGTCCGTCGGCGTTATGGGCGACGAGCGCACCTATCAGCGCCCGATCATCCTGCGTGCCGTCGAGTCCAGCGATGCCATGACCGCCGACTGGGCCAAGCTGCCCTATGACGTCCTGGCCCGCATCTCCGGCCGCATCGTTGCCGAGGTTCCCGGCGCCAACCGCGTGTGCTACGACATTACGTCCAAGCCGCCCGCGACCATCGAGTGGGAATAGTAAATAGCTCTTTGCGAGGGAGGTCGGATGCGGCCTCCCTCGTTTTTTATTTGCGTGCCATGGATGCTTGTGCATTGTGGTGTATGCGGTACATGCAAACCAGCCACGCAATCTCTCAAGCTGTTTAGCTGGGATTATTGTTTGCTGGTATTTTTTAAAGTGTTTTCAATTACCGAAGCAACGCCATCAATTTATTTCAATTAATGCTGATCGGCAGATCGCGTCCGCCCGCAAGAGGCCGCTCGGACTGGTACTCAAAATGTACTCACGACGTTTTGAGTATCGATTTGCTGGTACTCACAGACGGTAAAAACGACTGTCTACCTCGATATATTCGTTATCCCCAACGATTCGTCAACGAATACTGACTAGTGATTGAGTGATGCATGGCTCAAATTGGCATACGTAATTACGTAATTACGTATTCTGAAGTAAAATGATTTCGGTCAATTAAGGAACGTAGAACAGGTCAATTCGGAGGGGCGATCATGGAGGAAGATCAGGCTGTTCATGCCGAAAGGGAGCTAGATAAGTTCACGCTCTCGATAACCCGCGAGGATAAGCGGGCTCTTAAGTCCTATGCCGCGCGCCAGGATAAGACGGTGGCTAAAGTCCTGCGCGAATGGATTGACGAGAAGTGCAAGGGGGAGAAGTGATGTCTCAGACGGCGCAAGCGGTCGTTCAGAACCTTGTTGATCGCGCTGTCAAGCTGGGCGATCGTCAGCTCGCTGCCGACATCCGCGCCTTTGCTGCGCAGCGCCAGTTTGGGCTTGTATTTGAACACAACCGTCCAGAGCGACTTCGCCTTTATGGCAAACCTATCATGGAGGGCGATGTCGTACAGGTGCTTCCCGAGCGTGGTAAAAAAGAGGACTCTAGCTCCCAACTGCTATGGTTGGTAAATGCCGTTCGGGGGGGGGTTGCTGATCTAAAGCCATATCAATCGCCCTCATATGACGAAAACGAATGTGAGCCCCGCTCCGTCGCTGTCGACGATGTCGTGCCTGTTGCTGAATATGACCAGCCGATTTATGCTGGCCTCAAAGAGACTGGGCGTGTCGAGCGCGCTGGCGATAAGCCCTATCAAGTAGTCATTAACGGCGAAAACTACCATGCTCTTGAAACCTTGGCCTTTGCCTATGCAGGCAAAGTGGACTGCATATATATTGACCCACCCTATAACACTGGCGCCCGCGACTGGAAATACAACAACGATTACGTCGACGGCTCCGACGCCTATCGCCACTCCAAGTGGCTTGCCTTCATGGAGCGCCGCCTCAAGCTCGCCAAGCAGCTGCTCAACCCCAACGATTCCGTACTCATCGTGACGATCGACGAGAAGGAGTACGCAAGGCTTGAGCTTCTTTTAGAGAGCGTTTTTCCCAACGCGACCGGTATCCAGACGGTTTCAATCACCATAAACAAGAACGGGGTTGCCCGCGGCAACCAGTTCAAGAGAGCTGACGAGTACGCTGTCTTTTGCTTTTTTGGCACCGCCGCGCCGTGCCAAGTGGACCGCAGACTCTATTCCGTTGAGTTCGGAGAACTTGAGGAAAAAGCGGCTGCTGAGGGGCGGTCCCAATGCCGCTCGCACCGCAAGGCCGAACCTCTTCTATCCCATCTATATCGATGAGGAGACCGCGACCATTAAGGAGCTCGGCGCTTCTCTCCCCCTTGAACAAGACTGGACAAAGATACCGACAAAAACGGGTCTCAGGGCAGTTTGGCCTATTAGGACCGATGGCCGAGAGGCGACTTGGAGGATCTCCCAGAATGCTCTACAGGCCAAGCTTGATCGCGGGTGCGCAAAAGTAGGTGAGTACAACAAAAAGAGTGATCGGTACTCCCTCCTTTACCTAGGAGATTCCCAAGAGGAGCGTCTCAAGAATGGAGAAATTAAACTCATCGGCAAGGCTGAGGATGGGTCCTTGCTTCTCGAAGAGCAGGGAGAGCGCTCTGCCATTCCAACAACTGTTTGGAGTGGCACGCAGTTCTCTGCCGGTGAATACGGGAGCCGATATATCAAAAAGTTCATCGGCGATAGGCACTTCACATTTCCAAAGTCCCTTTATGCGACCGAGCTCTCAATCGCTTCCGTTGTTGCCGACAAGCCCGACGCCCTTGTAGTCGATTTCTTCTCAGGATCGGGCACCACGGCACATGCCGTCATGCGCTTGAACCATCAGGACGGCGGGCGCAGGCGCTCCATCAGCATAACGAATAACGAGGTCTCCGAGGACGAATCCAAAAAGCTCACCAAGCGCGGTCTTCGTCAGGGCGACCCCGAATGGGAGGCACTGGGCATCTGCCAGTACGTTACCAAACCTCGCGTCACGGCGGCCATCACGGGCAAGACGCCCGAGGGCGATTCCATCAAGGGTGACTACAAGTTCACCGACGAGTTCCCCATGGCCGACGGCTTCGAGGAAAACGCCGTCTTCTTTGACCTCACCTACGAAGACCCAGACGCCGTCGAGCTGGGCGTGGCCTTCGAGGAGATTGCGCCCCTGCTCTGGCTGCGCGCTGGTTCGCGTGGCAGCATCATCAAGCACGAGCAGCCGGGCTTTGCCATGGCCGACGCCTACGCCGTCCTTTTCGACTTTGCTTCGGTCGGTGCTTTCATAGACGCCGTCAAGCAGAATGCCAGCATAGGGTGCGCCTATGTGATCACGGACGACACGGCTCGATACGCCTCCGTCAAGGCACAACTGCCTGGGCTCGACGTCGTCCGCCTGTACGAGAACTACCTGCAATCGTTCAAGATTGCCGCCGAGGATGCGGTGAGGTAAACATGAGAGTCGAACTTAAGGATTTCCAAGCCGGTGCGGTCGCGACCCTGGCGAACAAGTTGCAGTCGATGCGCCGACGCTACGAGCAGGACGGCGAGCTGTCCTCGATATGCCTCGCATCTCCCACGGGGTCGGGCAAAACGGTCATGTGCGCAGCGACGATCGAAGCGCTCTTCTTCGGAGACGACGATCTGAGCCTCATGCCCGACGAGAATGCCGTCGTTCTTTGGCTCTCGGATTCCCCGAGCCTGAACGAGCAGACGAGCGTGCGTTTCTCAAACGTGGCGGACAAGCTAGCAGACAGCATCCTTGACAGGCGCCACCTGGTCACAATTACCAACGACTTCGGAGCCGCGCACGACATTCTCGAACCGCGCCACGTCTATTTCCTCAGTAAGGACCTACTCAGTAAGAACGGCCTGCTCACCAAGGGTAGTGAGGCCAACTCCGGCCGCGTGTTCTGGGACATCCTTGACCGCACCATCAGGGACCCGGAGCGTAACCTCTATCTGTTCATAGACGAGGCCCATCGCGGTCTGGGGGCCAATGCCTCGAGCGAGCGCGGCACCGCGACGATCTACGCCAGCCTCATTGATGGGCTCGACGGCCGTGCAGCGATGCCCATCGTCGTCGGGGTCTCTGCCACGCCGCAGAGGTTCGAGGCGGCCATGGACCAGCGCGCCGATCGCGTGCGTATGCCAAAGGTCGCTGTGACCCCTCGCGAGGTTCAGGAGTCAGGTCTGCTCAAGGACATCATCGAGTTGCGCGTGCCAGAGAAGGACGACCCTGTCGAGCACCAGTACCTCACTATGGCGTGCGAGCGCTATGCCTTGGCCTGCCGCGAGTGGAGCGAGTACTGTGCCCGTGAGGGCGAGAGCCCCGTCAACCCGCTGCTGCTCATCCAAGCGGCGGACAACGTGAGCAGCTCGGCCCTGGCTGAGATGTGCGACCAGATCACGAGCCTGGTCCCCGGCCTTTCCGAGGCGATGTCGTTCGCCAACGTCTTCGGCGAGCATAAGGACATCGCGGCGGGAAAATACCTCATTCCCTATGTCGAACCCGAGTTCGTTCAGGACGCCTCGCGCATTCGCGTGCTCTTTGCCAAGGAGGCTGTCTCCAACGGATGGGACTGCCCGCGAGCGGAGGTCATCTTCTCGCAGCGCAGGCGTTCGGACTCGACCTATATCGCACAGCTCGTGGGACGTATGGTACGCACTCCACTTGCGCGGCGCATTGAATCCGATGATCTTTTGAACTCCGTCGCCTGCTACCTGCCCCAGTTCAATCCCGAGAGCACTCAGGACGTGGTCGACTACCTCATGGGCCGCAAGGACGACATGGGCGAGAGCTCCATCGGCAAGCAGAACATCGTTCTCAACCCCGTGACTATCACGGCGGCTGCGCCCAAGTCCGAAGCCGACTACCAACAGGAGCTCAAGGCGTACGAGGAGAACGAGAAAGCCATCGAGGCGGCGCGGCAGGCACAACCCGGCTACCAGGCGCCGCTTGCCGGCATCGCGATTCAGGAGCCGTTGGACATGCAGGGAGCGCAGCCCTCGCTTGCCTCGGCGGTCAGGTCCGTCGACGTCCCGGCGCCAGAAGCGGAGCTGGCGTCTCAGCCCGCAACGGGCAACTACGTTGCAGGGTCTGCCCCGCAGCAACCTGCGACACCTGAGCCAAGTTCCGCACAGACCGAGCCGACCCAGCCCGTCTCGGTCGTAATACCCGTGCCCATGGCAAAGCCCAAGCCGCCCACCAAGCGCGAGCAGTCTTTCACGCATCAGGAGTGGCAGGGCATCCGCACAGCCTTCGATTCCATCCCCGTGCAGCGCATTCCGAAAAAGGCCAGGAACGAATTCCAGAGCCTGGTTAAGACGGCGACTCTGCTTGTCGAGACTGGCCTCGATGTCAATGCCGCGGCCGACGTGAAAAAACAGTTCGTCCAGAAGCTCAAGGGATACATCGTTGCTAACGAGGACGAGTACCGCGAAGCCAAACACGACGTAGAGGTTGCCGAGACCGTCAAGATCGCGCTCGACAAGCTCAACGAGACCGAGGACCAGGAGCAGGAGGAGGCCCGCACGGACGCCGAGGGCCTCAGAAAGGCCGCCCGCGACGCCGACATGCATTTCACTAAGGAGTTTGCGAATGAGTATCGTCGCGCCAACTTCAAGGAGCTTGGGCGGCCCGAGTGCGACCTGCGCCTTGCCGCAGCGGTGCGCACGCAGGCCATCGTTGATGCGCTCGAGGGCTGGGCGGCTCAATGCCGAAAGGAATACTTCGATAAGGTCGATGGATCTGGCGATTATGACTACCTTAACGACGCGGCAAAGCAGCGCTACGACGAGCTGGCCCGTGAAACTGAGGGCAAGCGCCTCGCAAAGATAGAGTGGCCCACGTCTACCAGCACGTCGGACGATTTCGCTAAATATCCGTGCCATATCGTGCAGAAAGAGGACGGCCTCTGCCCGCTCGACCTGAACCCGGCGGAAGACTATATCGTTAGGAACGAATTGGCAAAGAATCGCACGGTTGCCTTCTATCGCAATCCGTCGGGCAGCATGTCTGCTAAGGCGTTTTCGATTCCGTACATGTCTTCGGTGGGACGCAAGGCCCTGCATCCAGACTTCCTCTTCTTCGTGAAGGATGCAGCGGGCGTCATCAGGCCGTCCATCGTTGACCCTCATGGCGAGTTCCTCGGCGACACGCTAGCAAAGCTTAGGGGCTATGTGACCTATCTGCGCGATTATCCCGATGTGTTCAAGCAGGTACTCTTCGTCGGGGATATGGGCGAGGGCGTGTACAAGGTGCTCAACCTCTTGCGATCCGATGTGCAGGATGCCGTGATGGGCTACAGCGATGTCGACTGTAAGGCGCTCTTCTACGGCTCCTTCGCAAACGACTATCACTAGGATTGTCGGGATTTGCCTGGCGGGCGTCTCGGATCATATACAAGAACCGAATTAGTAAGGCTCGCTAAGGCGGCCGTCCGTTAGGGGCGGCCGCCTCTCTTCAGTCTTGACCAATGATTTCAAGCGTTTCGGTGGCATTCGCCGGTCATGACCTCGTATCCGTTACGTGGGTGGCACCTCCGCTACGCCGCGTCAAGGGGCCCATGAGACCCCGCACAAACCTCCGCTCCGCTCCGGTTGGTGGAGGTCGTCATGGACTCCCTTGACCCGTCTTCGCTCCGGTGCGGCTTTGCAGGGAGCAAAGCCGACGACGACGCGCGGCGTCGCCATTCGGCTTTGCCCGCAAGGGCGAGATGTTCAGGGCAGCGTGCCCGGAAACGGAGGAAGACATGCAGGAGCTGATGACGAGGGAGATTGCGGAGGGGCTGCCGAGGCTCTATGAGCAAGACGGCGCGGAAGACCCCACGGTATACGTCCACTACTTCTCGTGCGTGAGCGGATGGGACTGGTGGCTGCTCGAGTTCGATGGGACGGACGAGGCGTTCGGCCTCGTCGAGGGCTACGACGACGAGCTCGGCTACTTCAGCATCAAGGAGATGGCCGAGCTGAACCGCCAGATGGGGTTCGCCGCCGTCGAGCGCGACGAGCACTTCGAGCCGAAGCCGCTTAGCGCCGTCAAGGGGAGGTAGCTCCATGGAGATGGACGAGGTTGGCGCCGTGGGCAGATTCGGCAAGTCCCCGGGCGGAGCCGTCGCGCTGACTGTCGTCGTCGAGTTTGAGTCGGGCGGCGAGGGCGGGGCGTTCGAGGTGGGTACTGCTCCGGAGGGGTCGCCCGAACTCGGGCGACTCGTCTCGGACGCACGCGACGAGGCCGATGCCTTGGTGGAGGACGGGGGCGGATGGGCTGCCGTCCGCATCGGATTCGGCGACGTGGAGAGCATTGACTGCGAGAGCGGCCGGACCGTGTACGTTGCCGGAGAGGGGTGAGGCGCATACGGAGAACGCGGGCATGCCATCGGCATGCCCGCGCCAGCTTTTCCGGGGATGCCTCGCGCCATCCCCGAACCCCTGCGCGCCAAGGGGCGGTGCCCCTTGGAACCTTGGCTAAGGTGACTCGGGAACATGGAGGATACTGAGACTCGTGCGCCCGGGTGGCATCATTAGATCTCAATCTGATGCCTGACCGCTACGGCCTAGAATTCGGCGGCTTCCGCTACTTCGTGGCACCGCAGGAGCAGGTGTAGTACGCAGGCGAATCCGTCACGGTGACCGTTTCATCCCACGCCTTGGAATCCGTCACGGTGACCGTTTCATCCCATGCTGCGGAATCCGTCACGGTACGCGGCTCACTATGCCATGACCCACATGCATAGTTTCCTGCCAAGGCTGCGGTCTCTAAATGACTCCGCTCGTTACCCGTAATATCCGCACCGCATCCATTACAGATTGAACGAGACTCCGTATGAGTCACCGCCGGATGATGCACGGTCTCCGTATGAGTCACCGCCGGATGATGCACGGTCTCCGTATGGGTCACCGCCGGATGGTAGATATCATACTTATGAACATGTGTCGAGGTTTCATCCTTCTTCGAGGAGCTACCGGAGTTGCTATTGTTGCTTCCGCTCGGCTTGCTGTCCGACTTATTTCCAGAGCCGTTGTTTCCGCTATCGTTCTTGGAACCGGAATCGTTCTTCTTGTTGTCGGAGGTCTCCGGGGTCTTCGCGTCAGACTTGTCCTCCTTGGCCGTCTCCTGCGCCTTTTCGCTCTCCTTCTCGACGGCATCCGCGTCGGCGTTCGGGTTCTTCTTGATGTTGTCCTCGAACTTCTTCGCGACCGCCGCGCCCTTGTCTCCGGTCAGGGTGGAATCGCCCTTCTTCACGGCTGCTGCAACGTCCTTGGCAATAGCTGTCAGGTCATCCTTCGTCACCTTGTCCGCATCCACCTTCTCAAGGGTGATGACAGTGCTGTCCGTCTTCCCATCGGTCTTCACGGCAGCGACCTCACTGGACGCGGCCTTGTAGGTGGATCCGTCGGCGTTCACCGGAGGGATGAGTGAGACGTTGTAGATACCGGACTCACCGACCGTGACGCTCACCTTCTTGTTCGCGGCGATGGCGGTGTAGAAGTCCACCTCCCCGTCCGCGCCCTCGATATGCGCGATGACGGGCGTGGACGTGTCGGCACCCCATCCCTCGGCCTTTACCTCAAGGAAGAGCGCCATGTCCTGCTTCTCATCGCCCGTCTTCTGAAACACCGCAGGGACATTCGCTTTACCCGTCCACCCGGCATGTGTGATGACATACCCACCGCCGCCAATGAGGAGCGCCGCACAGAGGATTCCTGCACCAGCCGCGCAGACCTGCTTGCGGGAGAACTCGCGCCCGAAGAGCATGAAAGGTTTCCCCTCTTCCTTTTCCACTGCATCCCCGGAGACCATATCGTCCGTCACCTTCGGAATCTCCGTAACCACCATGGCTCCTTCCTGATTGCGATACTTCAATATTTGCATTGTATTTCAAATTGTCACTTATATAGGTGTGACTTATATAGGGTTGGCTTGAATCATTGACACCGAAGGACGGGAGGTGTCGATGACTCAGCTGGACCCCAAGATGCGCGTGGGGCTCCGCATCAAGGAGCTAAGGGCCGGGCTCGGCCTGAGCCAGGAGGCCTTCGCGTACTCCATCGAGATGTCGCGCACCTACTTCGCCGAAGTCGAGACCGGCAAGCGCAACGTCTCAATCGAGAATATCGAGCGCATCGCAGGCGGGCTCGGCGTTTCCCTGAGAGAGTTTTTCGATTCAGACCTGTTCGATGGATAGTTCGGCTGCCGGCTTCTGACGTCATTTTTTCGGCGCTGTGGTTCGAATGCTACGCGTCATTTTGGATTCGGTTTTCCGCCACGAAGCGGCGGTGCAGGATAAGGCTCCACTACGTTTCGCCGGAGGCAAGCGGCGCAACTCGGCGAGCCGAGTTCGAAGGCGCAGGTAGATGCTTGCACCTAAAACGAAAAACTTCCGCACCCGCGTGTAGTACGCGGGTGCGGAAGTGTAGTTGATCGAGTCGTTTCCGCTGGATATGGGCGATTACGCGACTAGAAGCCCTCGGGAACGTATCCTGCGACCGTTTTCGGCTTCGTCGGCGCTGTCGCCGCGCCGCCGGGGTCGGTCGGGCCCTGCCAAACCTTCGGCACCGTCTCGTTCCTGATTTCGCGGCGAGCGGTCGATTGCTCCATAAGTGCCCGTTCGGCCTCGGGGGACGTCATCCCGAGCATGGGCCCGACGAAGGTCTCGGTGACGTCCCTGCTGGGGAAGGCCATAGGTACGCCGTCGTGGATCACGAGGGCTCCCGTCTCGCGGCCAGTCCAACGCTGGAGCTCGTCGGGCGTGATGAGCGGCCTGCGGACGAGTCCCTCGCTCGTGCCCGTCGAGCCGGTGTTCGTTCCCCTCGTTCGGCTCGTGGACTGAGCGACCGCCGTGTAGGAGCCCATCGACTCCGAGAGCTTGCGCGCGGTGTCGAGGTTGGAGCAGGAGAGAACGACCTTGTCCTTGAGAAGGTCGAGTATTGTCTCGGCTTCCTCGCGGCTGTAGCCGGAAACTGACTGGAGTGCCAGGAGCGACTGACAGAACCACAGGACGCTGATCCTCTCTGACCTCATCTCACCGAGGTCCTGGACGATGCGTTCGTTGCGGCCGAGGGACGCGGCCTCGTCGAGGAGAAGGACGGTCTCTACGGGACAGCGGCCGGCGTGGGCGCCGGCGCAGGAGCGCAGCGCCGAGAGCGCCTGGGAAACGAACGTCTGCACGAGCCGCTTATAGTTTCCGGTTGCTGAGGAGGACGAGACGAAGACCACAGTGGGCTCCTCACCGATGCCGCCGAGTTCGCACTCGTCGTCGTGCAGCATTCTCGCCACGTTGCCGTCGATGTATTCGGTCAGGCAATTGCTGAGGGTCGAGACGATGCCCGGGCCGCCTCCGTGCTCGCCGTTGAGGCCTCCGAGAAAGGGGAGTGCGGGGTCACCTGAAGGCAGAGATGCCGCCAGGGCGGCGACGCGCTCGAGCGCTCCCTTCTCGCCCGAGGGCGAGATCGCCGCGGCGACGGACATGACGGTCTTTTCCTCATTGGGGATGGACGGACCCTCGATGAGGGCGAGGGCGATGCCGACGAACAGGTTCCGGGCCCCGTCATAAAAGAACGGCTGTCCCTTCGACGGTGCGGGCACTATGCAGCGCGCGACTTCCCGCAGCTCGCGGGTGCAGCCGCCGGTTCCCTCCGCATTAAAGGCTTCCTTCGCCCTCTCGAGCGGGTCGAACCGCGCCGAAGAGGCGGGCGAATCGAACATCACGTCGACGATGCGATGCGTGCCGGCCTTTTCAAACGTCGGCTCGAGAAAGGCGCGGAGCTCCCCTTTTATGTCGTTGATGATGAGGGAACGGCCTTGCTCGAAGTTAGCCAAGGCTGACAAAATGGCGACTCGACGGCTTTTGCCCTCGCCACTTTCGGCAAGGATGCAAGCGTGGACCGAGTCGATGAGCCTGACGCTCTTCCCGATCTCGCCCACGACCAGTGTGCCACCCGAGGGTCTTTCGCCCTCCTGCCACGATTTGCTCTTGCGCTTAAGCTCGCCGTGTGCCGAGATGAGCCTCGCGTCGCCGTGGATGGGCGCGCCCGGCGCGCGGCGCCCACCGACCCAAGTACCGTCGTGGAGCCAGCGCGACCAGTCGAAGTGGCTCCAGACGCCTGCTATCGTGGAGATGGCGAGGGTCGCCACGCATCCCACGAGGAAGGCGTCGTCCTGGATCAGCTCCGGCAGGACTTCGAGTGGGTTTTGGAACATGGTATCGGGGAGTTCGGGTGCTGCGGCCGTCCCGAAGCTTGTGAGCGTCGCGGCGATGCCGGTGACCCATGCTTTCAGCCAGTGCCATGCTGCCGGCAGTAGGACGAGCGCTATCGCGGTCCCGGCGGCCGTGCCGGCGGCGACACAGCGCTTGAAATGCGCGCCCTCGTCGACGTTGAAGCTCTTCTGCTTGCTCATAGAATCATTCCCTTCACTATGGTTTTCGCGGGGTCGAGTACGATGCCCGCCGTATCGCCCCTGATCGCGGCCGATGCAGCGGCTGCGAGCGCCCTTGCGAGCGCGCGCTCGGCTTTCTGGCCGACCTCATCTGACGGGTCCTTCTTGCTTCTGGGGTTCTCCGTTGCGAACGCGAGCGCTTTGGTAAGGGCTCTGCTCACGGCAACCGGGGCTTTTGCCATAGAAAGCGCGTAGGACGGACATGACCGGAGACACCTCTCCGGGATAGGCCTGAGCTCGCGGACCGCTTCTCGCGCCCCCTCCAGATCTTCACCGGTGATGCAGGCGCGGACCTCGCCGACGAGCGGTTTCATGCGCTTGCGCTCCGTTGCGGGCCCGTCGTCCGGCCTTGCGGACCTCATCAGTTTCCTTTCGGGGTCTGTTGTCCGGTCGGGTGCGATGATCCTCAGCAGGGCGTTGCCCTGGCGCGCGCGTAGCTCCTGCATGGCGTCGTTCACGTAGCGGTCCCGCGCAACGCTTTCGAGGCCTTTGAGGCCGGCGCAACGCTCCACGGACTTGCTGTAAGCGGCGCTCGCCCCTTTGATTTCAGGATGCCTCGACCCTGCTTCCGCGATTGCGACATCAACGGCCTTGGCGACATCTGGGTGCCAGCGGCGGAGGTGCGCGTAGGAGATTCGGCCGTCCGCAGGCAGCGTGACGCCAATCTCGTCGGCGGGGATTTGGCGGACGGCGTCGACCGCCCGTGACCTCGCGAGGTCGCGGGCCTCATACTCGGCCGCGAGCGCCGGGGCCAGGGCCGCGTCGGTGAGCGCGTTTCTAGCCCGGTCGAGCCTGTTGCGGGCCATGAGTGAATCGAACGAGCCATCGGACGACCACGCAATAACGTGCGCGTGCTTGGAATTCGGGTGGTTTTCGTGCTCGGCGGCTACCCAACGGACGCTGGACTCGGGGATGCCCATTGCCTCGGCAAGCGCCGGCGCGAGGTTTCGGCGGCAGAAGCGCTGCCAGTCCTCCTTGCACGCGAGGTCGAGCTCACATGCCTCGTCCCTGCGGACGCTGAGCACAACGGTAGCAATCGCGCCGTCAGCCTTTTCGAGCTCCCTGCGGGCCGTGCGGAGCGGGACGGCCCCGTTCTGGTCGAAGAGCGCGGTCGATCCGGGCCTCTCGGCGTAGTAGCCGACGAGCCCCATCTTCTCAGCGAGCTCGGAGCGCCTGAGGTCGTCGACGGTGGCTGACTTGTCGGCTCCCTCGCGCGTGGCGACGTATTCGATGTTGTTGGTGATGACGGCGGAACGCCCGCGCGACCCGGGGAGGTGCACGCGGGCGTTCACGACGAGGCTGCTACGACTTGCCATCAGAAAGGCGCCCCCTCGCCTCTGAGAGCGTCATGCCGCGCTGCATGAGGCCGGCTTGCTTGTCGTAAGCGGCGTAGATGTCCGAGGCGCTCACGCCATCCAGGCCCTCGAACGTGCCCTTTTCGACCTCGACTGCCGCGATTGCCGCGACGATAGAGGCGCGCGTAGCACGGTGCACGACGCGCGCGATGCGGTCCTCCTGCTCGGCGTTGCGTTCGTCGAGCGTGTGGTCGAGCTGCTCGAGTAGCGGCTGCATGACGCCGCGCAGATAGGTTCCGAGCTCAGTGGAGTAGAGCGCCAGGCCGTCGGAGGCGAGCCCAGCGGCGATGAGCTCGCGGGCGGCTGCGCTGTCGGTCAAGCCCTTTGAGACGCCGTAGGCGTGCAGGCGGCGGTAGTCGTCAGGGGAGAGCCGAAGACTCATGACCTTGGCGCTCTTACTCATCGAGGCCCCCGATGATTTCGTTAAGACAGCATTCCAGCTCGGTGCGGGAGACATGGTCGTCGGGCCAGCCAACGCCCATCTCCACGATATCGGCGAGCGCGCGGAACGTGTATGTGTAGCTTCCCAGCGCGCTCCAGTTGTCGAGGACGACGTCGAAGAACGAATCGACGTAGACGCCGCAGCCTGCCGCGGCAAGGCTTCCCTCGAGGAAACGGGCCTCGTCGCTTCGGGCTCCTGGTGTTGCGGCGAGCTTGTTTCCCACGGAGTTCCAGCAGTCGAGCGCGTGGAAGCGGATCAGCTTCTCGGGGTCGACGACTAGTCCCTTGCCATGTTTGGCGGCGAGCTCGATGAGGGGGAGGGGCATGCTCTTATGGCTCTCGCTCCCCGCGAGCGCCGCTTCCTCGCGCAGGATGTCGACGATAGTTTCCTGGCAACTGTTCGCGGGCTTGCGGGTGAAGGTGTCCTTAATCATCGGGGTTCTCCTTTTCCTTGGGCTGTTTTCCGTCGGTGCGTCCGATTTCTTTCGGGCGGCAGAGGTTCTTGATGAGCATGTCTTGGGCTTCCACGGGCGATTCTTCGGGAGCGAAGGAACCAGCGAACGAGGAGAGCGTCTCGAGGGACTCGAGGAGTTCATCGGGCATCTCGGCGGGGCTCCTGATGCGCCTCAGCTCGGCGACGATGGGGCCGACCTGCTCCTTCAGGGCCTTCCTCATCCTCACCGTCGCGCTCACCGTGAAGTTGGATTCGAGGAGGCATTTTGTGATGTATTCCTGCTTCGGGAGGCCGCTCAGGGCGACCATGAGGTCGAGTTGCTCGGCCTCTTCGGGGGAGATACGGAAGGCGACCGTCTTGCAGCGGCGCCTTCCCTTGTGGTCCACGATTGGCCTACTCATGCCTGCCCACCTCATTCAGGGCGTCAACTAGGTTCCTCTGGGTCGAGGGGAACAGGTGGGAGTAGTTCTCCGTGATCTCCGCCGACTCATGCCCCATGCGGTCGGCGATGGCGTTCGCCGAGAATCCCAGGTTGATCAGGAGGCTGACGTGCGAGTGGCGGAGGTCGTGGATGCGGATGCGCTTGATGCCGGTCGAGGCGCACCCGCGTTTCATCTCCGCGGCGAGCTTGTGCTTCGTCATCGTGAAGATGCGGTCTTCGAACTCGAGGTCGGGCAGGGTCGATAGATAGTCCTCCATCTCGTCGCGGAGGAAGTCGGGCATGAGGACATCCCGTCTCGATTTCCTGGTCTTGGGCGTCCCGATGACGTCCTTCCCCTTGATGCGGGAGTAGGAACGGCGGACCATGAGCAGGCCGCGCTCGAAATCAAAGTCCATCGGCCTCAGGGCGAGGAGCTCGCCCTCGCGGATGCCGGTCCAGTAAAGGAGCATGAAGGCGTGGTAGGATTCGGGCTTATTTGCCAGTGCCTCGATGAAGGTCTCGAACTCGTCGGCGGTCCAGAAGGACATCTCGGTCGTCGGCTTCTTGCTGCCCACCTTTCCCGTGACGAGCATCGGGTTGGAGGGCAGGCGGTAGAAGCGGACTGCGTGGTTGAATACCGCGGAGAGTTGGTTGCAGACGGTGTGAAGATAGGTGTCCGACAAATCGCGTGCGAGCAGCTGGTTTTCCCAACGCACGATATCGGCGGGAACTATGTCGCACATGCGCATCTCCCCGAAGTAGGGGAGTAGGTACTTGCCTATGATCGCCTCCTTGGTGAGCTTGGTGCCGGGCTTCAACCGGGGACCCATATCCCGGTAGTACGTCATGATGAAGTCATCGAACCTCATCTCTAGGCGCCCCTCGCACGAGGCGAGGAAATCCGCTTCCCACCGGCGCGCGTCGGCTTTGGTCTTGTGGCCGCGATGGGTCTTCTTGCGGCGTTCGCCGAGGGCGTCCCTATACCAGACCTGCACGGTGTACGTGCCAAGCTTTTCATCCCGGCTAATGGACATGGGAGCCACCACCGATGTCGGGGCGGGAGGCGGAGCACATACGGCGATTGAAGTACGCGGTCTCCACCTTGCCGGGAATAGTGATGACCCCCTGATCCCTCAGCTCCGAGTTCAGTCTTTGGATCAACTTGAATGCATAAGATTTGCTCATGCCCGTCAGCTCGGCGACCTCAACTGCTCCCAAATAACGGCTGGTCATTGTCTAACTCCTTTCAATATTACGTATTGGATGGCATTGAAACGTATTTTACGCTTAGCGTTATGGTTTGACAACAGAAATACCGTAAATTACGAAATGCAATTGGTGGAAACGTAGTTATGGGAAAACCGGAACCCTGCGTGAATCACGGGTGCCCATCGAGTTGCCGGTTTATGCGGCCCCATGGAGGCTCACGTGCTCCTGATCTGCCTGTTTTGCTTTGGGTGCCGATGGGGCCGATAAATGTCGGGAAGGGGGCGGGCGCAAGGACGGTAAATATCGGCGAGGTGCGCTTATGATGTGCTTTTGGGGTGAGAATCGGCACCATCGGCACCGTGCTGGGAAGATCCTGTTCGCAAAGGAAAAGAAAAGGGCCGATGCCCTATGGCACCGGCCCTACAGAGGCCCTACTTCTCAGTGTTGGGAGGCGTGTAGCGCCAAGCTCGCTGCTTGCCATAGCTGCCACAGATGATCTTCTTGGCGAACTTCCAGCCCGGGCATTCGTTGTTGAGAATGCCGCAGATCTCCCGGCACAGTTTGACGTCCGGGTCTCTCATGAGCACCTTTTCGGCGATCTCAAGCGAGCAGACGGGATGGTCACGGTTATCGGCCAAGTAGGCGTTGATGGCATCTACCCGCGGGTCTTCCTCGAGGAAGCCCTCGCGCTGGTGCATGGCCTCCGCCTCCATTTCGGCGCTGAGCGCGCAGCCGAAACGAGGGTCCCCCTGCTTCATCCAACCGACGACCTCGGCCCAGACCTGCGCGATCTCATAGGCGAACTCGGGGGAGTGGACCGACATCTTGATCTCGCCGATGCCGCAGAGGACGGGGAGGAAGCGACGGGCGCCGGAGCTCTTCTCCCTCAGGAATCCGATGGTGTTCGTCGTGGCTACGAAAACAGTGACGCGCGGGTGGTCGTGGGCGCGCTTGCCGTAGGCCTGCCTGTAGGTGTCGCTGGCGCGGGTGATGCCGGCCTTTACCGACTCGAGCGAGTGGCCGTTCATGCCGCTGAGCTCGGGAAGCTCCGCCTGCCATTTGCCGCTGAGACCCTCCCCGGTCGTCTTGACGTTTCCGAGGTCGCCGATGCAGTCGGTGAAATACGCGTCGTGAAGAGCTGCCTTACGGACAAACGTAGACTTGCCGAGACCGCCCGCGCCGACGAGGGTGAGGACGTAGTCGAACTTTGACCCCGGGTGATATGCGCGCATGACCGAACCGCACAGGTATACGGTCTCGGCGGCGCGCGTGTAGTCGCAATCTTGTGCGCCCAGGCACTTGCAGAGCAGACTGCCGGCGCGCTTCTTGCCATCCCATACCAGGTTATCGAGCTCATCTGTCAGCGGGTTGAAGGAGCGCTCGCGCGTGTAGATCGTCATCGCGTTGCCGAGCGTTTTCTCGCTTCGAAGGCCGATACGGTCCTCGAGCAGCGAGATGAGCTGCGCATCATCGAGCTCGTTCCAATTGCGACTCTTTGCGTTGGGGTCCCAGGGGAGAGGACCGGTGACAACGGTAGCCGTGCACATCTCGTCGTACGCGGCGTTGAGGCCAAGCTCCTCAAGGGCATGGCGCGCCTCCGAGATGCTCGGGTCGCGACGCTTTGCGCCGCGAACGGTGGGGATGTCGAGATCTTCCTCGCCCATACTAGCTCACCTCCTTCGAGGTGTTATCGCTGGTAGTCTCGGCCAGACGGACCTCGATTCCCTCGAGACGGAGCTCGAGTGAGAGGGGACGGCATGCAAGACCCTCAGGGCTCAGCGGCGCCTCAAGGTCATGCTCGCGCAACAAGGTCTGCCTCTGAGCCTTGCTCATGGTGCTAAAATCCATATCCGGTTCCTTTCCATTTGGAAGTGGGCTCTTTGGACGGCGGCCCTGCAAAAGCTATGCCGTCCTTCTTTATGCGAGCCAGCTAAACCTAATTCCGAAAATTAACAATAGACAGGCTCTAAAACGGAATAGTACATCACGCGGATATGAAGCGCTAGTTTCTCTCACCGATACTGTAAAATTACGTAAATATTTGCAGTGATTCGAAATGCTCTGTACACTCATGTACACAGAAGCGATTGGAGGATGCGGTGAAGAGTAAGACTGCGATTGCCAGGAGGAGTGCCGGTGGGCAGCACGTCGTGCTCCGCGCCTATTCCAACAACGAGCTAAAAGTCAATCCGGCAAACGTCACGCCCAAGGTCTTCAATGACTTCGTACTTGCTCGCAACTTCGACCAGCTTATGTCTGCAATTGACGCGCTTGGCGTTATGTCCCGTGACAAGTTTGGCCAGCCGAGCGCCAAGAGCTTCTTCGAACTCGGTGAAGAGGAGGAGAGAGTCCGGGGAGTCTCCGACATAAAGGAAGCGTTCAAAAGCGGCGAGCTCGTCGGCATGGATCATGAACGGCTTGTGGATGAGGCATATCTCGAACTAGTCGGCAACGACGTAATCAACAAGAGCGCACTTCGCCGCCTCTGCGAGGGCTACGATGCGACGAAGAACGGATTCCTTGAGCAACTCGAGGAGTTCGGCGATTGCGACGAGGTGTCCATCGAGCCCCTCCAAGATTGGATGGATCTGCGCAACAACATTGTCATCGCCGCGAGGGTGCTGGGTTTCGTGATTAACCCTCCTGAGATTGAAGGAGGAGACGCCTCCGTCTTGAGCGATGATCCGCTGAAGGCTGCCGGTTTCACTTTGGATAGTCTTTCGAGGGGCGCTTTCGCTAAGATCGCCAACAGCTACGCTTGTTTTGATGAATATGATGCGCAGTATCGCCGCTTGTGCTCGTTCAACACGTATTTTGCGAGGAACACTGACACTCTCGCATTCGACGTAAGGGACCTTATTCTCTCGCCGACCTATCAAGCGCCCCTTCTCATGTCCAGGCTCGATGGCGGAGGTTGGTCAACGGCGCTGAAGCACGGACATTCTGTTAACTACCTTTCAGCTCCCGTCGCGACCAATTACGCCGAGGGCAAGAACGTCAAGCAGAATTACCTCTGTGTCTGCTTCAACAAAGGGGAAGAGCCCCGTGAGATCGCGATGCGGTTCGTTCGGCAGATGATGTGGGGTTGGATGAATCCGGCGGTAGACGACGAAGCCTTGTTCGATAGGCGAGGGATCGCGAAGATCAAGGTGGACTCCCTGATCACGGCTCTATGGAATGAGGTGTTCTTCCCGGGTGGCAACGAGCTTGCTGTCTGCAAGAATTGCGGCAACGTCTTCCTAAGGCCGAAAAAGGGCCGCACTAAGATTTGGTGCCGCGATTCCTGCCGAGTCCAGTATTCGGCCAAGGGTGGACCCGAGCCTTGGCTGCAAAACGCCCTGGAGTGTTAGCGAGTATCAAATGAGTATCGCCAGCTCTTTTGGTTTACGCTGCTAGATACCAATGAGCATTTTCAGGCAGGGCGTTTACCTGCGGTTCTCGTTATCGAGTGGGAGTGATTTTCGGGGTCTGACACTTCTCAACACCATCTTCCAAAAACTGACATTTCCGCAGGTCAAGAAAGGGTTTCGTTCGATTCGGACGGAGCCCTTTCTCACAGAGGAAATAGACGAACGATCTCCAGTTAAAAGCCAGTCTTGGTAGCTTCTCCGATTTTACCAAAGCAGCCTATGGCTACTCGATGAGTGGTGCGCAAACGTGAAGCAGCCTGGTGCCGATACCGTCCCGCGAGCCGGTCGACGACTATGCGTCGTGGGCGAGCTCCTCGAGACGCCCAAGCGCGATTTCCAGCCAGTCGAGCTCTCGCTCGCAAGGCCCCATCGACCAATGCGTAATGTACCGGCACTGCGAGAAGACCGCGTTGCCGAGCGTCTGTACATCGTCGATGTGCGCAAGCTCGCGCCTGAGGCCCTGTGCATCATGCAAGGCGAGCCCGTAAAGCTCTTCATACGAGTGACCGCAATCCATCTCGAAGCCAAACTCCTGGAAGCGCGCCGCCCAGTCGTCGCGCTCGAGTGCGGCGGCACCACGTTCCTCGATCGCAAGCCTCAGCTTGCGAGCGTACTTTGCAACGTTATGAGGTTCCATCGCGGCGACTCCTTGATTCGAATAAGATGGGCTTGTGGTATCGAGGGCACGTAGCGCATCGCCCTCCTGCTCCTGCGGGGCATGCGCTACGGTCAGTTCAGGACGTGACCGAACGCCGCTACTGTTTCGTCAGATGCCCGGTCGGGCACCTCCTTGCCCATTGCCTGCTCGATGACGTCGAGGAGCCTCTTCGCGCGATCTAGGAAGAACGCGTCGAAGTCATCGGCGGCGAGGGCGTCGTAGTCGATGAGGTGCGACTCAACACGCCTACGGAGCTCATCACCGTCGATCTGCTCATCCTTCATGATCTTCGGCAGGTACTTCGAAGGGGCAACACCCCCGATCTCCCGGTTAGTGCGCGCGATGAGCGGGGTCTTGTTCACGATGGAGTTCCACTTCGTCCGTTCGAGCCCCGTCCTCTCACAGTACGCACGCGGGAAGATGTGGTGGATGTCCGGCGGGGTGTCCATCGACTTCACCGTGGTCATTGGTGCGCCGTCGACGAAATCGAGGCAGTTCTCGCGGAACACGAGGGCCATGACCCCCTTATAGGCGGCGCTGTTTCTGGTCTGAAGGCCCAGCAGGCGCGTGGACTGGAAGTAGGCGGCGTTCACGGTGCGCATCTGCGAGTCGGCGCCCTCTATCGCCGCAACCAGGTCCTCGATGTCGTTGGCGTAACGCGTCTCGTTGGCGCCACCGTACATCTCCCCGAAGATCCCGCACCACAGCCACCGGCGGAGGATTGCCTTCACGGGCTGCCGGTCGAACGCCTTGCGCCCGATGTAGGCGCAGGTGGCCGCGAGAGGGATGAGCTGCGTCGTATAGGGAAGGTCGCGCATGCGGAAGACGCACTCGCCGATGAGCAAATCGCGCGCCATGTCGAACCCGTCCAACAGCGCGTCCAGGTTGGCGACGTAGTCCTCGTAGCGCAGCGCCAGAACGTCCTTCTTCTTGCAGCTGGTGCTGCCCTTGGTGCCGGCGCGCTTCGCGCGATACGTCGTGTAGAGCGTCATGGAGGTCAGAAACGTGGTCTCGTCGACGCCCTGCATGAGATCCGTTCTGATGTCCTTGCTTTCGGCGCAAATACGCGGGCGCACGACCTTGTTCCAATTCCCACGCAGGTCGAAGTCATAGGTGGCGAAGGCAGCCGTCACGAGCTCGAACACGGTAAGAGAGACACCTCCCGTGTTCACGTTCTCGAAGACCTTGCAGACCGCCTCACGGGGCGTCGTCTTGTCCAAGGTGATGACCGGAATCTTGTAGTCCTCCATCGTCCTGAGGACATTCTCTTTGAAATCCTTCCAAAGGGCGTACTCTTCGGACTTGAGACCATAGTGTTCAATGAACTCTGTAAACCAGTCGTCACGCCCCTGGGAGTCGAAAACGAGATTGGCGGGAAACATGAGCTCCTCGATTTCGCGCTCGCGGCTCGTGAGGTCGAGGACGATCTTGCGGCCGATGTCCTCGGTGACGACGCGCTTGTCCGATATGGAGGCAATCGCATCCTCGCGGTCTTCCTCCGGATCGAGGCACCTGCGCATGTTGAGGTAGTAGAAGCGGCTGAGCTTCTGGCCGCGCTCGTTCGAGGTGCTGACGGGGTCTTTCCCGAAAAGCGAGCAGTAGAGCGAGGTGAGACGCTGCTGGCCGTCGAGAACGAGGTAGTTGGGCTCGCGGGAGATGCCGTGCGTTCCCTCGAAGGCGCGGTACTTCAGCCTCACCTCGCTGCCGCCGCACTCGAGCCTCATGAGGGCTCCCATCGGATACCCCTGCGTTAAGCTCGCGATGATGTTCCTGATGCGCCCGTCATCCCACGTCCAGCTACGCTGGAACTCCGGGAGCTGATGCGTCCCCTTGCCAACCCCTTCGAGAAGCTCGCCGAGCGAGGTGTCATATGATTTGGGCGCCGCTATAGCCATATAGGCTCCTTCGAGGTAAATGGGAGTGATACCGGTGTATTACAATTGCCTGTAAACTCTTATTTTACAATGCGTAGCCTATATTGAGAACACGACGAGAAGAGCGGTGCAGCTACGAGGTGCCACATCCCACCACCACCCGCTGCCCGTCGAAGGTCGCCCGCAGCCCACCCGCCTCCGCTCTGTTGCGCGCACGGCTCGGAAACCGCCCCGCCCTGCGCGGAGAGCGTCACTCACGGCCATGCCCGCCGCTCCGGCTGTGTATTGCTCCGCGGTTCGGGCCAGCCAGCTCCGCCTGCGTGTTGCTCCCGGCTCAGGTCAGCCGGCTGCGCCGTCTGCCCTTCGCGGCGGTTCGTGGATCCCCAGGGCGCAGACGATGTCGCCGTTGGAAAGGCCGTCCGCCTTGCGGCAGATCGCCTCGTCAGCCATCTCCTGCGTCAGCTTCGGACGCCTTGCCATGCGTATCACCCCCGTGAAACTCGTCAGTTCTCTCACGGTGGATTCTCGCGGCACGTCACAAAGGCATGGAAAAGGCGGAGCCGTGTCCCGTCGTTTCCGTCGGGGCGTGCTCCGCCTTCCCCCATATTCTATCGCCTAGCGACGCTCCCGCTTCCTAACGCGCCAACTGGCTAAACAGAGACGATGTTATCCCTGCTGCGTTCTTTGCCATCTTCCCCGATCCAGCGCGTCTTGACCGTGAATTTGCTGGTAGAGCCGTCGGCAAAGAAGATGGTTTCATCGAAGCTCTCGCCAGGTTCGAGCCGCTCGTAAGGCTCTTTATCCTGTATGAAAGCATAGGGTCCGGCATTCTCGTCATACTCACAGGTAACATTGGTTACGGTGGTGCCACCCGTGTTCGAAACTCGTATGCGGTGCCCTTTTAATCCAATACGGACGTAGCGGGCTTCCACCTTGGAGGATGATCTTCTCTCTGCGGTTTCTTCCTCTCTCTGAAGCTGCAACTCATGAAGTTTGAGCTGCAGATTCTCAAGCTGCTCGCCTCGCTTCTTGTCATGCAGGCTCAGCCTGTAGTTCAAAACGAAAGAAACGACGGCGAGGATAAGGCTGAGCGCCGATATGACGATGGGGGCAAAGGTGATTAATTGCGAATCTCCAGTCATTTGACCTTCCAGCCCTTTCGCTTCAGCGCCTTCTTCAAATCCTTCGAAAGCGCCGAAATGATGTCGTCGCCCATATCCTGGATTGTCGCGTCGATTGATGCCGAGTTCGCTTCAGTAAGCTGATCTCTGGAGATTGCCACTCCACAATGCGCGCAGATGAAACGTCGCTCATCAGCCGAGTCCTGATCTTGGCCAGATACCTCGGAGAACTCAGTGCAGCCACACGTGGGGCATGAAAGTGGCACCTGCACAGATAAGTCGTCCATGAATCACCTCAATACAGTTCAGTTGGCCGGTATTCCAATATGTGCAATTTTACCGCTGACAAGGCGTGAGATTGGAGGCGAGCATGGCCGACACGCAAGAGCTCAACCCTTCCGCTCCCGCCGTCCCTTCAGCCCGTACTTCCTGCACAGGCGAGAGTTGCGCTGCCGCATCATGTCCCGCTTGCGCCGTACCTCGTCGAGCTCGGCGGACTCCTCCGCGTGCGTCCGCTCGCGCTCGAGCTACTCGTTGAAGGCGCGCTCCTGCTCCAGGTGGTAGCGCTCGGTGCATCTGGGCGGGTCTACGAACAGCAGGTTGACGATAAAAATAGGGCAGAATCGCGCTCGCAATCCCGCCCATGAAGCCCATGGGTTTTGACATCTGAGGCTATTCTAGCAAACCCAGCGATTCCGATAGGACGGCCTCCAGGTGCCGGGGCGCTTTTCCCCGGCGTTACTGTATCTCGGGGTCTTTCCCGAAAGAGGCGAGCCGCTTCGTCGGCGAGCGCGGTCCGGCACCCTGCGCGACCCGCCGGGCGCGTCCGCGCCGCTCTGCTAGGAGAGCCGTTTCCTCGCGAGCTGCTTCAGGTAGGACTGCCTGAAGTCCCGGCGCGTTAGTCGGTAACGTTCCGGGCAAGAACGGAGTCTAGGATGTCGTGCAGCACGACCGCGACGAGGTAGAGGCCCTCGGAGAGGTCCTGGCCCCCGGATTCGTTGATATAGAGGTTCAAGCGGCCCGGCAAGATTAATCTCCAGAAAAAGGAAATGGCGAGGTACGTACCTCGCCAATCTGACACCTAGGGCTTCCGCCTTTCGGCAGGCTTATTCTGCCACCGTTTGGACCGGGCTTCAAGGTGGCCTGGTTCCGAGTGCTGCATTTTGCGGCTGACGGTGCCCGAACGCCTCGCCCGTTGGTCGGTGAGCTCCGCGGCGCTGGGCGCCTTCTGGGCAATCGGAGGATGCATCGGACGAGATCGGCCGTTGAGGGCCCCGCTGCCTCCGGATGCGTTCCAGCTGGCGCAGGATTATTCCGCTGGTGGCAGATGGCTTGGAAGTGACGTCGGGAAACTGCCTCTCCGACGAGCTGTTTGCGCAGGTCATCTCAATTATTCCCGAAAGTTGCCGATTATTCTCACCAGCCCGCCCGGACCTTGCGCGCTGGAGAAACCGGCTTGCCCGCGCTTCTTGCGCCGGCGATTATTCCTCACGGTCGTTTCCGCAGGTAGGATGGTCCGCCGGCGTGTACCGGCTGCCGTCACGGGCATGGGTGGCGCAACCCGTGTACCATTCCCGGAACCGGCTGGTGCACGGGTTTCGGGCGCTTTCCGGGCGCCGGGGGATAAGCGAAACTGCAGGTGAGAGCGCGAGTTGGTACAAGAAGCGGCACTCGATTTGATCATCGAGTGGGAATGACGAAGGGGTGCATTTCCCCAGCCGTCTTTTGGTTGTTTTTGGATTGATTCTCTTAGCATTTCTTACGTCCGATTATGATGGTTTACACGCAAGCCTTTTGTGACTTGTATGCGAGATTCGGATGGCTCCTGCGACTGCGGGAGCCATTCTTTATAGGCGAGTCGTTAAACCGCAGCTTCAGCTCCTGGAACTCGACGTCACGACCGGTGAGGGAGAGCGTCGCGTACTCGCTTGCCCTGCCCTGCTTGGCGAGCACGAAGGTCGAGTCCGCGCTGCCGGTGGTGCACGTGGTGCCCGACACGGTGTTGAAAACGTCGTCGTCGCCCGTCTTGCGCGTGTGGTGCACCGCGAGGATCGCCAGCCCATACTCGTCTGCGAAGCCCTTGAGCGCGCGCACCTTCTGCAGGGTGTCGACGATCACGAGACCGGTGTCCTCGTGCCCCTCCGCGAAATCGTCCAGCTGATCCACGAGCCCGTCGGCGATGCTTCGCGAGTTGAGCGCGAAGCAGAGGCGCTCGCTCGCCGTGTCGGAGAGGCCCCACATGCGGCCCTGGATGCGCGCGAGCGTGTCCTCGAGCACCAGATAGAGCACGCCGCACCGGCGCGTGGCATAGCCCCAGAAGGGCCTGCCAGCGCTCACGGCGAGCGCTAGGTCGAGCACGAGCCAGCTCTTACCGATCTTCGGGGCTCCGGTGAGCAGGTGCAGGCCCGCCGGCATCAGGTCCTCCACCACCCACACGGGCTCGCGGCGGGGCTGCTGGATGAGCCAGTTGGCATCGACGGTCTGAAGCGGCTCGACCACGTCAGTCGCCCCGCTCCATGCTCGCCATGGCGTCGTCGGCCATCGTAGCCTCGGGGATCGCCTCCGGGCTTCCCAGCCCCTCCAGCGTGCGCGCCAGCACGCCCATGGCCTCCCGCAGCTCGAGCGGCACCTCGCGGGCGTCGTCGAGCCGCCTGAGCTCTCCCAGGACCTCGCGCGATGTATCCTCCAGGGCCTCAGCACCCGCGAGGAGGGCACCACCACGACGTCGCGGCAGAGGAGCCGCCGCATGATGTAGTCCTGCTTGGAAAGCCCGCCCAGCGCCACCAGCGCGTCGAGCTCGCGCGCCTCCTCGTCCGACGCGCGGAACGCCACCGTGCGGCTGCGTCAGCGCCCGCACCTGTCGTTGCTCCTCATGCTCATCTCTTTCCTCCCGCCTTCTCGAGGTCCGCCGCCATGCTGGTCTGCACGCTCGGGAACATGTGCGCGTACGTCAGCGTCACCTCGCTGCTCTCATGCCCCAGCCTGTCGGCGATCGCCACGGCAGAGTAGCCCATGTCGATGAGCAGCGACACGTGGGAATGCCGCAGGTCGTGGATGCGGATGCGCTTCACGCCGGCGGCGCGCGAGCCACGGTCCATCTTGTGGTGCAGGTAGCCCTTCGTGAACGCGAAGACGCGCTCACTTGCGCCCTTCGGGAAGAGCTGCAGGTGGTCGCGCACCTCGTCTGCCAGAAACCTGGGCATCAGGATCCTGCGCTCGGACTTCTTCGTCTTAGGCGATGTGACAACGTCTCTGCACTGCAGGCGCTGGTAGCTCTTGGTGATGCTCACCATGGGGCGCGCGGGGTCGAGGTCGAAATTCGCGGGCGTGAGCGCCAGCAGCTCGCCCACACGCACGCCGGTCCAGTACAGGACCTCGAACGCCAGGAACGAGTCGGGCTTGTCCATAACCTCGCGCGAGAACTCCAGGTACTCGTCCTTGGTCCAGTAGAGCATCTCGCCGGCGCGCTTGGAGCCGATGCGCTCGACCTTGTGCATGGGGTTGGAGCGCAGACCGTAGAGCCTGACTGCGTGGTTCATGATGGCGCTCATCTGGTTGGTGATGGAGTGCAGGTAGGTGGGGGAATAGGGCCTGCCCTCCCCGTCGGTCATGGCCAGCAGCTCGTTCTGGCACTTCACGATGTCAGCGGGCGTGATGGCGTTGACGGCCTTGTCCTCGAAGTACGGCATGGTCTTGGTACGCACCATGTGTTCCTTGCTAAGCCACGTGTTGAGCTTCAGGCGTGGCTTCACGTCCTCGGTGTAGACGTCGAAGAAGTCGCCGAAGCGCATGTCGATGGCGCCGGCGCTGCGGGCGGCGAAGTCGCGCTCCCACGCGAGCGTCGAGGCGCGCGACTTGAAGCTGCGCTTGGTCTTCTTGCGGCGCGCGCCCTGCCAGTCGCGGTGCCAGCACTGCACAGTCCACGTGCCGCGCTCGGGGTCCTTAGTCACGGCCATTGCGCTCCGCCCCCTCGGTGTTCGGCAGCGTGAACAGGCGCTGCTCTAGGTACGATTCGCTCACCTTGCCCGGGATGGTGATGTTGCCGGCAGCGGCCATCTCCTCGTTGAGCCGGCTGATGAGCTTGTAGGCGTAGGACCTCGACACTTTCAGCCTTCGCATGAGTCCGTGGCGCCCAGCATCCTCTCTTCCATGTGTCCTCCTTCCGTCGCTTGCGCAACCTTACGTATCCATAATCATCTGCTGCGCACTGTAGCATCACGATTACGTAAGGTCAACGTAAATCCACTATGTCCTTACGAAAATGTGATGTATCATGGCTCCAGAGGGCTTACAGGGACTTAAGTAGCGAGAAGGGGCTTGCATGAGGCCGAGCGAGAAGGACCGCAAAGAGGTCGGCGCGAAGATCCGGGAGGTCAGGGAGCGCAGGGGCATGACCCAGCGCGAGCTGGCCGAGAAGGCGGGGCTCACTGAGTCCGCCATGCGCAGCTATGAGCTGGGCTACCGCATGCCCAGCGAGACGCAGGTGAAGCTCATGGCCAAAGCGCTGGGCGTGAAGCCCGAGGCGTTTGCGGACTGCAAGACGAGGACGCACCCCGAGGTGATCCACCTGCTGTTCCAGCTGGAGGACGCGCATGGGCTAGAGCCCGTAAAGGGCGAGGCCGCGATTCGCGCGACAAGGCCGGGGTCGGCCATCGAGCTCGCCCTCATCGACTGGGGCGAGAAGCGCGCCGAACTCGAAGCCGGGAAGATCACCCAGGAGGAGTACGAGGACTGGAAGGACTCGTACTCGCCGGGGAAGAAGGTTCTGTAGATTGGACGATTGAATGCCTGCTGAATTCAATGCGGAAAGGGCTCAGTTCTACCCGTCAAACGACCTTGCATATGCTTGGTTTAAAGATCGAGTCATTGAGGTCCTAACAACTTGGCAAGATGCGGACATCAAAGATATAAACGATTGCATAGAAGTTCACGAATGCAAACGAACCATCGAGGTTCACGAACATATCTTCTCCGAGAGCCAGATTGACGTTTTACATAGTAGGGCACGTACTCTTTTTGGACTTGCCTGCAAGCATGCATCGCTTCTCTTAAAAACTGCTTCAATAACGGACTTGTATGGCATGCTTGAGATTCAGTACTGCGAACAAATCTGGGATTTCTTGGTCGCTTCTGATCTTTATAAGCAGATCGATTGCGATGACTTCTTGAGGCTATTGCTCGGCAATCCCCATACATTTGGAGATATCGTTAAGCACAAGCCCTTGGTAGATGCGTTTGATTCCGAAATCACTAGTGCGTTTATCGACAACGCCAATATTGCCGCTGAACTAATAATCAGGTTGCTTGGTTCGGATAACCATTTTGACGGGTATATCGTGCTTCCAAAATCGCTGAAGAACCCTGCAATAGATGAAATGATGCTCTCTTATTTGGAGAGCCCCAACGCAAACCTTAACTATGTACGCGTCCTAGAGACCTGGCCGCGTGAAGCTCTCAATGCATACAAGCCTTCTGCCGATGTTTTGGTTAGCGCAAAGAAGTCCGCATCGAGATTGACTGCCGAGTTATTCCAAAGTGACGCAATCACATCAATGAGATACGGCGTCGGCGTTCTTATTTCGCCGGATCAGAAGCCATGCAAGGGAATCGCTGTAAAAGGCAGCACTTATACCCTCTCATTCAGCGCTGAATGGCTTTCTGCATATACAGATCCTGGAACTATTTTGAACAACTTCATCTATGTGTTTGATTTCGTAGATTCACACGGCTTGCTGATGGCGCCTTCTAACAAGCACGAACGCAATGCCCTCGTAGAAACTCTTGGCGTACATGTTCGCGAAGAGTATCCAAAGAGTATGAGCTTCAATATGCGCAACACTCAAGCCTTGTCAATCGTCCTAGCATACAGAAGGTTTCTTCTGGAAGCTGGAACTAGATTAGAAGAAGCAGTGGAGTGGTTTTTCAATGACTACATTGAAGATGAGTTTGGCATTTCAGGCTTCTCGATTAGCTTGCCGACCGAAGAAACTAGCATGTTTGATAAGTGCAAATCAATCGGACCCGAAATTGAGAGAGTCGTTAAAGCGTTTCAGCTGTTCGTCGATCGCGGTGAAATTGACAGCGACTATTTTCGTCACATGCAAATAAAGCACTTTGAATCTCTGCCGTCTCTTCTTGGGAAGAAATACCTCGTAGAAGGGAAGAGCTTGTTCCGATACGGGAATGCGTTGTTCTCGGACCAGTCTATGCTTGCGCATTGCCCCGACCATCGTAGCTTTCGATCATTTATAGATGCAATCACTACAAACGATTTGACGATTGCCGACTTTTACGAAGGGTGCTCAGCCTCACTTGAAGAATTGGTCAACGAAGGGTTTATCTGCATCTCCGTTGATGGCTTCATCGAAGCAACCCCCAAGACGAAACTGCTTTACCGGGTTTGGCAACGTGGCGCTTTCCCGATGTGTCTTCTGCCTGAAGAACTCAAGGCAACTGTCGATGGATTAATTTCGGAGAGGATGCTGGAATACTCAGAACACCTGTTGACTCCAAATGAGGCAGACTACATGAATTTCATGTTTAACGATGCCAAGTTCAGCAACTCAATGGCTCTTCGCAACAGATATGATCACGCCGACGGAGCCGTCAGTGATCCTAATTCGCAGGGGATTGAGCATGATTACTGCTATTTGCTCACTTTGCTCATTTGCCTTGTTCTTAAAATCAATGAGGAACTCTCTGTGTTCACCGGAAAAGGTGGAGTTGAGGATTTCGTCGATTGGCCTTGGATCGACGAGAAGATGCTTAATGATATCCTCACCCGCATGCCACAAGGACAAGAGTGAATGACGCTATCCAGTGAGTATCAAATGGGTACCACTTTGCGGAACATCCTCACGCACTGCATGCAACGTGATGGAATCAGAGCAACACCATAAACCTTATGGACGCTTCTCCTCATTGAGTGGGAATAGAACAAACGTTCGATTCTGTGTTATAATATCCTGCAATGGGCGCGGCCTCTTCCGAAGCCGCGCCCATTGCTATATTTGGTCGGATATCGACGGAAACTCAAGCTCAGGGAGGTTTGTTGCGATGGCGTACGATTTCAAGAAGGAGTTCAGGGAGCTCTACAGGCCGTCGGGCAAGCCGGGCGTCGTAACCGTTCCGCCTATGAGCTACGTTGCCGTGCGGGGCAAGGGCGATCCCAATGCCGAAGGCGGCGAGTACCAGAACGCGTTGCCGCTGCTCTACGGCGTCGCATATACCATCAAGATGTCGAAGAAGCGCCCGCGGGAAATCGAGGGCTATTTCGACTTCGTCGTGCCGCCTCTCGAGGGCTTCTGGTGGCAAGACCGCACCGATGGCGAGATTGATTATGCGCGGAAGGATGACTTCAACTTCATCTCGTGCATCCGTCTGCCCGATTTCGTCACTCGCGAGGACTTCGACTGGGCAGTTTCGGAAGCTGCCGCCAAGAAGAAGCTGGACTTCTCGGCGGTCGAGCTGCTGAGGGTCGACGAGGGCCTTTGCGTTCAGTGCATGCATACCGGGCCTTACGACGACGAGCCGGCGACCATAGACGCCATGCGCACATTCGCGGCGGAACGGGGCTACGCCCCCGACTTCTCCGAAGCCCGTCTGCATCACGAGATTTACCTCTCCGACCCGCGCAAGTGCGCGCCGGAGAAGCTCAAGACCGTGATCCGTCATCCCATAAAGTTGATTTAGCGAAGCGAGTGACGCCGATCGCTTCGGCTTTTTTGGGGGGGCTCACCGTGGCGTGGTCGGCAACGGGACGCGCCCTGCGACCGGTGGCGGAGGCCGAGGCGCGGGAGCACGCGTTCGTTTGCACCGCCTCGCACGACCTCGTCACCCCGCTCATGGCGGTGACCGCGAACTGCGACGTGCTTGAAGCGGAGGCATCCGATCAGGCCGGCCTTGCGTCCTGGGTCGCCATCATCCGTGCAGCGGCGGACGAGATGGCGACTCGCATCGCTGACATGCTCATGCACATGGGCGGCGACTAGACAGGGCGATCCCTGCAACGGGCATTATTATCCGGGAAGCGTTTAGTTGCGAGCCACGCCGGTGTGAGGGCCTGATTCGTCAGGCCCCGCACAGGGGGACCGCGATGGTGGCCACCGCGCCGCCCGAGGGGCTGTTGGCGAGCGAGACGGAGCCCCCGTGGGCGCTCGCGGCCTCGGAGGCGACGTGGAGGCCGAGCCCGTAGTGGCGGCCTCCGTCGCGCGAGGAGCGGGAGGAGTCGTCTGTGAAGAGGCGCTCGCAGCCGCGTTCGAGGGCGGCGGGAGAAAAGCCCGGTCCGTCGTCGGCAACCTCGATGACGAGCTGCCCGCCCGCGACGTCGCAGGAGACAGCCACGCGCGAGCGTGCGTGCTCAGCGGCGTTGGCCACGAGGTTAGCGGCGGCTCGCGCCAGGCTGGTTCGGTCGAGCGGGGCCTCGGGTGCGCCCGCGACGGCGGGGCCCGTGGCCGCGTCGAGCGTCACGCCTCGCGCCCGGGTGATCTGGGCGGCCTCGGCGAGGACCTGTTCGCAGAGCTCGGCCGGCCGCATGGGGACCCTCTCCGCCCCGCCGGACCCGCGTGACGCCTCGATGAGCAGGCGCACGTAGCCGTCGAGCCTTTCGACACTGCCGGCTATGTCGCGCGCGGCGGCCGCGAGGTCGGCGTCTTTCTCGTCTTCCAGCTCCTCCGCCACGAAGTCGGCGTTGGCGCGCAGCACGGTGAGCGGCGTCTTGAGGTCGTGGGCGAGCGACGCCACCTGCTCGCGCTGCCCCCGCTCCGCGGCCCACCGGGCCTCGAGCGACTCGGCGAGGGAGGTCCGCATGGCGTCCATCGCGGCGAGGACGTCGTTCACCTCGCGCACGTTGGTGCTGCCGCTCGCGAAGTCGAGCTCTCCCGCGCCGACGCGCCCCGCCGCCTCCGCGAGCGGCACCATCTTGCGCGAGATCACGCGGCTCGCACGGCGCGCCACGAGCGCGAGCGCGAGCGCGCTTCCCGCAGCGGCGCCGACGAGCATGAGGCTCTGCGGGTTGGGAAGCAGGCCGGCAAGGTCGCGCGAGACCCACTGCGGCAGGTACTCGCTGACGAGCGCACAGGCCCCGCCGCCCTTGAGCGGGAACGCGGCGTAGGTGAGGCCCGAGCCCCCGCCCTCGATCTCCACTGTGCCCGGATCCGCGGCGAGTGCCGTACGGGCCATTTCCGTCGCGTCCTCGAGCCGCGTGCCCTCGAGGTCTGTCATCAGCACGTATCCGTCCTTGTTCAGGATGAGGTAGCGGTACGCCGTCGGCACGTCCTGCTGCCCGCAGACGCCGTCGCGTGCCAGGCCCTCCGCGACCTCGCGCGCATTGGCCGGCCCCCAGCTTGCCTCGTAGACGAAGCCCGCGTTGATCGCCGCGGAGAGTACCATGAACGAGGCGAACCACGCCGCGGCGACCGCCGCGAACGCGTAAGCGAAGTAGCGCGCGATGACGAAGGAGAGCGGCATGCCCCCGCGACCTCGCGCCCCGATCTTCAGAGCTGCCACTTGTACCCCATCCCCCAGACGGTCGCGATCGGATCGGCGCCGGCCTCGGAGAGTTTCCTCCGGGCGCGGCTGACCTGCATGGATATGGCCGCGTCGTCGGCGTCGCTCTCCCAGCCGAGCACCGCCTCGCGTATCTGTGCGCGGCTCATGACCTGCCCGGGGTGGCGGGCGAGGTACTCGCAGATGGCGTACTCGGTGGGCGTGAGCGGCACAGCCTTGCCGCCCACGGCGAGGCCGCGCGCCCCGAGGTCGATCCGCACCTCCCCGAAGGAGAGGGCGTGCGAGCGCGGCCGGCGCTCACGGCGTAGATGGGCCGCGACCTTGGCGCGCAGCTCCGCGGCCCCGAAGGGCTTGCGGACGTAGTCGTCGGCGCCCAGGCCGTAGCCGGCCACGGCGTCCTCCTCGGCCACGCGCGCGGTCAGGAAGATGATGGGCCCGTCGAAGTCCGGGCGGATCTGCCGCACGAGCTCGAAGCCGTCGAGACCCGGCATCATGACGTCGCAGAGCACGAGGTCGAAGCGCGAGAGGTCCATCCCCGGGACCGCCGTCGGGTCCGCTGCCTTGACGACCTCATGGCCGTCGCGGCCGAGGACGCGCGCGAGCGCGTCGAGGATCGCCCGTTCGTCATCCACTGCCAGTATCCTCGCCATGCTTGACCTCCTGAAACTCTCGTCGGAATTGTACTAGCGCCGCGCTCAGCGGTCCAGAGCCCTGCGCGCAGCCGCGGGCGCCTCGGCCGCGTCGCACGCACGGTAGCGCACGCCCGAGCCGCCGCGCGCCTCGATCTCGAGCCAGCCCTCGCCGTCCGACTCCCACCCGAAGAAGATGAGCTGGAGCTCTCGGACATTGCCTCTGTCGTCCGCGGCGTCCACCAGGTAGACGTAGTTTGCCCCCGCCCCGGTGGCGTCGGCGTAGGAGCTCGCGTGGCTGCCGGGCTCGGGCGCGGGCGCCCACATGGCGATCTCAGGGTTGGGCAGCGCGCGTTCGGAGATCGAACGCAGCGCCGACCCCCAGCCGGCGTCGAGCAGGGCATTCCCGCCCAGGACGAGCCCTGCGGAGAGGAGGACGAGCATGGCGGCGAGCGGCCTCCTACGCATCTACCCTCCCGTCCTCGAAGCGGCGGAACCAGGCGAGAAGGACGGCGTCGGCTGCCAGGGTGAGCACGAGGCCAGCGATCGCAGTCGTGAGGAGAGGGCCCGCCGCGCGTGCGGCGTCGATGAAGGCCTCCACCCCGAGCGACCCCAGGCGCGCGGGCCAGGCGAGCGGCACCCAACTCAGGGGCGTCGCCAGGGCACCGGTGAGCTCGCCGGTCATGAGGCCGTGCGCAAGTCCGCCCACCGAGAAGAACGCGAGGAGCACCCCCGCCGCGCCGGCGCCGATGGCGACGTTGCGGCCGAGGCGCAGGGCCACGCCGAGCCCCAGCGCGTAGAGGGGCAGGCTGCCCAGCACGATGCCCGCCCAGGCGGCCGCAAGCGGAGCGGGCCCGAGCGGCAGGCGCCCGGCGACGGCGAGCACGGCCCCGAACACGCCGAGCGCCACGGCCAGCGCGCCCGCGCCGAGCGCCGCAAGGGCGAGCAGCTTCGCCGCGACGGCGCGCCCGCGCGAGGGGACCGCCGTGAGGTTGGCGAGGCGCCCGGCAGCGCGCTCCTCGTCCACGGCGAGCCCGCAGACGATGGCGGACATGAGCGGCATGAGGGCGCCGAGGAACTGGGCGTAGGCGTCCGCGCCCAGCGCCGGGTCCCATCGGGTTACGGAGAAGTACTCGCCGCAGGCAAGACCGGCTGCCAGGCCGCAGACGAGGTGCACCGCCGTGAGCGGGGAGCGCGCCAGGCGCAGGGCCTCGGAGAGCAGGGCCCGCGGGAGAGTCGTGCGCGGCGTCGGGTCGGAGAGTCGTGTCATGGCCATCATCTCTCCTCGGAGCGCGCGAACCAGGCCGCGCCCGCCGCCGTGAGCGCGGCGAACGCGAGCGCGCTGACCGCAAGGCCCGCTAGCGTGAGCATGCCGTCCGCCGCGAGCGCCCCGCCGAGCGCCATGTCCGCCGCGAGTGGCTCGCCGCTCGGCAGCACGGGGATGAAGCTCGTGGGGATGACCATGCTCGCCGACGGCGGAAAGAGCTGCGGCAGCGGCACCAGCGACCAGGCGAACCCGCCCACGAGCTGCGCGGCGAGCGGGCAGAAGATGCCCGCGAGCATTCCGAGCCGCGCCGTGAGGAAGAGCCCTGCGGGGATCATCCACGCCGCGGTCACCGTGTTGGCGAGCGCGCAGAGGAGCATCGTGAGGGTGCCCGCGGCCGTGAGGCCCTGCGAGGAGAACGCCGATCCCGCGAGGTAGATGCCGAAGACCACGAGGTTCGAGAGCGCGCAGAGAGCGAGGCACCAGAGCGCCTTGGCCCACCAGGCGCGCCCGAGCGGGAAGCCCAGGCCCAGAAGCCCCCGCATCCGCGTGCGAGCGTCCGCCCGCGCGACGCACGCCACCACGAGCGAGAGAGACACGGGCAGGAAGAGCGCGTACCAGTAGTTCCACGCGCTGAAGATCTGCACGCCCCGGTAGGGCATCGCGCCGAGCAGCGGCATCGGCAGCGCCATGAGCACGGCCAGGCGAACCGGTGCCGCGTGGCGCGACTTCAGGGCCTCGGCGCGCAGGCCCGCGAGCAGGCCGCCTTTCTCGCCCGTCATGCCGCCACCTCCCCGCGTGCTCGTCGCCCTTCCCGGCAGAAGCTCATGAAGAGTTCCTCGAGGTCCTGCCCGGGCCGAAGCGCATCCTCGTAGGCGAGGCGCCCCCCGCAGATGATGCCGATGGTGTCCGCCATCTGCTGCACCTCGGAGAGGATGTGGCTCGAGACGATCACCGTCGTGCCCGCCGCCGCGAAGCCGCGGATCTGGTCGCGCAGCTCCTCGATGCCGATGGGGTCGAGGCCGTTGGTGGGCTCGTCGAGCACGAGCAGGCGTGGCCGGGCGATCAGCGCCAGCGCGAGCCCCAGGCGCTGCCGCATGCCCATCGAGAAGCGCCCGGCGCGCTTCTTCCCGGTGCCCGCGAGGTCCACGGCGGCGAGCACCTCATCTACGCGGCTCTCGGGAAGGCCCAGCAGCGTGGTGCGCACGCGCAGGTTCTCGCGCGCGGTGAGGTTGGGGTAGAGCGGCGCCTCCTCGATGAGGCTGCCGATTGCGTAGAGGTCCTCGCGGCGCCAGGCGTGCCCGGCAAAGAGGATCTCCCCGGCCGTCGGCCGCAGCATCCCGCAGATCATCTTGAGCGTTGTCGACTTGCCGGCGCCGTTGGGGCCGAGCAGCCCGTACACCTCGCCCTCGCGGATATGAAGGCTCACGTCGGCCACGGCATCCTGCGCCTGGTCGCCGCGGCCGAAGCGCTTGGTGAGCCCGCGCGTCTCGAGCATGTAACCCATGGGTTCGTCCTTTCTCTTCCGGGCGCGCGGGCCGAGTCGCCGTGCCCGCGCGTCTTACCTTTCGGGTTCACCATCCATGGTGGGGCGCGTTTCTAACGAAGCCGTAACGGCCGTTGGGCTCTTTTGGCGCCAGCCCTTCTCGAACCGTACGCCGCTCATGGTATTTCTATCGTGATAATAAGGACGGAGGTGCCCGTGGCACGCAATAAGTGCCCGGAGGAGACGGTCGAGAAGATTCTCGACGTTGCCGAGCGGCTCCTCGTGGAGCGCGGCTACGAGCACACCACGATGATCTGAAGAGCAATACGCTAAATCGAAAAAGGTAATCGAAGCCGCGCCTGTGGACTTATCGAGGGTCGAGATTCCCGCCCCATCCATCGGCACCCAGCAGAAGGTCGTCGACATCCTCGACCGCTTCGACACCCTAACGAAATCGCTCAACGACGGTATCCCCGCCGAGATCGAGGCACGCCGGGCGCAGTACGGGTACTACCGCGACCGCCTGCTCGACTTCCCGCGCAAGGCAGGCGCCACGCGCAGCATGCTCTGGATCTTGGGCATCGGCTCGATGTCGGCGTAGATGTTGAGCGTGACCATGGCGTTTCCCTCCATGCCGAGAGGCTGTATAAGCCGCCGTGGCGGACGAATCATGTCCTCCCAAAAAACATGCGTAAGATCGAGCGGAGGCTGAGCACGCCGAATCGGAGCAAGGGCACCCGAAAAAGTGCCGGAAAACTCACCGATTTCGCGGGGCGCTGATGGCGCGAAGGCGGATATTGGGAAGATGACAGGCCGGATTTGTCGCGTCGAGTTGACCGTCTGCAATCTGAATCGTTCGGCGGTTTGCTTTGTTATGGCCGATGCCGCACGAAACGTACCGAAATGTGTGCGCATAGGTGCGGCCCGTCCCTATACCTTGGCTTTCGGTTGCCAACTGATTTGCGATCAGCCCGAAATAAGGCGACGATCGGGATCCTCTAACTCGGTTTCTAAGGCGCTTAGAGCCGGCTCATAAGGGCGAAAACAAAGCCACCCGTGACGATTCTTTCAGTCATCGCTCTTGTGCATTCCATTTGACCTGCGGAAATGCTAGGCGGCAAACCCGCTGGCTACGATTCACTTCGCTAAACAGACGCCAAAGAGGAAAATCAGCCGTTTTATCATCCATCTCGGACGTTTCAGGGCCTCAAAACCAACCCGTTTTTGTCCCCGGGACAAAAATGAAACTGCGGGCTCGCGGTTTCGAAATAGTTTGCGAATTTGTCCAGGGCTTGTCTCAAACGCTTACGCGAGGACACGCGGAGGGATTCGGCGGCAAGGTGGACAAAACCGACAACCAAGCTAGACCCAATCGGAATGGCGCCACGACAAACGAGCGTGAAAGAGTGGGAGTAGAACAGACGTTCGACCATATGATATAATACCTGCTAATGGGCGCGGTTTCTTCCGAAGCCGCGCCCATTACTATATCTGGACCGATATCGACGGAAAGCTCTAATTCCAGGGGCAGCTACGACAACATACAATTTCAAGAAGAAAATCAATAGCATTGCGAGGAGTGAGTTAGATAAATAACGAATTGAAGGCCATTGCGCCGATTAAAATGGAATGCCTTGCTAAGGAAATCAGAGAATGCATCGAGTCGATCAGGAACTATATCCAGATTGACCAGCAAGAAATTCTGCTGATGGCCGTTACCGATATTTCGAATTTCAGCAATCCCTCTCCTGAAGGCGACATTCTTTTCTATAAGCAAGGTGGCTTGCCGTCCCGCCCTGTCGAATACTTGCAAAGTCTTATCGCTTCAACGAACAACACGATTTGTCTTCATGTCACGGACGAAGATATCGAACGGCTTGCCCACCAATACTTGCACGATCAGGAAATGCTATTTGAAAAAGCGACGCAGTATTTGATGTTTCGAAGTTTGGTGATCGAGGACGACAGCGAAACTAGCTGTCTGGTCTTTGAGGCCCAAATGATGCACATGGTTAGAGGGAATCGATACCGCTTTCTCCAACTTGATTATATTCAACCACTCGTGCTCGTTCACGACAGCGAATTCCAAAAGCTGTTTGGAGTTTCCGCAAATGCTGTGATTGACGGATATGAAAGGCTCGAAAAGGCTTTGTCGAACGGAAGACTTGAGGGCTTGGCCGCTTTGAGGGAGCTCTTTGAAAAAGCCGGTTCTGCTGACGAGGCTGACTTTTCGATAATTCCAGAGAAGGATTTACGGGCGGCTGAGGAAGCGTTCCTTGAAGCGTGCTCCGTGCATCATTTCAATGTAGGTAGAATAACCAACTGGCCAAAGACGTTTATGGACGCCTTGTCGTTCGCTCCTGGTGAGGCCTCCTTCTTCGAAGAAGGAGAGATGCGATACTGGCCCATCGTCACGCTTCCCATTGTCGACAGGCCTTTCATCACGCTAAACGGGAAAACTTATTGCTTCGACTACTACTCGCTTACTGATAACTTTTATAGAGCAGTCCAGAAAGCGATTCTGCGTCTCGATCCTGGCTATTCAGAGCAGTGGCAGCAAAGGCAAAAAGAAGCCAGCGAAAGCATGGTCGAATCCGTTTTTAAGGAAATGCTTCCTGGATGCATTTCATATGCCGATAATTACTACGGAAGCAAGAAACATCGAAATGAGAATGATCTTCTGGTCATTTACAGAGATGCGCTTTTGGTAGTTGAGGTCAAAGCGGGCCGCTTTACCGACGCTCCACCAGTGTCTGATTTCGATTCGCACATTAAACGCTACAAAGAGCTGATACAGAAATCAAATAGCCAATGTGCGCATATGAGGGACTACATTAGAGATTCTGGCGCGGAATTGCTTCTGTATGATCAGGGCATGCTGCCGAAAGCGGCTCTCAATATCTCAAATATCAATAGAATTTCTGCCTTTCGGTGACGATGGAGAACATCAACACTTATGCAGCGCGCGCCGAAAAACTTGGATTCTTAAAATTGAGGGAGGGTGTGTCTTGCATTGCCATTGATGACCTAATGACCTACAGAGAGTACTTCGATAATCCTCTTGAATTCCTGCATTTTCTCAAACAAAGGGAGATGGCATCTCTTAACGAAAGAATTGCCCTTAACGACGAGTTTGACCATCTCGGCATGTATATTGCCCACAACTGTTATTCCCTCGAGATTGACAACGCCCCTAAAGGGGAGATTCTATGCATAACGGGCTATAGGGAAGATCTGGATAGTTATTTCGAGAGGGTTGATACACCTTTGCCGCAACTCGAGAAACCTCGGCAAAACATGCCGAAGCGTTTCCGCGAAATTATCGACGTATTATTCAAATCCAACAATTCCCAAGCTGTCAGCATATCTTCATATTTGCTGGACTTCTCCAGTGATGCTCGTCAGCAGCTTTCAGATGACATAGATAAGGTTTTAAAACAGCAGGCGAGAACCGGTAGACAGTGTGCTCTCTCGTTTTCGGGCAAGGGAGACTCGATTTGTATGACTTACTTTGTTCTTCAAGATGAGTTGCATGATGCACAGACGGATCAAGAGATGTTCGATTATGCCGCTTCGATCCTTCTCGCTAATGGCGAGAAGGATCGAATGATGCTGTCCTTTCGATTCGATGCGAATTACGTTCTACAAAGTGTTAACGCTCGTTCAATCGACATTGACCAAATCCCGCCGAGCCGAATTGATGAATTGAAAAGCCACGGTGAGCAAATGGGCGATTTTAGGGTTGTCAAATACAAGAGGGAGCATGGAAAAATAGGAAGGAATCAACCCTGCCCTTGTGGGAGTGGAAGGAAGTACAAAAAGTGCCATGGGCAGAGCAATTTAATTAGTTCTTAAACCCTGAAAGCCTGACAGCAGAATACGTTTAAATTTGCCACCAGGCTACATCAAACGACGGTGCATAAACGAATCGACGCGAAAGGCAAGGGTAAGCCGATAAGGATTTGAGCTGCACTTTTGAGTACTGTTAGGCTTTCTTTCGTACGAGAACCCATGGTAAAGCTGTCAGCGATAGCGGTGAGTAAAACAACGATCTAGCATCCGTTCCACGTCGGAGCAGAGATTATTTCTTTGTTGTTTGCTCCTTTTCACCTTTGATTTTGTACTCTATTCCATGTTTCTTGAGGCGGCAAAGTACAGGGAGATAGTCGGAGGAACGGAAATAACGATTTAACCCAAATGAATGAACAAGCGTTTATTGCCCCCGAGGACGAAACGAGGCCGTTTCGGAGACAGCGAAACTGGATTTATCGATCCTCTTGATCCAATCCAGGTCCTTTTAGGTCTATTTCGTTTCGGATGTCTTCATCGGCTTTCTTGCCAGTGATGGCACCGTAGGCTTCTTTTATGCCATTCTTCACTGCCCATTTGATAACGAAATACAGCGAAATCAAAATAAGGACTGCCGTTCCTGCGCTTATGCCTAATTCATCCCACATGATTCAATCCTCATAATTCCGATTTGTAGCTCGATTTTGTACTCGAATTATGACTTGGGCCTGCAGCGTTGTCTAGGACAATTGCGGTCGTCATCTTTGAGCAGTTGTGTTGAAAGCGAGGATGCGCCGCTGACGAACGGCGCAATAGAAAGCGGTATCGGTTTTCAAGTGAAAATGACATCGCTTCTGTATAGAGCATCCTGCAAATGGCGATCAACGGCCGCGATGCTTCTGCTTGCGCTTCAGCTTTCGCTGCTCGAAGCGCGCCTCCGCCTCATCCGCGCGACGCTGACTTCTTGCTTGAGCCGACTCCTGCTTCATCGCTTCCCGCTGTGCCGCGAGCGCCTGTTGTGCCTTGGTGCTCACCGCGGGCCGTTTAAGGGCTTTCGCTGCCTCGCGAGCGCGCCGCTTGGGGTTCTTCGCGGGTTTGCTTGTTTCAGTGACCTTGTCGCCGAAGAACGAGAGCTTCTCCCATTCGCTTGTAACGAATTGCAGGATCTCCTCATCGGACGGCTCCGCGCCGAAGACGATGCGGGCGACGCCATACCTTCCGCCCTCGACGTGCTCCGCCAGCCCGACCCAGAATTGGCCGTCGTGATATACGGTCAGGGTGGACGACACGCTGATCTGCATGGCTGGTTCCTCCTTTATGTAGATGACCATGCAGAGAAGGGACAACCAAGGAGGCAGGTTACTGATGCGGACTCCCGCACGCCCACGACTACCCGACGGGGACTGTGTTTTCATCTCTGATGTCCGCATTGTAGCACGCGTGAATGCGCCCGGCATCGCTGCCGACATGGCGCGACCGGGATTCGCTCCCCGACGCGCCCTTGTGTATATTGTCTTCTCGGTTTCGAAACTTTAGAAATATTCGAGTTTCGAAACCGAGAGGGAGCGGATGATGGCATGGGTGGACCGCACTACGTACATGGAGCGGCTTTGGGCGCTCGAGGGCACCTGGGACATCAAGGTGATCACGGGGATGCGCCGCTCCAGCAAGTCCGAGCTCATGAAGGCGTTCTCCACCTCCGTTGCTCGGAAGGACCCATCCTCCAACAACGTCTACATCGATCTGCTGGACCTCGACAACGAGCTACTGCTCGAGTACCAGCGCTGCATCGCGAAATCATAGAGCGGCACAAAGAGGGCGCCCGCAACCGTCTCTTCATCGACGAGGTGCAGCTGTGTGAGGGGTTCGAGAAAGCAATTAATAGCATTCATGCGCGTGGCGGATGGGATATCTACCTCACGGGATCGAACGCGTTCCTCCTGAGTTCGGACCTGGCGACCCTGTTCACAGGGCGCCACGGGGAGGTACACATCCTCCCCTTCAGCTTCGGCGAATACCGCTTCTCCTTTGACGAGCAGGGGGCCGTCGACGACGACTTCGACGGATTCATCAGGCGCGGCGGGCTCGCCGGGTCCTACGATTACGATGACATCTCGGAGTCGTACGGTTTCCTTCGGCGCGGGCGGATCGGGACCCCCGCCGATCTAGAGGCACTCGGTCAGAATCTGGAACACCTCGCTGCGCTCCAGTTTCTTGGCGCAGCCGCCGGTGAGCACGCAGGTGCCCGCAACCTTGTGCAGCGTCTCGTCGGACGCGTCGGAGCCCATCTCGGCGAAGCTCGTGGGAAGCCCCATCTTGCCGATGAACGTCTGCAGGCGGTCGATGCCCTCGAGCGCCACCGTAAGGTCGTCTTTGCCCTTGGCGTCGACGCCCCACACCTCGCTCGCCCAGCGGGCGAACTGCGCGGGCGCCTCGGGGGCCAGGTGGCGGTAGAGCGCAGGGTGGATGACCGCGAGGCCCATTCCGTGGTTGGTGTGGGTGTACGCGCCGTACTGGTGCTGGATCATGTGCGCCTGGAAGTCCGTTGACTTGCCGATCTTGAGCACGCCGTTCTCGGCCATGGCGGAGTCGTATACGAGCTCGCTTCTGGCATCGAGGTTCTGGTCGTCGTCCGCGATGATCCGCATGTTGCGGATGACGTTACGCTGGATGGCGAGGTTGATGTCGTCGGTGACATTGCGCCCGCGCGGGCTTCCGAAATAGCTCTCCATGCAGTGCGAGAGCGTGTCGAACGCGCCGCTCATGAACTGCGCGTGCGGTACGGTGAGCGTGAGCGCCGGGTCGAGCGCCGCCCACATGGGCATCGCCCCCAGATAGGCGCCCTTCACGTGTGTCTCCTCGTTGGTGATGACGGCGCCGTTGTTCTGCTCGGCGCCCGTGCCGGAGAGTGTCACGATGCAGCCCATGGGAATGAACGAGCTCGGCATCTTGCCGTCGACGTGCTCGAACGTCTCGATGTCCTCGTCAAGCATCGCCTGCGCGGAGACCACCTTGCAGCAGTCGAAGACCGACCCGCCGCCGACGGAGAGAATGAAGTCGACCTGTTCCTTGCGTGCGAGCGCGGCGCCTTCCTGGCACTTCTCGTAGGTCGGATTGGGCATGATGCCGCCGAAGTCCACCACGCGCTTGCCCGCGCTCGTGAGCTTATCGACCACGTGGCCGTAGACGCCGGTTCGTTTGACCGAGCCTCCGCCGTAGGCGAGCATCACTGTCTTGCCCATGGCACCCATCTCGGCGTCGAGCGCCTGGTCCATGGCCCCCTCGCCGAAGTAGTTCCTGACCGGGTAGTCGTACGTGAATGAGTTCATGGCAATTCCTCCTAGTAAGTTATCAGTGCGGTCTAACCGCTCGTCTACACGTTGCGCACGAGCCCGGACATCCATTCGATGGTGGCGGGGTCGTGGTGGTCGAAGAACGCGCTGCGCCCGGTGTCGAGCGCGGCGATGGCGACCATCTCGTCGTCGCCCAGCGCGAAGTCGAAGACGTCGAAGTTTTGCTCCATGCGATCGCGGTGCGTGCTCTTAGGGATACAGACCACACCGCGCTGCAGCAGCCAGCGCAACACGACCTGGGCGACCGTCTTGCCGTGTGCCTCGCCGATGCGAGCGAGGACCTCGTTGCGGAAGAGGTCGTTTCTGCCCTCCGCAAAGGGCGCCCAGCCCTCCATGGCCACCTCCTTGCCGGCCATGTACTCCTGCGCCTCGCGCTGCTGGAAGAACACGTTGCACTCGACTTGGTTCACGGCGGGGGCGATGCGGTTGAACGAGATGAGGTTTGCGAGGTGATCGGGGTAGAAGTTAGCTGTGCCTATGGCGCGGATAACGCCCTGCTCGTAGAGCTCCTCCATGGCGCGCCACGCGCCGAAGACGTCGCCGAACGGCTGATGGATGAGGTAGAGGTCGACGTAGTCGAGCCCCAGCCGCTTGAGCGACGCGTCGAAGCCGCGCTTGGCCCCCTCGTAGCTCACATCCGACATCCACAGCTTGGTCGTCACGAACACCTCGTCGCGCGGCAGGCCGCTCGCACGAATGGCAGCCCCGACCGCCTCTTCGTTGCCGTAGCTCGCGGCCGTGTCGAGCAGCCGGTAGCCGACCGAGAGCGCGTCCTCCACGGCGCGCTGGCATTCCGCGGCGTCCGGGATCTGGTACACGCCGAAGCCGAGCTGCGGCATCCTGACGCCGTTGTTCAAGGTGATGTAGTCCATGGTGCCTTCCTTTCTCGCAACTTGACGTATCCACCATACGAGGGGCGCCGCGCCGGCGGAAGTTTCCGTTGGTGAGGGTTCTATAACGCTGGGGTGCGCACGGGGTTATAACCCGCGGGTTCAGGGCACCGCACCAAAGGGGGATTCCGTCGAGCGCTTTGCGGTCGTACGCTTGGCGATGAGAGAGCAAAGGCCATCGACAGAGGATGTGCCTAACGGAGTCCGATGAACGGGCGGACGTGGGCGTCGCAAACAAATGACGGATATCATAGACAGGGAGAACAGGAATGGACAAGCGCGTTTTGGGAAAGAGCGGCATCGAAGTCAGCCCGCTCGGCATGGGCTGCATGGGAATCACGCACGCGAGCGGAGACCCGATGCCCGACGACGAGGCCGCGAGCGTCGTCCGTCAGGCCCACGAGATGGGCTATACCTTCTTTGACACGGCGGAGTGCTACGTTGGCACGTGCGCTGATGGGACCGAGGCGCACAACGAGGACGTGGTGGGCAAGGCGCTCGCGCCCGTGCGCGACGAGGTTGTCATTGCCACCAAGTTCGGCGTCACGCACGCCCCGGACAAGACCATCCTCGTGGACTCGCGCCCCGAGGTTATCCGCATCTCGGTGGAGAAGAGCCTGCGCCGGCTGCGCACCGACCACATCGACCTCTACTACCAGCACCGAATCGACCCAAAGGTCGAGCCCGAGGTCGTTGCAGACACCATGGCAGACCTCATCAAGGAAGGTAAGATCCGCGCCTGGGGAATCTCCGAGGCGACGGAGGAGTACCTGCGTCGCGCCGATGCGGTGTGCCCCGTCTCCGCCGTTCAGAACCGCTACTCCATGATGGCACGCTGGAACGAATCCCTGTTCCCCGTGCTCGAGGAGCTGAACGTTGCCTTCGTGGCCTTTTCTCCCATGGCGAACGGCTTTCTGACGGGCGCGTACAGCCACAACACCAGATTCGAGGGCGCCCAAGACTACCGCGATGGCATGCCGCAGTACACAGAGGAAGGCGAAAGGCGCGCCGAGCCCCTCATGCGGTTCGTTCGCGAGCTGGCTGAGCTGCACGCGGCGACGCCCGCCCAGGTCTCCCTTTCCTGGATGCTCGAGAAGAAGCCCTATATCATTCCCATCCCGGGCAGTCGCAAGCCCGAACGACTGCTCGAGAACCTCGGTGCCGCCGAGGTCGGGCTCACCGACGATGAGGTTGCCAAGATCGACGGGCTGCTCAACGGACTCGACCTCATGGTCTTCGGCGGGCACACGGTAAGGTAGGGAGCCATGAACATTAGACCCTATGTCGTCTGTCATGTCTTTGCCGGGCTCAACGGGCGTATCGACGGCGCGTACATGCTCGACCCCGCCGCCTCGCCCGCACGCGCCGCGTACTCTCGCAAGCAGGTCGAGTTCGGGGCGGACGCCGTGGCGTACGGGGCCGTGACCACGAAGGGCTTCGTCGGGTCGCGCCCCCTTGCGCTCGATACCCACGGGAGCGCGCCCAAGGGGGACTTCGTGGCGCCTCATGACGAACGATCGTTCTACGTCTCCGTCGACCCCGCCGGGGAGATTGCATGGGAGTCTGCGACCTATCGTCGCGCCGGCCGTGCGGACGCGCACGTCATCGAGATCCTCACCGAGGCGGCATCGCCGGCGTATCGCGACTATCTGCGAGAGCGCGGCGTCTCATACGTGCTTGCCGGCTCGCGCGGGCTAGACCTCCCGCTCGCCCTGCGCAAGCTGCGCGAGCTTTTTGGCATCGAGCGCCTGCTCGTGTGCGGCGGCGGAAAGACGGACATGTCGTTTCTTGCCGCGGGCGTGCTTGACGAGCTGAGCCTCGTTCTCTCCCCGACGGTCTCGGGGGAGCCCGAAACGGCTTCCGTCTTCGACGAGATGCCTCGCTCAGCCGGCGGTTCGCACGTATTCTCGCTTGAGCGCGTCGAGCGCCTTGCCGGCGACGGCCTCCACCTCGTCTATCGAGTGCGGCGATGATGCCGCGCCGTTCGTTTCTGGAGGCTGCCGTGTGGTTGGCCGCTGCGGGCAGCCTTGCCGGCTGCTCGTCGGACGGGACCGCCGGGTTCGCGCGCGGCTCCGCTCCGGGCCCGGTCACGGCGGACACGCCCATCTACGACGTCATCAACAACCCTTTGCTCGATGGCTACGGACGGCTGCTCTTCCCCACAACGCTCCATCCGCCGACGGAGGATATGACGCTCGATGACCTTTCCGCTTGCCTGCCGTGGTACTCGGAAATCCATACGAGCACCACGGTCGACGTCGTCAGCTATCTGCTGTCAGAGCGCGCAGCGGAACGGACGTTCTTCTACGACATCTACACGGATGCCGAGAAGGCCGCCGACCCCTCGCTCGCCAACACGGGGCTCTTCCGCTTCGCTGCCGAGGGAGCGGGCGGCGCGTCTGCACCGTTTGCCGTGGTAAGCGCGGGCGGCGGATTCGCCTACGTCGCTGCCATGCACGACTCCTTCCCGCACTGTCTGCACCTGGCCCGTTCCGGCGTCAACGGGTTCGCGGTCATCTATCGGCCGGACGCGCAGCTCGCCTGCGAGGACTTGGCCCGCGCCGTCTCCTTCATCTTCGAGCACGCCGACGAGCTCAGCGTGGACACGTCGGGCTATTCGCTGTGGGGCGGCTCGGCCGGTGCGCGCATGGCGGCATGGGTCGGCGGCTACGGCCCGGCCGCCTTTGGCGCGCCAGTAGGAACGCCCCAGCCCGCGGCGGCCATCATGCAGTACACCGGCATGAGCGAACTGACGGGTGCCGACCCCGCGACCTACGCCTGCGTGGGTGATCGCGACGGCATCGCGAGCTGGCGCACCATGCAGGCGCGTCTCGAAGCGCTCTCAGCAACGGGCGTGCCCACGGAGTTTCATGTTTACGAAGGCCTGAGCCACGGCTCTGGCCTGGGTGTCGACACCGTGGCAGAGGGCTGGATCGACGATGCCCTCGCGTTTTGGAAGGCGCAGCGATGAGGATGGCAAGACGTACACACCCCACGGTTATAAGCTGCCTACGAGCAGGAACTTCTCGCCGGATCTTCTCACGCCTATGGTAAAGGCGGTATCAGACAATACGTAAGGAGTGAGACGTATGATTCTTTTCATCAACGGAAGCCCCAACAAGGATGGCAACACGGCGCGCCTGGCGCGCGAGCTCATCGGCGATCGCCCGTACGAGCAGCTGAATCTTGCCGAGCACAAGGTCTACGGCTACGGCCAGAACTACGGCGACGATGACTTCGAGGACGTGCTCGCGCGCATCGAGGCGGCGGACACCCTGGTCGTGGGGTCGCCCGTCTACTGGCACAACCTCTCCGGCATGCTGCGCAACCTGCTCGACCGCTTCTACGGTCCGGTGCGCGAGGGCAGTATGAGCGGCAAGACGCTCTATTTCGTGTTCCAAGGTGGCGCGCCCACGCGCGAGATGCTCGATTGGGGCGAGTACACCATGAAGCGCTTCGCCGCGCTCTACGGCATGACCTACGGCGGCATGGTCGACAACACGCACGAGGCAAGGGCGCTCTCGAAGAAGCTCGCGTAGTCCCGACTTGCGTAACCCAGTTCGGCGGCGGTGGGCCCGTGAAGACGGAGGCCCACCGCCCCTTTTCGTTCGCCAAGTGTATGATCGGACGGGCGCTGCGGACGACTACCTGCATGAGCAGGGCACCCAGAAACGCGAAAACATCTGAACCACAAGCAGGGTCGCAAGGACTATGTCGACCGTGCGGCGCAGCGCCCTTCTCGTCAGTCCCTTTATTCTCCGCGTCATGAGAACAACCATCCCATGATGTCCTCGTCACGGGCAAAGAGGTAGCCGCCCGCTCCGTGCTGGCCCGCGTCCGCAGCAAAGCCCCGCTCGGTGAAGTAACTCGTGGGCTTGACATCGAGCACCACCAGCTCGCTGATGCGCTCCTCGGAAAGCCTGCGAGCTCGATAGGCGGCGCGAATCTCCTCGTACGCCTCGCGCGCGGGTCCGGAGCCGTAATAGTCATCGTTCTCGCCGATAGCCATATACACGGGAACCTCGGCTGCGGCGAGCGTCTCGATGTCGCCGTCCCAGCGCGAGATGGTGTGAAGCGCGCGTCGGTAGAGCTCGGGGCGTGTTCCCAAGACGATGGAGATGGTCTCGCCGCCGCCCGAGCATCCGCTCAGGTACACGTGGTCCGCATCGATGCTGTAGGCACCGAGCAGCCATTCGGTGAGCTCCACCACGTCTGACGCCGATTGCTCGTCCCAGTCGTCGAGCTGGGGCGAGGCCACGATCATGTCGGCGATGTAGTCGTTCGCCACGAAGGGGTAGTCCTCCTGAAGATTCGCCCCCACGCCCTGGAAGTAGAGCCCCTCCCAGCCGGGGCAGGCCACGTAGAGCGCATAGGGCACGGACCCGTTGTAGGAGTCCGGCACATGGAGCGAGAAGTGCAGCGTCCTGCCCGATGGCGTCTGCAGGGCGTCGTCAACGACGAAGCCGCGGTCTGTCTGCGACCCCTCCGTGAGGACGTAGCCGCCAAGCTCACGGACATCCGCGCAGCCGACCAGGCCTTCCCCGAGTACCAGCCCGCCCGCAGCGAGCGCGGCAGCCTCGATAAAGGACCTGCGTGAAAGATGGCTCACGTGCATAGTTCCTCTTTCTGAATGAACCAAGCCGAAGCCGCAGGCTTTCGGCTTGGCGAGAAGCGCATCAGCGGCCGCTGTTGGCCTCTTGCAGCTCGGCAAGGGTCACGTGTTCGTTGCGGAAGCGCGCCGCGGGGTTCTTGTCGCCCGCCGCGCAGGTGATGGCGTGCGCGGGGCAGGCGTGCATGCAGGCGAGGCAGGCGTTGCAGCCAAAGCCCGCCTGCGCGTTACGGACGGCCTTACCGCCCTCGAGCGCGATGCAGCCAGCCGGGCACACCTTTGCGCACGCCCCGCATCCCATGCACTTCTCGGAATCAACGGTCAGGAATCCGCCCAGCGCCGCCGGCTCGAAGCACAAGCCCCGGCTCATGAACTGCTCGTGCGCCGCGCGGTCCTCGTCGGTCACCGGCTCGATCCAGCGGCGGCGCGCCGCGACGTCCGCGCGGATGCGCGCAAGGTTCTCGCCGATCTTCTTCTCGGGAATGCGGGCGCGCTGCTCGTCCATGTCGAAGTTGGGCAGCCAGTTGTCCACCATGAGGAGTGTGGTTGCGTAGGCAGGGTTGAGCCCCGCCGCCCGCGCGTCCTCCAGGCACAGCTCGACGGCATTGGCGTGCCGGTTGCCGTAGGTGCAAACGAAGTAGAGGTAGGGCGTGTCGAGCGTCGCGCGCTCGAGGAACGTCTTCACCATGTCGGGCATCATGTGCCCGTAGATGGGGTACACGATGCCAATCGTATCGTCCGCGTAGGCGAGCTCGCCCTCGCGGCGCAGCTCCTGCGGGATGCTCAGGACCCTCTCGCCCTCCGCGGCCAGCTCGCGCGCCACGTAGAGGCAGTTGCCCGTCCCGGTGAAGTATAGGATCATTCGAAACTCCCAGATTGTCAGCGGTCTGTCATCTCTAATTGCTTATGCCAGGCCGAGACCGGCGACCCAATCGCGAACCCCGGACTCGTCCACACTGGACGAAAAGCGCTGGCCCTCCTGCCACTCCCCGCTGCCCGCGGCCTCGGCGAGTAGCTCGCCGCTCCGGCCAAGACTCGAGGAGGAAGAGGTGCAGAACGGGAGCACCGTCTTGCCGTCCCAGTCGTTGCCTGAGATGAAGTTGTCGATGGGCCAGGCCGCGATGCCCCACCAGATGGGATACCCCACGAGCACGGTGTCGTAGTTCTCCCAGCCGTCCGGCGTGACCTGCGTAAGCTCGACGTCGCGCAGGCTCTCGTCCTCGTGCTCGCGGGTCACGCGGCTACTGTCGTCGGTCCAGTCGAGGTCATCGTCGGAGTAGGGCTCCGTAGGCGTCACCTTAAAGAGATCGGCGCCGAGCTCGTCGGCGATGGTCTGAGCTACGGCAGCGGTGTGGCCCTGTGCCGAGTAGTAGGCCACGAGGACGTTGCCGCCTGCAGCGGGCGCGGCGGCGGGCTGGTCCTCGGCGGCGGCTTGGCCGTCGTCACCCTGGTTGCAACCGGAGAGCATCGTTGCGCACAGCGCGGCTCCGAGTAGGAAGTTTCTTCTAGTCACGGTCGGGTTTGCGGTCATGGGGCATCTCCTCCGTTGGCTTGGTTGGTCCGTTATCGTCTGAGCGCTACTCCTGCGCGTCGAAATCGGGGCGTATGGCCAGGTAGCCCGCGAGTGCTTCCTCAGTGGCGGTGTAGTAGGTCATGGTCCCGTCGAGCTTGGCAATCTCGGCCATCTCGTCTTCGGTGAGGGAGAAGTCGAAGATGTTCGCGTTGTCGGCGATGTGGGCGGGGTTCTTGGAGCCGGGGATGATGGAGGTTCCCATCTGCACGTGCCAGCGCAGGATCACCTGGGCCGGGGTCTTGCCGTACTTCTCGGCGAGAGCGACGAAGACGGGCTCCTCCAGAAGACCTTTGTCGCCGTGGCCGAGCGGGTACCACGCCTCGATCACCGTGCCGTACGGCGCGAGGTAGGCGCGCAGGTCGCGCTGGGCGTGGTAGGGGTGGCACTCAACGGTCACGAGCTGCGGCTTGATGTCGGCGACCTCGATGACCTCGGCAATCTTGTCTTGCGGGAAGTTGGAGAGGCCGAGGGCGCGCACCTTGCCCGCGCGGTAGGCCTCCTCCATCGTGCGCCACGCGGCCAGGTAGTCGCCTACCGGCTGGTGCAGGATGAGCATGTCGACGTAGTCGAGCCCTAGGCGCTGGAGCGTGGCGTCCACCGCCGGCATGCCCGCGTCGTAGACACTCGGCCAGAGCTTGGTGGAGACGAAGATCTTGTCGCGTGCGATGCCGCTCTTGGCGATGGCACGGCCCACGGCGCGCTCGTTCATGTAGGCGTTGGCGGTGTCGATGTGCTCGTAGCCAGCCGTGAGCGCGGCGGTTGCGGCCGCCTCGGCCTCGGCCGGGGTCATGAGGAAGGTGCCCAAACCCTCGATGGGCATCTCTACGTCGTTGTTGAGCTTCAGATACTCCATGGTCTCCTCCTTAATGGTGACTTTTCGAATACGAGGCTACGGCGTTTACTGACGCGCGAGAAGTTCACGTTGGAATGATGGATATAACCATGGGGTATATACGGCACATAATGCGTGACAGGAGGATCGATGTACAACCCACAGCTTGACACTTTCATCCGCGTGGCGGAGGCGGGCAGCTTCTCCAAGGCGGCACAAGAGTCCTTCATCACGCCCACGGCCGTCATCAAGCAGATGAACCTGCTGGAGTCGCGGCTAGGCCTTACGCTGTTCCACCGATCGCATCAGGGGCTTTCGCTTACGCGAGCAGGCAGGTCGCTGCTCGCCGACGCCCGCCATATCGTGCAGTACTCTCAAGAATCAATCGCACGCGCCCGCGTCGCCGAGCGCGGAGAGAAGCGCATCATCCGCGTGGGAGTGTCGCTCATGACGCCCAGCACGCCGCTCACGAAGCTATGGCCGAAGGTGAAGGAACGTTGCCCTGGCATGAGCCTTCAGGTGGTCACGTTTGAAAACACACCCTCGGCGGCGCGCGGTTTGGCGAACCTCGGGCAAGACATGGATATCGTGGTGGGGATTTTCGACGATGCCTTTCTTAAAGAGCGCGGATGCCTGGGCCTCGAGCTTTCGCGCGAGCCGCTCTGGTGCGCCGTTCCCGTCGACAGCGAGCTCGCCAAACGCGACATCGTCACATTCGACGACCTCCACAATCACAGTCTTATGCTTATACGCCGGGGCTGGAACACCGAAATCGACCGCGTACGCGACGAGATACTCTTGCATCATCCTCAAATCGCGCTCGTAGACTTCCCGCAATATCGGGTGGAGGTGTTCAATCGCGGCGCGAACGAGGACCTCGCGCTTGCGACGCTGCCGTTGTGGGCCAACGTCCACCCCATGCTCAAAACCGTCCCTACCGATTGGGACTGTCTCGTGTCTTACGGGCTGCTTCATTCGCCGCACCCCGCAGACCATGTGCGGGAGTTCCTCGATGCGGTGTCTGCCGTGCTCGAGGCAAAGCATCGATAGGCAATCGCGAACAGATGCGCTTATGCCTATGGGAATAACGGGAACTGGCTTCTGAGCTTGCGTTTTGATACCGTCGAGTACCGCCCGATGTTGTTTCGGCGTCGCCATAGAGCAAAGCCATCAGCGAAATGACGGGAATAACAGCCTCCGAACCTTCTGTTCGGAGGCTTTCTTTTTGCATGTCTGCCTAAACGACTCCTTGCCAAAGCCCCTTGAGCATCGGGCGGCATTATTGAGCGTGGGCGCTATCGTAGGTATCTTTGATCTCTTCCGGCAAATCGTCGGGAATCAGCGCCTTCACTCTATCCTCGTTGCCATCTTGGATCGCCTGCTCGTAGTACCAGCATTTGAACTTCAACATATCCAGCGCACGGTTCATGTTCGCGATTTCCGATTCCATGTGGGCCTTCCGCTCCTCGAACATGGCCTTGCGCTTGGGATATGTCGATGGGCCCTCCGCGCACCATTCCATGAACAGCCGGATGTCCTTGATCTCCATCCCAGCCTTCTTTAAGCATTCGATGACCCGAAGCGCCTCGAGTTCCGTATCGCCGAATCGGCGAATGCCGGATGTTCGCTCCAATTCCGGGAACAATCCCTGCTTGTCGTAATAGCGCAGCGTGGAAACGGGCAGACCGAACATATCCGCCACCTGTCCGATTGTGTACATGGTTCCTCCGGACAAATCTCGAATTTACTCCTTGACCTAAAGTTAGGTTTAGGTATTACCTTTATTTTCGTCAATATATATAAGGAGTGCAAGGGATTTTCGCCAAAGGCGCGCGCTTGCCGGAACGATTTTCGCCGGCGGCGTGAACGGCGTGGGCGAAATCGCCGGGCATCCCGCTCTGGAGCAGGCGCATCGAATGGGCATGGAAATCTAGGCGCGGCTTAGCTGCGCGAAAGCAGTTTGTACTCAAAACCATCGACAGGAGGAATCAAACATGACGATTAAGCAGACAGCGGGCAGGGATGCCCTGGGGGACTTTGCCCCCAAATTTGCGCAGCTCAATGACGATGTGCTGTTCGGCGAGGTATGGAGTCGAGAAGACGGGCTTTCCCTTCGAGATCGCAGCATAGTGACGGTGGTTGCCCTAATGGCGCAGGGCCTGACGGACTCTTCGTTTCAATATCATCTGATGTCCGCAAAGAACAATGGCGTGACCAGGGCTGAGATAGCGGAAATCCTTACGCATGCGGCGTTTTATGCGGGATGGCCCAAGGCGTGGGCGGCCTTTCGCATGGCGAAGGAGGTCTGGGCGGATGACAATGCCGCTGATGCAAGAGCTAAGCATCAAAACGAGATGGCCTTTCCCATCGGTGCCCCCAACGACGCATTTGCGAAGTACTTTATCGGGCAAAGCTACCTCGCGCCCCTTTCCACCGAGCAGGTCGGCATTTACAACGTTACGTTCGAGCCGGGCTGCCGCAACAACTGGCACACCCATCACGCCAAAAGCGGCGGCGGGCAGATCCTCGTCTGCGTGGCTGGTCGAGGGCTTTATCAGGAATGGGGCAAACCGGCACAGGAGCTGTGCCCTGGCGATGTAGTAAATATTCCCGCGGGCGTAAAGCACTGGCACGGTGCGGCGCCCGACAGCTGGTTCTCCCATCTCGCGATGGAGGTTCCGGGCGAGAAGGCCTCCAACGAGTGGTTGGAGCCCGTGAATGACGAGCAGTACCTTAAAGCGACTGACAAGGAGGCTTAGGCATGGAGCAGTTGAAACTGACGCAGGAATGGGACAAGGTGTTCCCCAAAAACGACAAGGTTGAGCACAGCAAGGCGACCTTCCACAACCGATACGGCATCACGCTGGCTGCCGACGTGTACGTGCCTAAGAACGCGGATGGCAAGCTGCCCGCCATCGCTGTTAGCGGCCCGTTTGGCGCTGTGAAGGAGCAGTCCTCCGGTCTGTATGCGCAGAAAATGGCGGAGCTGGGCTTTTTCGCAATTGCCTTTGACCCGTCCTATACCGGCGAGAGCGGCGGTACACCCCGCCATGTAGCATCGCCGGACATCAACACCGAGGACTTCTGCGCAGCGGTGGATTTCCTCTCTGTGCAGGAAAGCGTTGACCCGGAGCGTATCGGCATCATCGGTATCTGCGGTTGGGGCGGCATGGCAGTCAATGCGGCGGCCATAGACACCCGTATCAAAGCTACCGCGGCTATGACCATGTACGATATGACCCGCGTGACCGCAAACGGCTATTTTGACGCCGAGGATTCCGAGCAGGCGCGCTTTGAAAAGCGGAAAGCGCTGAACGCGCAGCGCACCGAGGACTATAAAAACGGCAGCTATGCGCTGGCGGGCGGCGTGGTCGATCCACTACCGGAGGATGCGCCGCAGTTCGTGAGGGACTATTACGCCTACTACAAGACTCCGCGTGGTTACCATCCCCGCAGCCTGAACTCCAACGGCGGCTGGAATATGACGTCCTCGCTGTCGTTTTTGAATATGCCGATTTTGCAATACAGCAGCGAAATTCGCTCTGCGGTACTGCTGGTGCATGGCGAGAAGGCGCACTCCCGCTATTTCAGCGAAACCGCGTACGGCAAGCTGACGGGGGACAACAAGGAATTGCTCATTATCCTTGGTGCCAGCCACACCGACCTTTACGATCAGATGGACATCATTCCGTTTAGAAAGCTGAAGGCATTCTTTGAGGAATATCTGAAATAAGGTGTGCCTTGATTTAATGCCAAGTCTCCAGCAACGATTCTTCTAAAGAGTGGGAGTAGCTGAAACGAGGCGATTGAATAACTCCATACGTTTAGGTTAAAACAAACTAATATGCCGCGCGCCTGCGGCATGAAGGAGGGAGATTTCTATGAACATCGTTGTATTGAGCGGTAGCCCGCGCAAAGGCGCCAATACCGACACCATGGTCGAGGCGTTTGCCGAGACCGCGCGTGAGGGCGGCCATACGGTCGAGGTCGTCCGCGTTGCCAGCAAGAAGATTGCCGGCTGCTTGGGATGCCAGTATTGCTTCGCCCATGAGGGCACCTGTGTGCAGAAGGACGACATGGCCGACGTGATCGAGTCACTGAAAGACGCCAACATGGTTGTCTTCGCCTCGCCCATCTACTGGTTCGATATCACCGCGCAGGAGAAGGCCGCCATCGACCGCCTGTACGCCTTCGGTGCCACGGGCTTCCCGTTCACCAAGACGGCCCTCTTGCTCGATAGCCACAGCGAGGGCGTCTATGATGCGGCGATCGCCATGTACAAGTCAACCTGCGCGTACTGCAAGTGGGAGGACCAGGGTATTGTCACCATCAGCGGTATGACCGAGCGCGACAGCATGGCATCCTCGCCCAAGTTGGAAGGGGCGCGAGAGCTCGCTCGCAAGTTCGCCTAAGGACAAGAGGGGCGCATGGCAATCGGTGTTGGTGGAAAATGCTTGCTATCCTTACCAAGAGGAATGCTGATTGCCATGCGTTGATGCTTCCGCGGACAATTCCGGCGTGCTAAAACGCCTTCTCGTTCAAGAATTCCCTGAGCGCGGGGATGTCAAAGCCAACGAGACCACGCCCCCGCTCTCCGATGACGCCGTCCTCGAGGAGGCGGCGCTTGTATTGGCTTGCATAGTTGCTTGCGACGCCCATACGCTTGGCTATCTCCGAGACCCTGCTGGGGCCAGAATCGGGCAGCATCGCGAGCAAAAACTCAATGTCTTTATCGGAAAGCTCCCGATAGGTCGTTTCGAGAATTCGATCGCGCAGTTCCATGCGGGCAAGCAGAGAACCCTGCTGGACATCAGATGCGCTGATTTTGGGCGAGCTCTCCGAAACATCCCATGTGCGATATCCGACAAGCTGCATCATATAGGGAAATCCGTCGACGGCCTTCACGGCATCCTCGAGCGCTTCTGGCGTGATTGAGCGGCCTCCGGCCTCAACGGTTTTGCGGAATGCGTTTGCAATTTCAACGTCAGTGATTCGTCCCAACTGATGATATTGGGAACGCCTGAGGAACGAGACGGAATCGTTACGCAGCAACGCCGATACTTTGTAGGGCAGTCCTGCCATGAGTAGGGCAACTTTTTTACCTTCGCGTACAAAGTGCTGGTAAACAGAGGCAAATTGAAGCATTTCTTCGAGATCGACGGTGACTTCATCGATGGTGATGAGAAGTCCGATGTCATGTTTTTCGAGTTGCTTAAAGATGCCATTCATGCGCGTGCGCCAGTTGCCCTGAGCCTCTTGAGCATATGTCCAATCGATGCCCACTGGACCAATTTGAACGCCGTTTATGCGCGCATGAGGCTGTGAGAGGTAGCTATCTGCGGCTTCTTTGGTTCGCTCGATAATATCTTCGAGCATGCCTGGCATGGCGGAGACATTTGCTGCGATCCAACCGTGTTCAAGCGCCGTTTCTGAAAGGAGCGAGAGAAGCGCCGTCTTGCCCGTTCCCCTTGCGCCCGTAAAAATAGTCGACAGGTTTGGATCTCCCGGGCCGTTGATAAAACCACGGTTGATGTCACGCAGAATATGCTCGCGACCCGCTAGAAAGGGAGGGATACTTCCGAACGTCGGGGTAAAGGGGTTCTTGCTGTACTCCATGGTGTCTCCTTTGCAAGTTTTGCTAATTTTTGCAAGTTTTGCTAATTTTTGCAAGTTTTGCTAACGACCGACCAAAGGGCATCGAAGCAGTGACGCTGACATTTTTTAACGCAGAAAAATAAGCAGAAATCAATTAATCTGCGTTAAGAAATAGTTGAGAAGAAAAACGACGAGTCCCGGGCGCAATGCCGTTGCGCTCCGGGCCTCGTCGCTTTGCGAAGTATCTAACGGTCTCGTTGCCGTGGTACCTAGTCAAACAGGCTCGGCATGTCGTTTTCCTTCATGAGGGCACCGGCTGAGGGGAGGCTCTGCGCGGTGAACTTCTCGGCCGAGACGCCGGCGCCAAGAATCTCCTCGGTCGTGCCGACGGTGGTGACCGAGCGGCCCTTCTTGGCCGTAAAGGCCTGGACGCCCTGCGTGTTGGTGGTCGTCTTGGTCTTGAGCAGCGACGTGTTGAAGTTCATCAAACGATAGTCGCTCGAGACCAGCGCGATGTCACGATCTGTGTTGAGCACCTGGGCATACAGCAGCTTGCTGCCACCGTAGATGGCGTTCTTGAGGCGTTTGCGGTTGGTCTTGGTGACGTATCCAGAAAGCGCGACGCGCACCACGCGGCCGTTCTCAAAGACAAACAGCACGTCGGCCTTGTAGTCCTCGGGGTCGATGACCCAGATGACACTCTCGTCGGGTTCCATCTCAAGATCGGTCGGCAGGTACGAGCCCAGCTGGGCCGACTTGGTATCCTCAAACGTCGCGACCTTGCACTTGTATACCTGACTCTTGTTGGTAAACACGAGCAGCTCGTGCGTGTTGGAGGACGGGAACTCGATAAAGGGCTTATCGCCGTCCTTGTACTTGAGCGTGGTCGCCTTCTTGAGCACGCGGTCCGTCATCTTCTTAAGGTAGCCATCGCGCGAGAGCATGATGGTCACCGGGTACTCCTCGACCTCGGGCTCCAGGCTTACCTCGACGACCTCATGGGGCTCGATCCTGCCCGTGCGGCGCGGCATCACATATTTCTTGTTGACCGCGGCCAGCTCGTCGCTGATGACCTTCTTGATGTTCTCCTCGCTGGAGAGGATCTCCTCAAGCTCGGCAATCTCACCCTCGAGCTTAGCGATGTCCTTGGTGCGGTTGAGAATGTACTCTTCGTTAATGTTGCGGAGCTTGAGTTCGGCAACAAACTCGGCCTGGGTCTCGTCGATGTCGAAGCCGCGCATAAGGTTGGGCACGACCTCGGCCTCGAGCTTGGTGCCACGGATGATGGCGATCGCCTTGTCGATGTCGAGCAAGATAGCCTCGAGGCCGTGCAGCAGGTGCAGGCGCTCGGACTTTTTGCCTAGGTCAAAGTTGATGCGGCGACGCGTGGACTCAATACGCCACTTGACCCACTCGTGCAGGATCTGGCGCACGCCCATAACACGGGGATAGCCGTCGACGAGCACGTTGAAGTTGCATGAGAACGAATCCTGCAGCGTGGTCGAGCGATAGAGCTTGGCCATGAGCTTGTCGGGGTCGACGCCGCGTTTAAGGTCGATGGCGATGCGCAAGCCCGAGAGGTCGGTCTCGTCGCGGATGTCGGCGATCTCTTTGACCTTGCCCTCCTTGGAGAGCTTGACGATGCGCTCGATGATGACATCGGTCTTGGTGGTGTAGGGGATCTCGTACACCTCGATGATGCGCTCTTCGGGGATCCAACGCCAGCGGGAGCGAATCTGGAAGCTGCCAAGGCCGGTCTCGACGATCTTCTCCATCTCCTCGCGGCGGTAGATAATTTCGCCGCCGGTCGAGAAGTCGGGCATGGGCATATATTCGAGCAGGTCGCAGTCGGGATCCTGCAGGTAATGCATTGTGGCAGTGCAGACCTCGTTGAGGTTGAAGCCGCAGATGTCGGATGCCATGGCGACGCCGATGCCCTTATTGGCCGAGACAAGGATGTTGGGAAACGTGGTGGGCAGCAGGCGCGGCTCCTTCATGGCGCCGTCGTAGCTGTCGACGAAGTCGACCGGATCCTTGTCGATGTCCTTGAAGATCTCGGCGCTGATGGGGGAGAGCTTGGCCTCGGTATAACGCGAAGCGGCGTAGCTCAGGTCACCCGAATAGTACTTGCCAAAGTTGCCCTTCGACTCCACGAAGGGAGCGAGCAGTGCCTCATTGCCGGTGGCCAGACGCACCATCGTTTCGTAGATCGCGGCGTCACCGTGCGGATTGAGCTTCATGGTCTGGCCCACAATGTTGGCGCTCTTCTGGCGCTCGCCCTTGAGCAGACCCATCTTGTACATGGTGTAGAGCAGCTTGCGGTGCGAGGGCTTAAAGCCGTCGATCTCGGGGAACGCACGCGAGACGTTGACGCTCATGGCGTAGGGCATGTAGTTGACCTCGAGCGTCTGCGTGATCGGCTGGTCGGTGACCTCGGAGTGCAGGCCGATGACGTTCTCGGCGTTGACCTGCTTTTTCTTTGGCTGGTTCTTCGTCTTCTTCTTTGCCACGATTTCCTCTTGAACTTCTTATGGGCCGTCGTTATCGATTTGCTGTTACTGCAGGTCCAGCTGGTCCAGGTATTCCTTGCCGTGCTCCGAGATATGGCGCTTGCGGCCCGCCTCGTCGTTGCCCAGCAACAGATTGAACATGGTTTCCATCTTGGTGACGTCCTCGGGCTCCACTTTGATCAGGCGGCGCGTCTCGGGGTTCATGGTGGTGAGCCACATCATGTCCGGGTCGTTCTCACCAAGACCCTTGGAGCGGTTGATGGAGCACTTCTGATCGCCAATCTCCTTGAGGATGCCGTTCTTCTCGAGCTCGGTGTAGGCAAAGTAGGTCTTCTCTTTGCAGTTGATCTCGTAGAGCGGTGACTCGGCGATATACACGTAGCCCTCGTCGATAAGCGTGGGCACCAGGCGGTAAAGCATGGTGAGCACGAGCGTGCGGATGTGATAACCGTCGACGTCGGCGTCCGTACAGATGATGACCTTGTTCCAGTTGAGGTTATCCAGGTCAAAGGCACCGAGGTTCTTGATGCGCTTGTCCTTGATTTCCACGCCGCAGCCCAGCACGCGCATGAGATCCATGATGATGTCGGACTTAAAGATGCGCGGATAGTCTTCCTTCAGGCAGTTGAGGATCTTACCGCGGACGGGCATAACGCCCTGGAACTCGGCATCGCGCGAGGTGCGAATGGCGCCTGCTGCCGAGTCGCCCTCTACGATGTAGATCTCGCGGCGGCTCTTGTCCTTGGAGCGGCAGTCGATGAACTTCTGCACGCGGTTGGCCATGTCGGTCTTCTGCTGTAGGTTGGTCTTGATGCTCTGACGCGTCTTCTCGGCGTTCTCGCGCGAACGCTTGTTGATGAGCACCTGCTCCATGATCTTGTTGGCAGCGTCTTTGTTCTCGATTAGGTAGGTCGAGAGGCGCTCCTTAAAGAATGCCGTCATGGCCTGCTGGATAAAGCGGTTATTGATGGCCTTCTTGGTCTGGTTTTCATAGGACGTCTGGGTGGAGAAGCAGTTGGTCACCAGCACCAGACAGTCCTGGACATCCTGCCACTTAATGCCGCTCTCGTTTTTGTTGTACTTGCCCTGTTGCTTAATGTAAGCATCGATGGCACTGGTCAGAGCGCTGCGGGCGGCCTTCTCGGGCGAACCGCCGTTCTCGAGCCACGATGAGTTGTGGTAGTACTCCTGCATCATGAAGGTGCGCGAGAAGCACATGCACGCGGTAATCTTCACGTTGTAGTCGGGCAGGTCCTCGCGATCGCGACCGCGACGGTCGGCCTCGATAAAGAAGGGCTCGGTGAGGTAGTCGGTACCGACCTTCTCGAGCACGTAGTCCTCGATGCCCTTGGGATAGCAAAAATCCTCTTCGGAAAACTCGCCATCGTCGCCCTCGATACGCAGGCGGAAGGTCACGTTGGCGTTGACCACGGCCTGGCGGCGCATTGTCTCGCGATACCAATCGTGGGGAATGCTGATGGAGGTAAAGACCTCAAGATCGGGACGCCACTTAATGGTGGTGCCGGTGCGATCCTCGTCGCTGGGCTCAATCTCGAGTGCCTTCTTTTTGGCACCGACGACCTTGCCCTTCTTAAAGTGCAGGGAGTACTTGTTGCCGTCGCGCCAAACCGTGACGTCCATGTATTCGGAGGCGTACTGGGTTGCGCATGAGCCCAGGCCGTTGGTGCCGAGCGAGAAGTCGTAGTCGCCGCCCTGGTTATTGTTGTATTTGCCGCCGGCGTAGAGCTCGCAAAAGACGAGTTCCCAGTTAAAGCGCTTCTCGGAGGGGTTCCAGTCGAGCGGGCAGCCGCGGCCGTTGTCCTCTACCTGAATGGAACCATCGCGAAAGGCGGTAAGGGTGATGAGCTTGCCGTAGCCCTGGCGCGCCTCGTCAACGGCGTTGGACAGGATCTCGAAGGCGGCATGCGCGCAGCCGTCGAGTCCGTCCGAGCCAAAGATGACGGCGGGGCGCAGGCGTACGCGCTCCTCGTCCTTGAGCTGGCGGATACTGTCGTTACCATAGTTTGCGGTGTTTTTTGCCATACTCGCTCTCTCGGTGCTCCTTTGCTGCGTTTTAGTCATATAGATAGTCAAGGTAGCATAGCCCAGCCCACAGACGATTCCAACCAACACGAAATCCATCGAACAATCGTTCGATTAGATAATGAATGCTTGGAATGCGGGAGGGACCTGTCCTGTCCTATCCAAACATCTGCGGCAGGTCGATGAAGACGGTTCGATCGCTTTCGCCAGCTTCGAAGCCCGAACGGGAGAAGAATCCATAGCGATGGCACTTGAGTCCCGTTGCCTCGACTTGGGCGATTTCCTCGTCGACCATTTTTTGCGTGATGGGGGATTTGCGGAACTTTGCTTCGTAGAATGCGTAGCCCTCGGGGTCTTGCGTTACCACATCGAATTCGCCGCTCGTTTTGTTTGCGGGGTCGTCGTACCAGTACTTGCCTATGGCGTCGAAAGCCGGTTCGATCTTGCCGGTCCTGTTCTGCCGCACGAGGTATTGACGGCAGATCTCCTCGAACATATGAGGAACGTAGTTTTCCTCGAAGTCTTGGAAGACGTGACGATCATAGAAGACTTCCGGGTCGAGCAGCTGACGCGCTGAGGCATTGCGGAAAACATAGCGATAGTAAAATAGCGAAAGCGGATCCACTACAAAGTAGCCAGACTTGCGCTTGTTCGTAGGGTCGTTGATGGGTGCACGCTTTTGGACGATTTCGAGTGACATGAGCTTGTCGAGCACGTCTGCCATGGCCGGACCGCTCGAGACGTGCGACTGTGCCAGCACGTCCCCCCAACGGGAGTAGCCTTGTGCGAGAGCCCCGAAAACTTCGTTGGCGTTGGTCATCTTCGAGATCTCGGCGTTGAGATAGGACGGCACCTCGCTTTCTAAGCGGGCGCCAGGTTCCGTGACGAGCTCGATGATGTTGTCGCGTACGCTTTGGGATTGATCGATGAGGCGATTGTAAAAGGGGATACCGCCAAAAACGCTATAGAGCCGCACCTTGTCCTCGGGCGAGAACGCGGGATAGAACTTCGCAGCGTCAAAGTAATCCATGGGCTTAAGCTCAAGCGTGAGATCAATTCGCCCGTAGAGGGGGCTTTCATGCTCGATGAGGGATTTCATAATCTCAACGTAGGAGCCGCACAGGACAATGTTTAAACGTGAGTCTTCCCTGTGGGCGTCGATTGAGGTCTGAAGAATGCTGTCTAAGCCTTTAACCGCATCTCTCAAGTAGGGGTATTCGTCGAGAACGAGGGTAATGTTCTTGTCTTTAGCTTGGGCAAACAGAAATTCGATGAGCTCGCGGATGCCTGTGAAGGCGAGCGGAGGAAAGCTCAGCGCTTCAGCAACAAGGACGGACAGACTCTCGAGGTTGTCTGCCTCGGAGGTTTGGCGGCACTCGTAATAGACCGTTGCGACGTCCGACAAATCGGTTAGCGCCTGCTTGATGAGCTCACTTTTTCCGACGCGACGCCTGCCGTAAATGAGAACATTGCGCTGCTCGGGTGCTTTGAGCGTTTTCTTAATACGGGCGAGCTCACGCTCCCTGCCAATAAATTCCACTTACTCGGTTCCTTCCGACTCGGTTTTGTCCGAGTTAATTGTATCGCATGGATCAGTTTATGCTCGAGTTTACTCGGACAAAACCGAGTCGGTTCTGCCCGAGTAAATTTGAAGGCGGCCGAATGCGTCTTGCTGCGTTTGCGGTTGGATACGTTGTCGAAAACGTGTCGTGCGGATTGTTGGATCGAATCGAACATTGGGACAGACGTCTCGTTTTATGGGCCGGGGGCGTGCATGTGCGAGTTCTTTTGGCCCATAAGGAACGCTGGTGGGTCGTTATTTGGGCCACGGGTCACTTCGCCGGCGCCGTGTTTCGTCATACGCTCATAGTGGAAGCCGATGCCACGGGACGACGAAGGCCTTGGGCAATGGATGAGCTGCAAGCCGAAAGGAGCGGTGAGAATGATGAGGCCCATGACAAAGAAACTGCTGTTAGGAATTCCCACCGTGACGCTTTCGGCCGTGCTGGCGTGTACAGTGGCCGGCTGTGGCGGTAGTGCTCCGAGCGGCTCGCCTGGCGGTTCGGGCGGCAGCGCGCCTGTGCAGGAAAAGCCCAAGGCCTATGAGTCGCAGACGGTCGAGGTGGCAGGCATTACCTATGAGTCGGTGGCTCACGGTACGTTCTATCGCGGTGATGCCAAGCAGCAGGACGGCTTTTACCTGCACATCAAGATTACCAACAACAACACAAAGAACAGGACGTTCAGTTCCTTTAACGTGCATGCTGCTCAGGGCGATCTTGAGGCAGGCGACCCGTTGTTTACTTCCGGCAAGGCGGCTGTGCTCGACTACGTCGCAAGCGAAGCTCCCGATGATCTGCACAAGGGAATTGACCTTTCCGAGAGGCCAGATATCGGTCCGGGCGAGACCGTTGAGTATGTTTACTTCTGGGCGCCCAAGACGGCGTACTACGGGCCCATCACTGTCGAGTTCGTAGACGCTTACGCCCCTGCCAAGAATCATGAGGCCATGCACTTTGACACCACGGACTGCGAGACCAAGGAGTTCAAGGCGGCCGGCGGCGTGGCCGATTCTGGCGAGAAGGCAGATTTAACGGGCATCGACTGCGCATCGTACAGCATCGAGGCCGCCGATGGGTACACGCTGGATTCGTCCGACGAAGAGCGCGAAAAGGCAAACTTCTTCCACGACGAGACTGGAGGACGCCTGAACATCAGCATTTTCCCGCGCTCGCCGGAGGAAGAGGTTGCAAGCCTAGAGCAGGTCTACGAAGGCAAGGAGACAACAACCGACCAGGTCGAGTACAACGGCATAACGTGGCTGCGCTTTACCGGTCCCGACAACGGCCATACGCTGTTTGCGACGGCTCCCGCAACGGGTGAAACCGTCCGCGTGTCGATTGGCTGGAAGATCGATTGGGACGCCGCCGTGCCCATGATGGAGGCGCTGAAGCTCAAGTAACGCTGTGATTCCCATGTCAGGCGACTCAGGGCTGGCTCCGAGTTATCGGGGCCAGCCCTTTTTGGTGCTCGATAAGCCGAGTCGGCGTCTCTCACAAAAGTAACTAGGAGCTAGCGAGGCTCATCCGAATTGGCCTCATTGGCGGTGTCGGTTTCGAGCGCCGTGCGGCGGGCGCTGTAGGCGACGAGGCCGGCGCCTGCCGCGGCGAGTGCTGCGGCGGCTGCCGTAAGGGGAGCGTTGACATCGCCCGTGCCCGCAAGCGCGCCCGCTTTTCCGGAGCGCTTTTTATTGCCGTGATTCTTGCCGCTGCCAGATCCACTGCCGCCTCCGGAGCTGCTTCCGCCGGAGCCACCTCCACTCGTGCCGCCATCGCCGTCGACCGTCATCGGGGCGTCGTGAAGTCCTGTCGTATCCGCGCTGTCGCATACGCCGACCTGAACTTCTGAGCGTTCGCATGTCGCGTCGGGCACATGAAGCTCGTGCAGTACGGCACCCAGCGCCGAGTTTGCGCCTGGTCGAATTTCCTCGAGCGTTACGGGATCGAGCGCCACCAGATCACGCGCTTTCGCATACAGCGTTACGCGTTTGCCCACTTCGTCGCTCCAACTCTCGGGGATGGCGAAGCTCATGCGGAACTGTGCCGTGCAGCCTGGTGCCAGCACGGCGTTGCCATTGTCGGCAACCAGCGGGTGCGTCGCAAAACGTGCGCCCAGCGTCTCGAGCGCGTACTTCACGCGTGCCATGTCGTTGGCCGAAGCATCCTCGGCGAGCTCCGGATCGTAGATTGATGCCATGCGTGCATTCGCTCCGAACCCGATGGATGCGCTGGAGAACGGCTGGCTGGAGCCCTCTCGGTACAGATCGATCGTGCCGGCGGTCAGCAAGGTGTTGCCGTCGTTTCGCACCGTGACCATAAAGGATTCGCCTGCTGCTCCGGGCACCACCGCACCCGAGGTAGCGACCGCGCCCGTCGGAGTGGCACACGCCACCAGGGGCACTTCGATGCCGTGCAGCTCTGCCTCGCTCTTCTCCGCGCTCACAATGTGCGTGGCGAGCGCGGAGAGCATGCCTCCCGACGTCAAAAATGTCGTTATCTGATCGACGGGATGGTCCAGCTCGCACATCACGAACGGTTCCGTGAACAGATCGCCTGCCAAGGTGCTGGCGAAGATGCGGAAGTGCTTGCCCATCACTGCTACCGGGTTGCCTTCTTCGTCGTAGGTCTGTCCCACCTTGCCGTCGGTGTTCTCTACATAGAGCACGCACCTGCCGTTGTTGCTTACGCTAAACGATGCCGGGCCACAGCCTGCGGCACCCACGGGCTGCGTTGCAAATGCCGATGCGCCTCGCGTCCAAGTAATATGCTGCAGTCGCTCGTTGACGGTAGCCAAAAAGCCCGTGTGCTGCGGCCACGGCACCGCGTGGGGTACTGCGGCATCTGGCGACATAACGCCCCAACCCGCGATGGATTGGCCGATCACGGCGTACGATGCACAGCCACAACCGTCTGCGGTCTCGTACGCAACGGGCACCACCATTTTGCCGTTGATATTCTCGGGCGCGCCCAGCTCGATACTCGACGGTGCCTGCGGAAAGCGGAGAACTTGGCGGAACGTCAGGCTATCGCCCGAAACGTCCGACCACAGGGTGAAGCACTCCAGCGCAACCTCTGCCTCATTGCCCAGCGCCTTTTCTGAGGTGGCTCCGCGGCGATGGAGATAGGCGCCCGACAGGCGGCCGTCGACCAGCGTCTTACCCGCTGTGATACGCGGGCACTGCAGGCAATGGTAACCGTCCTCCTGCAGGCGCCCGCGCGAGATGCTGCGCCACGACGTGTGCGATATCACGCGAACTTCGCTATTACTTATGCGCAGGCGCACAACGGACAGTATGCCGGATGTGCTCGCCGCATCGAAAAAGGTGTTGTCGCCGTCGGGGCGCTCGCCCGAGACCAGCAGCACGTAAGCGTCCTGGTTTTCTCTTCCGTCCGTATATTCCACTACGTCGAAGTCGTAATCGAATAGGCCGTCGCGCTCCACGTCGCCCTCGCCAAAGCCAAGGGGGAAGTCCACGGGCGTGGGAGCGGACCACGTGCCGTTTGCCTTTGTGTGCACCACCAGGCGCGAGCGGCCATTGTCGCCGTAGCGCACCGAGGCGATACGGAACAGGCATTCTACGCCGGCGATCATTGCCAGCTTCATGTGAGCTTCGCTGAGCACGCCAGTAAACAGCACGTTGTCGCTCGAGGGTTTTATGCCGCCACGCTCGTCCTCCGACACGCCGGCAGAATTGGCGTTGGGGTCCGCAACGGCGTTCGTCGCCTGAACGATGTAGGTATACTCATACATCGGCGCGGCGTTTTCGTCGTTCTCTATCAGTGCGTGGACGAAATGCTCGACCTGTCCCGTGTCGTCGCTCTCTGCATCCGCCTCGAGCTCAATGCGCGTGACCGCTTGATCCCAATCGCGCACGACAGGCGCAACGTTTGCGGCAGTGGCATTAACCTCGGCGCGTGCGAGCAGCTCGGCGTTGGTGACGATGGTGGCCGATGCGATAAACTGCGGCACACCACCTGCCTCGGCGTTGCCGGCCGAGCCGAAGCAGGCATCCAGCGTATAAGGCGTATCCCCACCCAATGCAAGCTCAGAGCACTGGAGTACATACTGGTCGCCGTTGTTCACCGACATATTCCACGAATCGAGGAGTGTGGGCCACGATCCCGACCAAGCTTTGGTGGTCCACTTGAACATTACGAACTGGAGTATCACATCGACATCGACGTCTGCACCTACGCGCAGTCGCGGAAGCTGGTGTCCATCCGCCTTCTCGTACCCAATGAACAACGTGAGGGATGCGGCGCCGCGCACGGCAGACGAGGCGACGCCTGCAACGCCGGCGCCAAAGGTGACGGCAAGCCCGATCTGGATGGTGAACGAGCCCGACGTGTTGGAATAGTCGAGCGAAATGTTCTTGAAAAACGCCGCGCCGCTGCCGTGCGTGTGGGCACCCACGGCGAGCGCCAGCTTCGCCAGCACCCAGGGGTTGACGTTTAGGAAAAAGGGCACCGGTCCCAAGGTGAACTGCTCGGTCCAATTGAGGTCGGTTCTTACCTGGAAGAGAGCCTTAATATTGCCGTATGCGGGATCGTTGTTGTTGCCCCAGGTTTTGCCCACCCAATCGTAGGCGAGCGAGCCATACAGCTGTGTGGCGATATCCATCGTGAACAGCGGCGTGCAATGGTGGCGAAGGAGCTTAGTGTTTCTTGGATCGGTGCCCGAACCGGCACTCATACTCTTGTACTGATTCCACTTCCCCTCCATCTCGTCGAGGTAGCGGTTTGCCTGCTTGGCGCCCGATTCGCGCGGCGATTTCTTCCAGTATTCCGGATCAGGGTTGCCCGAATCGTTCATATAGCTGGCTGGTTTGTATCCTCCGCCAAACAGCACGTATCCGGCAAACGAGAAATCGAACAGAATGGGGAACGAGGGCATCCAGCAGGTGAACTTGTTGCCGCCGATGCCGGGAAACGCCGCTGGGAAATCAAACGGAGTGATCTCTTGGTCCATGGTAGTGGGGACGATAGTGGTCGATCCGGATTCCGCCTTTGCGGCCGGTGCGGTGACAACGGCCATGGGGGAGGAGAGCGTGTAGGTTTTGCCCTGATAGTCGAGGACAAAGCGCAGCTTGCATCCTTCTTCCAGAAGGACCGATGCCGCGTCGAGAAACTTGTCTTCGAGTGTGAACGTTGCCAGATTGTCCGAACCCGATGCACTGGCCTTGACTTGGCCAATCTGCGTGACGGTTTCGGGCGAGCTACCCGCAGCGGGCATTACCTTGTTGATGTGCAGCGTTGCCTGTCCACCCTGTGGCAGATGTGCCTGCACGGTAAAGGCGTGCGTGTCGGGTTGGTCGTTTCCGGCGTCGTCCTTCGGCAGTGCCATAAACGTGGCGTCGGCGTACTGGATGTCCCATTCGTCGAATGTGAGCTGGCGAAAGTACGGCTCGCCGTCGGAAAGCGGACGCGTGGGCGCGGTTATGGCGGTGCCGCCCTGGATACGCGCAAGGGGAATCTCGACATCACGGTAGCCCGCCACGCTAATGGAGATGCCGCCGTTAAAGTCGTACGCGTCGAGAAGCGTTGCCTCGTCCACGTAGCCTTCCGAAAGCGGCGCGACCTCAAAGATGGCCGTGCCTTCGTCATCGGTCGTGGCGGTGAGCTGCTTGCCTGCGGCATAGCGCGATGTGAGCGTGACCTGGGCACCCGTGATGGGCGTATTCTTGTTGGCGACGTCGACCACGACCACACCGAACATGGTGCGCGAGAGAACGAGCACCCTGAAGGGGTCTTTTTCGTCGGCATAGGCTTCGGTGGGCGCGAACGGCAATATGAAGGCGTTTGCGCTTCCCGGCGCGCGCGGCAACATAATGCTCGCCAGTGAGGACGCTCCGGCAACGAGTAGCGAACGGCGATCAAGCATTTTGGGCTCCCATCCCGCAGATATCGGTGGAAATAATCCAATTTTGCGAGAAGGTGCCCCGTGGTGGTAGTGCCGTTCAAGGGTCAAAATGTCCAAATTGATCGAGCGAAGCGCCGGGTTCCGGAACGCGTTCGATGCGCTTGGCAGCCCGGTTGTTAACGCAACATATGCGCGACCAGCTCGGCGCGTGTGCCGATACCAAGCTTTGCGTATACGCCGGATAGGCGGTTTTTGACGGTGCCCGGCGATACTCCCATATGGCGTGCGATTTCGGCGTTGGTCCACCCACGACAGGCGAGCATGGCCATGGTGAATTCCGTGGTCGTTAGATCGTCGGCCACGTCCTCGCCCGAATCAGGGTTGTGGATGCGCCGCCAGCCGTAGCTGAAGCGGTACGTGATCTCGATGATGCGCGCGAAGTCGTCTGGGTATTGCGTTTTTAGGCACGCCTCGATGAGCCCCTGTAAAAGGCCGTGGTGCTCGCCAATGAGCTCGATAAGGCCGTCGGGGCGCGCAATGCCCCAAGCGGCTCCGAAGTGTGCCTTTGCGGCGTCGATGTCCTTGAGGCTCATGCATGCCATGGAGGCTGCCAGGTGCAGGAACAGTTCCGAGATCGGATAGCTTCCCTGTTTCATGATCAGGGCGTTTTCCGCCATGCCCAGGCTGCGGCCGTATTCGCCGCGCAGATACAAGGCGTGCGCCATCACGTAGCTGGCGAACAGGCGCAGGCCTTCGGGCAGATGCGCCGCAAGTGGATAAAACTCTTCGGCAGAATACGGGGAAGGCAAGTGCAGCAGGACGCTTGCGGCCGAGGCGAACAGGATATGCGTGGCGTGGATAGCGGATGATTCCTCGTCGGCCGGCGTATCGAGGATGCCAGCAAGGCACCGGCGGGCGTCGGCGATACGGTTGAGCGACAGGCTGGCGTATCCGCAGATAAAGCATGCGGAATAGCGCAGTGCGGGATCGGTGGCGTCAAGATAGGGGCGCGCCGTCTTGGCAGCGAGGGTGGCCTGCCCGCGAAAGTACAGCGCTTCTGCTGTGGCAATGGCGCGCGAATCGGGGTCGGAAATGCCTGCAACCGCAGCGTCAATCTGCCCCGGCACAAAGGCGGTGCACATCAACGGCATGGGAACGCATGGGTAGCCATCGCAGTCCATCTTCCATCTCCCAACAGCTGGCAACAATAGCAGCAATTGTACTCCTGTTGCTCGGGACTGGAATTTGTGGGTATCGCCGACGATTATGCCGAACGTATAAAGGAAGACTAGCGGCTCTCTTGAACCCGAGGTCGAAGGGGGCGTTGTACAAGGCATATGGGGCCGAGTGGAAGTGGATCAAAAGAGCGTTACTTGACGTTTCATGCATAATGCCAACCGCCCCGCGACATCACGTTCGCAGCGCGCAGGGGCCGGAGAATCTTCGCGATGAGAGTTGACGTCTAATACCTTGCATCGTATAGTGTGTATAGCATAGTATATGACGAGAGGAGGTGTGCGGATGGAGGCCCAGATGAAGCGCGGCTTCCTGGAGGCCTGCGTGCTCGCGGCCGTCTCCGGCGAGGAGTCCTACGGCTACCAGATCGTGAAGGACGTGCCGGCGAGCATGGGGCTCACGGAGTCGACGCTCTACCCGCTGCTCAAGCGCCTGGAGAAGGCCGGGTGCATCACGGCGCGCTCTGCCGAGCACAACGGGCGGCTGCGCCGGTACTACCGCATCACGGACGATGGGCGTGCGCGCATCGAGGAGTTCCTGGCCGAGTGGCCGTCCGTACGGGAGATTTACGCATACGTTGAGGGGGCGCACCATGACGCGCGATGAGTTTCTGGGCCGGTTGGGCGAGCTGCTTGCCTGCCTGCCGGCCGAGCAGGTGGAGGAGACCAAGGCGTTCTATGCGGAGGCTATCGCCGACCGCATGGAGGACGGTATGAGCGAGGAGGAGGCCGTGGCCGCCATGGGCGCCCCCGGCGAGGTTGCCGAGGCCACGCTCGACGACCTGCCCGCCGTGCCGCGCGCGATCGCGAGGACGCGCCGGCGCAGCACCGCGCTGCTGTGGGTGCTGACCATCGTGGGCTCCCCGGTGTGGGTGCCGCTGCTCGCCGCCTTCGCCGCCGTGGCCGTCACGGTCTATATCTGCATCTGGGTGCTGGCGCTCTGCGTGTGGATCGTCGCGGCGGCACTCGGGGGCGTGGGCGTAGTTGGGCTCCTGCTTGCCGTAAGCGGCGTCACCATCGGCCACTTCCCGTACGCCCTCGCCTCGGCGGGCGTGGGGCTCGGCCTCGTCGGCGTGGCGCTCTTCGTTGGTGCTGGCGCTTGGGCCGCCTCAAAACAAATTGCGCGCCTCTCGGCGCTCTGGGCGAGGAAGGCCGCCTCGCCCTTCTGGAAGGGTAAGGGCGAGAAGGGCGGCGCTGCCGCGCATCTCGCGGCGTAGAAAGGAGTGAGTACCATGACCAGCGCGAAGAAGATCTACCTCGCCGTGGCGGGCGGGCTCGTTGCCGCGGGTGTTGTCCTCGCGGGCATTGGCTTTATCGCTTCGGGTTTCGACCCGGCCGTGTTCACAACCCAAATCGACACGCGCGACAGCACCATCGTGCTCGGCGGCGTCGAGGTGGACGACCCGACGGGCCTCCCCCTCATCGAGCAGCTCGCCGGAATCGGCGAGGTCGACACCTCCGGCATCACCGCGTCCGAGTCCCCTGCTGCCCCGGAGGCGCCCACCGCTCCCTAAGCATAGCGTGCCCGGACGCCCCGTCCGTCGGGCTGTGCAAGCCTGTGGAACCCGGACCTCAACCCCAACCCAACCGGCCTCGAGCCTGCGTCGATTCGCTCCCCGTCCCGCGCGGGGGCCCATGACGCATACCCAAAATCCATCCGAGGAGAAAGGAACGCAATGACGACAGCCATGCCCCTCCGCCTTCACGGGGTCACGAAGGCGTACCGCGGGAGGACCGTCCTCGGCCCCATCGACCTCGCCCTCGAGGCGGGGCGCGTCTACGGGCTCATCGGCGAAAACGGCGCCGGGAAGTCAACGCTCATCTGTATCGTCACTGGCACCGCCAGCCCCAGCTCGGGCTCGGTTGAGCTGTTCGGCGAGCGCGGCGGGCGCGGGCTTGCCGCCGCCCGGAGGCGTATGGGCTACATGCCCGACGCGAGCTCGGCCTACCCGGGGCTCTCTGCGCGGGAGAATGGATTTGCAACGGTTGCTTAAACATTTTTTACAGGGACAGCCCTGCGTTCCTGAACTCAACTGGGCTCATGTAGACCAGTGTCGAAGGGGCAGTCGCCCCAGTCCGCGTACCAGACCTGTGTGCCGCCGAGGGAATACTTCCTCCAGTAGGGCCAGTGCGGGACGTCCATCCTCTCTTCCTTTCGGGGCGTCAGGCGCCGGGCCCAAGGCCGCACCTGCGCCCCAGCTCCGCCACGAGGGCGTCGTTGTCTCTGACCGAGACGATGGCGTCGCCGTCGTAGGGCGCCTCGATGTAGACGCGGTCGAGCGAGTTGGCCGTCCCCGCCCAGAGCGTCCTGGTGCGCCGGACGCCCCGCACGTGGGCGTAGGGTATCACCGAACGCGTCCCAGCGTACACGACGACGAGGCGGTCGCCGTAGAGCTCGAGGCGATTGCTGCGGACGGGAAGGGCAGCCAGGGCCACGAGGGCCGGGATGGGCAGCAGCGCGAGCCAGCCCCATAGGAGCGCGGGACTCGAGCTCAGGAAACACGCGATACACGCCGCGGATAAACCGCCCGCCACAATCACCATGGCCGCTATGAACCACGGGTCTGTCCTGCCGGGGAACACCCGCTCCGGCCGCTCGCCCTTCTCACCCATTACGGCCCTTCCGTCTCTTGCACCCCTCCCGGAACTGTCCGCATCAGTATAGCCAATGCTTTTTCTGATTTGTTGAGAAGCCGGCATTTGGGGGCATTTTGGATAGCGAACAGTTCAAACAAGAAGCTGAGAAAATAGAACAAAGCCTGAGTGCCTTGAGAGTCGCCGAGCGCAATGCAGTGATTCCCTTTATGAACGGCGACTTTACCCAATGGGATCTATATCTGGCATCCTCCTCTGAGTATGCGATGAGACTGATAGACGGATTTATCTCCATGCTCGAATCGAGGAATCTTGTTTGCGTCGCCCAGCTTCTCCGCGCACAGGTTGGAGTCTGCCTGCGGACATTCGCGTTATTCGCCGCCGAAGACCAGGATGACTTTCTCCCAAAAGGCTGCCAAGTACCATGGCGTGAGCGTTGGGGTAGCCATCATTCAGCGTGGATACATCCGGATGCGCATAGATCCAGACGATTCCAACGTTCTCGTATTTCCCGTGCAGGTAATCGAAGAGGGCAAGCGACACCATGCGGTTGCCGCCGACGGTCACGACTCTGTCGGGGTTTTCTGCCGTAAGCTTCCTCTGCGCATCCTGAATCCCCGCCAGGACTTCGTCCTCGGCATAGATGCGAACTGCCTCCCATTCCTCATATCCAAGTTTTGGGACGCGTTTCACAATGCCGAGTGGAACCCCTGGACAGTCGGATCACGTGGTGGCCCCCTTTGAGAGGGTCACGAGCATCACGGTTCCGTTTTCGGAACTTGTTTCGACCTCTACAGCGCCACCGTGAAGCGCTGCAATCTCCCAAACGAGCGCTAACCCGAGCCCTGCGCCGCCGTATGCCCTGCTGCGGGATTTGTCTAGACGAAAGAACGGTTGGAAGATGCTCTCACGGTACTGCTTGGGTATTCCCGGGCCCTGGTCCTCGACTCGCAGGAGCACGTGGCTGTCGCTGTCGCTGATGGAGACGTTGACAGTCGAGCCGGAGCGGCTGTAACGGATGGCGTTTTCGGCCAGGTTAAACACCAGCCGATAGAGGAGCGTGTCGCTCCCGATTACTAAAGCGTCTCCAGCACAATTGAGGGCTATGCCCTTATTTTCGGCAAGTGGCGCAAGGTCGGTGAGGACCTCTTCGGACAAGGGACCAAGTTCAACACCGTCCTCGCAAGGAACGCTGCGGAGCTCACTCATCTCGAGCAATACCTTGGTCATTCGAGACATGCGCTCGGTTTGTTCTTGTAGCAGGCTAAGCAACTCGGCTGTTTCGGGTTGCAAACCGGAGTGCTCGGAGATGAATAGTTCAATCTGTGCTTGCATAAGGGCAAGCGGGGTGCGCAGCTCGTGTGCGGCGTTGCCGGTAAACTGACGCTGTGCAGAGAACCCTTCACCAAGCCGGGCGATCATGTCGTTGAATGAGACGCTGCATCGCTGTAGCTCGGTGGGTACATCTTCACTGAGTCGGATTTCGCTTAGGTTGTCAGGCTGCACACGCTCAACCTGGGCTGCAAAAGCCCGTAGCGGTTTGAGTGCACGGCCGCTCACAAAGTATGCCAGCACGCCGCCAAGGAGTGTGACTCCAGCCGTGATGTACCAGGTTGTCGTGCCAAAAGACTCCTGTGCGTCGTTTACGACGATCGTGACCTTGTCATCGGGGGTCGCTTTCGTTGGGTCGAACGCCTGGGGCGAATCTTCGCCGGTTGCGTTAAAGGCCGAGATGTTGCTGCCGATGGCATCCATGTAGCGCATGCCCGTATAGCCGACCAGGCAGTTCGTCAGCACGCACGCCGCACACGTCAGCAGTGCCGTCATAATCGTTATGCGCCATTGCAGCGAAAGCCTTTTCATTCGCCATCCTCCATAACGTAGCCCTCTCCAATCCGATTGCGAATCGGGTCGTATCCCAAAGCGCTGCGTAGCTTTTTGCGGAGTGACGAGATGTGAACGCGGGTTGCGTTGCTAAAGCTGTTCACGCTGCTATCCCAAACGTGCTCGATAAGCTCCTCTTGACTTACCGGACGCCCCTGATTAAGCATCAGGTATTCCAAGATTCCCGTTTCCTTGCGCGTAAGAGATAAAGCCTCACTGTCCACGGAAGCGATGCGCGCCTTGGTGTCAAAGCGGAGCTTTCCGCAGGTTAATACTATGTCGCTTTGTGCGAAGCGCCTGAGGGTAAGGCTGCGGATCCTTGCCGCAAGTTCGTCCAGATGAAACGGCTTGGTGAGGTAATCGTTGGCGCCGGCATCGAGTCCGTCGACTTTATCGGATACTTCGCCACGTGCGGACAGAATCAGCACCTTGGTCTCGCAGTCGGTTTTCCTAAGTTCCCTGAGCACGGTCATGCCATCGATACGGGGAAGGTTGAGGTCGAGCACCACGAGGTCAAAGACTTCGACGCCCAGCAGGTCGAGCGCCTCCCGTCCATCGTGACAGCAGTCGACGCTGTACGCCAAGTTTCGCAAGCTGCGCGCGATTGCATCGCACAGTGCTCGCTCGTCTTCGACGATCAAAATACGCATAACAGTCTCCTTGCACATTCCAAATCGCGCTTAACACGGATTTTATAGTCGATATGGTCCAATGGTCGCGTAACGAAAGGAGTGGTTGGGTTGTTCAAAGCGGTAAAACCCGTGGTACAGGTCGCTTTGTTGATCGTCGGAATTACCATGGTGTGCTTTGGTGTTATGCGTGGCGAGGCGGATGCCGTGCTGGCCAAAGCGATTAGGCTGTGCTTGGAGTGTATCGGAATTGGATAAAAGAGAAAACACTGCGTCGCATGTTTTGGCCCGATTTCGCGGATTCATTCAGGCGGCGGCGACGCTGGTCACCAACATTCACCTGCCAAACTTTGCCAAAGGCGGCATCTATCAGGGCGCGGGAAAAACAGTCTGCGTACCTGGACTTAACTGCTATTCGTGCCCCGCGGCATCGGGTGCGTGCCCCATCGGGTCGTTTCAGTCGGTGGTAGGTTCATCCAAGTTCAACTTTTCTTACTACGTCACCGGTACGCTCATTTTGCTCGGCGTGCTGCTGGGACGCTTTGTATGCGGCTTTCTGTGTCCGTTTGGCTGGCTGCAGGAGCTGCTTCATAAGATTCCCAGCAAAAAGTTTTCGACGAAAAGGGTCAAGACGCTTACGTATATCAAATACGTTGTACTGCTATTTGCCGTGGTATTGCTGCCTGTGCTGGTGGTCAACGATCTGGGGATGGGAGATCCGTTCTTTTGCAAGTACATCTGTCCCCAGGGTGTGCTCGAGGGCGCCATTCCGCTGGCGGCTGCCAATGCCGGAATTCGATCTGCGCTGGGACATCTCTTTACTTGGAAACTTGCCGTTCTCATTGCCGTGGTAGTGCTGAGCGTTTTGTTCTACCGCCCCTTCTGCAAATGGATTTGTCCACTCGGCGCATTCTATGCGCTCATGAATAGGGTGTCCCTACTGGGGATTCGGGTTGACGCATGCAAATGTGTCTCGTGCGGCAAGTGCTCAAAGGTTTGTCAGATGGACGTTGATGTGGTCCGCGCGCCCAATCATGCCGAATGTATCCGGTGCGGAAAGTGCATCGGGGCCTGTCCCGTCGACGCCATCAGCTATCGCTATGGCCTGGATGTGTCGGCGGAAAAGCTCCCCTTGACCGCCGATAAAAAGTAAACAAGCTTCGACAAAACGGAGGAATGACCATGAAGCTTTCTAAGATTGCGGCCCTGTTTATGGTGCCAGTATTGGCCTTGTGCCTTGTGGCGTGTTCGGCGCCCAGTGGCAATGCGAGCGAATCTGCGAGCTCCGATCCTAAGATCGCAGAACTCACTGCGCAGAAGCCGACCAATGCCGATGAGGCCGCCGAGCTGTATGCGAAGCTCATGAAAAAGGAGAACGATATCCTTTCGAGTGATAACGCGCTGTGGGAAAAGGTATTCAATGCGGCAAATAAAGACTCGGTAATGATTGAGGACGGCAGCAATTACGGCGATTTCCTGCTCAAGACCATCGACGGCGCCAAGGATGAGTTCACGGCGGATGAGCTCAAGACGCTCAAGGCCGGTGCGCAGCAGATCAAGGAGATCGAGGACAAGCTCGAGAGCTTGGAGAAGGAGTTCCCCGGCTGTGGAAGCACACCGAGCGAAGGCGAGAGCGTCGACGCTTCGGCCGCTGGCATGACGGCTGGTGCCAATGCTTCGAGCGAGGCGACGAAGTTCCCCAGCTTTACGGGCAAAGACCTGGATGGCAACGACGTGAGCAGCGACGAGCTGTTCGCTAAGAACAAGGTCACCGTCATGAACTTCTGGTTCACCACGTGCAAGCCGTGCGTGGGTGAGTTGGGCGACCTTGAGGACCTGAATAAGGAGCTTGCCAAGAAGGGCGGCCAGGTCGTGGGCGTCAATTCCTTTACGCTCGATGGCAACAAGGGCGAGATTACAGATGCCAAGGACGTGCTGAGCAAGAAGGGCGTGACATATAAGAACATCTGGTTCAAGTCAGATAGCGAGGCCGGTAAGTTCACGTCAAATTTGTTCTCGTTCCCGACAACGTATGTCATCGATCAGAACGGCAACATCGTAGGGGATCCAATCGTGGGAGCCATCAGCTCCGCCGAGCAGCGCGCAGCACTCAACAAACTTATCGACCAGGCGATTGCGAATAGCGAGCAGTAAAAAACGCGTAAAGCATAGCGAGGATCGTGTGTCGCTGTGCGAAGTAGTCCGCTACCTTTCAAGATAAGCTCCACCATATAGAGGTCCCGCTCGGGACCTCTTCTTTTGAGCACCGTCCCGTTCGTTTTTTGGCGCGGTTCGTTACATTCCTCACTGGCGCCGGCAAAAAATGGGGATAGAGTAGGACAAACGCGTCGAATACGAACGGCGGGGGAGAGCGGGCAGGGTGCCTGCGCAGGAGAGGTTGCCGTCCATGCTGGAGCTCAAAGGTATTTGCAAAAGGTACGTCACGCAGTCGTTTACGCAGGTGGCGCTCGATAACGTGAGCCTGTCTTTTCGCGATAACGAGTTCGTGGCCATTCTGGGACCTTCGGGGTCGGGTAAAACCACGATGCTCAACGTTATCGGTGGGCTTGATCATTTCGATTCCGGCGACCTGCTCATCGATGGCATTTCAACCAAGGACTTTCGCGATCGCGATTGGGATGCCTATCGCAACAACCGCATCGGCTTTGTGTTCCAGAGCTATAACCTCATTCCACATCAGACCATTTTGGAAAACGTGGAGCTGGCGCTCACGCTCACGGGCGTGGGGCATGCCGAGCGCCGCCAGCGTGCGCGCGAGGCGTTGGAGAAAGTCGGCCTGGGCGAGCACGTTAACAAGCGTCCGAGTCAGCTGTCGGGCGGGCAGATGCAGCGCGTGGCCATTGCCCGCGCCCTGATCAACGACCCCGAGATTGTGCTGGCAGACGAGCCGACCGGCGCCTTGGATTCAACGACATCCGTACAGGTCATGGATTTGCTTAAGGACGTGGCGCGCGACCGCCTGGTCATCATGGTCACGCATAATCCCGAGCTGGCGTACCAATATGCCACGCGCATCGTCAACCTGGCGGATGGCAAGATCACCGACGATTCCGATCCTTTCGATGTCGCTGACGTCACGCGCCGCGAGGCCAAGCCTACGCGCAAAACCTCGATGAGCTTTGTGACGGCGCTGGGGCTTTCTGCCCGAAACCTTATGACCAAAAAGGGCCGTACGGCCATGACTGCCTTTGCGGGCTCGATTGGCATTATCGGTATCGCGGCGATTCTGGCGCTGTCCAACGGCGTAAACGGCTACATCAAAAAGGTCGAGGAGGATACGCTCTCGAGCTACCCGCTCACCATTTCCAAACAGGATTACGACCTGTCGTCCATGATGGGCGGACAGAGGGCCACGGATGACGATACGTCCAAGAACGAGGGTTCGTCCGACGACGGCACCGACGGCAAGGCTCAGGGGACCGATAGGATCCCTGTGGTCACGGCCGTAAAGGATATGTTCGCAAGCGTTAAGTCCAACGACATGACGAGCTTTAAGGCATGGCTCGATGCCGGTGGCGACGGCATCGATAAAGAGGTCAACGCCATTCAGTACGGCTACGGTGTATCGCCGGTTGTCTATCGTGCCGGCAAGGGCGATGAGAAGCCTGTCCGGCTGGTGCCCAACGCCATGACCGAGGCCATGAGCGGCGGCGCGAGCTCGGCAGCAATGGTGAGCATGGAATCCATGGGAACCTCGGTCTTCAACGAAATGATTGACGATCAGAGTCTGCTCGACAGCCAGTACGATGTCGTTGCCGGTCATTGGCCTACGTCTGCTAACGAAGCCGTAATGGTGCTTTCGAGCCGTGGAACGGTGGGCGACTACACGCTCTACAGCATCGGCGCGCTGGATATCAACGAGCTCAACGACCTGGTTAACAGCGCCATGACGGCTGACGGTAAGATCGAGACGCCCGAGACCGGCGCCGACTTTACCTACGACGATGCGCTGTCCACGACGTTTAAGGTGTTGTCGCCGGCCGATGCCTATCGCAAAAACGAAGAGACCGGCATGTGGACCGACATGTCTGGCGACACCGACTTTATGGCCGCCAAGGTTGCCGACGGTATCGACGTGCACATTGTGGGCGTGGTGCGACCTAACGAGACGGCCAATGCGAGTGCGTTGTCTCCGGGCATTGCCTATACGCATGCGCTGACTTGCCAGCTTATGGAGCGCGCCGCCGATTCGCAGATTGTGCAGGAGCAACTCGCCCACCCCGAGACGGATGTCTTTACGGGCAAAACTTTCGACGAACTGCAAGGCGAGGCCAAGCAAGGCGTGGATCTGGGCAGCATGTTCAGTGTGGACGAGGCGGCGCTGAAGAACGCGTTCTCGTTTGATACATCTGCGCTCTCGGGTGCGGCCGGCAGCATGGACCTGTCGGGTCTTGACCTGTCCGGGCTGGACATTGACCTTTCGGGTGTTGGGAGGGACATCGACTTCAGCGACATCATGGCCAAAGCGCCGGCTCCAGATTTCTCGGGCGTCTTTGACGGTCTGGAGCTCACGCCTGAGCAAATGCAGCAGGTGGGAACGCTTGCCAACCAGCTGTTTGAGGGATTTTTGCAGTCGGAGCAGTTTAAGGCGTTGTCGCCCGAGGATCTTAAGGACGCGTCGAAGCTCGCCGCCGCGTTCTCGACGTATCTTGAGAATGATGCTGCAGCCCAGCAAATCCTGGCCCAGCTCAAAGCCCTCGGCGGCGATGCCCTGGCCGAGCGCCTGCAGCAGGCGATGACCGACTATGTGCAAAAGCAGCTGGCTCCGTATTTGCAGCAGGCTATGGATCAGGTGATGAAGTCGATCAGCGATCAGATTGCGGCGACGGTGTCAGCTCAGCTCAAGATAGGCGCGGCAGGGCTCATGGGCCAGATGGCGACGCAGATGTCTTCGAGTTTTGCCAACCTGGCGAGCGCCATGCACGTGGATGCGAGCGCCTTTGCTCGTGCCATCCATTTCAACATGGACGCCGAAGACCTGAGTTCGCTCATGATGAGCTATGCGAAGGCGTCGAAGCTCACCTACGACAACAATCTGACCACGTTGGGCTATGCGGATGAGGCGGACCCCATCTCGGTTAAGATTTTCCCGCGCGACTTTGAGGCCAAGGAGCGCGTACTCGATCACATCGACGCGTACAACAAGCAGGTCAAAGCCGCTGGCCATGATGATCGGGCAATTTCGTACACCGACTACATGGGCATCATCATGGGTTCGGTGACCGACATCGTGAACACCATCAGCTTGGTGCTCATCGCATTCGTGAGTATCAGCCTGGTGGTGAGCTCTATCATGATCGGCATCATCACGTACATCAGCGTGCTGGAGCGCAAAAAGGAGATTGGCATCCTGCGCGCGATCGGCGCGTCGAAGCGTAACGTGGCCAACGTATTCAATGCCGAGACCTTTATCGAGGGCCTCATTGCCGGCGTCTTTGCTGTTGTCGTCGTGGTGGCCGTAAGCTTTCCGGTTAATGCCTGGGCGCTTGCTGCCAAACAAGTACCCAATCTGATGAGCCTGCCCGTGCAGGATGCGCTGGTGCTCATTGCAATTTCGGTACTGCTGACGGTCGTTGCCGGCCTGCTGCCGGCCCGCAGCGCATCCAAGAAGGACCCTGTCGAAGCCCTGCGCTCCGAATAATGTGACAAAGGGACAGTTCCTTTGTCACATTGAGCGGCTTGTGAATTCGAGGTCTAATACTTTTCCGACAAGTGAACGAGTCAAAATGGACCCCCGAAGTATCGACACTTTTGAGATGCAATTTCCTGCGGTTTTGATTGTTAAATCCTACGGTTTTGGCGTCAGAAAATGTCGATGCTTCGGGGGTCCAAAAACGGTCGTTCACTTCTCGGAAAAGTATTAGACCTCGTTATATTGGCGGCGTTCGCGAGCGGCAACCAGAGTGCAGCCTCCTAGCTCTTCTTTGCAGAGAGCACAAGGCTAATCCGCGACGCTTTCGCACACGGGCTCCAAGGCGTCTTGCGCGATGGCAAGCTGCTCGGCGCCGCCCAGGTTGCGCGCGAGATTGTTATCGCCGTTCTTGAGCAAGCGGCCGGCAGCTTGCGTGGCGAGCACGCTGGCTGGAGTTCCCTTTGGCGAAACACAATGTCGTTGATCATTTGGAGTGGCAGGATCAGCAGACATGCTACGAATGCCATGATGAGCGCAATCGCTGCGATCTTGCCGTTCGTGAGCATCAGTAAATCGAAGGTGAATGGTTTTCCGAGAAGTGAACGACCTATTCTGGACCCCTGAAGCATTCGCACTTTTGGATGCAAAAACCGCAGGATTTGAGCGACAAAACCGCAGGAAATTGCTCTCCAAAAGTGTCGATGCTTCGGGGGCTCGATTTCATTCGTTCACCTCGCGGAAAACCATTCACCTTCGTTGCGCAGAGACGGCTGGAGGGGTAGTTGGTGCCGGGTGACCGCTTCTGTCTTGGGCGGATTGTCGACTTGGGCCTCCGACGCGCCTCGTTAGAGGTACCTTGCCGCGAGCTTCTCGAGTTCGGTGTCGCTTGCGTTGTTGAGAATACCGCCGTCAACGATCTTTGCGCCTGGAGCGCTTGCCCTAAGGGCCGACGCCGTCTTGCCCATTCCGCTCCCGCCCGAGGTGGCAAACAGGACGATTGTTTTGCCTGTCAGGTCGTAAGACTCGAGGAACGTGTTGACAATCGCCGGCGCCACGTACCACCAGATGGGAAATCCCAAAAAGATGATGTCGTAGTCTTTGATGTGCTCGACTCTGGAGGTTATGGCAGGACGGCAGGAGGGGTCGGCTGCCTCGAGTGTGCTGCGGCTCTGTTTGTCACGCCAGTCAAGGTCGGCGCTTGTGTATGGATTGGCGGGTGCAATGGCGAACAGGTCGCTGTCCGCTACACGAGCCAGGCGACATGCAACGTCCTTCGTGGTTCCCGTTGCGCTGAAATATGCCACAAGTATCTTAGCCAATGGAGTTCCTTTCGTTGCTGCGGTTTGTCCTTCATTCGGTTGAGGCGTTGCGTAGCCGGTAGATGAGATAGTCAAGGCGTTCGAGCTTCTGCTGCCCCAAGTGAATATCGTCGAGCAATTCGCGACGATACCGTTTTAGTAGACAAATACGCGCGCAGTCGCTGGCGGCCGAGCTGTACAGCTCGATGAGATCTTCGCTGCAGCCGGCGTCGTGTAGGCCGTCGATGATGTTGTCGTCCATGTCGTTACTTTGCGATTTTGACTTTGGTAGTGCCGGCAAGCGGCTTTTCGCCGGGACGGGCCTTGGGACCAACGAGCGCGTGCGGTTGATAAAGCTCCTCGAGGAAGTCGATCTCGGCGGGGGAGAGCGTTATGTCGAGCGCGGCTACGGCGTCGTCGACTCGCTCGGGCTTGGAACAACCCACGATGGGCGCCTCGACCCCACGCGCCCAGTGCCACGCCAGCGCAATCTGCGCCATCGACACGTCATGATCGGCGGCAACCTTGGCCACGCGCTCAACGATGGGCATGTCGATGGCGCGGTCATGGTCATACTTATTGGCCATGGTCATGTCGGTGGTGCCACGTGTGCTCGAGCTTTCCCACGTGGAGCGGCAGAGGTGTCCCGACGCCAGGGGGCTGTATGGCGTAAGGGCCATGTCGAACTGGCGGCACACCGGAATCATCTCCCGCTCGTCCTCTCGGTACAGCAGGTTGTAGTGGCACTGCATGCTCGTAAAGGGCGTCCATCCGTGGCCGCGCGCGACGATCTGAAGGTTGTGCAGCTGGTATGCATACATAGCGCTGGCGCCGAGTGCGCGAACTTTGCCCTCGCGTACCAGGTCATTGAGCGCCTCCATGGTCTCTTCCATGGGAACGTCGTAATCGAAGCGGTGGATGATGTAGAGGTCTAGGTAATCGGTGCCCAAGCGCTTGAGCGAGCCTTCGATCTCGCGTTTGATGCCGTCGGCGGAAAGGCCGCCCTCGTTGAAGTGAACCTTGCTGGCCAGCACGACGCTCTCGCGGGCGATGCCCAGATTGCGCAGGGCGGCGCCTATGTACTCTTCGCTCGTGCCAAAGCTGTAGCAGTTCGCGGTATCGATAAAGTTGATTCCGGTGTCGAGCGCGCGTTTGATGACGGCGCGTGTGTCGTCGGGTCCGATGGTCCACTGGTGGAAGTCGGGGCTGGCCTCGCCAAAGCTCATGCCTCCCAGGCAGAGTTTAGAGACTTTGATGCCGGAATGGCCAAGGGTTGTGTACTGCATGATGCTCCTATTTCTGGCTCTCAACGTCGGGGTGCCAGGCGGCATATTGCGCAAGCTTCTCGGGCGTGCGCTCATAGAAGGGTTTCCCGCGATCGAGGGCAGCCATGGCGGTCATGTCGCTGTCCGTGAGCTCGAAGTCGAAGACATCGATGTTGTCGGCGATGTGCGTCGGATTCTTGGAGCCTGGAATGACGATATTTCCCTCTTGGATATGCCAACGCATAATGATTTGAGCAGGCGTTTTGCCATACTTGACAGCGAGGTCGCGCACGACGGGCTCGTCCATGATGCTGCTGTTACCGCGCCCGCCGAGCGGGTACCACGCCTGCAACGCGATGTCGTGCTGGGCGAGCAGCTTCTTCAGTTCGGTCTGCGGGAAATACGGATGGCACTCGACCTGAATAAGGGATGGAACGATCTCGCAATTTGCGAGAAGCTTCTCGATTTCGTTCTCGTCGAAATTGGAGATTCCGATGGAGCGGAGCTTGCCTTCCTTGTACGCGATCTCAAGCTTCTCATAGCCCGCCAAGTAGTCGCCTGCGGGTTGGTGCAGAATCATGAGGTCGATGTAAGGCGTGTTCAGACGCTCGAGCGTTTCGTCGACGGCGGTGTCGCTGTTGTAAAAATAGGGCCAGAGCTTGGTTTCGAGATACACGTTTTCGCGCGGCAAGTCTGATTCGCGCACGCCACGACCCACTGCTCGCTCATTCACGTATGCATTGGCAGTGTCGATGAGCTCATACCCCATGCCGAGTGCGGAGGTAACCGACGATTGGGCATCGTCGGGTTTAAGCAGATACGTGCCAAGTCCTAGCTGGGGGATTTTGGTGCCGTTATTGAGCGTGATGTATTCCATGCGTTTCCTTTCTCGATGGTTCTCTTCTGTAACGATAGTTTCGAGATTTGATAATGTATATTGCTTATAGCGACTAGCTAGATATACGGATTACGTATGTAGAATGAAACGGACCGAATGAGGTTCCCCGTTGTGCACGAAGGGGCAAGTATGGAGCTGCGAACGCTGCGTTATTTTCTTGCTGTGGCCCGCGAGGAGAACATGACCGAAGCTGCCAACGTGCTACATGTGACGCAGCCCACGCTCTCGCGCCAGATAGCTGATCTTGAGCGCGAGCTGGGCGTGGAACTGTTCGAGCGCACCAATCGATCGTGCGTGCTCACGAGCGATGGCATGCGCCTGCGCCAACGCGCCGAGGAGATTGTCTTGCTGGTGGAGCAGACCGAGCTGGAGTTGGCGGATCGGGAGCTCGGCATTACGGGCGTTATCCGCATTGGCGCCGGCGAAACCAAATCGATGCGGCTGGTGCTCGATGCCTTTGCAGAGCTGCATCGGAATTATCCAGGAGTGACGATTGAGCTCTATACCGGTAACGCCGATGCGGTGGAGGAGCGTCTGGAGCGTGGCCTGCTCGACTTTGCGTTGTTGCTGGAGCCCGTTAACGTCGAGAAATACGAATGGATTCGTATGCCCGAGGCGGATCGAGTCGGTGCTGTTGTTGCCGCGAGCGGTCCATGGGGCGGCCGGGACGTGCTGACGCCTGCGGACGTGGCGAATATGCCGCTGCTGGTGAGTTCGCGCACCTCGAATCGAGCGCTGGACCTAGAAACGTGGTCGAGTGGCGTCCTTGGCGTCGATGAACTCAACATCGTGGGGCATTTCGACCTGATCGGCAACGCGTCACATCTGGTGCGTTCGGGCGTTGCGTGTGCGGTTAGCATTGGAAGCTTGCTGCAGATAGATGAAGGCAGCGATTTGCGTTTTGTCCCATTTGAGCCGCCGCTTACCATTGCGTCGTATCTGGTATGGAAAAAATATCGCCTGCGTTCCCGCGCCTGCGAAGAGTTTCTGAACCGTTTGAATAGGATGTGACAAAGGGACGGCTCCTTTGCCGCATTGATTTGAGAGTAGATGTTGATGATTCTATCGTTGGCCCCCATGGAGGGGATTACCGGGCATGTGTTCCGTCGCGTGCACGCGGAGTGCTTCGGTGCGCTCGATTGCTATTACACGCCGTTCTTGCCGCCGCCACGGGTGGGAAACCGCTTTGGCGGCAAGGCGTTTAAGGAGATCGATCCTGCCAACAACCAGGGGCTCAATGTGGTGCCTCAACTGATGTCCAAGAACGCGGATGAGTTTGTGTGGGCGGCGCACGTGCTCGCCGACATGGGCTACCGCGAGGTTAATCTCAACCTTGGCTGCCCCTCGGGTACGGTTGTTGCCAAGGGCAAGGGCTCAGGTTTCTTGCGTAATCTCGACGAGCTCGAGGTATTCTTGAGCGACGCGTGCGAGCGATCGCCGTTGCCGGTGTCGGTAAAAACCAGGCTGGGGTTGGAGCGCGATGACGAGTATGAGCGTGTGCTCGATCTGTATTGCCGCATGCCGCTGGCAGAGCTGATCGTGCACCCGCGCGTGCAAAAGGACCGCTATACGGGATCGCCGCGCAAGGAGTTTTACGGCGAGACGCTGGAACGTGCGCCGTTCCCCGTGGCCTATAACGGCGACATTTTCGATCTTGAGGATATGAATGCGCTGGTGGAGGCCTATCCCGGCACGCGCCATGTGATGCTGGGGCGTGGCCTGCTCGCGAACCCCGCTCTGGCTCGCATGGTCAACGGCGGTCCTGCTGCCACGGCAGCCGAACTGCAACGTTTCCACGACACGCTGTTTGCGGCTTATGCAGAAGAGATTGGCGGTAACGCGGTCTTTCGTATGAAGGAGTGGTGGTTCTACGCCAAGTGCGCTTTCGCCGACCCCGCTACCGTTCACAAGCTCGTACGCAAGACTAAAAAGGTCGACGAATATCGCGCCGCCGTCGAGCGCGTCTTTCGCGAGCAGCCACTTGCACTCATAGCTCGCTTCCACGGCTAGTTGGTCGTTGGGGACGTTCTTTAACGACTAGTCATTTAAGAACGTCCATTACAGTCGAAATTGTCAGCCCGGGACCGTCTCGGGCTACGATTGAGGCGCGCCCAGAACGGGCCGCCGA
>NZ_JADPCJ010000049.1 GCF_015670795.1 Collinsella aerofaciens | reverse complement strand
GTCGCGAGTTCCGCACGCAAAGGAAAGCACTTAATGTGCTTTCCGTCTTGCGCAGGACTGTAGAGCAGCAAACTTAATCGCCCCGCCCGGCGAACAAGCGGACGACAAACACATCTGTCCAACAATTCGTGCGAAACATAATGAAAAACCGTTTGATGTGAGTTAATATAAACAACGTCGTGAATCTGACTCCTGCCGCATGCACGACAGGGGTTAAACACAAAAAAGGAGTCAATTATGGTTTCTGAGAAGGCTACCCTCGTCAATCCGCAGGGTCTTCACATGCGTCCGGCCGGCCTCTTCGCCTCCACCATGGGCAAGTACGCCTGCGACGTGACGGTCGTCACCCCCGAGAAGGAGGTCAACGGCAAGTCCCCGATGGCCCTCATGGCTGCTGGTATCCCCTGTGGTACCGAGGTTGAGGTCAAGTGCGACGGCGCTGACGAGGCCGAGGCTCTGGCTGCTGCCATCGAGCTCATCAAGAGCGGTCTTGGCGAGTAGAACTCAAACGGGTCGCATGTTGAACAATTAAGTTCATACTTGGGGGCGCAGTGACCTGTATCAAGGTAGCTGCGCTCTTTTGTCATGGATATGGCAAAACGCTTTATCACATGACACGGAGAGAGGAATGGGAATGTATCAGGGAGTCAACGCATCCGAGGGCATCGGTATCGGCACCGTTATGGTCGCCGTCGATCCCGACTTGACGTTTGAACCGCATGAGGTTGCTGATTCGGCAGCAGAGAAGGAGCGCTATCAGGCCGCTCTTTCGGTCTTCTGCGAGAAGACCCAGGCTCAGGCCGACCACATGAAGGAGACGGTGGGCGAGGCCGAGGCCGAGATCATGAGCGGACACATTGTCCTGGCTCAGGACCCGGGCATGACCGACGCCATCAACGCCGCCATTGACGGCGGTACTTGCGCCGAGCAGGCGCTCATGGACACCTCGACCATGTTTGAGAACATGTTCCTGTCCATGGACGACGAGATGTTCCGTCTGCGCGCGGCCGACATCGCCGACATCCGCACCGGTATTCTGGCCGAGCTGCTGGGCAAGGAGGTCGTCGACCTCTCTGTCCTGCCCGAGAACACCGTCGTTGTCGTGCACGACCTTACGCCGTCCATGACCGCCACGATCGATAAGGCCCACGTTGCCGGTATCGTCACCGAGACCGGTGGCCGCACGTCGCACTCCGCGATCATCGCGCGCGCCCTCGAGATCCCGGCCGTCCTTTCGGTCTCTAACAGCTGCACCGCGCTTCGCAACGGCATGACCGTCGTCGTCGACGGTGGCAAGGGTGTTGTCGAGGCCGATCCCGACGAGGAGACGCTCGCTGCCTACACCGCCAAGGCCGAGGCCTTCGCTGCCGAGAAGGCAGCCCTCGAGGCCTTCCGCGGCAAGCCGTCCGTGACTGCCGATGGCATCAAGAAGATCATCGCCTGCAACATCGGTAACCCCGATGACGTGCCCAACGCGCTCGATCACGATGCCGAGGCTATTGGTCTGTTCCGCTCCGAGTTCCTGTTCATGGACTCTGCTGAGCTTCCTTCCGAGGAGGAGCAGTTCAACGCCTACCGCAAGGTCGCTAGCGCGCTCAAGGGCGCTCCGGTCATCATCCGTACGCTCGATGTGGGTGGCGACAAGGAGATCCCGTACCTGCATATGGTCAAGGAAGACAACCCCTTCATGGGCTTCCGCGCCGTGCGTTACTGCCTCGCCAACCCCGACCAGTACAAGGTCCAGCTCCGCGCCCTGCTGCGCGCCAGCGCCTTTGGTGACGTCAAGATCATGATCCCGCTCGTCACTTGCGTCGAGGAGGTCGTGGCCGTCAAGGAGCTCGTCGAGCAGTGCAAGGCCGAGCTGACCGAAGAGGGCCGCAAGTTCAACGAGAACATCGAGGTCGGCATCATGGTCGAGACGCCCGCCGCTTCGCTGCTCGCTGACCGCCTGGCCGAGGTCGCCGACTTCTTCTCCATCGGCACCAACGACCTGATCGGCTACACCATGTGCGCCGACCGTGGCAACGACACCATCTCCAACCTGTACCAGGTGTACTATCCCGCCGTGCTCCGCTCGCTCAAGAACATCATCGAGAGCGGCGTGAAGGCCGGCATCATGGTCGGTATGTGCGGCGAGGCCGCTGCCGATCCGCTGCTTGAGCCGCTGCTGATCAGCTGGGGCCTGGAGGAGTTCTCGATGAGCGCTCCGTCGATCCTGCGCGCCCGCAAGACCATCAGCCAGTGGACCAAGGCCGAGTGCGACGAGCTTGCCGAGAAGGCGCTCGCCTGCAACACCGCCGCCGAGGTCAAGGCACTGCTCGAGTCCGCAGCTCGTTAATTTGGTATCAGAGGTAACCGCGTGGTTGGAATGGGCCGGCCACGCGGCCCTCACATATACAGGGGGTACTGTAAATGTTCTACACGCTAACCGCTAATCCGGCTGTCGACATGACGGTTTCGAGCTCTCCGCTCGAGCCCGACGAGAACGTCCGCACCGGCTCGGCCAGCTACACGGCCAACGGCAAGGGTCTCGACGTGTCCTTCGCCTTTAAGAAGATGGGCGTCGACACCGTCGCGCTCGGCTTCTTCGCCGGCTTCACGGGCAAGTTCATCGTCGAGGAGGTCATGAACCTGGGTTGCCTGTGCCGCCCGGTCTGGACCGACGGCATCACGCGTATCAACACCTACGTCAACGATGGCCAGCACGAGTACGGCATCCTTAACCCCGGCGCCCCGATTACGCCGCAGCACCAGGAGGAGCTCTACAACATCCTGGACACCGCGGGCGACCTTGAGTGCCTGATCGTCTCCGGTTCCGTGCCTCCCAAAGCTACGCCCGACTTCCTGGCTCAGGTCATGGAGCACGCTCAGGCCCGTGGCGCCGACGTCGTCCTGGACCTGTCCTCCGATAAGCTCAAGGAGCTCGCTCACAAGAAGCCGCTGCTTATCAAGCCGAACCATCATGAAATGAAGGCCATCTTCGGCGTGCCGGTCGACACCGACGACGAGGTCCGCGTTGCCATGAAGCTCGCCCACGACGCCGGCGTCCAGAACGTGCTGCTCACCCGTGGTAGCCGCGGCGACGCTTACTTCTCCAACGGCGAGGACATCTGGTATGCCAAGCGTGAGTTCAACATCAAGTTGGTCTCTTCCGTCTGCGCCGGCGACTGCACCCTCGCTGCGTTCCTGCACAAGTGGTACAGGGATCGCGACAACGTCGAGGAGGCCATGAAGCTCGCTATGGCCACCGGCGCCAATGTTGCCGAGTCCGTGGGCATTGGCGACTTCGGTCACGTTGACGAGTACAGCAAGCGCGTTGCTGTCCGTAAGCTCGACCGCAAGTAAGCGAAAAGCGACAAATTCGTGCGCATGCGGCGCCCTGACTTCGGTCGGGGCGCCGTTTTTTGTCCCATCCGAACCTTGGCGCCGCCCTTCACCGCTTCCACACCGTTCGCCGAGTTGTTGTAGCCTTTTGCCGAAGCGTGGAATATACTTTCATTAACACGATGCTTCGTGAAAGGAACATTCATGATTTATACGCTCACTGCAAATCCCGCCATTGACTACAACATCTCCTGCGACGGCCTGTCCGCCAATACCGTTACGCGCACCCGCAACGCGGTCTACACCCCCAACGGCAAGGGTCTCAACGTCTCGTTTACGCTCGACCACTACGGCGTCGACACCACGATCCTGGGCTTCTTTGCCGGCTTCTCGGGTGAGTTCATCGTTAAGGGCGCCGAGGCCCTTGGCGTGCCCGTCAAGCCCGTGTGGACTGACGGCATCACGCGTGTCAACGTGTTCCTCAACGCCGGTCCTGACACCGAGTACAACATGGTCAATGCCGGTGCCGCCATTAACGAAGCCAACGAGCAGGAGATGTTTGAGCTCATCGATTCACTCGACGACATGACCTGCCTGGTTATCAGCGGCTCGCTGCCCCCCAACACCTCCGAGGGTTTCCTGGCCGAGGTCCTGCGTCGCGTGAAGGCGAAAGGCGCCGAGTTCGTGCTCGATATCTCGAGCCATCAGCTGGCCGACCTCATTGCCATGGAGCCGTTGCTCATTAAGCCCAACGATGACGAGCTGCTCGACATCTTTGGCATTAAGGTGAGCGGTGGCGACGACGAGTCCGTCAAGGGCGCTATGGCCGAGCTCCATGCCAAGGGCGCCAAGAATGTACTGCTGACCCTCGGTGGCGCCGGTGCGTATTTCTCCAACGGCGAGCATATCTGGTTTGCCAACCGTACCTTTGAGGTCAAGCTGCTGTCGACCGTCTGCGCCGGCGATTCCTCGCTCGCTGCCTTCCTGTCCGTGTGGCACGATGCCCCCGAGCGCGTCGAGGACGCCCTGCGCCTTTCGATGGCCACCGGTGCCAACGTGGTCGAGTGCCCGGGTCTGGGCGACTTTGCCAAGGTGGACGAATACAAGAAGAACATCGAAGTTCGTCAGGTCTGCTAGCCGCATCGAATATTCGTTGCCGAACACCCGCTTTGGATCTCCGAGGCGGGTGTTTTTTTGCGCGCTGAACGTATGTGGCGTCTGCTGTCTCGTTTTATCGAATCGACGACGCGATTGCGTGTGCGCGCTTTCCCGTTTCTTGTTAGACTTCTTGAGAACCATCGATTAACGCTCGCAAGTGCAGGAGGCCATAGGCATGTGCAATGTTTCGCTCAACGGTACGCAGCCGACTGATGCCTCCCTGCGCGTTTTACGCGCGCTTGAGGCGGCTGGTCTTGAGGCTTGGTACGTAGGCGGTTGGGTGCGTGATGCCCTGATGGGGCGCCCCAGCCACGATGTTGACATGTGTTGTAGCGGCCTGTGGCAGGAGTCCAAAGTGGCGCTCGAGGCAGCGGATATCGCCGTGGTTGAATCGGGCATTAAATTCGGTGGTATTACGGCTATTTGCGATGGCGAGCGCATTGAGGTCACCACCTACCGCCTGGACGGCTTTTACACCGATGGTCGCCATCCCCAGAGTGTGGAGCGTGCGGCGTCGCTTGAGGACGATCTGGCGCGTCGCGACTTTACCGTCAATGCCATGGCGTGGCATCCCGAGCGCGGCCTTGTCGACCGCTATGACGGCCAGGGCGACCTGGATCGTAAACTCATCCGCGCCGTTGGAGATCCCAAGCGTCGTTTTAACGAGGACGCGCTTCGCATGCTGCGCGCGGTGCGTTTTGCCTGCCGTCTGGACTTTATGATTGAACCCGCGACCAAACAAGCTCTGGCCGAATGTGCGCCGCTTCTCGATGCCGTGGCGCGAGAGCGCGTGGGTATTGAGCTTGAGGGCATCCTTTCGACCGGCCACGGGGGAGACGCGATGCTTCGCTACCCCGAGCTCATCTGCGCCGCCGTGCCCGAGCTTGCTGCGGGTAGGGGCTTTGACCAGCGCAGTGTCTATCATGCGTTTAACGTCTACGAGCATATCGCCCGCGTGCTGACGGTGGCAGGGGAGCTGGCGCTGTGCGATGGTGTTGCGCCCTCTTCGAGCCTTATGTGGGCGGCGTTTTTGCACGATGTCTCCAAGCCCGATTGCTTTACGGTCGATCACGCCGGCAGTGGTCACTTCTACGGTCATCCCGAGCTCGGCGCCACGAAGGCGCGTGTCATCATGGATCGCCTGGCGCTCTCGCACGATTTGGTGCGCGATGTTTGCCTGCTGATCAAATACCATGACAAGCCGCTGCGTCCCGAGCGATCCTGCCTGCTCAATATGATGCGCGCACTTTCGGGCGAGGGCATCGACACACCGCGTCTGATTGACGAGCTCATGGACCTTAAGCGTGCCGACACGCTCGGCAAGGCACCGTCGTGCTTCTATTACGTCGAGACGATTGAGGAGATGCGCGCGCTGGCACGCGAGTTGCTGGCGGCGGGGGAGCCCTATACGCTCAAGATGCTTGCCTTCAATGGCGGCGACTTGATTCGCGCCGGCGTCAAGCCAGGGCCGGAACTGGGGCAGCTGCTCAACGCCGCCCTCGATGCAGTGATCGAAGATAACATCCCCAACGAGCGCGAAGCACTCCTGGCTCATCTGCACCTGGGGTAGCCAGGTGGTTCCATTCCATATGAGCTGCCCGGTTGACCTGCGCTTTCCATAACCTCACGACAAAATCTGGGCAATTTGGAATTTTTTCTTGCGCTCGCGTTTTTTGTCCCGTAATATATTTCCTCGCAGCACGGCAGTGCAGATGTCATGTGGCCCGTTCGTCTAGCGGTTTAGGACGCCGCCCTCTCAAGGCGGAGATCACCAGTTCGAATCTGGTACGGGCTACC
>NZ_JADPCJ010000048.1 GCF_015670795.1 Collinsella aerofaciens | reverse complement strand
ATGGAGCGGACAACGGGGCTCGAACCCGCGACCCCAACCTTGGCAAGGTTGTGCTCTACCAACTGAGCCATGTCCGCCTGCGAGGATTTAATATACGGGATGATCCACCCAAATGCAAGAACTTTTTTTAAAAAGTTTTGCGACGCCCTCGCGAACCTCGCGAAGACATCAGCCACCACGGAAGGCGCAGGCAAACGCAAACTCGCCGCAAGAGGCCACTACATCTCGCCGAGCATGATCCAGGCAGAGCTGTCCTGCGCGAGCCTGCCGTCTGCAAGCGGTGATGAGGTGAGCAGGACCCTGCCCGCCGGCAGCTCCACAGGTGCTGCACCGAAGTTCGTCACACACGCCCAGCCGTTATCGCGGCGATAGGCGATGACGCCGCCCTCAGCGCCCTCGGCACCATCCGCAAGACCGGTGCGCCCGTCAAGATCGAGCCACGCAAGATCGTTGGCGCACCCGCGCAGCTTGCGCCGCAGCCAGAGGGCGTCACGATAGAGCGCAAGCATCGATGTCGGGTCCGCTTCTTCCTTATCGGCAGCATAATCGGAAAACCATGCAGGCTGCGGCAGATGAGGCGCTGCATCGGCGTCTGCCGGCGAAAACCCAAACGATCCGCCATGCGCGGGATCGTCCGCTGCCACCCACGGCAGGGGCACACGACAGCCGTCGCGCCCCTTCTCACGCTTCGGTCCGTGCGTATTGGTCGCAGTAGGGTCTTCGAGTGCAGCCCACGGGATATCAGCCACCTCAAAAAGGCCGAGCTCCTCACCCTGATACACGTATGCCGAGCCCGGAAGCGCCAGCTCAAGCAAAAGGGCCGCCCGCGCGCGGCGCTCGCCGAGTTCACGGTCCTCGTCATAAGACGACCCGTCGCGCAAGAGCCAGTCGAGCGCAATCTGGTGGTAGCGCGTCGCCTTGATTTGCGGCAGGGCATAGCGTGTCGCCACGCGCGGCACGTCGTGGTTGGAGAGTACCCAGGTCGAGGCGGAATCGGATTCGACGGCTGCCTTCAAGCCCTTCTCGATTGCAGTGCGCATGTCATCATAGGTCCAAGTGGCCTTGGCAAACTCAAAGTTGAATGTCTGGCCAAGCTCGCTGGGACGCGCGTAGAGATACTGGCGCTCGGGCAGCACCCACGCCTCGGCAACGGCACTGCGCGGCGGATTATAGCGGTCGAACACGCGGCGCCACTCGCGATAGATCTCGTGGACCTCATTGCGGTCCCACAGCGGATGGGTGCCGTCGTCAACCATGTCATCGCCCTCGGCGAGATGCCACCGGTCGAGGTCATCGCGGTCGAGATCCTTGGCGAGACCCTGCGCCACATCAATGCGAAAGCCGTCGACGCCTCGATCGCTCCAAAACGCCAGGACGTCGCAAAAGAGCGCGTGAACCTCAGGGCATGACCAGTCAAAGTCCGGCTGCTCGGGCGTAAACATGTGCAGATACCACTGACCGTCCGCAACACGCGTCCATGCGGGGCCGCCAAAGTTGGCATTCCAATTGGTGGGAGGCAGCTCGCCATGCTCGCCGCGACCATCGCGGAAGATATAACGGGCGCGTTCGGGCGATCCGGGGGCGGCGGCAAGAGCGGCTTTGAACCAGGGGTGCTGGTTGGATGAATGGTTGGGCACGATGTCGACGATGACCTTGATGCCGCGCGCGTGAGCCGCAGCGATCATGTCATCGAAGTCGTCAAGCGAGCCGAGACGTGGGTCGACATCGCAGTAGTCCGCCACATCATAGCCGCCATCGACAAGAGGCGAAGGGTAAAACGGGCTCAGCCAGATGGCCTCGATACCCAGTCGCTCAAGATAGTCCATCTGCTGGGTAATGCCCGCGATATCGCCCAGACCCGAACCAGTCGAATCCTTAAACGAGCGCGGGTAGATCTGATAGATCGCGGCATCGGACATCCACGAGCGCGAAGAAGACTTTTCTGTAGCCATGGGGCGTATCTCCCTTGCAACGAGGTTATGCGAGATGCCCACGATGATACGCCCAAAGCGGACATTCGCGACAAACAACGCCACAGCCACGCCCCAAAACGATCGCTCCCTCGCGGGTTCGAGCCCAGGCGACGGGTACGAAAAAGCCCGGCTACCGTAGTAGTCGGGCTGTTACGTTTGGAGCGGACAACGGGGCTCGAACCCGCGACCCCAACCTTGGCAAGGTTGTGCTCTACCAACTGAGCCATGTCCGCATATGTAAAACAAAACGGGCGCCGGAGCGCCCGGATGTTGCCTGGAGGCGAAGCCCGGATTCGAACCGGGGGTAAAGGCTTTGCAGGCCTCTGCCTTACCACTTGGCCACTTCGCCGAAAAAGGACCGCCTAAACGGTCCGGAAATGCAATGGAGCGGACAACGGGGCTCGAACCCGCGACCCCAACCTTGGCAAGGTTGTGCTCTACCAACTGAGCCATGTCCGCTTGCGGGTTATTAATTTACGCGAGTTGTCCAAAAGACGCAAGTACTTTTTTCAAAAAACTTGTCTGCCGCATGTTCTTAATAGCCAAACGCGCTAAAGCGATTGGCTAGGCACACGATTCCAGCGCTCCGCTAAACAGCTTCACCATCTGCACGCGCGTGCCGGCGCCGTCCGTACGACGAGCAACCTCCACGTTATCGACGAGCATACGCATAAGCTTGATACCACGGCCGCGTTCCTCAGATGCAACCGGCTCGCTCGTTTCATCGATAGAATAGCCGGCACCTCGATCAAGCACCTCAACCACAACGCGATCGCCATAGGCCTGAACCGTCAGGACGCACCCGATACCGCCCGCATGGTCATAGGCATTACCCAGCGCCTCCCCCGACGCCAATGCGACATCGTAGCGCTCGTCACGGCGCAACGGAAGCGATTCAAGGAGTTCGGCGATGCGATGTCGGTAGTATGGAAGATTCTCGATACCCTGACGGACCTCGACGCTCTTACTCCAGCGAGGCAGCTCCCCCACCGGAATGGCGGGAATAGACTCCCGTGCCGGCCCCGCGACATGAAGGATATCGACAAGACGAGCAATCTCCAAAAAGCGAACAACTTCACCTGATGCATTGACGAGCGAAAGCAGGCCTTCTCGCCTCATGAGCTCACGAGCGCGCGTAAGCAGGAATGCCAAGCCCGTCGAATCGATAAAGCTAACAGCCTGACAGTTGATGACAACACGACGCACGCCGCGGCCAATCAAAGCATCCAACCGCCGACGCAGCGCAGGCACCGTGGCGATGTCGATATCGCCTGGTGGCGTCAAAACCGCTATGTCATTCCACTCATTCATACGACCATGGTTCCCCAAAAAAGCCCACTCGATGCATTCGTTTCCCCAACCGTGCGGATTCAGCCCGTTCAGCGCCGTCTATGAACGACCCCGTAAAAACTCAAGGGACACCAATGCAATGTCATCGTCCAGCGCCGATTCGGTAAATCGGTCAAGCTCGCCCAAGACCTTGCCGCAAATGCCCGACACGCCCTCCCCCGAAACAGAAAGCAGAAGATCGCGCAAGCGCTGCTCGCCAAAGAACGCTCCGGTGCGGTCGCGGGCCTCAATCGTTCCATCCGTATACATGAAGAGCATGTCGCCGGGGGCGAACGTAAACACGCCTGTCTCGTACACCATACTCTCAAAGGCACCGATTACACCCGATTGACATCCAAGTAGCTCGACCTCTCCCCCACGTGCCTCGCCGCCACCCAGCGGCATCGACTCTGGCCTAATGACCATGGTCGGAGGATGGCCCGCCGAACAATACGTTGCGCGTCCGGCCTTAAGGTCAATCTTGGCGATAAAGGCCGTCACGAACGTCTCGACCCTCGAAAAGCCCATGAGCATGCTGTTAAGGGAGCGTGCCATGCGGGCCGGTCCAGCGCCCTCCCAAGCATATGCCGTCAGGGCCGTCTTGACGAGCGCGGACATCGATGCGGCCTCAATACCTTTGCCAGACACATCACCCAGAATCATGACGGCGCAGTCGTCGGGAAGACGGATGAGCGTATAGAAATCGCCGCCGACCAACGCCGAGTTCGTGGCCGACAGGTACACCGAATCGGTTGCGATACCCGGAACATCCCCCAGGGAATTTCTCATGCCAATCTGAAGGGTCTGAGCGATATGGCGCTCCTCGCGCTTTTGAGATTCGCCTTCGTAGATCAGTTCAAAGTCATGCGCCAAGTGCACCAAGTAGTCATATTCAAGGTCATCAATCGGCTCTTGGCTACCATCACGAAGCAGCAGCGCGCGCGTCGTCGGGCTCTTCGCAACAGAAGCAGGAACAATCGCGTCGTTACTGTGCTTACCATCACCCTCAGAGCGCGGGCGCCCCGCCTCGATGCCGAAGTCGACGTAGAGACCTTGACAAGGCAGACCATGCGCCCTAAGCCAGCCTCCCATAGGCATCGATTCGTCAACGCGAGTTATACGGACGTGTTTAAGGTCCTCGGCACTCGTACCGCCCAAAACAGATGCCTCAAAGCCATCAGGGCCAGCCCCCAGACGTGCCGCTGGCGCCGTCGTGGAAAAGAAAAGCTTCTCGGGATCGTCCGGCAAAGCAACGCGACTGCCGCCTTCAAAATCTATGACGTAGGAATCCAGACTGGCGTCATACTCAACAGGGCAAAAATGGCAGTTGAGCATATTGCAGATCTCGGACGATACCGCCTGGGTAGCCGCGACGGAATCGTCTAGAAAGGTAAACAACTCATCACGTAAGACATTGAGCGAGCGGCCAAGCTCGGCCGTGCGACGAGAGCGAAGACTCGATGCCATGCCGACCAGTTGGATAGACAAGTAATCGCAAATGACCTCGAGTACATTAACGTCATAGGCGAGCGGTGCCTGGGGGCGTTTCCAACCAACTTCCAGCACGCCAAGGATCTGCGTACCGTAAAAAACGGGAAGACAGATCTCGCTGCGGTACGGAGGCATATCCTGCATGCGCAACAGGTGCTTAGAACGATTGTCCAGGTCCATAAACATACCGGAGGCGGCCTTATCACCCTTAAGGTCCTGTTGAATCGACAAGCGACAGGCACGCGACTCACGAAGAACATACGTCGGAATGCCAGCGCCATACGGCAAAAACTCAGGCAGGTAGCTGTCGTACAGCTCCTTGGAAACACCGCGAAGTTTAAAACCGCCGCTCTCAGAAAAATAGATAGCAGCACCCGAAGCATCGAGCGTTCCTACAAGCTGGTTCAAAACGGTATCAAGTAGGCTGGGCAGCTCATCGGAGCCCACGGTACTCATAATGACCGAGAGCGTGCCAGAGAGGCGCTTGTTAGCCACTCTAAGCTCCGAAAGAGCACGCTTGAGCTGACGGTCGTGCGAATACTGTTCTTCGATGCTATGGAGCGCCACCAGGACACGTGGCGCGCGGCGCCCAAAGATGCGTGGAGGCGTTACGGAGCCCGCACGAACCAAGACGGGGATAAAGGAGCCGTCACTCAGCTTGAGCATCAGTTCGTTCTCGGAGCCATCAGTTTCAAATGGCAGACGATGTTCCGTCGCACGTTCAAAAGCGGACGAGTACAGGACGTCTTTAACATCTCCACCAATGACGTCGGCGCGTTCCTCGCGCATCAAACCAAGTAAGCGATTATTCACATGCAGAATGGTTCCGTCGAGCTCGCAGATGATGACAGCATCGCTCGTGATCTCGACTAGTTGGGCAACGTCTGCCCACTCGTTGCGTTCAAGCGTTTCCATCGTGGACCCCACCGTCTATCGGTAACAAAAAAGCCTCCGAAGAGGCTTCTCAAATGCGATGGTGTCGGAGGCGGGACTTGAACCCGCATGACCAAAAAGCGGTCACTAGCACCTCAAGCTAGCGCGTCTGCCAATTCCGCCACTCCGACATGCTATGTTGTTGATTCGCGGTTCGTTTTGTTAGACCCGCGCGTTCAACGAGGAAGATAATAACCTATGATTCGAGAACTGTGCAAGCACTTTTTTCAAAAAAGTTTACGAATTTGTAAATGTGCAGGTAAATCCGTGTGTCCGGCCCCGAATCGGTGTTGCCTCCCGGCGCGTCCTCGGGCATGAGCGATATTTTGTTGCGCACTTCGTGCTGCAAAATATCGCTCCCCCTGCGGAATGCGCCGGGAGGCAACACCGATTCGGGGCCTGCAAATACATACTTCAGGCACAGTTCTCAAACATGTTCTGGGAGCTGATGCAAATTTGGTGGCTCGGCTTTGCCGAGCCCTTATATGAGGAGGCCGGAGCTAAAGCTCCGGCCTCACTCAATTTCTCATCAGATTAAGTGAGCGATCGAGGAATCGCACTCCCCCTGCAGAGTTGCCGCAGGGCCCGCCCTGAAGTTATTTTTCAGAACACTCCGCACTGATATCTTCTGTATTGAAGACGTCGATGATGCACCCGTATACCATTGACGTCGACACCATCAGATGCGGACCGCGCGGTGACCCCACATTCCGCTGGCGCCCACGG
>NZ_JADPCJ010000047.1:0-2500 GCF_015670795.1 Collinsella aerofaciens | reverse complement strand
CTGATGACTTGCGCTTACTAGGAATTCCTCGTTGAAGAGCAATAATTACAATGCTCTATCCCCAGCACGACGGAGTTTCACAAGATTACCAAGACCTCTCGGCCAAGGTTAGACTCGCTGGCTCCGTCAGTGTAGCGCGCGTGCGGCCCAGAACGTCTAAGGGCATCACAGACCTGTTATTGCCTCAAACTTCCATCGGCTTGAAACCGATAGTCCCTCTAAGAAGTGGATAACCAGCAAATGCTAGCACCACTATTTAGTAGGTTAAGGTCTCGTTCGTTATCGCAATTAAGCAGACAAATCACTCCACCAACTAAGAACGGCCATGCACCACCACCCACAAAATCAAGAAAGAGCTCTCAATCTGTCAATCCTTATTGTGTCTGGACCTGGTGAGTTTCCCCGTGTTGAGTCAAATTAAGCCGCAGGCTCCACTCCTGGTGGTGCCCTTCCGTCAATTCCTTTAAGTTTCAGCCTTGCGACCATACTCCCCCCAGAACCCAAAGACTTTGATTTCTCGTAAGGTGCCGAGTGGGTCATTAAAAAAACACCACCCGATCCCTAGTCGGCATAGTTTATGGTTAAGACTACGACGGTATCTGATCATCTTCGATCCCCTAACTTTCGTTCTTGATTAATGAAAACGTCCTTGGCAAATGCTTTCGCAGTAGTTAGTCTTCAATAAATCCAAGAATTTCACCTCTGACAATTGAATACTGATGCCCCCGACCGTCCCTATTAATCATTACGATGGTCCTAGAAACCAACAAAATAGAACCAAACGTCCTATTCTATTATTCCATGCTAATATATTCGAGCAATACGCCTGCTTTGAACACTCTAATTTTTTCAAAGTAAAAGTCCTGGTTCGCCAAGAGCCACAAGGACTCAAGGTTAGCCAGAAGGAAAGGCCCCGTTGGAAATCCAGTACACGAAAAAATCGGACCGGCCAACCGGGCCCAAAGTTCAACTACGAGCTTTTTAACTGCAACAACTTTAATATACGCTATTGGAGCTGGAATTACCGCGGCTGCTGGCACCAGACTTGCCCTCCAATTGTTCCTCGTTAAGGTATTTACATTGTACTCATTCCAATTACAAGACCCGAATGGGCCCTGTATCGTTATTTATTGTCACTACCTCCCTGAATTAGGATTGGGTAATTTGCGCGCCTGCTGCCTTCCTTGGATGTGGTAGCCGTTTCTCAGGCTCCCTCTCCGGAATCGAACCCTTATTCCCCGTTACCCGTTGAAACCATGGTAGGCCACTATCCTACCATCGAAAGTTGATAGGGCAGAAATTTGAATGAACCATCGCCAGCACAAGGCCATGCGATTCGAAAAGTTATTATGAATCATCAAAGAGTCCGAAGACATTGATTTTTTATCTAATAAATACATCTCTTCCAAAGGGTCGAGATTTTAAGCATGTATTAGCTCTAGAATTACCACAGTTATACCATGTAGTAAAGGAACTATCAAATAAACGATAACTGATTTAATGAGCCATTCGCAGTTTCACTGTATAAATTGCTTATACTTAGACATGCATGGCTTAATCTTTGAGACAAGCATATGACTACTGGCAGGATCAACCAGATAACTATCTTAAAAGAAGAAGCAACAAGCAGTAAAAAAGAAAGAAACCGAAATCTCTTTTTTTTTTTCCCACCTATTCCCTCTTGCTAGAAGATACTTATTGAGTTTGGAAACAGCTGAAATTCCAGAAAAATTGCTTTTTCAGGTCTCTCTGCTGCCGGAAATGCTCTCTGTTCAAAAAGCTTTTACACTCTTGACCAGCGCACTCCGTCACCATACCATAGCACTCTTTGAGTTTCCTCTAATCAGGTTCCACCAAACAGATACCCCGGTGTTTCACGGAATGGTACGTTTGATATCGCTGATTTGAGAGGAGGTTACACTTGAAGAATCACAGTCTTGCGACCGGCTATTCAACAAGGCATTCCCCCAAGTTTGAATTCTTTGAAATAGATTGCTATTAGCTAGTAATCCACCAAATCCTTCGCTGCTCACCAATGGAATCGCAAGATGCCCACGATGAGACTGTTCAGGTTAAACGCAAAAGAAACACACTCTGGGAATTTCTTCCCAAATTGTATCTCTCAATACGCATCAACCCATGTCAATTAAACACGCTGTATAGAGACTAGGCAGATCTGACGATCACCTAGCGACTCTCTCCACCGTTTGACGAGGCCATTTACAAAAACATAACGAACGACAAGCCTACTCGAATTCGTTTCCAAACTCTTTTCGAACTTGTCTTCAACTGCTTTCGCATGAAGTACCTCCCAACTACTTTTCCTCACACTTGTACTCCATGACTAAACCCCCCCTCCCATTACAAACTAAAATCTTACTTTTATTTTCTTTTGCCCTCTCTGTCGCTCTGCCTTAACTACGTATTTCTTGCCGAGAAAAACTTCAATTTAAGCTATTCTCCAAAAATCTTAGCGTATATTTTTTTCTTTTTTTTTTTC
>NZ_JADPCJ010000046.1 GCF_015670795.1 Collinsella aerofaciens | reverse complement strand
GAACTTTATCGCGAGTTCCGCACGAACAGGAGGCCACTTAATGTGGCCTCCGTCGTGAGCAGGACTGTAGAGCAGGAAAGTTCATATGCGGCCGCTGGCGCCCGGGCAGCGTCGGGGACCGCACCCGTACGACTACAGCGTCATGTTTGGATCGGCGTCGACGTCGAACGGCGAGATTTCACCTCGGTCGAATTTACGGCGGGCGACCTCCGCGATCATGGCTGCGTTATCGGTACAGGCAGACAAGGGCGGCACCGTTACGCGAATCCCCTGACGTCCAAGCTTCTTGATCATCATCTCGCGCAGATGCGGGTTGGCCGAGACGCCGCCACCGATGCAGTATTCCTTGCATCCGGTAGCGTGCAGTGCGTTTTTGGCCTTCTTGTACTGCACGTCAAAGACAGCTGCCTCAAACGAAGCCGCCAGATCGGGCAGGTGAATCGTGCGCCCGGCCTTGGTCTCCTGTTCAATGTAGAGCGTCACAGCGGTTTTAAGGCCCGAAAGCGAGAAGCGATAGTCTCCTCTGCTGTTAAGCGCACGGGGGAAATCGATCGCCTTGGGGTTGCCCGTCTCGGCCAGCTTGGAAATGATGGGGCCACCGGGATAGCCCAGACCCAATGCCTTGGCTACCTTGTCGAAGGCCTCGCCCACAGCGTCGTCGAGCGTCTCACCGAGCACCTCGTAGTCGCCCCACGCCTTCACGTGCACGAGCATGGTGTGCCCACCCGAGACAAGCGTGAAGATAAACGGCGGTTTGAGGTCGGGTTGCGCCAGCAGGTTGGCAAACAGGTGCCCCTCCAGATGGTTGACGCATACGAGCGGCTTACCGGCAGCGTAGGCAAAGCCTTTGGCAAAGGCAACGCCCACCACGAGGGCGCCCACCAGGCCCGGACCCTGTGTCACGCCCACGGCGGCAAGCTCGCTGGGAGCAATGGCTCCACCCTCAAGACCAAGCGATGCTGCGGCATCCTCGAGCGCCGCATCCACGACACTCACAATCACCTCAACGTGTTTGCGCGAGGCGATCTCGGGCACCACGCCGCCAAAGCGGGCATGAAAATCAATCTGTGTCGACACCTGGTTGGCCAGCATATTGCCATCCGCATCGATAATCGCCACGGCCGTCTCGTCGCAGGAACTCTCGATAGCGAGCACCAGGCGGCGGCGCTCAATTTCGGCGCGCTCCCCCTCGGAGCGCCCAGGCGCAGGCAGCGGCCATACGCGTTGCTCGGCTGCCGTCGGCTCGGGCGAGGCGTTATCGACCGGAAGTACGAGGGGAAGTGGGGCCGTCATGACGATGGCGTCTTTGCCGACACCGTAGTAGCCACGACGACGACCCACCTCGGTAAAGCCCAGAGCGGCATAGAGCGCAATCGCGCCCTCGTTGCCGTCCTCGACCTCGAGCGAAGCCGTGGTGCAGCCGAGCATCTGGGCATCATAGCTCACATGCGACAGCAGCTTGCGGGCAATGCCCTCACGGCGATGTGCCGAGTCGACGGCGACATCCAGAATCTGCACATCACCGTCCACGACCATACCGCCGGCAAGGCCCAGCAGCTTGCCGTCGTCGTGTGCCACCCACCAACTACGCGGCGCAGCGACGTCCTCGCCCAGTTCGGACAGGAACATGCCCGGCGTCCACGCCTCGTGTCCGGCACCTTCAAAGCAGGCAGCCTCTAGCGCGCTCGCGCCCTCGGCATCCGCCGCGCCCATGGGACGGAACTGCAGATGACGACCGGCGAGCTCATCAGCAACGCCCGTAATTTCGCTCTGCGCACTCTCGGCAAGACCAAGACGCTTGCGCTCGTTTTCCTCGGCATCCGAAAGGCGCGTGTAAATCGGCAGGACGCGAGCCGGATCGCCGTCACCCGCAGCGTGCGCGAGCAGCAAGCCCTCGCCCGAAGGCCACCACAGGTCGCGCTCCACACAGCGAGCGGTCTCGTCCCCACCCAGCAGCTTGCCATAGCGCACGAGACCGTCACCGGTCAGCTGAACCTGATCCCAGCCCGCGGTCTGACGCCACTCATCAAGCGCCACGGCGGCCTTGACCACGTGTTCGCGCTCAAATTGACGCTCGGGGCCCTCATCGACCAGCATATACAGCGCCGGATATACCTCACCGCGCATGGCATCGGCCAAGATACCAAGCTTGCCGCGCACGCCAGCCTTCCACGCCGTCCAAGCGCAAGCGTCAAGCGTTGACACGCCCAGCAGCGGAACATTGGCACCACGTGCGAGGCCCTTGGCAGTGGAGATGCCGATGCGCACACCCGTAAACGACCCCGGGCCGCGGCCGACCACGTAGCAACCAACATCGCTGCGATCCAGACCGGCTTGAGCCAGCACGCCATCAACGGTATTCACGAGCTCAACGTTGGCGTGACGGCGACACATGTGGTCGCCACTCACGAGCTTCGTCTCGCCCGTCTGTCTATCAATCCAACTTGCCGCGCAGGCAAGCATGTCGGTCGAGGTATCGAGCGCCACCACCAGCGCGTTGTCGTTATGCAAGCTCATCTTGTACAGCCTTATCAATCAAATGGGAAAGCTCCATTGCGCGGTCACCGTGCGCCTCGAGCGTTATCGTTCGCACATCGCTGTCGCCCTCATCACGCTTGAGCGTCACCGAAAGATACTCATCCGTCAGCTCGTCCTGGAATTGTTCGCCCCATTCCAGCAGGCAAGCACCCTCATAGCCCAGCACATCGAAAATGCCCGTATCCTCGAGCTCGTAGGCATGCTCCAGGCGGTATAGATCAAAGTGAAACAGCGGAATACGGCCTTGATCGTGAACGGCCATGAGCGCAAACGTAGGGCTCGTAACCATATGCCCATCGCCCAGCCCGCGCGAGACGCCCTTGGTAAAGTGAGTTTTGCCCGCCCCCAGGCCACCGGTCAGGATGAGCACATCGCCGTCCTCAAGGCACGGTGCAATTAGCTCGCCAAAGTACTCCGTATCGGCAGCGCAAGTCGTTTTGTAAGTACCTACCCCCAGGCGCTCCAGGGACATATATGCTCCTTATTATTCCGAGGCGTCCTCTGGTGCGGGATGTCGCTCCAGATAATCGCCCAGCATCTTAAAGTCTTCCTCCAGCAGCTCCTGCCACGCCGGATTGCGCAGCGCTGCTGCCGGATGAAAAGTAGGCATTACTACAAAATGCCCCATCTGGTGGAACCTACCGCGCAGCTTAGTAATGCCAATCTCGGTCTTAAGCACAAAGTGCGTCGCGGGGTTGCCGAGCGTCACGATAATATCGGGCCAGATGCTTCGAATCTGCTCACGCAAAAACGGCGAGCAAGCCAGCACTTCCTCGGGACGCGGATTGCGGTTTCCCGGCGGGCGGCACTTAAGCACATTGGCAATGTAGACGTCTTCGCGTTTGAGCCCCGCCAGCGACAAAATGCCGTTGAGGTCTTCTCCCGCCGCCCCCACAAACGGTTCGCCCTGCAAATCCTCGTTGCGACCCGGCGCCTCACCGATAAACATGACGCGGGCGCGGGGGTTTCCCACGCCAAACACGATATTGTGACGCGACTGGTAGAGCTGGCAGAGGTGACAATCGCCCAGAACGGCCTCGATCTCCTCGAGTGCGACCTCACGTGGTGCCTGATGGGTATGGCCGGGGATGTGCATGACGCCCATGGCGACTCCTACACGTAGACCTTGTCGAGGCGCATGCCAAAGCCGCAGGCGACCTCGTAGTTAATCGTTCCGCGCAGTCGGGCCATCTCGTCCATAGTGATCTCGGCATCGCCATCGCGGCCGACAATAATCATCTCGTCACCATACTCGGCCTCGGGAATCTCGTGTGCCGGGTTGGACTGAATGGCGACCATAAACTGGTCCATGCAGATATTGCCAACCTGATGCACGCGCTCGCCGCGATACAGCACATCCATACGATTGGAAAGCGTACGCGATAGGCCGTCGGCATAACCGATCGGCAGCGTGCAGATCTGAACGCGCGTGCGCGGTACGCGGTAGGTAAAACCGTAGCCCACGCCCTCACCCATCGCAGGGTGTGCCACACGCGTCACGCGCGCATGGACGCTCATAACGGGATCAAGCTGCATCACGCGGCCACTCAGCTCGCACGGCTGCATGCCATACAAGCCAACGCCGGCGCGAATCATATCAAAATGCATCGAGGGGTCGAGCATCGAGGACGGCGTGTTGGCGCAGTGCACGATACCGCACTCAAAGCCCGCATCCTTAATGGCCTGAACGGCCTCGGTAAAGCGCTGACACTGCAGTTTGTAGTCCCAGCCCGAAGGTTCATCGGCCGTGGCGAAGTGCGTAAATACGCCGTCGCACTGAATACCGCGATGGAAATTAATACCGCGCACAAAGTCGAGCACCTGCGTGTAGTGTACGCCGATACGATTCATACCTGTCTCGATGGCGAGATGATACTTGCCCACCTTGCCCGCCGCGACGGCACATTCGCCATACGCAAGAGCAAAGTCAGACGTATAGACCGAGGGCATGATATCAAACTCGAGCAACGTCGGAATGGCCTCGATAGGCGGCTCGCTTAGGATGAGGATGGGCTTCGTAATCCCGCCCTGTCGGAGCTCAATGCCCTCGTTAACCGTCGCCACGGCAAACATGTCGGCACCGGCCGAATACATGATCTTGGCGCACTCAACAGCTCCATGACCATAAGCATCGGCCTTGACCACGCAGCACAGGCGCTGACGTGGATTCAGCAAGTTCTTATAGGCCCTCGTGTTGCGACGGAGCGCCCCACGGTCGATCTCGACCCAGGACCAGCGCGTCAAATCGGCTTTATTCATGATTAGTCATCCGACCCTTCGTCCATGATTCCCAGATCTTCGAGCGCATCCTTTGCCGCCAGCTCCATGGCAGGACCAATCAAGTCGATAAGATCGGTCGCGATAACGCTCTTCTCACCATACTCCGTCGCCGCGGCAAAACCGGCGTAGCTGTGAAGTGCGACGGCGTACGAATACAGCAACTCCCAACGATCCATCTCGTCGCGCATGGTGGCAAGCGTGCCGGCCAAAATACCCGCGAGAACATCACCCGAACCGGCAGTTGCCAGAGAAGCCGGACCCGAAAGTGGCAGCAGCACACGCTCAACGCCACAGATAGCCGTCGTCGGCCCCTTGGCAATGACCACCAGATTGTCGGAGCCTGCAGCCCAGACAACCTTCTGCGCGGCTGCAATCGCGGTACCAAGGTCGTTCACCTCGTCACCGGCAACCAGACGCGAAAGCTCACGATAGTGCGGCGTCATAACCAACGGCTGCTCGCGACGATACATCTCGGGGTTACTATCAATACCGTCAATGGCAATCTTAGCAAGGCAGTTGAGTGCATCGGCATCCAAAATAAGCGGTACATCAAGCTCGAGCAAGCCCGAAACCACCTGCATAGCGCCGGCAGACGTCGTCATACCGGGACCGCACAGTACGCAGCTGTACTTCTTTGCAATCTCGCACACCGTCATGCGCGCAGCGGCGCCAAAGGAGCCGCGGGAATCAGACGGAATAGCAAAGACGGGAATCGAAGGAAGTGCAATGCGAATAAGATTAGCGCAGGCGTCAGGAGCCGCGACTGCCACGTAACCAGCACCCGCGCGAGCTGCAGACTTGGCCGCCATAATGGCAGCACCAGGATATTGCGCAGATCCGGCGACAATAAGCACAGAGCCACGGGAATACTTATCGATATTCGTAGGTAGTGGGGCAAAGTAATCAACTAAGTCACCGGGCTCGACAATCTCGGCGGCGTGGTCGACATCATCGATGACCTCGTCAAGACGGTCGTAAAGATTGCCGCAGATCAAATCGCCAGCATACTCAGGGCCATCAGCGCTATACAGACCAATCTTGGGCGCAATCATCGTCACCGTATGTTCGGCACGAATGCAGTCGTCATCAACAACGCCCGTCTCGGCATTCAGGCCCGAGGGGACATCAATGGATACGACACAATCGGCGCATTCATTGACCGTAGGAATCCAGATGGAGAACGGCGCACGCAGATTCCCATGGAAACCGGTACCAAAAATGGCATCGACAACAACATCGGCCTTATCGATCAAAACCTCGAGTTCGTCACGCGAGGGGCCAACGCAAACGTGCACATCGCGGCCGGCAGTACGACGAGCAACATGACGTGCCAGAGCAGCAGGAATCTCATCCGGCTCAACCGGAGAAACGATATCGACGTCCACGCCCTTATGGCTCAGGATATCGGCGGCAACCCAACCGTCGCCGCCATTATTACCAAAACCGACCAGAACGAGAACCCGATCGGGATTGAGCTTCAAGACCTCGTTGGCGGCAAACTCACCCGCTAGCTCCATAAGCTCGGCCTTCGAAGTCCCTTCGCGTTCGATGATATCCTCGAGACGAACGACTTCTTCGGTACTCAAAACCGGTTTCATCTATGCTCCTAGCGTATCTTGCGAAGCATCGCCCAGGTGCTCCGTCAATGCTGAATTCTGCAGCTGCTCAAGCTCATCTAAAACAGAGCGAGCCTCTTTAAATGTCTGCGCTACGCGTTTCTTGGTGCTCACCTTTTCATCTTTTGGCTTAGGCCGAGCATCTTCGGTAATCGCGATGGCATTCGCAACGGCTAAGTCTCCTGTAAGCGTAATGGAAAGAGCGACCTCAACAACACCCAGCTCTTGAGCGATCTCGAGAGCACGGCCCGAAAGCAGCGCCTTCGGTTTGCCGAGTTTATCACGCGTAACCGAAACATCCTTGCGACCAACGCCTTGACTAAAACCCGTGCCGAGAGCTTTAAGCACCGCCTCGCGCGAAGCAAAGCGGCTCGCATAGTGAGCAGCGGGACGCGATGATACATCGCAATACGCACGCTCTTCTTCGGTAAACACACGCCGAGCAAACGACGGCGTCTTTTCAAGAATTGATTTCATCCGGGAAATCTCGACGATATCAACGCCGATACCAGCTTCAGCCATGTTCACCTCCATATCGCACAGACTAAGTTATTGTAGCCCGTTCACAGAAGATGCGACAAACGAGGGTTATAAAACACAGCTACTATGTGAGACAAAAGCCCGTAAACGCAAAAAGGGGGAGGCCGCGAGGCCTCCCCCTTCTCAGTTCAAGCGTACGGCTCGGTGCCGTCCACCGGTCAGCGGCGCCCTGGCCTCCCACGGGCTGACCCCGCAGTACTCTCGGCGCGATGGGGCTTAGCTTCCGGGTTCGGAACGGGACCGGGCGTGCCCCCCATGCTCTGGCCGCTGACCGGTGGGCGGCGCCCACCGTTACGGTGTCCTGGGTCTCACTCTACACGTGCCCTGGGGGCCGCATGGCGCATAGGAAAGGTGACTCGGGGGCATCCTCGTGCCCGGACCGCGCGTGAGCGCTTGTCCCGCGGGCCGCGAGGTGCGGTTCCGGAAGAGCTCGGGCGATTAGTGCGGCTCGGCTGAGGGCGTCGCCGCCCTTGCACCTGCCGTCTATCGACCAGGTAGTCTACCTGGGCCCTTACCGGAAGGAGAACTAATCCCTG
>NZ_JADPCJ010000045.1 GCF_015670795.1 Collinsella aerofaciens | reverse complement strand
GGCTATTTTAGCTACCCGCTTGTTGGGTAGCTAAAATAGCCCCGTCCCAAATTAGCTACCCTGCCGGGTTACTGCTGCTAGGTGAGGGCGGTCATGATGGTGCGGGCGACGCCGTCGTGGTCGTTATCGTATTCGGTGATGGCGTCGGCGGCCTCGCGGTCCTCGGGCTCGGCGTTGATCATGGCCATGCCGTGGCCCGCTGCCTGCAGCATGGGTATGTCGTTGATGTTGTCGCCGAACGCCCAGACGTCGGCGAGACGCTCACCCAGGTGCTCGCATAGCCACGTGAGGGCCGTTCCCTTGGTGGCGCCCTCGCCCATGACCTCGATATTCATGGCGTACGAACGCGTGACCTCAATGCCTCCGAGCGTGTCGAGCTCCGCCGCGATGGCGTCGCGATCGGCCGGGTCGTGCCAGTACATGGCGATGCGTTCGAGTGTCTCGACCTCGTCGATTTTGCTGTCGATATCCATGTCGATCGGTGTTCGTGTGCGCTTGAGCGAAGCCGCGATGTGGTGGTCGCCGCCGCAGAATTCGTCCAGGCGCGAGTAGAGCGAGCGGGGGAGGAAGCACTGCCCGTCCGCGAAGATATCGAAGGTCACATCGTGACCGGCGGCAACGCTATGGACGCGGTGGGCGATGGCGCGGTCGAGCGGTCGGCTCAAAATGCGCGTAGCACGTGAGGTATCGGTGGGCGTACCGTCGTCGAGCTGCCAGACGCTGGCACCGTTGGCACAGACCGCATAGTGTACGGCGGGGTGGGCGAGGATGGGCTCAAAGATGCCCGACAGCGGACGTCCCGTGCAGGGCACAAATTCAATCCCGCGTCGAGCGAGCTCGTCGAGCATCGCCCAGGTGGCATCGCTCATCTGCTTATCGCTCGTCAACAGCGTTCCGTCCATATCGGAAAACACAATCATTTGATGCAGCCCTTTCTGCTGGCATAAAAAGCGTGGCCGAGGGCGATGATGCCCTGGCCACGCTCGGGTTCTATAACGGTCCGCGTCCTAGCGATCGGCGAGCGGCTTGTACTCCAGCGGCTCGATAACCGGGCGATACGCGGGGCGAATAATGCGGTGCGCGCAGAAGAGCTCTTCCATGCGGTGTGCCGACCAGCCGGCCATGCGGGCGACGGCGAATAGCGGCGTAAAAAGCGTCTCGGGTACGCCGAGCATCTTGTAGATAAAGCCCGTGTACAGGTCGATGTTGGCACAGATGGGCTTGGTCATGCCGTGGTCGCGCATCACCTGCGGTGCCAGGCGCTCGATGCGCTCGATGAGCGCGAACTCCTCGCCCAGGTCCTTCTTGGCGGCAAGCGTGCGCGCGTAACGGCGGCAGACCTCGGCGCGCGGGTCGCTCAGCGTGTAGACGGCGTGGCCCATACCGTAGATGAGACCCGTGCCGTCGAAGGCCTGCTTGTCGAGGATCTTGCCCAGGTAGGCTGCGACCTCGTCCTCGTCCTCCCAATTGGAGACGTGCGCACGGATGTCCTCGTGCATGGACACGACCTTGGCGTTGGCGCCGCCGTGGCGCGGGCCCTTGAGTGAGCCGATAGCCGCGGCGTAGGCGGAATACGGGTCGGTGGCCGAGGAGGACAGCACGCGGCAGGCAAACGTGGAGTTGTTGCCGCCTCCGTGTTCGGCATGCAGCATGAGCATCACGTCGAGCAGCATGGCTTCGTCGCGGGTGAATGCCATGCCGCCGCGCAACACCTGCAGGATGGTCTCGGCGGTGGAGAGACCGGGTGTGGGGTGCGGTACATGAACCTCGGAGCCGCGGCGCTTGGCGACCGAGGCCATATGCGCGAAGGCGGCGATGCGGGGGAGACGGGCGAGCATGGAGATGGCGACGTCGATTTCGTGCTCGGGCGTAATGGCGTCGGGCTCGGCGTCGAAGGCGTAGAGCAGCAGCACGGCGCGCTGAAGCACATTCATGATGCTCGACGACACCGTGGTCATGGGGAACTCTTTGACGTACTCATCGCTCAGGTGCCTAAAAGCGCCCAGACGTCCGCAAAAACCGTCGAGCTCCTCTTTGTTGGGCAGCGAGCCCGTGATGAGCAGGTAGGCGACCTCTTCGTAGCCATAGCGATTCTCGGCCTGGGCGTTGTTGACCAGGTCCTCGATGCTGTAGCCGCGCAGCGTAAGCTTGCCCTGGTCGGGCACGACTTTGCCGTCGACCTTGTTGTAGCCGTGCACGTCCGAGATGCGGGTAAGGCCCGCGACCACGCCCGAGCCATCGGCATTGCGCAGGCCGCGCTTGACGTTATGCTCTACGAACAGGCCCTCGTCGTACGGGGCGGTCGGCAGGCCGTGGTAGAGGTTTTCGCTTTCGGGCGAAATCTGACGGCTCGCCTCGTAATCCAGAACCAGGCGGCTCAGGTGATCGTCGAAGCGGTAGTAGATTTTCTTGGCGTCGTAGGCCATGCGCGCTCCTCTCCGGTCCGCTTTGGGGCCGCGCGCTTGGACGATATGACGTCAAGCTGCCCCGAGCGGCTTGCTCGCTACAGGCGGTACATAAAGTTGAAGACGTCCTCGCGCTGGATGGACACGTTGACGCCCGAAAGCTCGCCGGCCTCGGCCAGCGCCTTCTGCAGCTCGGCGAAGTCGAGCTTGGACTCGGCGGTATCGGCCAGCATGGTCATGGTGAAGATGTCCTCGATAATGGACTGCGTGATGTCGCGGATGTCGACGTTGGCCTCGCCTAGGACACGGGTGACGCCGGCGACGATGCCGGGGCGGTTCTTGCCAAGGACGGTGATGACGATGCGGGAGGACGAGATCTCGGCCATGGGAAACCCTTTCGCGTGGTTGCGGCGCGCGCGGGGCGCTCCGCTACGGTACAGTGTTCATCATTGTACCTGTCTGGCGCAAAAAAGGCGCGCTCGCTGCGGCGTTACATGCCTGCAACATGAGCGTAAGGGGGAAGGCCGTACGGGGAAGAGCCGTCTGGCGCGTGTCCGGCTCGTGTTGGGTTGATTTCCGATCTCAGCCGAACACATTGAGCGGACAGGCCGTTCCCGCAGTCAGCCGAACGCCTCCGACGGCTGATTCCGAACTGGAAGCGGAGGGCATCCCCGCCCTTCGGTAGGGGATACCGCTCCGCGGCGCATGCCGCGGGCGGCGCCCCTATCGGACCACCGTGACCTCAGTTGGGATGGGCCCAGCACTGCCGCGTACTCGGTGAGCTAGAGCCAACTGTTCATCTTCACGCCGCGTATGGCGATATTTCGGTCGTCCGGCTCGGTGATGCCGTAGCCGAACGCCTGGAGCGTCTCGATGGACTCCTGGATCCTCTGTTGGAACATGGGACCCGGATCGACCCTCGGCCCGAGGTGCCCGCGCCAAAGGCACGGCGTGGCGCGCAGCATGTTATGGATTTTGGAGATGGGCTCGATGTCGGCGTAGACGTTGAGCGTCGCCATGGCGTCCTTGTGGCCGAGGATCGATTGGAGCGCCTTGATATCGCCGCCTTGGCGGATCCACTGCGTTGCGAACGTGTGGCGAAGGCCGTGGAACGTGATCAGCTCGTCGTTGGTGCCCATGAGGCCGTTGGTCTCCGAGAACGTCTTGAGCGCCCTGCGGATATAGCTTGTCGTCGCGAAGGTCGCGCCCGGCTCCGACAGGATGTAGCAGTCCCCGATCTCGACCGCCCCGGTAAGGCCGCGCAAGCGCAGCTTTCCGCAGTCGATCTCGTGGGTCTCCTTCAGGAAGGGGAGTAGGCCGACCGGGTCGATGGGGATACCCCTGGCGTCATGGGTCTTGGTGTCCTTGATGAACGAACCCATTCCCTTCGCGTACGCCACCGAGTGTCTGATCGAGATCAGGCCCGTCTCGAAATCCACATCGCACCACCGAAGGCCGCAGACCTCGCCGATTCGCATCCCCGTGTGCAGGGCGAGTACGACCGCCCTCTAATCCTCGGCGGACCAATCGAGTCCGAACTCCTTTCGGGCATCCTCTTCGCTCATGACTTCGAGAAGGTCTCCGGGTTGGCAACGAAGGGCGAGGCATAGCTGCTCGAGCGTGTTGAAGCGAATGCCGCGAATATGCCCTTTTTTAATACGGGACAGGTTCACGGGCGTGGTTCCAATCCTTTCGGCAAGTTCGTTCGAGGAAATCTTTCGCTCGGCCATGATCTTGTCGAGGCGAACAATTACGGGCATGGCGTTTCCTTACGCAATCTCGTCGGAGTCGAGGTACAGCTCTCGGGCGTACAAGAAGAGCTGGGAAAGCATGAACAGGACGATGCCGAGAACCAGAGAGGTCCAATCGAATGATGAAGCGATCTCTTGGGCGCCGACGGCCCCCTCGCCGCCAAACATCGAAACGGAGGTTTTGAGTGAGCCGGCGTAGAGGCTGGTGGCAGCTTGAACAACGAAGAGAATGCCGAGCACCTTCAAGCATGTCGCAGACCCTTTCTTGAAGGGGTCTCCGCTCTTGATCGTCCACACGAGAACGGCGCTGAGGATGGTCGTAGCGATACCGATGACGGCAGGGACCAATGTCGAGATCGCAAGGGCTGGATACGCGGGGGAGTCTGCAATTACAGGGTTGTCGAGCACTTCGATTGCTGGCTTTAAGGAGAACGCCACTTGTGCGATGGCGGTGGCGCAAAGGGTCGCAGAGGCTATCGCACATGCGATGCGGAAGGAATGAAGCCGGGGAGTGCGATTGTCGGAACTCATAATAACCTCCGAAGAATTTAAAAAACTCAGGTTACTTTTTAACAGTTTATGTTAAATTGACTTTGCCGGCAAGTAATAAGGGCCGAGCATTTTGTTCGGCCCCTCTGTTCCGACTGGATGAGGTTAAGGTTGGCGATGAATATGCTCAAAATCTCGAAGGCGATCTTTAGGTCGCTTCTCTCCTCCAGGTCGCTCTGTGTTGTCGTTGTTGCGTTGATGGTTCTTTGTGCTCTGCCCGTCTTCAGGAGCGCGGCTGGCATCGACGGACGGGTCGAATACCTCGAGTCGGGAATAACCCGTGTTGAGCAGGAATTGTCAGCATCCTATGCGGATGCGCTTGTGAATGCGGGGGAGGACGGTGTCTATACCTCTTCATCAAGCATGCCCGCGCTTCTGTACCCTCTTGCCGCGGGACGTCTTATCTTGGCACCGCTCTCTCCCCTACTTCCGTTTCTGCAGATATCGGATGGAGAGTACACCTATTATGACGGATCGAAGGAGTACTTGCTATGGGTCGCAACGGCCGTTGCCGTCTCGTTCCTTGCCGCGCGTCTTAACAAACGTGAAAAGCTCATCATCCAGGCACCGATGGGCGAGCTGGGTAGACTTGTTGCATCGAGCGTATGGGCGAGTGTTTTTGCAATGCTTGCCGTCCTCGCCATCAATCTTCCAGGGATAATCGCCGCGCTTGTGAAGAATGGCCCGGGCTCGCCGTTCTATCCGATAGGCTACATTCAATATGCGACTCCGGTTATCAAACCGGCTTGGCTGGTGTTCGCGCAGACGGCCATCATGCAATTCTTGGTGGCAGCGTTCATCTCGCTTGTCGTTCACCTTGCCGTGAAGATTGCCAATAACCCTACGCTTGGAATCGTGTTCGTATGTGCCCTGATGGGGGTGACGATGGTTCCCGGGTATTACGGAAGATCCATCGCTTTACGTGAGTTCGCCCTGTTGAATCCCCTTACGTATGCGAACACTGAGTTGACCGTCGGCGCCTATAGCCCGTACCCGACAACGCAGATAGTGAATCTGCCTGGACTTTGCTTCGAGCGTGGCGCGATTGCCCTCGTATGCGCAATCGGGATCGAGGTGCTGGCAATTAGCCTGCTTTGCGTTGCTGGAAAGAGCGGCTGCGCGTGCCCGATATCCCCGATTTGTCTTGAGAGAGGTTCCTTCACTGCATCGAGAACGGCAACTCGTTCGAGCGCTTGTGCCTCCGCCGTTGCATACGTAAGAACGATGGGGAAACTGCTCCTGCGTTCTCCTACCCTCGCCGTATGCGCGATTGCAATGTCGACGACGATGCTGGCCCCGGCTCTGGTCGAGATGTTTCCTGACGCTGATAACGTTTCCGCTGTTCGGTATAGGGATGGGGAGCTCCGTTCAATAGATCGGTATCTAGAGCAGAACGCTGCGAATATGGACGTCGAGGGCAAAGCGGCCCTGGAAGACATGCGGGATGCTCTTTCGGGTTTCGTGTACGCGCCTATGCCTGCGGAGGGGTTTCGAAGCCTTGCGACGTACGAGCGCGCTCGAGGTGAGCTGGGCGCGGCAGATGCGACTCTCCTGCAATCGATCGGAATCGAGCCGGAGACTCCTTCTCGTGCGGAGGCGCGCGCCCTTCTGCTTGAGTCGATCGCGAGCTTGCCGGACCCCAAGGTTTACGAGTTAAGTACGAAGATGCCCCCATTAATCCTCCTTTCGTATCTCCAGGCAGCGCTTCCCTCCTTATTTTTGCTGTTGCCCGTGGTTGTCACATCGCTCGCGTGCACCCACCTGCAGTGTCGTTCCCTTCTGGTTCTCCAGATCCCCGCAACAGCGCATGTGCGTTTTCTGACGGCTGTTGCGCTGGCTCTCCTGCTTGGCTTGGTGCTGCTTTTGGTGTCGATGGTTCCCGCTGTCGTTGTGTCCGTGATTAAGAACGGTGCGGGTGGATCGGAGTATCCCGTCGCTCTCATTCGGGCGGGAGCTTCGACAACGTCCATGGTGGGGGAGGCGGTGTTGTGCAGTATTCCGTTGCTGGTCATGGCATACGGCGTGATTTCCGTCGTCGCTGCGTTGACAGCAGCGATTAGCCGCAACCCCGTTGTCACCGGAATGGTTTGCGCGGTTCTCTTGGTGTTGGGTTCGTTGAGCGCTCATGTTGAAAGCGTGGGCATGGGCGTCGCGCTGCTGGCTCCATTCGCCTCGTTTGATCCCGCTTCCCAGGTGGGGACGATTGGGTTCCTTGGGCGAGGGACGAACGCGATGCCTTTTGGAGAGGTCGTCGGCGCATCGGGCGCTCTGCTGGTGGTCTTGGGCGCCGTATCTCCGTTGATGGTGCGCCTGAGTGTTCCAAAGATCGAAAGGGGATGATCTCGATGATTGACCTTCAAACGCTGACGATCTCTTATGGAAAGAAGGTGCTCGTAGATTCGGTGAACGCTGAGTTTGCCCCGGGTACGGTCTACGGTCTCGTCGCTCCGAACGGGCATGGAAAGACGACGTTGCTGCGTGCGATGGCAGGTTTGCCGGGTCCTCGCGTGGACGGGAGCATCGTTCTGGATGAGGTGCAGGGTACGGGTGCGAGAGAGGTCCGTTCTATGATCTTCTATGCACCTGGTGAGGGGACGCTGCTGTATCCCGGATTGCGTGCGGAAGATCACCTCAAGATGGTTTGCGATATGTGGCCGCATGCTCGCGATATCGAAGAGATAGTGGAACAAACGCAGATAGGCGAGTTCGCGAAGATGAGGATCCGCACTCTGAGCCAGGGCATGAAGCAGCAGCTTACCCTGGCGATTGCGTATGCGACGGGCGCGCGGTACCTTCTATTAGATGAGCCCATGAACGCGCTCGACCCCAGCAGGGTGGACTTGCATTCCGAGATTCTCAGGAAGCTGGCCGATTCTGGTACGTGCATCATCATGTCATCCCACATCTTGGATTCGGTCGATAGGCTGTGCGATGAGATTCTGTTTTTGAAGGATGGGAGGCTCATTAGAAGCATTCCGCAAGATGATGCTGCGCCGAAGTCTCCTGGATCCCATTTCGCAAAGCCTGCCGGACGCGCCGAGGGTGCGCTAAGCACGTATCGGCGACTCTACGAAAAGGGCGGGTAGAAATGCAAGTTAAAAATCTATGTGGCCAATGTGATACCGTTGAACCCGCATATCGATACCGCTCAGCCATTCGCCTCGCCCCCGTCGCACGTATCTTCATCCGGTCTGTTACTTTTAATCT
>NZ_JADPCJ010000044.1 GCF_015670795.1 Collinsella aerofaciens | reverse complement strand
AGCCCGCCGTACTCCTCGACCAGGGGCATGAGCTCGCCGACGCGCTCGACGATGCGGCGCTGCTCGGCGAGGGGCGGGAGGGGGAGAAGCAGCGTCTTAATCATTGAAACATTGATGTGCTTTACGCCCGTTCCGATATTTGCAGCACGATATAGCCTCCATGCATAAGGCGAGGAAAGCGCGACTTGACAGTACTTATTAAACAACAGCACTTCGTTACAGCCGAGAAGCATCACTCGCTGGCCAAGGCAGGTATTTCCTTCATGCAGAATAACCGAGCGTCCAATCGAGCCCTCACGAGAAAAAATAATGTCGCCAGCTTGCGGAACATATCGCTTCGTCCTTTTCTCATAGGATTCCCGCGACAATGAACGCAATCCCGTTAGGTGCCAGTTATCATCCATGCAATTTGTATCAATTGCCGAGTAGCCTGTTTCAACGGCGAGATAGCTAGGCGTTGAGTGGGGGCAGTCAACAATGGCGTTGCAGCAATCTTCTAGCCTTGCCCAAGCCCACCCCTCGGGCAGTTCCTCAAACGGCACTTCGTTCGCGATGCACTTATCGCTAGTCACGCGACCCTTGGCATCCACCCTCTTCTCATAGGGGGAGCCATCGGAACCGATATAGATAATGCTCTCCCCGCCTTTAGAGAACTTGGCCTTACCCTCAGCGATAAGCTTATGCTTCTCTTCACGGATGCGTTCGAGAAGGACGCTGGCAGGCTCGTCGTTCGGATCCTGCGGCACAAGCTTGCCCTCGACCGCCATTTGCAGAATTGAGTTCTTCAGGTCTTTTGCCTTCATCTACGCCTCAATCCCAAGAATCTCGCAAATTCGAGCCAACTTCTGGTCAATCTCGGCGTCGAGCTTAGCGCGCTCTTCTTTGTAGCTCCTAATCAGCTCGTCGGGCGGCAAAATCTCTTCTTCCTCGTGTGGATAGCCACACAAATCAAGATTGAAGCCGCCGTCTCGCAACTCGTCGACTGTATAGAACTTTGCCTTGGGATTACCATCTTCCTCGATATCTCGACGGTTCTCCCACCATTCCTTTACAGGTGCAAAATGTTCGAGCCTAATGGGCTTAGTCTTAGAAAAGTGCTTATATCCCTCGGGCATATCCATGCGATAGAACCAGACGCCCTCAGAAGCCCCGGAATTATCGAAGAACAGAACGTTGGTAGTGATGCTCGTGTAGGGAGCGAAAACGCTCTGCGGAAGGCGCAAAACAGTATGCAGGTTCATATCCTCAAGCAGGCGACGCTTGATCTCCGTCTTCGCGCTATCCTGGCCAAAGAGAAAGCCATCCGGAATGATGACAGCAGCGCGGCCGCCTCGCTTAAGACGATAAAGGATGAGTCCAAGGAATAGATCCGCAGTTTCGGAGCTACGGAGCGCAACAGGGAAGTTGTTTTGCACTGACGCGCTTTCAGATCCTCCATAGGGGGGATTCATGAGTACGACATCAAACTGGCCATCAGGCTTGTGCTTCCATTCGCGAACATCTTTTTCAAGCGAGTTATCGTGAAAGACCTTGGGGTTGTCGATGTCGTGTAGCAGCATGTTGGTTATGCACAACAGATAGGGCAGTTGTTTCTTCTCGATGCCATAAACCGAGCTCGTGTAGGCCACGCGATCAGCCGGAGTCTCTATCTGGTCGCGGAGGATGTTGAGGGCGCTCGTCAAAAAGCCGCCTGTGCCGCAAGCAAAGTCAGCCACGGTCTCACCGAGCTTGGGCGCAAGTGCTCGGGCCATAAAGTCGGTCACCGCTCGGGGCGTGTAAAACTCACCGGCATTGCCCGCGGACTGCAAGTCTTTAAGGATGGTCTCGTAAATTTCGCCGAAAGCGTGGCGCTCTTTGTACTCGGTAAAGTCAACCGCCTCGTCAATCTCATTGACGACCTGACGAAGCAGGATGCCATCTTTCATGTAGTTGTTAGCGTCAGTAAAGGCCGCCTTAACGACGACGTGACACAGGGGTGCCTCAGGTGCAAGCTCTAAGCTCTCGAGAGTCTTGAAGAGATCGTTGTTTACAAAATCGAGGAGCTCATCACCGGTAAGCGCCTTGCCGTCCTTCGCATCATGCGCCCAGCCGTGCCAGCGCAGACGCTCGGGGATGATGGATTGATAGGAGTCATCGTGAAACTCCCACTCCTGCTCCTTAGCATCGTAGATCTTGAGGAAGAAAAGCCAGGTCATTTGCTCAATGCGCTGTGCATCGCCATTGATGCCGGCGTCTTTACGCATGATGTTCTGCAGGGTCTTTACAAGAGATCCCAGTGCCATTTGCTATCGTTACCTTTCTCTATGCGATATAGAGCTCGTCCTCGAGCATCTGCGCTGCCTGAATGTACTGTTGTTTGCCGCCGAATGCGGCGACGATCTTCATTGGGCTGCCAAACCGACGGAATTCTTCGAGGTCGAGGACATGGGTATCGTCCAAGTCTACGAGGTTCGACGTCGCATATTTATCGAGAAGTGCTTCGAGGACCTCGCGCGCGACGCCGGCATACTCATAAAGCACGCCCTTCTTCTTGACGCTATTGGCTCTCTCGCTGCGCGTAAGAGGTCTCTGGTCGTAAGCAATATGGCAAATGAGGTCAAAGTCGCTCATTTGCTCCTGTCCAGTCTCGAGCCGCAGCTCGTCCAGGAATACGCCACGTGCGCGCAGCTCATCGATAATCGCTTGCTTTTTATGTTCAGAGTTCCACGCCGCTAGGAAGTGGTCAAGAGTGTCGTATTCGCCAAGGATGTTTTTTCGCGTATAGTCCTTAAGGCTCTCAGTTACAAGAAGGCCATCGGAGGAGTAATACTGCACCATCTCCGACACTACATAGACGTCGGCCCCATGAACGTGATATTTCACATGGGAGGACGGATCGTCCGGCGGTAATACGGGTGGGTCTACGATTGGAGGCGGAGGCGGGACGGGGCTGCCGCCATTGCCGCCGGGACCCGGGTCCGCAATGGGGTCACCCGGATTAGGCTCAAACACAACAACAGGCTCACCATCGAACTCGGGATCTGCGAACAAACGCGATGCGTCACGAAAATCGAGGATAGTGAAATAGAGTTTGTCGTAGTCCTCACAGATACGGGTTCCGCGGCCGATAATCTGCTTGAACTCCGTCATTCCGTGCTCACCGAACTTGTTGTCGAGCACGACTACCTTACACGTCTTGCAATTAACGCCAGTGGTGAGAAGCTTCGAAGTCGTAACGATGGTCGGGTATTTCTCGTCGGGGTCGATGAAGTTATCTAACTGAGCCTTACCTTCCCTGTCGTCACCCGTAATCTTCATGATGTAGGTGGGGTGATCTCTTACGATATCGGCGTTCTCGTTTACAAGGGCACGTCGCATGTTTTCGGCATGCTCGATGTCAACGCAAAAGACTATGGTCTTGGAGTAACGATCCGTCTCCTTTAGAAATTGAGTTATCCGCTTGGCAACTTCCTCGTAGCGCTCTTTGATGACGATCTCGCTGTCGAAGTCCTGCTTCTCGAAAACACGTTTGGGCAGAGCTTCGCCGCGATCATCCACGGTGCCTTCCTCAGTACGGTATCCGTAAATGTCGACGTTCAGCTTAGGGCGAATAACTTTATACGGGGCAAGAAAGCCATCCTCGATACCCTGTTTAAGGGAGTAGGTATAGACAGGTTCGCCGAAGTAGGTAATGTTTGAAACCTCTTCAGTCTCCTTTGGCGTGGCCGTCATTCCGATTTGAATTGCGCAATTGAAATACTCGAGTACTTTACGCCATGCGGAGTCCGCCGCGGCGCTTCCGCGATGGCACTCGTCTACGATAATCAAATCGAAGAATTCCGAGTCGAACTCGCGGAATATTTCTTCACCGTTTTCTCCAACAAGCTGTTGGTAGAGCGAGAAATAGACCTCGTAAGCAGAATCGAGCTTTCGACCTACGACCTTGGTTGTAACCCTCTTGAGAGGCTTGAAATCGCCGTCTATAGTCTGATCGACGAGAATATTGCGGTCCGCCAGATAGAGAACCTTACGAACCTCGGTAGTCTGTCGCAAGCGATGAACGATTTGAAAAGCCGTAAAAGTCTTTCCCGTTCCCGTTGCCATAACGAGCAAGATGCGATTCTTACCTCGCGCAATAGCTTCAAGCGTACGATTGATGGCGATGCACTGATAGTAGCGAGGATGATTGCCGCCGTGCTCCTGGTAATACGGAGCGGTCACAATCTCCTGGCTATACGGATGTTCAAGCCCCTTAGCTTTTGAGTATCGTGTCCAAAGTTCCGCCGGAGCGGGAAACTCGTCCATGGCAAGAGTGCGCTCTTTCCCGGTAAGAAAATCGTGCTCAACAAAACCCTTTCCGTTTGAGCTGTACGCAAACGGAATATCGAGCAGCTGGGCATATCCCATCCCCTGTTGGAGACCGGCATCAACGGTGTGCTCCGTATCCTTAGCCTCGACGATTGCGATAGGGATGCCCGGAGCATACATCAGAAGGTAGTCAGCCTTCTTCTTGTCTTTACGGGTGACCATACTTCCGCGCACAACGATCTCGCCACTGGTAAAGAAATACTCAGTGAAGACTTGGGTATTGCGATCCCACGACTCCATAATCGCAGGATCAATGAGTTTAAGCCGTGTGTCAGACTCGTTCATACGTCTCGGAACCCCTCATTGCGCAAAGCGACAGCTATTGATGTTGAGTTGATTAATTTTATCATCACTATGCAATCTAGCAGCCGCTTTATACGAAATGAGACGAAGTAAAGTCAGCCCCGTGAGAAAGCTCCAAAGAAAGCAAAATGAGCCCCGTTGACTTGAGTCAGAGGTCATTCCCGGAGCCCCGCCTACCTCCCCTCCGCCTTCAGCTTCAGCAGCAGATCGCTCAGCTCGGGGCACCTGCTGGAGAGGCGCGTCTGGGCTCGCTCGCCCATCCCCCACCGCTGGCGGATCTCCTGGGCGCGCGGGCTCACGTGATAGTTCCCGTCCATCACCTGCTTGAGCAACTTGGCGGTCACGCGCGCATCGGCTAAGGCGCTGTGGGCGTGGCCCGTCGACTCGTCGAACTCGATGCCAAACCACGTCGCCGCGTCACTCAAAGAGACACACCCGTGGCTGCCCACATCCATGATCGAGGTGTAAAACGCCTGCAGGTCGGCCCAGTCCGTAGGAAATGCGGAAAGGTCGATGTGCTTTGCCTGGCACTCGGTCAAAAGCTGTCGACGATCCGCCCCACTCCAGCAAACCACCTGGGCGGAGTAGCGACCGATCCAATCGCTGAACCTTTTGATCACCACATAGAGCGGATCGGCCATCGCGGTGTCCACAGCCGATATCCCCGTAAGCTCGCGGACGGGATATGCAACGCCTTCGGTAAATTCTGTCTGCACAAACTGCGAGAACTCACCCATAACGTTGCCGTGGTAATCGAGCTTGACGGCGCCGACCTCAATAATCTCATTGCGCAGCCCACGGCGCTGGCGCTGCTTTGGCACCGGCGCAAACTCAAAGTCCAGCACAATCTGGCGCGCAAAGTTCGTCGTATCGATAGCCGAGATACCCGGCGTCCTTTCAGCTGACACGATTATGGCCTCTCTCCGTCAACTGCCGCTTGCTACATAAGCGGCTACATTGCCGTAAGGATAGGCGCCCGTACGGACATGAAATCGCCCAGCGCGGCTACCCGGCATCCTTGCGTAAAGCCACACTTTGAGAGAATCACGTTGCTGTTATTATCGAACATATATTCGTATTTATGACCGCGCTTTGATAGAATGGCAGTTGTTGACGGCAGTTCCATGTGCCGGGCAGCGCCCTCCATGCGACGGGAGGTGATGCCCATGACCGATCTGATTGATTTCGTGAAGCTCCTGACCGCTTTGGTCTCGCTCCTCACGGCGCTTATCGGACTTTCCGAGGCACTTAAGCAGCGTACGAAGCAAAAGAAGAGGGGTCGACGCCGATAAGGCATTGACCCCTTGAACTAAGTAACGGCGCTGCCCAGCTATCACCCTTGGGCTGCCGTCGACTTTATTCTACCCACGGTTGCCAGGTTTAACAAATGAATTTTCAGTAATGGAGCCTCGGAGCCCGCTCGCTCAACCACCTGGCCATCGGATTAGCCGGATTATGGGACACGCCTTCCGTCCCAGGCCTCTACCAGAAAATGCGTCCCACCCTGAGGCTCGATTCCGGGACACGGTTTCCGTTTGAAGCCCCGATGGGAAAGCGCGTCCCGTTCCGAGAGCTCATTCCGGGATGCAGTTTCCGCTAGAGATGCCACCGGGAAAGCGTATCCCGTTTTGGAGCCGAATTCCGGGTCGTAGTTTCCGCCTGAGGGCCGATCCGGAAACGGCATCCCATTCTGAAGCCGAAATCTGGAACGCACTTTCCGCCAAAGGTCGCAAAAGGAAAGCACATCCCATTCCCGGCATCAAATCAGGACGCGCTTCATTATCCCCGCCCTCACACCTCGGCAAACGAGATCAGCTTGACGTCTCCCCTACTCTCCGCGGCATCCCGACATCCCTGCGTAAAGCCGCTTTTTGAGAAAAGTGCATAGCTTTTTCGTTGCCGTCTAAAGAGCTCGCTTCGGTGCACGAGCTTTTGCAGCACGTCTTCGCCCGCCGGTTCATTGCGCCATTTGCACTCCGCAAACAGCGCAGCGCCCTCGCCATCGTCAACAATCAAGTCGATTTCTTCCTGCGTATGCGTGCGATTGTCCGTCCCCCACCAGCGCCCGACGCTCGCCGGAACCACATCGAGCTGGCCCGCGCGCGCGAGTTCGTACACGTATTGTCTGCATATAAGCTCAAAGACCGTACCCATGTAATCCGATACGTGCGGCTCAATGCGCTTATACGCCATCTCGGCCATATCGTTTTGAATCAGCCCAATGTTCTGCGGAACAAACTTGTACCAGAACCTAAACATCTGGTCGCTCAGCAGATACACGGCTCGCTTATTGCTCGTCTCGTTTAGGGGCAGCTCGCGCTCGACAATCCCAAGCGACGCCAGCTTATCAACATAGCTCTTTACGTTGCTCGCAGGGATTCCCGTAGAGCTCGCAATCTCCGAGATCTTCGAGCGCCCCTGAGCAATTGCTTGCACGATCGCATCATATTGCTCGGGATTGCGGCACTCTTGCAACAGCAGGTTACTCGGCTCCTCAAAGAGATAGCCCGTAGGAGTAAGAAAAAGACGTTTGATGTTGTCCTTGAGCGGTGCGGCAGGATCGACTTTCTCGATATATGCAGGAATGCCGCCTGTAATGCCATAGCAAACCGCAGCGTCTTCGCGACTCATGCCCCGCCACAGGCCGAGGGTCGTCGTAAAATCGAGCGGTATGATCTTAAACTGGGCCGTGCGCCTACCGTATAGCGGACTCTCGTAGCCCAACACCTGTTCCTCCATAAACGAAAGAGACGACCCGCACAGGATAAGCATGAGCTTGGTCTCTTTGTACAAGTGATCAATCTTGTCTTGCAGCAACGAGCTGATCTCGGGATTCGATTGGGCGAGATAGGGATACTCGTCAATCACAACAATCAAACGTTCCGTGCGAGCCATGGTGGCCAATGCATCGAACGCTTCATCAAAGCTACGAAACGACACGCCTGCAGCACCAACCGAACCCGCAAGTATCGCCTGGCTAAAGCCGTGCAGGTTTGCCTCCGCATTGGTACGACGAGCCTGAAAGTAAATAGCCTTCTTGCCTTGGATGAACTCTGTGATAAGGCGCGTTTTACCCACACGACGGCGGCCGTAAATCACAGGCATCTCAAAGGAGCCCGTGCCATACAGTCGATTGAGCTCGGACATTTCCGTTGTTCTTCCGATAAACACAGGGCCATCCTTCCTTTACGTTATAGCTAGCTATATTATATCTTCCTATAATATAGCTAGCTATAACGTAATTCGACAAGCGGCGCACGCAAAAGAGGCGGTACACCACCGCACGTGGACCGTTCCGGAAAATGTATCCCGTTCTGGAGCCAAAAACTGGGCCGTAGTTTCCGCCAAGCATGCCATCCAGAAAGTGCGTCCCACCCCGAGGCTCGATTCCGGGACACAGTTTCCGCTTGAGGGCTGATCCGGAAAGCACGTCCCATTCCGAGTGGCAATTCCGGGACACAGTTTCCGCAGATACAATGCAACGATCCGCCGCCCTTATCACATGCCTTCAAATATGCGGTCCAGAAACACAAAACAGCAGATAGATTGCTCTTTTTCGGAAAAGTACACGTCCCGAAACTTACCAAGACTTCATATCCAGCTACCGTTCACGGTCGCCGATTACCGCCCACCGATTCAAACAAGAAATATGTCGCCAAAAGCAGGTCATCTACCTGCATGGTTAGATTTTGGTCAGCTTTTGGTCAGCTGAGCGGCAAGTTCCAGCTGGTACGTTTTTGCTACCCAAAAGAAGGCGGTAGCTCATGACCCATTGCAATGACCAACTCATCGACCAGCTGTTGAACCAAGCCGAACAAGAGGAGCGCTGTCTGATTCCCCCGAGCGCGGCGATCCGAAAAGCGCTCCTTCGGCGCATCGGCAGCGCGGTCGTCTCCCCCATGCCAGGTTTGTTCGCGCGCAAAATGCGCTGGGATGAGCTCAACCGGGCGCAGCGTCATTGCGAGATTATTCGCGCCCTTGCGATCATCCACCCCGATTGGACGTTCTGCTCGTTTTCGGCAGCTTGCCTGCTGGGGCTCGAGGTCTCGTGGCGACATCTGAATGTCGTGCATGTTTGCAGCTCGACAAAGCCGTCGGCTCGTCCGGGCGCACATATTCAGCGACACCAGATTGAGCCGGCCGGAGCAATACGCAGAGCCGGCATATCGGTAACGCCGCCCATCCAAACGGCCACAGATTGCCTGCTGCAAACTGGTTTTGCCGACGGCATGCCCATTGCCGATTCGGCGATCTCAAAGCTCGGCCTTGCGCCGGAACAGCTGATGGAGGCCGTCGAGCAACGAGCGACTGCCCGCAATGGTCGCGCGATTCGCACCGCCCTCACAACGCTTCGATATGCCGACGCCCGCGCCGAGAGCGGCGGGGAATCGGTCGCCCGAGCCGTCATGATCGAGACGGGCTTTGCGCCCGACTGGCTTCAATACGAGTTGACGGACCCCTTCGATTCGGCCAAGCCCATACGAACGGACTTTGCCTGGGAGCGCCAGGCGCGGGAACTCACGCTGGGCGAGCTCGACGGGCTCATCAAATATACCGACCAGACCATGCTGGCCGGACGCACCACCGCCGAGGCGCTCGTTGCCGAACGACAGCGCGAGGCGCACCTATCGCTCTACGGCCACCCTCTGCTGCGCTTTACCATGAACGAGGTCCGCTCGACAGGAATGCTCGCCAAAAAGCTGCAGACGGCAGGCATCCGGCAGACCGCTCTACCGACATGGCTCAACGAGGTGGACCTGTAGGAGCTGCTAGGCCAAGCATCGCCGAATCGCATTCCCCCTATCTGGGCCGCGTTTTCCCAACGGCCACGCCAACGGAAAGCGCGTCCCAGCCTGGACGCTCAAAACGGGATGCACTTTCCGGATGGCGGGCCTGGCGGAAAGCGTGTCCCGGAATCCCGTCTCAGAGCTGGACAGGCTTTCCGGTTGAGTCCTTCAGCGGAAACCGCATCCCGGAATAAACACTCAAACTGGGATGCGCTTTCCAAATGAGCGGTTAACGGAAAGCGCATCCCACTCTGAGGCATGATTCCGGGACGCTGTTTCCGCCAGAGGCTCTACCGGAAAGCGCATCCCATTCTGAACGCCAATTCTGGGACGCAGTTTCCGCTCCAAACAAAAGGCCCCGACTCGCGATTGAACTGCACCCCAAAACTTGGACGGCTTAAATAAAAACTACGCCGCAAGGGACTGTCTCCGGAACTCCTCCGGGGT